>MWCA01000004.1 GCA_002069785.1 Lentisphaerae bacterium ADurb.Bin242 | reverse complement strand
TTTCAACCCAGGGGGCAGGCATGCCGATGGTGAATGTCTTTCCGGCAGCAAGCGCGCGGGCGGAAAATTTCGGGGCAAATCCAATCTCTTCGCACAAGGAAAGTATTTTTTCCCTCGTTTTCGGACGGACTTTGCCGCTCAGCCGGGGATCCAATGCCCGGGATACGGTTGCCGTCGAAAATCCTGTTTTTTCTGATATTTCTGCAATGGAAGCCATGGGAAATCTTTCATTAATGTATGCGCTTACATTTTATATTTTACATCCCATACCGAGCTTTGTCAAGACCTCTTCCGTTTTTTTTCGCTATTTTATTTTGGACAGTCAGACAACGGACATCCGCCATCCTCTTCACTGACAGGGTGCATGGGGAAAGTTTTTTCAGAGGTCGATTGGCATGCGCCGAACGGGATGGTCTATGAACACAAGGGCAATATCTTCTGAGGCGAAGGCATCGGCACTATCCCGGCTATCGAACCGTATCGCACAATGAATTCCGGCACAAGAAATTCCGCCGATCCAAGCCCGCCATCCCATTCCGGTTCGATTTCCGCTTCGTATGTTTCCGGGATTTGCAACTTTTGAAGGACATTTTTTAATTCAATCATATTGATTCGAATCCATTTTTTGTATCAATTCTTTGTCAAAGAGGAATCCCCATCCACGAGGCGGCGGTTCCCCCCATGATTCCATTCCGGATTTCTTCCGGAACATTATTCAGCCGCAGAAGCCGCTCGTAATACGGCTGCGATTCGGACAACGGAGCCGGATAGGACACATATCCATCCGAACCATAGACTATTTTCCGGAAATTCTTGAAAATATCCTCCCCGAGAAAAGCCGTCGGGAAAGGTTTGAACAGGCGTTCCAATTCTTCCGGCTGAACGCCCATCCAGCTTCCGGAACCGGCAAGATCCGCATAAAGATTCGGATGCTGGCAGACCAGGGACGCCGCCTGTTCCCGGTAAAGCCGGGTGCCGAGATGAGCCATGACGATATGCAGTTTCTGGAAGGAACGCGCAATGCGGTCAAGCCCGAAAGGACTCATGTTGGTAAGCACGGGCCGTTTCCATTCGACATCGGCGGGTCCCGGCCGGAAACTGCCGGTATGGAAAAGCGCCGGAAGACCGCAGTCTTCGCACGCCTCGTACACCGGCATGTAAAGATCATGGTCGTAAGGATAATACGGATAAATGAACTTGACGCCTTTCACTCCGGTTTCCTTCCAGCGATAGATACGGTCCGGTTCAACCGTGTCCCAGAGATCGAACTTCGCCATCGGCACGAACCAGTCGGGATTTTTTTGACAGATTTCCAGCACTTTTTCGTTGGGCAGATAATCGTGCGACCCGTAGCGGAGTCCGCCGGAAAGCGCCAGAACCGTATCGAGTTTCCGGCAGAGGGCAGCCAGTTCCGCGATTTTGGACGAATCATCGATGTCGCAGTGAAAGTGAAAATCGAATTTACGCATGTTTGAAGAATCCTCCCTGCCGCATCCGTTTGTATGACCGGTGCCGAAGTCAAAATGTCCTCCGGCAACCGTCCCATTTTTTTCGGATCAGCGGCAATTCTGCTTTACTATAGCACCTTCCGCAGAATTTGCATAGCGTTTTTCTGTCATATTTCCCGTACGGAACCCGAACGCAGCCTTCTTTCCAATCGTCAAGCGGACCATTTACGGCTTGGGTTCCGCTGTCAGCAGAACCTCCCAGGACTCTCCCGGATTCAAGCTTACCGCCGGACCGATCATTTCAACACTGGGACGGTCCCCGCACCAGAAATAAAAACGGTCGAACTTCGTCTGGGTCCAGGAGAACACAAACGGTCCCGCATCGACCCGCGCTTCCGCCGGCGGACGCAAGAAAAAGTTTTCGCCTTCGAGCGTGTGCGGAATCAGTGCCGCCGCACCGGGTACACGAAATACGGCCGATGCACGCTGGACATCGGGACGATGGTGTGCCCTTTTAAGGCGGTGGTCCAGGGTTCGAATCTCTGCCGGCTCACCATTTTCTTCTTTCTCCGTCTGCCCGTCCCCCGATGTTCCCCCGATATTGTGAACTGGTATTACTTGCGGTGAGTGTTTTTTCCGTAAACAGGACCGGGCGTTACGCCGCGCCTTCGATAATCGCGCGGCGAGACGCCATATCGATTCCGAAATGCCGCCGAAAAGGCGAAGACGCTGGAATATCCTGTCCGGGAGGCTGCGTCTTTGACAAGACAAGTCCCCGACTCCAGCAGCAGTTGCCGGGCTTTTTCCATCCGGAGATACTCCATGTAACGACTCACCGTATAACCGAAATGTCTCAAAAACAAACGGTTGAGCCGGTAACTCGAAAGATGCAACATGGCTGCGATTTCGGTTCCGGAAATGCGCTTTCCGATGCCGGCGCTCACGATCCGGCAGGCTATGACGAGCACATCGGGTAACGCCTCGCGGCGGACTCCTGAACTGATGTCGATGACAAACTGCAAAGCCAACCCGGTCAACCGCGGCAGATCCTCCGGATTACTCTCCGCAAGCAGATCCTTGAAACGACGGTAATAGTCGAAGACGCACGTTGGATTTTCCAGTTTGAAGATTGCCGCATTTCTGGTCAGTGAAGTCAGGATCAGTGCCGAACACGGTCCGGAAAAGGCAAAGGTCAGCTTTTTGAGTTCGGGTCCCTCCTGCATGAACAAACGGTTGTATTCGCCGGCAGGCAGCAGACAGGCAAACCCCGGCTCCACTGTAAACTCGTTGCCTCCGTAATCCACGTGGAGTGTGCCCTGCATCGGGATTTCGATTACCGACAATTCCGAAGCGCCATGTTCATAGCTCCAGCCCTGCCGATGGGTTGACACCGCCACATATTTGAGCCAGAACGGCATTGCACAATCATTGAGGTCGTGCTGCCACACCACAGGAGTACGGCTCTGCAGATGGCGACCGCGGGAGCGCCGTCCGAACACTTTCCAGTCCAGATCGGAGAAAAAAGAAGTATTTGCCTCGGGCATTTGTTTTTTCCTTTTTTAATAAAATAATATGTTTTTTAAAAAATACAATATGTTTTTACGCATGGCTCCTGTTGAAAACCTTTTTTCAGATGCCTATATTATGGAATAAGAACAAATCGGGAGTGAATCATGACAGCAGGCGGAAGAAATCCGAATCCATACAGGGGGGTGGACTGGCGGAATGTTCACCGAGTCACGGGATGCACGCACATGCACTGTGTCGACAGGGAACAATTCGCCGAATTCGTTTCGGACGGTCTGGAATTCGCGACTTTCTCCAACTACTACCCGTCTGCGCCGTATTATCCGCTGGCTTCCATCTGCGAAAACACTTTCAAACGCGGCCAGAAAGGATTTGTCCGCAACGGCAAATATGCGGACGACCGCATTGACTTCAATGTCGAAATCGGCAAGTGGGCAGACGAACTCGATCCCGAAGTCCGGAACCAGTTACCGTTTCCGGAAGGGAAGCAGCTGTTCCCGAAACTTCCAGAAGGGATTCTTGAAGCGCCGAATGCGGAACATCATTCGTTTGCCGATTCCGGGATCTATCTTCACATCACGGCTCCGGGCGCGCGGCTCGCAAGCGGCACATTCGACATCCACCGTCGGTTCGGACTCGAAAAGCACGGCATCCGTCCGGGCTTCCCTGTGCCGTGGCGACAGGCATTCGAGGCTATCTTCGCCTCCCTGATGATTCCTGACGGCGGCGGCATCGTGATCGCCCATCCCTGCTGGTCGCATCTGCCGCCGGAATTTCTGCTGGAATTGCTGGACAGTGATTCCCGGGTGCTCGGCATCGAGGTCTACAACCACAACAGCGAAGTCGACTTCACCGCATTCAGCGAATCCCTCTGGGACTATATCCTCGGTACCGGGCGGCAATGCTTCGGCTTTTTCGTAAAGGATCATCCCGCTCCGGACAAAACATGGTACGGGAAAATCGTATTGCTCCCGGAGGTCCGTACCGCAGAAGCCTGCCTGCGGGTCCTGCGCCAAGGCCGATTCTATGGTGCGATCACCGGCAACGGGCTCCGCTTCGAATATCTGGATTTCGACGGTGGAGTGCTGCGTGCCGCCTGCAATCGTCCGGTTGCGTTTCAGCTGGTTTCGAAGGCGGGGGTGGTCTTGGATGCATCCGGAACGGAATTCCGTTACACGCTTCCCGAAAATGAACATGAAACCCATGTCTTCTTGCGGCTTTCCGCCCGGGAAGGGCGTGGAGAGGAGAAACTTTATGCCCAACCGTTCCTGTTAACCCAATCACAGAGGAGAAAGAAATGAGACAAAAATTTACATTGATCGAGCTCCTGATTGTAATCGCGATCATCGCGATATTGGCTGCAATGCTGCTTCCCGCGCTTCAACAGGCGCGGAACACGGCAAAAAACACCTCCTGTGTTTCTCGGCTTAAAATGCTGGGAATAGTCGAGACGCTGTATACAATGGATTTTCAGGAATTTGTGCTTCCCTCCCAACTGCCGCCGGAGGTGCCTTGGTTCAAAATCCTTTATGACAACGGATATGAAAGGACATTCTGTTTCCGGCTCACCCGCGACGGAGCCAACACCAAAAAACCGGCCGTTCCGCTCTGCCCGGCGGACGTCCCCTCCGGAAGTATTTGCTACAGCGGTTCCAACAAGTGGGAACCCTGGCAGGCCGGGGGAGCCTTGAATTCCAGTCTTGGCGGCTACGGACGCACTCGTGGGACGGGCGGTTTTTATCATTATTCCGGCGTCTGGGTGTATCCTGCCCAGAAACTTTCGCAATACAGGAAACCTTCGGAAAAATACGCGTTTTTCGATTGTTCCATCGCGGTTGTGCCGGACGACAGCCCCTCCTTCTGGGGCAATCGGACTTGCACTTCGACCGACAACGGACTCTTCTGGATTGCGCACAATGGAAAGATCAATGTCTGCGCAATCGACGGGCATGTCGAACCGGTCGCCTATCAGTATCGGACCGGCATTGTCACGGAAAACGTCTGGAAGAAGAAATTCTGCGGCTCTTTCCTTTGATCGACAATGAAGTGGAAAGGATATTCCCATGAAAAAGTTTTTGCAATTTCTGCCTCTGCTGGCTTCCCTGTCTCTTGCCGCCGATTCGGATCACGTCCTGTTCGCATCGCCGGAAAAAGAGATTTTCATTGAAGCCGCCGGGGAAGGCACCGCCTTCCGGAGCATGAAGTTTCCGGCGCTGAAGCGAAACGGAAAAGAGACGGTTATTCTGGTTTTCGACAACTCGGTCCATATGCCGCAGGGGGGAGGATGGAACGGCTACACCCAGCTGACATTGAATGGAAAGGCGTTGGGTCGCTACACTGACGCAGGCGATGAGCGTCTGCTTCGGCGCGGGACCCGGCTGGTTTCGACTTTTCATAAAGAACCGACCCGCGACTGGTGGGAGGGGAACACGCTGCTGACGTTGTTCGGTCCCGGAATCGGGGAGGTCGGTCCGGGGATTGTTTCGCCGCGGGACCAGGGATACACTTTTTGGATTGATGTCACCGACGCAATCCATTTCGTTGAGATCGGCCCCGACAACCGGATCGAATCGGCGAAAGAGAATGAACTCCGGATCGGCTATACGCTATCCGAAAAACGGTTCGGCGGCCGCAAAAGCCGATTGCGGGTTGCCAATCTGAGAGTGGTCGCCATGTCTGCATCCGAAGCGGACCGGCTTCGCCCGGAACCGCCGATTCAACCGTTGAACGCGCTGTCAACCGTGGCCTCGGTCGAAAAAAACAACCTGAAACTCGAAGTTACCGCGGGCGGCGGGGCGATCATCCGGAAAAACGGAGAGGAATTTCATTTGACGGCGGAATTTTCGTATCCGGCCGCCCCGGATATGAAATATAACCGGCTTTCGACTGGAAATGCTTCCGGGCAGCAGGGATGGAAACCGGAAATCGTCCGCGAAGGCGACACGATCAAGGTGCGGGCGAAATCACCGCTCTACCGTCTTGAACGCACGTTGATCCACTGCGGGCATCGCGTCGAAATTTCCGACGCTTTGACCAATGAGACTCCCGGCGCCATCGGAGTCAGATATGTATACGACGTCGCGACGCCGGGAAAAATCGTGAACCGACGGATTTTCATGGCCGGAACTCCGAATGCAACCTTTGCCGACGGCATTGCCGACAATCCGACGCTCTATGTGGAAGCCGGAAAAAGCGGGATCGGCGTAATGGCGCTGGACGATGTGTTCCGCAACCATCTGGAAATCGTGAAGTTGGGCGGTAACCGGATTTCGATGTACGACGAACACACCGCCCTTCCATCGGGCGGGACATACGTCTGGAAAAGTCTCGTTTACCTTACCGGCTCACCGGATTATTTTGTCTTTCTGAACGCGTTGCGCCGCGATCTTGGGCGGGACCAAACCGTGATCGGTCCGTTCGCGTTCGATCTCCCCAAATCCGACAAATTCGACCTCTCGGTCATGGTTTGCGGACCGTGGTTCGGCTACACCGTGCGCGGCGGCAAGCTTTATTCCGGCGATGAGTATGTCACTCGCATGGATCTTCTCCGGCGCGAGGCAACAGCCCGCCGGAGCGGACTCAAATTCCTGGCCCGCCTGGAAACCAACATCGTGACTCTGGAGAAGAACAAGATCGAAAACGGTTCCAAGCTGCCCGTCAGCTGTCATCTTCTGCCCGACGGCACACGCTACTACGGAGCCTACGGACATATCGCGAACCGGGAACAGACCGAAATCGTCAAAAAAAACACTCCGCTGGCCGACAGCCTGCTCCATACCGCCGACGGCCGGGTCAAGCTTGACTGCTACTACGCCGCCGAACCCCGGATCAATCTGCTGGTTCAAGTCGAAGAGAACAATTCACGCTACCGTGAAATCCTCGACCAGATGCGCTTCATGAAGGACACGGTCAAAATCGACGGTTTCTACTTCGACCAGTTCGAAGCCGGCGTCACAGGCCCGATCACCCGGGCCTGCCGATGCACCTATGATCGCTGGGACGGACGGACCGTCGATCTTGCAAAAGACGGTTCGATCACCAGAAAATTCTACGATTTCGCCCTCACCGGAAACACCGCGCGCGCCAAAATCATGCGCTATGCGCTGGACAACCGACTGTTGTTTGTCGCCAACAATCAATCGGTCAGTGAAAGCACCGCGAATTTTCCGGCAATGCGTTTCCACGAATTTGAAAACGATCCGGTCCATGATCTCTTCGACACGGTGGGAGAACCGCCGGCACGCCGGATACTCGGCAAATGCCAGTTGAGCGGCAGTCCCGTCACACTGGGAATCCGTACCGGTTCCTATACGAAAGATCCGATGAAATACGGTTCGATTCTGAACCGGGCGGTGATTACCGCGCTTCGTCATGGAGTACTGTATTACCACTATGATTCGCTCCTGGGGCCCAATGCCGGTCCGGGCATTACCAATTGCATGTATCCCATCACCCCGGTCGAACTGGGCAAAGGGTTCATCGTGGGCAAGGAGAGGGTGCTTTCCGCAGTATCGGGAAAATTCATCACTCCGAAAAAACCGGTTGCCATTCACCGTTTCGACAAAAACGGCAACGCCATCCCCGACGGTTTTTCCGTCAGACAAGTCCCCGGCGGCTGGGAGACCGACATCCGGCTTCGCGACTGGGAAGAGACGGCCGCGCTGATTTTGCAGCAGACCGAACCTTGACGGTGCTGGTCGAATCCGCAAGATACAGAAACAACGAGGGCTGTTTCATTTGTTCGAGGCGGTTGAACTGGGCGGAAAGATACCATCCTCCGGTCAGCCGGTACTGCTGAATCGAATCCATTGCCATACCGTAATGGTGGTTCGGATTGAGGTATCTGCCCTCTTTCTTGTTGGCGTGCGAACTCCTTTCATGGGGTGGCCGCGGGAAGCGGATTCCGGGCTGTGCTTTCCGCGAGAATGATTTCGTATGGGATGATCCGTTCGGCCCTTTCGAAATGGCCGGAACGGTTTTCGGCAATGATCCGCACCGCTTCCTCGCCGGATTCCCGATAGTGGAAATCCACCGTCGACAACGAAAGCGGCAAATACTGCAATCCCGAAAGAAGACAGAACCCCATCACCGCCAGATCATCGGGGATGCGTATGTTTTTTTCGGCCGCGAGGGTATAAATGCGCAGCGCCAGAATATCCGAAAAACACAACAGCGCCGTAGGCGGATCCGGCAGGGCCAGCAGTTCGTCAAACGCCCGGCAAAGCGCTTTTTCGTCGACCGGAACCATCTCGATGCTTTTGAGCAGAGCCGGATCATACAGCCCGTGCGTCCGAAGAAAGTCATGCCAGGCGGCGAAATTCTCGCCATAGCCGCGCACGACGGGCGACGAGAGAAAACCGATTCTCCGGTGTCCCAGTCCGGCAAGAGTCAGGGTTGCCTCCTCCCAGGCCGCCCGGACGTCGATATGCACGCTCGTGAAGCCGGTGGTGCGGTCGTCTCCCGGATATCCCCCCAGGATGACGGTCGGTTTATCCACCTCCTGAAGAATCCGGATGTAATCTTCCCGTCCCGAGAACTGCCCTCCGAATAAAACAAACCCGGCAATTCCGTTGTCGTCGCGGAATTTCCGGATGGTTTCGCGCGCCGGACAAGCCCGCAGCACAGGAAGCGGAAGCATTTGCAAATCCATTTTCCGTTGTTCACAGGCATTCCGGAGTCCCATCAGGTATTCACCGGTCGGATTGGAAACATCCTGATAGGACAATGTTTCAAGTGCGATCAGACGTTTCTTTCGTTCCGCCGGCGGACAAACAAACGTGCCGCGGGAAGGAATCCGTTCGATCAGGTGTTCGCTTTCCAGCCGGGCAAGCGCCTTCCGGAGTGTACTCTGCGAAACGGAAAGCGAAGCGGCCAGTTTCTTTTCCGTGGGAAGCCGTCCGTCCGGATAGCTCTCCGTTCCGATAGTTTCTTTCAAATGGTTATATAGGATATCTTGTTTTCGAGGCATTGTTATTCTTTCTGTTATCCTTTGTTCTGCTTTGTTGTATTTATTATAATACCCATGATCCTGTCTGTCAAGGCCCCAAAATACTTTTTTATGATTTTTTATGATTGCGCTCGTATGCGGAAAGAAATCCTTCTTTAATGGTATTCATGTGCTGTTTCATGTGCTGTTTGTGCTGTTGATAAAAAATATGTTTCTCTTTTCTTCTTATGATGATACAATATTTCTCAAGGATTGACATCTATGAAAGATGTGCTATATTGAAAAAGAATCCACCGGAAGGAAAAAATATGCGGGATGATGTCACCGACCTGATTTTTCTGGAAAATCCACTGGTTTTTCCCGCGGTCCTCATCACATCCGGACACCAGGTCCGGGAGACCGGGAACTATTACAACGACTGTTCCAAACGCCGCATTCAGGAAATGGATGCCTGGCAATACACCCTTGCCGGAGGCGGCGTCATCCGGATCGAGGGCCGCGAATACGAACTGCGGCCGGGACAGGCGTTTTTCGTCCACATTCCGAGCGATTGCGTCTATTATCTGCCCGAGGGGGCATCCCCATGGGAATTCATCTATTTGAACTTCGCGGGGGCCGGCGCCGCCGCGTTCGCCGCCGGACTGCGCCGGAAATACGGAATCGTGCAGACTCTCGGCGAAAACTCGGAAACGCTCCGCACCGCCCGGAAAATCCAGGCTTGCGTCAAGGCGCATCCGGACTGCGGCATCTTCCAATCCTCCCGCCTGGCGCTGGAATTCCTGCTGACGCTCAACGAAGACCTCGAAAAACGCGGCGCGGGAAACACCGTCCGGGGACTGCTTCAGCGGATCGACTCCTATATCATCGATCATCTCGGCAGCGTCTGCGGCGTCGGCGAGCTGGCCCGTCAATGCGGCTACTCGCGCAGCCATTTCAGCCGCCTGTTCCATTCCCTGACCGGACAGCCGCCGCACGACTATGTCATGCGCTTCAAGCTCGAATACGCCCGGCGGCTTCTGCAAAGCGGGCTTCTGCCCGTCAAGGAGATTGCCCGGCGTACCGGGTTCACCGATCCCAGTTATTTCTGCCGCGCTTTCCGCAGCCGGTTTCATTGCAGTCCGGGCGAACTCCGTCCGGACGCGCCGCCCCGGCTGAAGTTTCCCGGAACCCGTTCACTCAAACCGAATCAAGAATAAAACCGATTTTCAAATCATCCGAAAAAACAGAGGGAGCATTGGAGAAAGCCAGATGAAAACACAGGTCTTCCGCATTGAAAACGGAATCGTCGCGCGGGAACTGGAGGCAGGCCACGGCGGCATCCGGACCATATCCGTCCGGAACAGGGTCACCGGAACCGAATACCTCCGGGAGCCGGTCAATGAATTCATGTTCTCGGCGAATCACCGCCACCTCCAATCTTTCCGCGAAGGAGGCGTCAGGGTAGTCGACGGCAACCGCGAAGAGACCGGGCGCGACGTCGGATTCCGTTCGGCAAACCTCCTTTCCGCCGGACCGGACGAAAAAACGTTGGACCTTGCACTCGAGGCGGAAAATCTGGAAATCCATCTGCTTTATACGGTTTATGACGGGATCGCCGGGTTCCGGAAAAAAATGACGATCCGTAATGTTGGCGGACAGGAAATCCGCCTCGAGAGCCTCATCTTCGACGATACTTCGATCTGTCCGGGGGAATGGTGCGACTGCGACTTCTACCGCGGACAGGAAAGTCTGCCGCAGCCGCTCTGTTTTACGTGCGAAGGGAACGAAGACATTCTCCGCTGTCACAATCCGAAGTTGAACGAAGGCTGGTTCCTGGGGACCACGGTCCCGGGGGTGCTGCGCTTTTTCCTGTTCTATCCGCACTGGCGCAACTGCTGCGTCGGCTACAACCAGAGTTCGGCGCCGTTCGCCAGAGTGCTTGCGCCCGGAGAGCTTTTCGAGACGCATTCCTCCCTTCTGGCACTGTACCGGGCCGAATTCGGAAGTCCGGAGGCGCAGAGGCCGTTCCGTGACCTGATCCGGCGTCAGCTGCCCCGTCTCCCGGATTCCGAAGGCATCATGTACTGCACCTGGATTCCATTCCTCAAGGACATTCATACGGAACGGGTCCGGCGCATGGCCGGAAAAGCCGGTTCGTTCGGATTCCAATATTTCGTGCTGGATGACGGCTGGTTCGTTCCGCCGGAAAAAGATGTCGACCGAAAGAAGTTCCCCGGCGGTCTGGAGGAAGTCCGCGACATTGTGGAGGGCGCCGGCCTCAAACTCGGTCTCTGGATGAGCATCGGAACCGACTACGGACTGAATCATATCGGCGATAAATACGCGGCGCGCCAGGCGGACGGCTGTGTGAAACGGCTCGGGTTCGATTACGAACACTCCGGCACGGTCCAATGTTTCGGAACGGAGTACCGCGATGAGGTTTTCCAATCGCTGAACCGCTTGGCCGAAGAATATCATGTTGCCTATTTCAAGCTCGATTTCAGTTCGATCCAGAGTCCCTACGGAATCCTGCCGTTCGGCTGTCACGCCCGAAACCACCGCTACCACCGCGATTTCAACGACTCCTTCCTTGCCATGTACGAGGGGCTGATGCATGTGCGGACCGAACTCAAGAAGCGCCATCCGGACCTTCTGGTGGACTTCAGTTTCGAAGCGTTTGGAACGGAAGCGCCGAACATCGCCGCGCTGGAATACTCCGAACTGCACCATGTTTCGAACACCTCCGCCGCCAATCCGTCGATCCAGAGCATCGACCGCGTGCGGAAAAATTTCTACTGCTGGCTGCGGATTCTGCCGCCGGAACGGATTCTCAACGGACTGCTCGCCATTCAGGGCGACCGGGCCGTGGAATATCTGCTGACCTCGTTCGCCGGTGCGCCGCTGGTGGCCGGAGACCTGGACAAACTCGATCCCGCCGCGGAAGAGCGGATCCGCCTCTGTGCGGCCGCGTTCAACCGCGCCGCCGGAGAAGGCGCCATGACCGAATTCGAGGTCGTGATCAATGAACCGGACATCGACGGCTTCCGGCGCTCGGGGAAGGATGGTCACGGAATCCTGTGTCTCTTCAACCGCTCCGGGCGTGAATTCGTCCTGGAAGATTCCCGTTGCGCCGGATACGTCAACGCTGAAACCGGCGACAGGCGGGTGACGGTCCCGCCGGACTCCTGCGCACTTTTCATCCGGAAAGGAAAAACTGTTTTATGAAACGAATCGACTCATTTCGTCCGGCCCTCGCGGAAAAAACACTGATGGAGAACAATTTTTTCGAACTCTATCCGTTCGACGGCGGCGGCTCTTTCATTCATCACGGAATCCTCGGTTCCATGGAAGACGCACTTATCTCACGCGCGATCGTCGAGGAAAATGCCCTGGCCGAATTCGGGGACCCGGAAGAGATCGACTTCCTCCGGTTCGAACGCTGGAGCACCATCGAAAAAAGCTGCTGGATCAACCGGATGTACTTCATCGTCCCGCCGGCACATCAATATGCCCGGACCGGCGACGCACGGCTGGCCGGATTGCTCCGTCACATCCTTCTGCGCTTCAAACGGAAATACGCGCCGCCGGTCTCCTGTGAAGCCGCCTGCGAACTCGAAAGAAACGTGCTCTGCGCCCGGGACAACGATTACAACGCGAAAAGCAAGGATTTCGATGCGTCGATCCCGTACCAATGGTTCGACTTCCAGCCGGCCAGCCGCATCCTCCACATCCTTCATACCATGTGGTTCCTCCGGAAGGCTCCCGAACTGTCCGATGCCGACTGGCGCGAGCTGGACGAACTGATCTATGAACACGGGCGCAATATCTTCTGGGCGGAGAGCTTCGGCGCCGCCCCGGCTCCCGGCAATCATCAGGCGTTGCGGGCTCTCGCGCTCCTCTGCGCGGCCCACTATCTCAGGGACCTCCCCGAAACCGCGGAATGGCGGCGCGTCGCCCTGAATCTCTGCGAATACCATATCCTGAACGACTTCCTGCCGGACGGAATGCTGATCGACCTCAGTCCCTCCTATCATTTCTTTGAAAGCTGGATCGGACGCGACATGCTGGAACTGGCCGGACGCGAAAGCCCCGGACTTTCCGCCGCCGCGTCGGACCGGATGCGCAAAGCGTTCGCCGTCTGCCGCCGCTTCCGGCAGCCGGACGGACTTTCGCCGGTCATCAGCGACGGCTACCCGCTCGACATGACGGTCTTCCTGAAAACCCTTCCCCCAGAAAAAACGCCGGACGCTCCCGCCTTTGTCCTGCCGGACGCCCGGATGGCAATCCGGAGCGAACCCGGCCGCTACTTCCTGCTGGACGCCTCGCCGCTGCTGGAGCCGCTTTCCCATTACCACGCCGGCAAGCTCGGCGTGACCTGGTTCACTGGCGGATGTCCGTTCCTGGTCGATTCCGGCTGCTGCAATTACGACGACCATGAATTCGCGGAGTGGTTCAAACAGGTGTCCGCCCATTCGACCCTCCTGATCGACGGACAGGGCGACAGTCTGCTGGAAGGCCGCTATCATTGGCTGGCCGCCGCGGAAACCTCGCTCTCGGACTGGGAAGGCAATTCCGTGACGGCCGTCTCGAAAGGAACGATTCCGGCTTGGAACGGCATCGTCTGGCAGCGGCGCGCCACGCTGGAAAACGACCGGCTGATCCTCGACGACACCGTCGAAAGCGCACGGGAGGTCACCTTGGATTTCCTGTTCAATCTTCATCCGGCGGTCACGGCGGAACCCGACGGCAGCCGCGTTCTCCTGACCAGCGGCGGTGTGAAGGTCCTCGCTGAATTCGCGGGAGCCGTCGAAGTTCTCGACGGACTTGGATTTGTCGATTTCCGGAAAGTTCCGTGCAAACGGCTTCGCCTCCGGCTCCGGGAAAAAGGCTGCCGGATTCAGAGCCGCTTCACCACCCTCCGGTAATCGGATCGTCGGCAAAAAAAATCATTTTTTTTTAGAAATACTATTGACAAAGCCTTTTTTTGTTGTATAATTATACCAGAACAAGACATACTAAGGCATACCAATGGTTGAAAACAATTTTGATTTGAAGAAAGACATCCTGATCCGGGAACTGCGCGGACGCATCCTGAACAGCGTCTATGCGCATGGCGAAAAGCTTCCGGTGGAGGTGGCGCTTGCCGGCGAATGGAAGGTTTCCCGGGATACTCTCCGGGAGGCGCTGAAGGTGATTGAGGCGGAAGGATTGCTGGTAAGGATTCGTTCCAAGGGGACGTTCGTCAACTGGCCGCCCGCCCGGAATGGGAAGAAGATTCTGGTCCTGCTGAAACCTTCGGCCGGAGACGACCCTTCTTATGAAAGTCATTATCTGATGCCCGGGATGCAGAAAGCCGCCCAGGAATACGGGATGACGCTGGAACCTTGCCCGCGTTCCTTCATCGACGATCCCGATCCGGAGGTTGCGGCCGCGGGGATCCGGAACAATCCGGAAGTCGGCGGATGCGTGATTTTCCAGGGCCGTTACAACGGAAAAGAAAACTATATCCGTGCGCTTCAGAAGTCGGGACTGCCGGTCGTGATGGCGGTCTGCCATCCGGGAGACGTCCGGACCACCGGTTTCGCCGGAGTTCGGATCAACACCAAAAAGGCCTGGGATGAAGGAATCCTTGCCCTCAAGAATGCCGGACACCGCCGGATCGCGTTTTTCCTGCCGAACTGGGTGCAGGGATATTACGAGGACCTGGAAGGATTTTATGCTTTCCTGCGGAAGCACGGGCTGTTCGATCCCGAACTGATCTGCAACTGTCCGATCGAGTATTCCCGGGTGGAACAGGAATTGAAGCGCGTTTCGAAGCTGGATGAAGTTCCCACCGCGGCGATGTGCACTTCGGACTTCTTCGCCATGCTTCTGATGAAGGTGGCCGCGAACTTGAAAATACGGATTCCGGACCAGCTTTCCGTCATGGGATACTGCGGCGATCCCGGCGGTAAATTCCTGAATCCGTCCCTTGCGACGGTCGATTTTCATTACGAGGAGATCGGAAAGAAGGTGATGGAGCTGCTGGCGCGGGCGGACCAGTGGTTCGGAAAGAAGAATGTGGCTCCGCCGGACATCGTGATGCCGCATGAGGTCGTGATCCGCGAAAGCGCCAGGATCAAACGGGTGGAACCGCTGTTTGCATAATACAGCCAAAAACGGAAAACAATTTACGGAAAAAGGCTGCCGGCGCGGGCGGACCAGTGGTTCGGAAAGAAGAATGCTGCTCCGCCGGACACCGTGATGCCTCATGAAGTGATAATCCGCGAGAGCGCCGGAATACGGGCCATTCCTCGCTGCAGTACAAATCAGACGCATTGCTGCCTGGTTTTAGAACGATTGACGACACGATCGAACGAAATCAATAAAAAAATCATAAAAAAGTATTTTGGGGCCTTGACAGACGGGATTATGGATATTATAATAAATACAACAAAGCAAAACAAAGGATAACAAAAAGAACAACAATACCTCGAAAACAAGATATCCTATAGAATCAAGGGAGAAAACGAGATGAAAAAAAATGGGATGTTCACATTGATCGAACTCCTGATTGTGATTGCGATCATCGCGATTCTGGCGGGAATGCTTCTTCCGGCGCTCAACAGGGTGCGGGACAAGGCGAAGGGCATCGGATGCATCAGTCAACTGAAACAAATGGGGCTGGCGATCGGCAGCTATATTCAGGACTATAAAGATTATGTTCCGTACGGGCGGGAACCGGATAATGCGACTTTTGTCGGGTATGCGACGGCAAATAACTGGGCGTGGTACTGCCGGCTGGCTCCGTATGTCAACTACAAGGCAAGGGATTTCTACCGGCTGGAAACCGTCTATGACGGAAAACTTTTCACGTGTCCGGGAGGAGAAACCAATGCCTCTCTTCTCTCCTGTTACGGCGCCAACCTGATTATTGCGGCCAACTGTCCCACTTCCGACATCACGGCCGGAGGGATTCTGCTGAAAAATCCGAAAATCCAGGAGATCGTGACCCCGAGCAGGAAAATCTTCATCATCGATGCTTTAAGGGACCCCAATTTCTTCAACCCCAATCAAAAGGTGAATTTTGCCATCCGGCATTCCAGAAGCAGCAACGCCCTGTATTTCGACGGAAGCGCCAAGTGGGAAACTTATTCCCGGATGATGTACTATTCCGAAAGAGCATATGCATATGTTTTCGGCGTATACAGCACGACGAACTGAGCGTTTTCCATCCATTGATTCATAAAAAACAGGAGAAAACCCATGAGATTCCTCTTTCCATGTACCCTTTTGTGTCTGTTCGCGGGAATGCTTTCCGGCGCGAATCAAATCCCGAACGGGGATCTGGAAAATGCGTCCGGACCCAAGCCCTATCTGAGAAAATTCCTGAAGGACGGCAAGGACAGTCCGCTGCTGAAAACCGGATTCATCACGGAGGAAAACGGGAATCATGCGATCCGGCTGGAATCCACAACCGCTGAGGGAATCACCGAGATTAATTTCGCCAATATCACGGGACTGGAAACGGAAAAAAACTATTACCTTGTCTTCCAGTTCAATCCCCTTTCCTTCGAATCCGGCGCGCGTGTCTCCTGCCGGATCTCCTTCTTCGATGCGGACGCCAAACTCCTGAACCATAATTTCAGCCCGTCCGTCGCGGTCCGGGAACAGGGAGTTCAGGACTTCATCCATTCGTTCCGTGTGCCGGCGAAAACCGTGAAGGCGACTATTACCCTCTGGTTCGGAGGAATCCAAAAAACAGTCGCGGACAATGTTTTTCTCGACACGTCCCTGCCGGTTCCGGCGAATCCCGACGGCAATCTGCTGCGGAACGGCTCCTTCGAAACACCCACGATGATCGAGTATTACATCGTTCCGAAAATCGACGGAAAAGTCGTCTCCGGCAAGGATCAGGGCATGAGTGCGGAACGCGACACGCTCAAATCGAAAACCGGAAAATATGCTCTCCTCTGCTCTTCGGCCTATGAAAAGGCGACCTGTGAAATCAACTTCAACATGCTTCCTTTCCAAAGCGGTGAAAAATACCGCTTCCTCGCCCATTATTTCATCGGCTCCGGCGAAGGCAAAGTGCGCATTGCCGGCCGCGTCACTTTCTGGGATGAGAACAATAAAGTAATCCGCTACCTGTTCCCCGAGGGGGATGCCGCGCCCGGCAAGTGGCATGAAATGAAACTCGAATTTTATCCGCCCGCCGGAACGGCCCGCATCACGATCACCCTCTGGCTGGTCGGAAAAATGCAGGTCTGGCTGGACGATATTTATTACGGAATCGTGAAGGAGAAGTCCATTGCCGGCCGCGACGCCGGGGCGTCGGTGCTGATGAACAACGAAACACTCACACTATGGAAGGAAGCGCCGTATCTGAAAGTTCCCGCCGACGGGATACCGGAGGGGCTCCGGACCGCGAAAGAGGTGGAGCTCTCCGCCGCGGCCAACGAGTCCGAACCGTTCCAGCTGGTCGTGACTTCGCAGAAGAAACTGTCGGGGGTGCGTCTTTCTTTTACGGATTTGAAAGGGGAACAGGGGATCATTCCGGCTTCGGCACTGTCGTATAAGATTGTCGGTTTCATTTTCCTGAAAAATCCGGACAATCCGTCCCTCAAAGGATGGAACGCCGATCCCCTTCTGCCGGAGGTGTCGGCCGACGCCGAGCCGGGAAAGAATCTTCCGTTTTATGTAACCGTTCAGGTGCCAAAGGACCGGAAAGGCGGTCTTTACCGGGGAAGCGTCCGGATCATGGACAGCTCCGGCGAACTGGGAAGCATCCCGCTGAACGTCCGTGTGCGTAATTTCGTCTTGCCGGATATTCCTTCCCTCAAAACGTATTTTTACGCCCAGCCGTTCGCCGCCTGGAAGGAAATCGACCAACGTCCGCACGCCGAAATCGCGGACGACCTCCAACGCATTCTTCAGGAACACCGCATGACCGGAAACCAGGCGCAGTGGCCGCCGTCTCCGAAGTGGAAGATCGAAAACGACAGGCTGACCATCACCGACTGGACCGTGTTCGACGACCGCGTCCGGAAATGGCATGAACAATATGGCATGCAAAGCATTCCCGCGCCCGTTTTCACGATGATGGGAGACAATAGCGGCTGGTGGGGCGGAACGAACCGCGACAAGCCGCGGAAAAGTCCTTTCGGCAATTTCGAATGGGATTCCCCGGAAGGACTCCGCTACGCCGGGGAGTTTGCAAAACAGTTCACGGACCATGTGAAGAAAACATTTCCGGACGTCGATTTTTATGCGTATCTGTACGACGAGCCGCCCGCAAAAGTGCACGCGGTCCTGTCCAGAATCACCAATGAACTTCACAAGGCCGCGCCGGACCTGAAAATCTTCATCCCGAAACATGTCACCCGCGACATCGGATACGTGCATACCTGGTGCGTTCCATTTGCGCCCGGTTTTCTTCATCCCGAGCTCCAGAAGGCCGAACGGGCCGCCGGGCGTGACATCTGGTATTACAACTGGGTGGTTAGGATCGATTCCCATGAATACATCCGCAGCCGTCTGTATCCATGGCAGATTTATTCCGCGGACGGCAACGGCGGTCTTCTCTGGAACACAATCATCTTCCCCAAAGGCGTCAATCCGTGGACCGATCTGGACAAGACACACGCCTGCGGCGGAGCCACCATTTTCTATCCTCCCCGAAAAGAGGGAGAAGGCCTGATTCCTTCCCTCCGTTCCGCCCAGATCCGGGAAAGCATCGACGATTTCGACTACATGCGCATTCTGGAAAAGAAAATCGATTCCCTCTTCCCCGGACAGGGAAGTCTCCGGGTGAAGGAAATCCTTCATGCGCTGATTCCGGACGCCCCGTTCGGATATAAAAACGATCCGCACCTGCTGTATGCCCTCCGCGACCGCATCGCCGATGAAATCGAATCGCTGGACCGCGAACCCCCCGTCGTGCTCACGTCCACCCCGCCGGACAATGCTTCCACGGAACTTTCCGAGGTGCGCTTCCATGTTTCCGGTCCCGGCGGTGCGTCCGTCTTCCTCGATGGAAAAGAAGCGGGAAAGATCGGTCCGGACAAACGCCTGGACATTCCTTTCGTGCTCGGAAAACTGGGGGAAAACAAGGTTGCCGTCCGGGTCGTCCGGAACGGAAAGGAAAAAGAACTGATCCGGACCTACGATCGGAAGCCCGACCCTCAGTTGAAAGAGCTGCGCGGACTGCTTGCAAAATGCGAGGAAAGCGGAGTGAACGCCGCCCCGGTCAAGGAATTCCTGTCCCGGATTGAACGACAGAAAATCTACACCTCCGCGGAACGCTCCGAAGCGAAAAAACGGATCGAAGCCGTCAAATACGAGATTGTGGCTAAATCCCTTGCCGGAGAAAAGAATTTCGTCAATGCGTTGGAAAAAGGAATGTACGAACGCGCGAAAAACGTCTTCCTCCGCAACCAGTTCGAACGCGCCGAATATTATCTGGAACTCTGCAAGGACGCGGCAAAGGCCGGAAGCATGAAGGACTTCCGGGTCACGGTCACGCCCGCCGACTATGAGGAGCATCCCTCCTTCCTTCTGGACAACGGCGTTATCCGCGCAACCGTCATGGAAACAGGCGGACGCGTCATCTCGTTCAAAGTCCGCGGCGTGGAATGTCTGGCTCCCGGAACCTTCGAAAATTCCCTTTCTCCGGCAGAGCGTTCCGCCCGGAAAGTCACGAAGGACATGGTTACAAAACTGCACGGTTACGGAGGGTACGAGGATGCCGGAGGCGGCGAACTTTGGCCGGTCTCGTTCGTGGATTGGGATGTCCGCTTCCTGGAACTCAAACCGGACCGGGCCGCGCTCTCCTTCGAGACCCGTATCCCGGATACGCCGTTCCGCTTCCGCCGGACCCTTTCGATGCGGGTCGGATCGGAAGACTTGAGAATGGACTATGAAATCACGAACACCCTGCCAAAAGGAACGGAATCCGACGACCCCGAACACTACCAGCTCGTGTGGCGCGGACGGTTCATGCCGGCCGTGGGCAATGCGAAAAACGCACAGGAAAACGACCGGATCATCCTTCCCGTAAAAGAGGCGGACCGTCTTCAGGAAACCTGCTTCGCCTCCTCGAAACCGGCCTCTTATGAACGGCGCTCCGTGAAACTGACGGCTCCCTGGATGGGAACCTTCGACCCGGCACTGAAAACCGGACTCCTCATCCTCGGAGGCCCGGCGACAACCCACGCCTATGTCTGGTTCAACTCGAAAGGCGACCACAAGGGCGAAGGAAAAGTCTACACGCTGGAATTCCCGCGCAGCTTTTACGGAAAAGTCTTCAATGATCCCGAAGCCAACACCCCGCTGACCATCAAACCCGGCGAATCCGTGAATTTCACGGTCATTCTGCGCGGCGTCGGCGGCGCGGCCACGGAACAGCAGTTCCTGGAGAACCTCGAAAAATCCAGATAGAGCATGCCTTCCGCAAAAAGAAGGGAAACCGGGGAGAAGAAAACATTCTTTTGAAAAGAGACTGTTTTCTTCTCCCTCTTCCTGAAAAAAGACTCCGTCCGCCCCGGGATTGAAATTTCCGTTTGCATTTTCCGGAAACAATGCTATTTTAGAACTAAATCGCTTTAGTTATTTTACCAACAAAACAACAGGTGCTATAAGATGATTGCTTCGAAAACTTTGAAGGAAAGCCTGCGGATGACCGCGCAATGGTTCCGGAATTCCGGCGTAATGCTTCCCGCGGACGGCTCGTGGGGCGTGGCGGAACGCGTCCTGCTCACGCACGGCAACGAAACCTGCGAAAAGACGCTGCGTTCATTCCCGGCATGGACTCCTTTCAAGGACCACTGCATCGTGGAACAGCGCCGCGCCGACTGCAATCTGGAAACCGCTTTCCTCTTCCTGAAACTCCATGAGATTTTCGGGGATCAGGCTTTTTACGACACGGCGGAAAACATCCTTGCCTTCCTCTATTTCCGCAGCGGACTCCTGAACCGTTTCGGGGATGGAGATAAAAGCATGATCGGAACCTGGGACTGGAGCCACATCAAGCGGACGCACAACATCTATTTCGACGACGACTCGTGGATGGTCGCACTCGCCCTGAAAATCGCCCGGAAATATCCGAAGCTGGACCGTCGTTTCGAGATGAAAAAATGGGCGCTCCTGCTGGCGGACCTCATGGCGGACGCGTTCCCTCGCTACTTCAAAAATCAGGGTGAAAAAGAGCTGTCGTTCTCCTGGCTCGGAAACACGAAACTGCCGCATTGGGGTTCACTCGTCTGCATGGCGCTGGCGGAAGCTTACAAGTTCAACCCCAAACCGGAATACCGCGCCGTGGTCGATTCCTACAACCGTTTTCTCTCCGAAAAAGGCGCGGCGCTGACCGTGAGCGAGTTCGGTTATGCGCTGATGGGATGCACCGCGGCGTATCGCGCCATGAAGGACGAAGCGAGCCTGAAATGCGCCCGGCTTTTTGCCGACCGGATCGTCGGCGCGATGAATCCCGAAACTGGAAGCCTGCCGTCGGAACATTGCGAAGCGCCGTCGGGCAAGGGGCTGGCGGATACGATCTACACGCTCAACTGGGCCGTGCTCGGCCTTCAGAACATGGCCGCGCTGGATGACCGTTACAGCACGCCGCTGGAAAAAATGCTCTCGCTCCTGCTCAAAATTCAGGACCGGACCCGGAAAAAACATCTCTACGGATGCTGGCGCGGCATGTTCGACCTGGAGACCGGAAAATGGGGCGGCGGCGACCGTTTCGAAGGCGGCGCCAACAGCATTTACACGGGCTGGACCAACGCTCCCATCGCGTGGGCCGTCGCTTTCGCCCTCCAGAAATCCAACCTTGCCGGAGACTGAAAAATGGAGCTCTTCAAAAAAGACATCCTCCGCTACGAAGACGAGCTGGTCAACCGCATCATTCCCTTCTGGGAAAATCATTGTGTAGATCACAAATTCGGCGGATATTTTACCTCTCTTGAGCGTGATGGTTCCATCTATGATACAGAAAAGTATATGTGGATGCAGTGGCGGATCGTCTATATGTTCGCGCTCTTCGCCATGAGTCCCTACCGGAAGGAAACCTTCCTCCCGATCGCCGCGCAGGGCTTCGATTTCCTTACGAAATACGGGAAGTCTCTCGACGGCACCTATTATTTCGCGCTGAACCGCAAGGGCGAACCGTCCGTCGCCCCCTATAACATTTTTTCAGACTGTTTCGCGGCGATGGGCGCGGCGGCGCTCTTCAAGGCGACCGGCGAAAAGCGGTATCGCGAGGAGGCCGATTCGGCCATGAAAAGCTACCTCCGCCGGATGGACGCCCCCAAGGGCCGCTGGGAGAAATCGCTCCCCGGCAAACCGAAGCGTCTTTCCCTCGGACACTTCATGATGCTGGCGAATCTGGGCGCCGTCATGAAAGAAATGCTCGGGTCGGAGGAATATGAGAAGGACGCCGACAACGCGGTCAACACCGTCCTCGAACGGTTCTGGAATCCGGAACGGAAAATCCTGTTTGAAAACATCAATGCGGACGGTTCTTTCGATCTCGATTCGTGCGAGGGCCGCTTCGTCAACCCCGGACACGGCCTCGAATCGATGTGGTTCGTGCTTCAATACGCGGAACGGAAAAACCGTCCCGATCTGATCCGGAAGGGGGCGGAGATCATCCGGGGCATTTTCGAGTTCGGAACCGACCGCGAGCAAGGCGGGTTGTTCTACTTCATGGACGCGCTGGGCAAGCCGCATATCGAACTGCAATGGGACATGAAGCTCTGGTGGCCGCACTGCGAGGCGCTCATCGCCGCCCTCTACGCCTGCCGCCTGACCGGAGACGGCTATTTCCTGGACCGTTTCCGCGAAGTCGACGCCTATTCCTGGACGCATTTCCGCGACCGGGAGCATCCCGAATGGTTCGCCTATCTCGATCGTGCGGGCGTTCCCACGCACACGCTCAAGGGCGGCAAGTGGAAAAGCTTTTTCCACCTGCCGCGCGCACTGTATTTCTGTATCGGCGAGATGAAGAAAATCGATGCGCATGAATAAGAGACTCACCCTGAAGGAAATCGCCGCCGAGGCGGGCATCTCGCTCACGGCGGCCTCGATGTATCTCAACGGCAAGGCGAAGCAGTTCAAGCTTTCGGACGCCACCTGCGAACGGATTGGCAAAGTCATGCGCAAACACAACTTCACGCCGAATCTCCACGCCCGCGCGATCGCTTCCAAAAAGACTTTCCTGGCCGGAGTCCTGATTTCGGACAACATTGCGAATTCCTTCTGGCTCAAAATCCTGAGCGCGCTCGAAGACGCTCTTTCCGAACGGGGCTATCATCTGCTTCTCTCCGTCACGAAACAGGACCCCGAACGACAGAAAAAAGCCCTGCGTTTCATGGAAAACCAGGGAGTCGACGGCATCATCGCCGCGCCCGTCGGCGGCACGGCGGACGAGATCCGGAAATTCGCCCGGAAACACCCGCTTGTCACGCTCAATTCCAAAATCGAGGGAGTCTCCTGCGCATGGAACGACGACTATGCCGGCGGACACGCCGCCATGGAAGGAGTCCTGAAGGCCGGACACACGAAAATCGCCTACGTCGGAGCCTCCGGGCCGGGTTCGCTCCGGAGCCGCGCCTACGATGAACTCACGCGCAAAAACGGACGGACCCCCGCCTACTTTCCGGATGCGGAATCGTTCCTGAAAAAAAGAAAGAATTTCACGGCGGCGATCTGTCATACCGATTACATTGCGCTGGCACTTTATCAGCGGGCGAACGCGCTGAAATGCATCATCCCGGACGATCTGGCGGTGGTCGGCTACGACAATATGGACTTCGTGAACTTGCTTTCGCCCGTTCCGCCGACGGTCAACCAGTACAAGGAGGAACTGGGCAAAGCCGCCGCCTCGCTTCTCCTCGAAGTGATTGAGAAGAAGAACTCCGGCGTCCTGGAAACACGCTTTGAACCATATCTGGTCCACGCGGAAAATCTTCTCCCGCGAAACGGCAGGAATATTCCCCGTCGCAGGAAAGCCGTTTGAATTCCAGTTCCGGGCCGGACGCATCGATCCGGTTTCTGATTCGGAAACGCATCGAGCTTGCCTGCTATCTGCCGGCTTCCGCCAACCGTCCGGTCGGCATCCGGAACCAAGCGGAAACATCATCCGGAAGAGGCAAACACGACTTGAAAAACGCGAATCGCGTGCTATTTTATGCCTTACCATTTCAGCCGCTGAAAAAGCATTGTCGGAAACATGTTCTCTCCGTCCGCAACGACTGAAAAAAACAGAATTTCATGCACGTTGTGACGGGATTTCCACGAAGATCATGGAGATGAGAACACTCAAGCATTGGCTGTCGGACACCTTTACCCGGTTTCGTCTCCACCGGGTGATCCGCCGTGCGTTCCGCCACGATCTCGGGAGATATATCCGTTTTTCCACTCCGCCTTCCGGCGGCTCCGCCGAACAGCAGGGAGCCCGCCTGGCGGCCATTGCACATGGTCTGGAAAAAAGCCTTGCCATGAACCCGCTCCGTCCCGGATTCGGGATCGGAAAGGCCAGAATGCTGCTGAGGCTTCTGCGCGGATACGAGGCTTCCTGCCCGGACCGGCTCGACCAATTCGAATATCAGCTCTCCATCGGAATCCTGTTCCACTATGTCGAGTTCCAGAAGAAGTGCGGGACCGCGCTGCCGAAGGAACTGGAAACCTTCACGCTCCCCGGTCCCGGCCACGGCGGAACGACGGTGCGGAAATGCGGGGAACTGCTGGAGGCCGCCCGCGGCGACTTCCGGAAGCTGGCCGAAAGCCGGGTCAGCATCCGTGATTTCAGCAGCGAGCCGGTTTCCATGGAAGCAATCCGGGACGCTGTCTCGCTGGCCCGCCGGACGCCGTCCAGCTGCAACCGGCAACCAGGGCGCGTCTACGCGGTCATCGATCCCGAACGGATCCGGAAGGTCTGCGGACTGCTGCCCGGTTTCCATGCCTTCGGCAGTTCCGTCGACAAACTGCTTCTGGCTGCCGCCGACACGCGGGTATTCTCCGAGGCGGGGGAACGTCATCAGATGTGGACGGAAGGCGGAATGTTCGCCATGTCGCTGCTCTATGCGCTGAATTACCTCGGAATCGCCACATGCGTGCTCAACTGGTCGGTCGTCCCGGAACGGGATGCCGAAGTGCGCCGCATCCTGGAGATCGACGAAGCCCACGAAATTCTGTTTTTCATCGCCCTGGGCCATTTCAAGGAGGAAAACAAGGTGGCTCTTTCCGAACGGCGTCCGGTGGAAGAGATCCTGTTCATTCGTTGAGCCGGAAGCGCCGCTCTCCGGAGAAAGGCTTTTTCCTGAAAGGTTTTCCCTTCTCCGCGTCTCATGATTTTTGCATCCGTCCCGGGTTTCACTTTCACCCGCATGAAACGCCGGAACAAAAACCCCGTCCCGGAAAAATCCAGGGCGGGGTGTGTTGAAACAACGGGTTTCTCGAGCTTATTTCTTGAAGAATTTGTCGTTCCACTCTTCGAGCTTGCGCGCCGCAATATCGCGTCCGCCGATGCCGAATGCGATGGCAGCCGCCACTGCAAATGTGCCCAGAACCAGCATGAAGGCGATCTTCACGATATCCCCGCCGATGTTCATGGTATTGAGGGCAATCGCACCGGTGAAGACAAGAACTGCGACCCGGACGATCAGAGAAAGGACCGCCGCATTGTTTCCCTCGTTGACGGCGTCTGCCGCCACATTCGAAAGGAAGATGCCGATCAACAGCACGACAATGCCGATAAGGACGTTTCCGCCGAATTTCATGAACGTGGTGATGAGCTCCGCCAGCGAAGTGAATCCGAGGATGTTGCACGCGGCGAGTGCGGCAAAGAGCATGATCACGATCATCGTGAGCTTGCCGACAACCTGCGCGGGCGTGACCTTCGAATCACTTTTCCATTTGGTGAGGATGAGGCCGATAAGCTTATTGAACCCCAAGGCGTCCAGAAGCTGTGCCACGAGCCCGCTCACAATGCCGCCCGCGATGAATGCGGCGAAAATCAGAATTGCCGCGCCGAGGATGTTGCCCGTGGCGTTGAGAATCTGATTGAAGAAGCTGGAGACCGTGTTGGAAAGGGCGTCGATTTTGAGCGCTGTGAGGGCGGAGATCACGACAGGAATCGCCACAAGCACATAGGCAATGATGCCGAGAAGCTGGGAGAGTCCCTTTTCACCGAAGACGTTTTTGCATCCGGCCTTTTCTCCGAGTTCATCCAGTTTGACCGCGAAAAGGAGTCCGCTGACGGCTTTCCGGATGATGCCGGCGATGAACAGGCCGATGACCAGAATCACGACGGATGCCACGATGTTCGGGATGAAAATCAGGAATTTCTCGAACATCCTTTCCAGCGGATCGGTGATGCCTGCGATTTTGAGGGTGCGCAGAATCGCCGGGATGAACAAGAGCAGGACGACGTAGTAGATCGTGGTGGCTGTGACGGTGCTGACCGCCGGTTTCCTGCCGTCTTTCTCCGGCAGGGCGGGGGAAAGTTTTTCATCAATCTTGAGTGTGTTTACAGCGACCCCGGCGAAATAGCTGAGTACGGAGGCCACGATCCACGCGATGATTGCGAGGAGGATTGCTCCGATGACGTTCGCAACATACCCGAAGACCGTGTCCATTAACGTGCGGATCGGCTGCACCGCTTCCGTCAGGTTCAGCACGCTCATGCACCCGAGAATCGTGAGCAGCAGAAGGATGAAAAAGACTACACGGCTGATCACGGTCTCGATGCGCAAGCCGAATTCAGGCTTGTCTCCGGGTACGTATTTTGAGATTTTTTGACCGATTCCCCAGTGTTTCATGAGAGCCGCGAGTCGGCTGGCTATCCACATGGACACCAGCCAGCCGGCGAGGAACAGCAGAAGTGCATAAACAAGATTCAGCACATTGCTTTCCACGATCATTTTCCAGATTTCTGAAAACAGTTGCATGATAACCTCCCCTGGTTGCGTTCATGTTCAGCTTCATATCGATCCCCGATAATATAATAACTCTGAAATTTCAAAAGTCAAGCTTCCGCTTTGAAGCAAACTTCAGATATATGGGAATTGCTTTTTTGGACAGCTCAAACAGGTTAAAAGGAAGAATGTGAAAAGGGAAAATCCCCCCCTAAAAAAGATTTTTCCTTCCCCCATCTTCCTTTTTCATAATCGGTTGATCCGAAACCAACTCCGGTTCATTGCTGAATATTTCAGCGGATCATTGAATTTTCGAACCGGGAAAACTATTTCTGCATATTCTCACCGGTTTTCTCGATCGTCTTTCCGGTTTTTTCGACCGCTTTCCCGGTTGCGTTTTTTGTCGCTTCTGCCACTGTTTTTGCGGCATCAGAAGTTTTTTCCGCCGCTGTTTTTGCAGCATCTGCGGTCTTTTCTGCCGCTGTCTTTGCGGCATCTGCGGTCTTTTCCGCCGCTGTTTTTGCAGCATCTGCGGTTTTTTCCGCCGCTGTCTTTGCGGCATCTTTGGTCTTTTCCGCCGCTGTCTTTGCGGCATCTGCTGTCTTTTTCGCTGCATTATTCATGGTAGTCTCCGTTTTCTTTTCCGTGTCTTCATTTTGATCACAACCGACCAATAATACGGCTCCGATCAACGCCGCACTTCCCGCCACAATCAAGATGTTGATCTTCATAAACAGGTCTCCTTTTTTTGAAGTTCGGGGGTTCTTTTTTCTTACGGCTTACGCATCTTTGCAATAAGCGGCTCCCTTATAATTCTGTGTTTGGAAATGATCCGCAATCACAAAATTTTCAATCGTCTCAAATGGTTTTTACGAGCGGCTCCGTTCGTTGCTCGAATGAATGGTGCCCCGTCAACGCAAGTTAAAGTGGCTTGTGTCCCTTGATAATACGCACAAGGACAACGATAATAGCGATGACGAGCAGGAGATGGATGAAACCATGGAGCGTATAGGAGGAAACGATCCCCAGCAACCAGAGCAGAATCAAAACGACAGCGATTGTGTACAACATACCCCGCCTCCTTCTATTGATAAAATTCCATATGGTATGGAGCCAAACGACACTTGGCCGAGCCAGTAACGCTGACTTCGGTTCGGGATGATGATTCCCGGTCACGGCACGGTCTCATCATGTTCATGCCGGCACGCGTCATCGGAATCATTCACCGCCAACTGTCATTTGCCGCCCTTCGGGCCATCAGGCACCCGCCTTTCATGCCCGCATGAATTCATATGCCCGGGTTCGGGAGAACCGGCGACAACCCCCCTTCTGTTCCCGACTTCATAGCAGTAATATATCCGTTATTTCAGACAAAACATCCAAAAGCCTCCATAAACCTCAAAATTTTTCATTTCAAGATCCATAGTTTATCATTTTAAGAAAAATATTTGATTTTTCCAGAAGAGCGGTTCCAACGGAAAAGGCTCCCATGCGGCCGGAACCGGATCGCTTTTTTCATGTACGGACCAGCGTTGTTGACTCCAGTTCCTTGCGCCCGGAGAGGTCATGGAGTGCGATCATGCACTCGCCGTTCCGCATCGGTTTCGCCTGGATATGCGCCCAGAAGGAGGAACCGTCGGCACGCTGCATCCGCATGTTCCAGTTCTGCTCCAGGCTGGTCGCCGCCAGCGCCTTGCGTTTGAGGCAGCAGCTGTCCTGGTCTTCGGGGAGAACAAAGCCGGTGAACGGACGCTTGATCAGTTTTTCCCGCAGCACGCCGAACAGGGTGGCGGCGGCGATGTTGGCTTCCAGAATCAGCCCTTTTTCGCTCAAGGTGCAAAAGCCCACCGGGGCCAGATCGTAGAGTTCGAAATAGCGCACTCGTCCGGCTTCCAGCTCGGTCTGAATCCGGCGCAGCTCCTCGTTCTGGATTTCCAGCTCGGTCTGATGCACCCGCAGCGACTCCTCGATCTGCCGGCGCCCGGTGGTGTCTGCCGCGATGCAATAAATCAATTTCTCCTGGGGGATGGAGGTCGCCGTCCAGCGAAAACAGCGGGTGGACCCGTCCCGGTGGAGATGGCGGCACTCAAAGTCCAACGACAGCTCCCCTTCGGCAAGCCTGGCCATTTCGGCATTGATCCGGGCGTGATCATCCGGATGAATCATGGAGAGAAGCGGCTTTGCCAGCAGCGCTTCGCGGGTATGGCCCAACACCTTTTCCCAGGCGGGATTGACGAATTTAAAACAACCGTCCGTCCCGAGCACGCAGACCGGATTGGGGGACAGATTGACGATGCGGTTGTATTTGGCCTCCGCCTTCTTGTGCTCGGTGATATCCACAAAGCAGCCGACCAGCCCTTCGATCTTCCCCTCGGCGTCCAGAACGGGGATTTTCGACATAATGCCCCATTTGGCTTTGCGGTTGCCGGGAATGTACCCTTCGATATTCAGGATGCTCTTCCCGTCGGACATCACCTTCCGGTCCATTTCATCGTTGATTTTCGCCTCGTTCTCCGGAAAAAAATCAAAATCGTTTTTCCCGATGACATCGTAATCTTTATTCAACGACAAGTTTTTTAAAAAGGCTTCGCTGACCGCGATATACTTCAGATCGGTCCCCTTGATGTAAAAAATCGAGGGCAGCGAAGAAATCATCGCCCCGATAATCAGTCTGGCGTCGGAGAGTTCTTTCATCACGCCCATGATGTCGGCGATCAGATCGGTTTGCCGGGGGAGGTTTTTTTTCTTATAGCCGGAGAGAACCGAACGGATGCTGGAAGCAAACGATGCAAGGTCGATGTCCGAAACGGTTTTGTCCGGCGTCAAATCGGAAATTTCATCGGCCGGAATCTCCAGAACCTTTGCCAGCATTCTGATTTTCGCCTCGGAGGGAATTCTTTTGCCGTTTTCCCATGCGCCCAGCGTCATTCTGGAGATGCCCATTTTCCCGGCCAGTTCCCCGGCGGTGATTTTTTTGCGCTTGCGGACGGCCTTCAGCTTTTCCGTATGCAATTCCATGAGAAGCACCTTGCTTTTAAAAGTTTATACGGAACGATAAACTATAATCCATAAAAGCAATATTTCAAGGCGGAAAATTCCGGCGGCAGGACGAACCCGGGCATACCCCAAAAATTTCAATGCGGCAAATACCCGGGGGAAAAATCTTTCTTCGATATATTCAAAACGGCGGTGTGGAATAAATCATACTAATTTAGTAGATTATTTATTATTTCCTTTGGAAATCAGGAATTTATAATATGAGTAAGATACTAAAGTTGATGTAGTCGAGCATCCTTGTAAGGGAGTCGTGCGAACCGCTCAGCGACGGAATTTGCATTTTCCGGTCCTTCAGTTCGCGGCAGCAGGAACAAATCTCGTTGAGAAGCAGGATCAGGCGGGCTTTTCCGTTCAGGGTCGCCGCCGGACGGGAGGTGCTCGTTTCATGGCAGATGGAATCGAAAAGCTTTTTGAGATGGCCTGAAAACGGCGGAGGAAGGAAAAGTTTGCTGATGGAATTCTCCGGAGAAGCCCTGTTGCCTCCCGGATGGAAAAGGGAATCGAAGCCGTCCACCTTCCGGAAAAGCTGCAATTCGCGTCCGGAAAAGAGTCCGAAGGAAAAAATCAAATTGTAGAATACCAGATTTTCCGCGGCAAAGAAGGAATGGCTCAATGACTGGTTGATGATGTAAAGGTCTCCGGCGATGATCGGGTAGGAAACGCTGTTGACGAAATTGATGCCGCTCCCGGAAAGAACATACATGACTTCCATGCAGTCATGGAGATGCTCCTCGGACGCGTCGCCCTTCTTCCAATGTTGGAGATTACGGAATTCTTCCATAAATTTATCAGAAGTCAAAAGTTTTCGGGGAAAACCAAAGTATTCCTGTAAACGTTTTATCTTTCCCGCTTCGGCGTTATGATTTGAGTTTGCCCCCAGTTTTTCTGTTATAAAGATTTTAACAGAGTAATATTTCTGAGTTCCGTTTTTCCGGGGCCGTAAATAAAGATACTGACATTGCCGTTTTCTGCTTTTTTGTCAGATGGCGCCAGAATAATCTGCTTACGCGCAAATTCGGTGTTGCTGAACACCAAAGTATGCCAGATGGCTTTCGATTCCGTCAATTCTTTTCCCTGGACGATAAGGCGCACGGCCATTGTAAATTTCCCAGCCGGCGGTTGCGGGCCTTCCCGGCGGACATCAAAAGAGAATATGTATTTTTCGCCATTCTTGAAAGTCAGAGTATTTCGTGACATGGCGGAGTTGTTCAAGATAAGAATGTCTTTCGTATCTTGGCCATCTGTCAACAACGTATTGTCTTTAATGAAATATATCATGTTACCTTTATGTGCGATACCCCACTTCCATTCCCCGGTACCGGTAAAGTCCAGGTTTATCGCAGAAGGGCTTCGTTTATCATCAGATGGCTTGAAATGGATGAAACATGGTTTCCATATTCCACCATTTCCGGCTTTATCTCTGACTTCAACCGCTATCAGGTTTTTCTTACCGAACTCAACCGCGCCGGTGATCTCAAACGTATGTGGTTTTTCCCATGCCGCTTTGTCTGTCTGTTTATCATACTCAAACGTTTTGACTTCCGTGCCATTTACATAGGCGGTAAAACTTTCATCCACGGCGCCAAGTTCAAGAAAGACTTTTGCCCCTCTTTTTGTTGCCGGAATATCAACATCTATACGATACCACGCCGCTCCATTATACCCATCCGCCCCATTGCCGGGATATTTGTCTTTGCCGTATCCCTGTTTCTCCCAGCAGGTATCGGTACGGATTAATTCCCAGTCTTTTGATGGTGTTTCCGGTGAAAACCATTGATCCTTTATCCCCTTATTTGCCGGATCGGCCTTAAAATGCCAGTTTACCGGCAAAGCAATACTATTCTCAGAATTAAAAGCCTTATAATGATTCTCAATTGTTATTCCCAGGGAGGCTGCCGGATTGTAATATCCCCACCCGCCGGTCGAATAATAAGGTACTGCAAATGCCTCATCCGCTTCATTGTTCTTCATCACCCGTTGAAACCGCTGCCACTGGTTCATTGCATAGCGGATTTCTTTAGACGCCTCTTCCAGTGAAACAGTAATATTTTTCCCTGCTGTTATGGAATCCGGCACGGCAAATCCCATTTCTTTTATTCTTTTCATCGCACCAATAAACTCTGCATAGCTGTCAAGGAACTCCCAGCCGCGCTTGATGAATTCTATACGATTTTCATATTCGGTGTTCTTGGTTAACTTAAGCGCTTCATTGAGGTAAACAGAAAGCGCCCTCCTGACTTCCGGTGTCCAATTATTAATCACATCATCGGTTTTTTTCATGTTTATCGAGTTATATTTTTCCAATGTTGCCTCCGAAAGTGCATGATATTTTCTCATAATCTCTTTTGCCGGGCCGTAAGCGGCGGAAAGATAATCATCGATAACGGCATCCACGTCGAACTCCGCATTCCACATGCCTTTGCAGAACAGCACGTAGTCAAGCCACTTTGCCCCGAAGGTCTGCTCCGGTTCTATACGGTAGGATACTACTCCGTTTTTCTGTAAATCCTTCATCATCCTTCCAATCGTATGGGCCCGCGAGCCTATACAGTTATAGAAATATCCATAATAACCAAGATATCTGCACTTTTTATGCCAGGCGCGAAAAACAGCCAACTGTTTCTCATATTCATCAGGCGTTCCATTTTGAAGTCCAGGCCCGCCATCTGCAATCATGACCATTAGATTATCCGGAAGGTGTTCTATCGTTTCAGGCGGCTGGTAATACATTATATATGCCAGGCAAGTCAACATGATATCAGGATTTTTCTCCATTACTTTTTTGGCTACGATTTGATTAAATTTCCATATCCGTTCCGAAAGATTAGACGCCCATCCGGCTTTTTCATTATATTTCCGCCCTTTGATATGCCCGTTGAAATCATCTATCCAGGGGAGGATGTTTCCATCCATTTTCTTGCATTCAGGGCACATGCAGAAAAGGCCGCCGTCATTCGGAGTAAGATTGAATATAGGGGATGTTGTTGACATTGCGGCGGCTTTGGCAACTATATTATCTGCAAATTTCTGCTGAACTTCCGGATTGGAAACACAATATTGGCCGGCCCATTGCCAGGAAATACCTTTGGAGTTAAACCATTTCTTGCGTTTCCCTTCTATCATGGACATATATTCCGGATGGGCGTCAAATTCATTGCGGCTTAGATAAGCGTCTCCATAATGCCCGCCGATTATTCTACGGGAAGAACCACAAAACAGATGACGGCAGTACTCGTTGAATTCATTGTGATGCTTGCCAACGTAGTAAACATACTTTCCATTACTATTTTTCCCCCGCAGGTCACTAAAAACCTTCAGTTGCCTTACAAATGATTTAGGTGCATCAGAAATGTTGACATCCTGAAGGACAATGGCTGCTTTAGCCGGTATGACTGTTCCATATTTTCCCGGCCATAACCAGCGTACCCCTCCAAATTTCATCAGAAAGGCATAAACGGCGTATTGTGTACCCGTTTCACCGGATAGTGATTTATTCAGGTCAAGACCGTATTTACTATCGTTTCCATAGAGGTGCAAGTTGCCGTTTTTCGTTTTAATACGATATTCTCCGGGAGATAGGGGATCGGTGTCATTCGCAAACGAGGGGCCGATAAAGATGATTCCGCCTTTTTGGATATCTTTTTCTTCGACATTGTGCCTTACGGGAATTTCAGTTCCTGTAATCTGTTTCAAATATTGTGCCAGTTCATTTGCGGCACGGCTGCAACTGATACTTCCGGGATCTCTGGGATTTTCTCGTTCAACGACTATAATATTTCCTCTGTCTTTCGCTATTTCAAAAGCTGAAACGGTGAATGAACAACAAAGTACAACCGCGATTCGCCATATTTTTCTTTTTTGCAAAAATATCATCACGTTCTCCTTGAATGAAAACTTTTCTGTTTTCAAATTTGTTTTTATTGCCAATTTCTCAATCGTTGTGTCAAAAAAATTGCTGCCTTCATTGGATTGCCGTCGAATAATTCTTTTCCGGATCATGCATATCAACGATTCTGCTGCCATTCTTCGGAATAATTGGATTGAGCTATTTGACTGCGCGCAGTATTTGAGACATGACCATCAAGGAAGGCTATATTAATTGAAGAATTGTGCCTCATGTAATATGAAGAGGCATTAACAGTAGCTCCGCCATGGGCATCTGTATAAAAATAAACCTTGCTGGGAGTGGCTTTTTGATTGCTGCTGTCTTTGTTGCATTGACTGCGTTTTCGGGTTATCACTGACTGTCCGCACATTTGACTGTATAGGTAATAACTTATGCCGTAATGAGTCCCACGCCATGCTTGCGGTGTTGTTTGCGCAGAGTCTTTCGCTTCCCCGAGAGATTGAGACGGACAGGTGAAAACGCCGTTCTTGCTTGTGAGGACTTTCGTACTGGCGAAATTCAATCCCGCTTGTCGGAAATACATATCGTTCAGAACGCCTTGCCAGTAAATTGTGCCTGAAAGGCCTGTCCATCCGGCAAGTGTTGCCGGCAGAATATAATTTTCATAATCATCGCAATACATGGAAGACGCAAAACCGATTTGTCGGAGATTTCCGGCACATTCCACCTTCTGTGACGTTTGACGTACTTTATTCAATGCGGGCAGAAGCATTCCGGCCAGGATCGCAATGATCGAAATTACAATCAGAAGCTCTATCAATGTGAAATTTTTTGTCACCAACGTGTTCCAATTCGATGATTTCATTTTGAGCCCTCCTCTTTCTCTTATGATCTTTCCGATGCATGCAAATTCTTCGATCCGGCATAATCCAGAGTTGCCAAATCCGCATATTCCGCGAAATAGATGTCCTGACTGAGCAGTTTGCGCGGTTCCTGAAGACGCCCGGTCCGAAGCGATTCGACCAGCATTTCCCCGGCCGCCTCCCCCATGATGCGCCGCGCACGGGAAAAAGATTCACAAAGGACACGGATTCCGTTCAATTCGGGGTGAGCCATCAGCGCCTTGCGGAACCGCCAGTTGTCCGAAACCGCCAGAATCGGACGATTGTTCCGCGGCAGCCGGGAAACCGCTTCCAGCAAATGTTCATAGAAACCGATCGGACCGTCGCAGAGGATGGCATTGATTTGTTTGCCGCGGATGATTTCCGGCAGTTTCTCATCAATATCCGCCACATTGTTTACCCACATGGAATCGTCCCAGACAGCACCCAGGCGCGACAGCGTGTTTTTAAGAGCGCTCCGGAAAGAGGAATCGATGCCGACATACGCGATCCGGTCTGCTCCGGCTTCGATCAGCCCGGCAAGAAGGCATTCCCGGCTCTCCCGGCCGATCCACAGCATATTGCCGGGCAATCGGCACAAAGGGATGGCCGTGCCGCCTGGAACCGCAAAAACATGGCGGATCAAGTTTTTTTGCGGCATGGAGACGAACTTCATCATGTAGTCACTGTGCGAAATGACCCATATGCACCCGGAAAGTTCGTACTGCTCCATCTGAAGGGACAGGTCGCCGAGGTTGCTGAAAGTCAGAATCTGGGGCAGATAATCCGGATGACGGTCAAAAAAATCCATGACGCCCTGAAACACCGGCAGATTGTCGATACAGGGAGAAGGGCGCCCGTCGTACAGGACGATCCCGATCCGGTACGTCCACGGGTGAAGCCCGATCATCTGCATGCCTTGCCGGGTTTTGCCCCGCCGGATGACATTTTCCCGGTCCAATTCCGAGAGACAGTCCCGCAGCAGATAACGGGTGACTCCCAGGGTAGCCGCCAGATCGCGTTCCGAAGGAAGCCGGTCCGCCAGAGAATACTCGTTGATGAGCGTCAGGAGATTCTTCCGCAACTTGGCTTTCTGGTCTTTTTTCGTTGATTTTTCCATAACTTCCGATATTTGGTTTAATTATATTATACCATAATCGGATAGATTGTCAATACCGCAATGAAAAAAAATCAAAAATTTTCATCCGGTGTCACGGAAAGCGTTTTCATGCATCCGGCATCGGAGTCCGAAAATATCCGGGACGCATGCTGCTGTTCTGTCTTACTTTTGCGCGGAACCGGTGTAGAGGTAACGGCCGCTCCCTATATTGAATAAACAAGGTCTCCCGCTGGCAAGAAAATATCTTTTCCTCATTGCGATGCACACCGTGAATAAAATTCCGGAATTGAAAGCTTTTCATGATAAACTCGTTGCCAAAGGAAAAAAAACGATGACTGCCCAATATGTCTGTATGCGAAAAATTTTATTGATCCTCGGGTCCATGGCAATGGAAAATCGGCTCTTTAATGAAAATTTTTCAAGGAAAGTGAAAAAAATTCTTGATTTTAAACACACCACCTTGACAAATGAAACGAACAGATTATATTACTTTAATCCCATACGTATGGGTAAACAGAAATCCGGAGTCTTTGATTTATGTCCGTAACACAGAAAGACATTGCGAAAGCGGCGCATATCGAGCAGTCCTCCGTCTCGAGGATACTGCGCAATGACCCGCGTATGAACGAGCTGTCCGAAGACGTTCGTGCCAGTGTCCGGCGGATCGCCGCCGAAATGGGATATCAAACCAACATCTCCGCGGCCACCATCCGCAAGGGAATCAACACCTCCACGATCGCTGCCATCACCGTCGATGTGAATCCTTACAACTATTCCTATCAGAGCTATCTGTTTCAGTCCATCCGGGCTGTCAATCAGGCCGGATACGGGGTGAGGGTCTACTGTGGCACGGACTTCGAGCAGATTTTCCGGGAGATCAATGCGAATCAGATTCAATATGTCATCTGCTACTGTAACAAGGAGCCGGACTGCTCCCGGTTGGCTGGGATTGCCCGGCGTTACGGAATGAAAATGATTTTCAACGATTCGATCCAGCGGTTTCTGGATTTTCCGGTTGTCGACAGTGACAATGTCCTGAATATGGGCAAGATGGTTGATTATCTGCATGACCTGGGGCATCGGCGTATTGCCTTTGCCTGCGGCGAATGCGTGCATGAGACAACCATTCTTCGCTACAGGGGATTTCTGGAGGGGATGAAGCGGCACGGACTCCGGTGCGGTCCGCGGCAGGTCTTCCGCAAGAATTTCAATGCGGTCGAATTTCTGGATTTTCTCAGGAGTACCCTGCCGACCGCGCTTTGTTGTGTCGATCCGTCCGTGGCAATCCTTACGGAGTCCGCCCTGCTTCGTGCGGGTGTCCGAATTCCCGAGGATATCTCGATGATTGTTTACGGAGACGGCAGTTTCCTTTTTGAGCGTACGCCAAGGTTCACCTGTCTGAGGGAGGTCCCGGCGGAGAAAACGGTGCAAGCCATGCTGAAATACCTTTTCACGAAAGGCTCGGAGCAGCATACCTCCGACTTTACGTGCTTTTTCGAAGCAAAATTCATCAAGGGGGAGTCTGCGATTCCGCCATGTGATCATCCCAAACTTAAGGAAAAACTCGATGTGAACTTCATCAACAACAAAAGGATTCTGCGCCATGAATGAAATGAAAACCGGACAAATGTCTCCATTCACACTGATCGAGCTCCTGATCGTTATAGCAATCATTGCCATTCTTGCGGGGTTGCTGCTGCCGGCGCTGCAGAAGGCCCGTGCCGTCGCTCAGAAGATTTCATGCATGAACAACTCCATTCAAATCGGGAAAGCACAGATCCTCTATGCAAGCGACAACGGAGGACATCTGGCAGGCAGGTTTTCCAATCCCGCGAAAGCTTATTATTTCAACGATCTTCTTGTCACATATATCCGGTCCGGGTCGACCAGCACTTCCGCTTATTTCCGTGTTTTTCAGTGTCCGCTGATTCCGCCTCCGCTGTTCTCTCTGGACTACAACGACAGGCATGTTTACTACGGCCTGAACCCATATCTTTTCGCAGATTCGCTCAAAAATAACGGGGCCTCGCGGGACTATCTCCGTTTCTCTGACCTGAAGAGTCCCTCCCAGTCATACATGCTGATCGAAAACGGGAAACATCCGGAAACATACGTGGGGGCCAAGAATGTGGCGCATGCCCCGTGCTTCAGCCGGCACAGCCTTTATGCGACTGTCCTCTTCAACGACGGTCATTCCGAATCCAGAAAGGCGGGCTCTTTTCCGGCATCGGGGTATTGGGGAGGAAAAATCCTGAACACTGTTTTTGCTTCCGATATCCTGATCCCGAATTTCAACATGTGATCCGGTATCCAGAGCAGTCCGGAAGCGGGAAGCGCGGAATGAATGTGAAAAACAAGGCTGGAGACAGGAGGTCCTGCGGGTGGATCTCTGCAAGTATCCGTATAAAAACGATTTGGGAGGCAGCATGTTGCGTTTGTGTTTGACTTGGATGGCGATTCTTTCCTCAGCGGTTTCGGCCACGGACTATTCGCTGGTAATGGACGGCAAAACGGAGGCGTCCATTGTCCTTGCGGAAAAACCGACCCGGGCGGCACAGCTGGGAGCGTATGAACTCCGGCATGTCGTCCAGCTTATAACCGGAGCGGAACTTCCAATCCTGAAAGGAAAGCTGCCGGCGTCCGGGCTGAAAATCTTCGTGGGGAATTCCTCCTTCACGGAAATGTCCGGAATTGATCCGAAGGGTTTCAGCCGGGAAGAATACGAATTGAAGTTCGGGCTGGACTGGATCGCCATGGTCGGAAACGATCTCCCGGATTTCGGAACCGTTTCCTATTCCGACGAGAAAACCTTTCCGTCCTGTCAATACGACTTGCACTCGACCCTTTATGCGGTTTATGATTTCCTGGAGAAGTGTTGCGGAGTACGTTTCTATCAGCCGGGAGATATGGGGATTGCTTTCCGGAAAAACCCGACTCTCATAGTACAGCCGTACAATATCCGTCGACATCCCTTCATGGAAGCCATGCGTTATCCGAACTGGTCAGGAGGCGAGCGGCACGGGTTTTCCGCACGGGATAAGCACCTCACTCTTCTGCGCTGGCGCGCCAACATTCTTTACGGACAGGTCAACCACAACACTTTCAGCATTTATTTCCGTTACTGGAAACCCTCCGCCTCAAAGTACTACGCGGACCTTTTCATCCGGAGCCGTCCCGAACTTTTTGCGCAGGGGTATCAGGGAAAGTTCGCTCCGATGGGCCTTCGGAAGTGGCATTGGCCGGATGACCCGGACTTGCCGCCGCAACTGTGCCAGACGAATCCGGAAACGATCCGCTATTATGCGGAGGAAGCGGTTTCCTTTTATGAGGGAAAGCCGGTGAAGGGGGCTCCTTTCTCTCCCAGAAAGCTTCCCGGCTGCCGGTTCACGTACATGATCCAGGAGGATGACAACCACTTGATCTGCCTGTGCGGAAACTGCGCCTCGCTGATGAACTGTTGGAAGGATAAAAGCGAACTCGAAAGAAAAGTCCGTTATCATTTCGCATGGGTGAATTCCGTTGCGGGCGAAGCCGCGAAGAAGCATCCGGAAATCGGGATCGCGACCTTGGCATACGGGGTCCCGTGGTATCCCGACCTCTCCATCGCGAAAAACGTCACGGTGCAGCTCTGCATCGGAGTCCAGGGGTTCTACCATCCGAAGTTCCGGGAGGAGGCGATGAAGATTTATGACTCCTGGCTGGAAAACTATGCGAAAAAGGACGGAGAACTTTTCCTCTGGACATATATGCTGAGTCCAGCCTTCGAGGCCAACGGACATAACGCTTATCATAAGTTCTTCCCGTCTTTTTATCCGGCTCAGACGATCGACATTTTCAAGAAATTCGCGAAGGACGGAATCCGGGGCTGGTTCGGCGAGATTTTTGTTCAGTACAATTTCCTTGAAGCGTACTTTGCGGCCAAGGTTTGCGACGATCCCTCGATCGATGGGAAAAAAGCTCTGGATGAGTTCTATCCCCTGTATTACGGCCCTGCCGCCGATGAGATGAAGGAATACTTTACCATTATAAACAAAGCATTCTGGTCGGATTCTTATGCCGGAATGATCCCGGTCCGGCCGGACACCGCCTATATGCTTTACATGCAGAAGGAGGCCGTGAACTGGTCCCTTGGAACCCCTTCCCGGCTTGCCGCGCTGGATGCGCTTTTCCGGACGGCGCAGAGGAAGGCGAAGGGAACTCCGGCGGAAAAGCGGCTTGAATGGTTCGACAGAACAATTCACCGGCAGATGATGGAGGGACGCAAGGATTTCGAGAAACGCGAGCTCCTGCGAAAAGTCCCGACTCCGGAGTGCTTTGTCCCCGAGGTCGGAAATGCCGACCCGGCCTCTCCGAAAATGGCACGGACGGTGTTTCCCGGCCAGCCGGTCCGGCTGAGAACCCTGGACAATGAGGCGGGAAATGACGATATAGAGATTTCCATGGCTCATGACAGTTCCTTCCTGTATGTCGGATTTCATGAGAGAAACATCCGTTCCGGAAAGATGTCTGACGATAAGTGGCGTAACAACGTGGAAATCTTCCTTGCAGCACAGAGGCAAATGCCTTACAACCATCTTTTGGTCACGCCCGCCGGGCTTGTGGAAAATTATCGCAGCGAGACGGTCAACGGAGTGGTCAGAACCGGGCGCAGCGACATCGGGGCAAAGCTCCTCTCCAATGAGTGCGGAAAAGACTGGAGTTTTCTCCTTGCCCTGCCGCTGGACAGGCTCATTCCGGACCGGAAGACGGGTTCTGGGGACTCCTTCTTCATGAACATCCTGCGGACAAGATGCGAAGCTCCGAATCTGTCATGGAGTCCGCTCTTCACGGATTCGTATCTGGAAGGAATCTACCGGATGGGGCGTGTCCGGCTTGCGGGGGGGGCTCCCGGGGTGAAGGAGGTTTCCAGCGTATTCACGGAGTCTTTTGATGTGCGCAAATACTGGTATCCGCTGAACGCCGCTGCAAAGAATACGAAGATCGAATCGACTTCCGCCGGCCTGCGCCTGTCCACGGATCCGCCGGCCCTCACCTATCTTTTTTCATCCCGGACTTTTCCCGTTTCTTCGCTCAACACCGTCACGATCCAATTGATCGGCGCATACGGGAAAGGGACGGCGTTTGCCGGGCTCATCGGATATTCGCATTTCCCGGATTCCCCCCGGGGGGGACCGGTGTTTCAGAACCGCCGGATTACGCTGACGGAGAAATCCGCGGATTACATCGTTTCCATTCCGGTTCCCGACACGAAAAACGAGGTCGTCACGGATTTCCGGCCGTTTTTCGGGGTGGACAAAGAATCCCGGCTCTGCGTGAAGGAAGTCCGGGTATCGGTATCGACAAAAGAAATTCTTCCGAAGAAGAAATCCGGATCAAGCGCTGGACATTAAGATCCGTTTTCTTAGGGACTTGGAACTGTGCCGGGGAAAGAACGAGGGCTGGCGGCCCGGTCAAGGCCGGGCGACTTCTTCACCCTGATTGTTTTTCCCCGGCTCCACTTCTTTTGTACGGATGCGACGGAAAAGAAACTGTTCTGTATCCGGTCCGGCGGCCCGGAAAATCCCCGACAGTTTTTCATCAATATCCGCCACATTGCTGACCCACATGGAATCGTCCCACTCAACCCCCAGGGACGAAAGCGCGCGTTTGAGAGAGTCCCGGTAACATGAATCGATGGCAACATAGGCAATCCGGGAACATCCGGCTTCAATCAGTTTACCGAGAAGAAAATCCCGGCTTTGCAGATAACGGGTGACTCCCAAGGTAGCCGCCAGATCGCGTTCCGAAGGAAGCCGGCCCGCCAGAGAATACTCGTTGATGAGCGTCAGGAGATTCTTCCGCAGCTTGGCTTTCTGGTCTTTTTTCGTTGATTTTTCCATAACTTCCGATATTTGGTTTAATTATATTATACCATAATCGGATAGATTGTCAATACCGCAATGAAAAAAAATCAAAAATTTTCATCCGGTGTCACGGAAAGCGTTTTCGTGCATCCGGCATCGGAGTCCGAAAATATCCGGGACGCGTGTTGCTGTTCTGTCTTACTTTTGCACGGAACCGGAGGCATTCGCCGGCTCCACTTTCAACTGCAAATCCTTGAGTTCAAGGGCGGCTTCCTTCCGGTTCCAGTTCACCATCAGGAACGGCTGCGCATACGCGGTTCCGTGCGGAAAGCTCTTTCCGTCCCATTCTCCCGGAGGCAGGAGCCCTTGAACCGTGCCCGAGTACTCTTTCCAGTCCCGGGAAAGCTTGTCCGCGGAACCGGTGTAGAGGTAACGGCCGCTCCCGATCTGGATTCGCACTTTCGTTCCGGCGGGAAATTTGTACTGGATGTCGGATTTGAAGGTGACTTCAAGGACGCCGTTCCGATCCACGATGGATTTCATCGGCGAAGTGACCTGACGGTTCGGCAGATCGCATAAGTCGTCGCGGGCGCCGAAACAAACCACTCCGCCGGGATAAACGGCCCAGCGTTTTGCCTCGACCGGTTTGATTTTGACCACGGCGTCTCCGGCATTCACCCCGGCGGCGAGTTCGCCTTCCGTCTTCCTTACGATCGTCGCCGTATTCATGGAAATGGAAACACCCTCATCGTTCAGCGGGATCAGGCCGAAGTAAAAGCTCGACACGGGCGAACCATCCGCCTGACGGACCTTCAGCCGGAACGTATAACTTTTCCGGGCCGATACCGGCACCGGGTCCATCGCGGCGAACAACATGGTTCCGCTCACACGCAGGGAACCATCGGACGTCTTCACAAGATTTCCTTCTCCCTTGCGCCATGCTCCCGGCGTATCCAGCCGGATTTCCTGTCCGACGCACATCCCCAGCCATACCATAAGCCCTGCGGCCATCAGTTGAATTTTCATGGTTCTCTCCCTTGTGAAACGTCGTTGTTTCCATTGGTTGAATCGGTTTCAAAAAGAATCATTCCAAACGGCGGAATGCAGATTTTCCAGCGGGAATCCGGCAGGGAAAGCCGCCCGCCCCTTCTCTCGAAGGGAGAGAAGGGAAACCCGCACCGTTTCCGGATGCGGACGCCCTCCGGCAGACTGTATTCGGGCGTCGTATAGATCTCCTTCGTGGAATACAAAGCGATCTGTTCGACGCCGGAAGCGTTTTTCAGCCGCGCCATGCGGATGCCTTTGCCGCCGTTGCGCAGGGGGCTTTCCGGCAGACGGGAGCGGATCAGTTTGCCGGCGGCATCCCAGAAGGCTTCCGGGATGCTCATCCGCGGACAGCGGTTGCGGACAAAACGGTTGTATTCCAGCCAGCTGAATTCAGGAAGTCCTTCCGCCGGTTCCATCGGAATGCGAATACCCGTTCCGTTCAGGATGACGCATCCGATCCGGTATCCGTCATGAAGCGTGCAGAACACGCCGTCGGCGTCCGAGGGCACGGCTTCGGAGAGGAAGTTTCCGATCAGCACGACCGGCATTCCCTTTTTGGACAGAAGTGTCCGTTTGACGGAGTCCCCCAGCAGATCGAAGCCTGGCACCAACAGCGGACGCGCCAGGGAATCGAGGCTTTCCGGGGTGCATGCGCTGGAGATGTCGAGCCCCTGTGTTTCCACCAGCTGCGAAACGATGTGATAGGGCGGCCATGTGCCGTGCTTCCGGTGGTCGTCCCGCAGCGGATCGAAAATTCCGGGATCGCAGAGCCAGAGCATCTCCCCGCTTTCACGGCTTTCCATCGAATAGGCGTTGGCATACATCTTCCCGAGCTGGGCCCATTCATAGCGGTTGATTCCATCCCCCACACAGGTCAGGAGTCCGTCGGCGCATCGGACCAGTTCTCCGTGCCGGAGGATCGTTTCGTTGGCAAGCAGCCACGTGTCCCGTTCGAGCCGGGCGGGGGCGTGCCGCAGGGCGTCCCAGTTTTCCAGCACGTCTTTGACGGGATCGAGAAAAATCAGTTTGGCGTCCGGCATACAGGCTTTGAACTCGGCCAGCGAGCCCCGGTAATCGAAAATCCTTTCCGGCTCGCCCGCAATCAGCGCCATGCTTGTGGAGACCGTGTCCACGACTACGTAGTCGATTCCGACGCCGGCGAGCGCACGGTAGTCCAGCCCGAAATAAAAGATGGATTCGAAGATCGATTTGGCGAACGGCGAGTTGATCATGATTTCCCGGCCCAGGGCGTGCATGGCATGGGCGGCCTTCGTCCACAGAGAAACCCAGCGTTTCGAGGTGAAGTCCGCCCATTCGCGGTTGAAGTTCTTCCAGATGTAGTCCAGCCTTCGCGCCATTTCCGCCTCGGAGTTGTCCATTTCCCGCAGGAATTCGGCGGGCAGGACCCCGTCCCCGAGATATTCCGCGAACTGGAAAACGAACTGGTCCGAACTGTCGGAATGCGTCAGGTTCCAGCCCGGTCCCTGCCCGTCGGGCCCGTGCCAGCCGTCGAAATCGTAGTCCGGGATGACTTTGGAAAGTCTTTCGAGAAAGAAGTCTTCGAACAGGGTTCCGTCTTTCAGGCGCGCCAGCATGGAAAACGCGTTGTCGATCCCGTGGATTTTATCGCCCATCCGGAGTTCGGGATGGGCCGTCCCCCATTCCTTGTGGTAACGGTCGTGCATGTTCAGGATGAAAATGGAGCAGAACACTTTGATCCCGTGTTTCTTCAGTCCGGCAATCAGGCCGCGCAGCTCGTAATTCGTCCACTCCTGGCGTTTGCGCTCCTCGTTTTCCTCATGCCCCTGACGCGAACAGACGTCCGGAAAAAGGACATGCTCTTTTTCCATGCCGTCGTGAAGCAGGATGAAATCCATGCTGGAAAGCAGAAACGTAATTCCGTTCACCGGAAATCCGATCCGTTCCAGATATTCTTCCACTCCGTAGTCCGGCTTCTCGCGGTCAAACGCCAGAAGTTCCGTCCAAATCCACATTTCATGATTCATAAATACTGTTTCCCTCCGAATTGGTTTATTGTGCGTATGTGATTTTTGAAGCGGCCTGACATTGCACCGAGCCCCATCTTCCCACGGCGATGTGGGAAAAGTTCACGATGGACAGCGTGCCGCTGAAGAATCGGAGGGTGCCGAATTTCTGGCGCAGGTCATACGAACCGCCCATTTCCACATGACCGTCGGCAAACAGCAGACCGGCCCGTCCGGTATGCGCCAGATAGACGTGTCCGTAATTGCTCACATCTCCGTCCGATATAATCCGGTTGACTTCCGATCCTTCGACATATCCGGAAATATAGCCGGCAAAACGCGCCGAATCCATGACCAGGACAATCCGGCTCTGTCCGACTTCCTGGACCGGCTTTGCCTTCAGGTTGAAGGCGTATGCGGAGGGATCCGAAGAAGCCGGATTCAGGTAGGGCGCCCCGTAGGTGTTCGCATAAGAAAAGTTGATCTGTCCGGAACGTTTCAGCATGTCCGGACACATGAAGCCTTTCGCATCATTGGCCATGTAGCCGCATTCGGCCAGTTTCAGCGCCCACGGATAGGCCGGAAGAACCGGCGCGGACGAACAATTGTTGCTTATCCAGAAATCATTGTAGTCGCTCCGGTAGGAGATGATCGCAAACCCGATCTGTTTGAGTTTGCCGAGGCACTGAATCCCGACCGCTTTTTCTTTTGCCTTGTTCAGGGCGGGCAGCAGCAGCGCCGCCAGAATCGCAATGATGGAAATAACGATCAGGAGTTCGATCAATGTAAAATTCCACCGAATCGGGTTTCCGCTTTTCCCTTTCATGATGACACGCTCCTCTCTATTTTTCCCAGATGACCTCAGATGAATAAACTTTGCAATGGACATTGCCCCACGGGCCGACAGCGGAGTGCGGGATATTGGAAACCAGAAAACCGTAACTGGGGGTATATCCCGGAAACCCGATTTCCCGTGCAAGTTCCACACCTTGAACCGAACCGGCGTGTCCGTCGGCAAACCAGAGATTGGCTTTTCCGCTGTGTTTCAAATATACGTGCCCGTAGTTGGTCGAATGATACGCGCCAAAAATACGGTTGATTTCCGTGCCGGGAATATAGTTGTTGATTTTTTCCGCATACATTGCCGAATCCATGACGACAGCAATTTTGCTCAGGCCGAACCGTAGAAAAGCCTTGGCTTTGAAATCAAACGCAATCACGTCCGCATATGGAGCACCATACACGTACTGGTGATGTGTCTTTTCATACGATGACATGAATTTATAGGCATCCGGACACATGAGCGCGCAGAAATTTTCCGGCAGATATTTTTCCTCGGTCAACTTCAGGCTCCAGGGATAACACCGGTACCCGGCAAGTTCGCCGGAGGTGCCCGCCGCCGCCGATGAATTCAGATTATGGCTCATCCAGAATTCATTGTAGTCACTCCGGTAATTCAGGATGCCGAGACCGATCTGTTTGAGCTGCCCCAGGCACTGAATCCCGACCGCTTTTTCTTTTGCCTTGCTCAGCGCGGGCAGCAGCAGCGCCGCCAGAATCGCAATGATGGAAATAACGATCAGGAGTTCGATCAATGTAAAATTCCACCGAATCGGGTTTCCGCTTTTCCCTTTCATGATGACACGCTCCTTTCTTCTTGAATTCTATTCTACGGGTTCCACATCGTAATACGGCCGCAGGCAAATGTAATTCAGCACGGAGGAAGAACCCGGCTCCGACTTCCGGTTCGAAAACCGGAGTTCCGCCGAGTCCCGAAGCGCCCTGAAAATGATTTTATGGGTGTTGATCCACGCATGTTTCGACTTGGTGTTGTTCCCGGTGTAACGCGTGGACTGGAGAATCTCGGCGCCGGTCAGTTCCAGTTCGATCCCGATCCGGCGGGCGATCTGCCGGTTGTTGATGATGTCGTCCAGGTCCCCCGCGTAAAAGTAGAGAAGATATTTTTTCCCTTTGACAAGCCCCCGGGCGGCCTGGGTGAGTTCGGCATGGGATTCTTTTGTGCGCGGGAACACGGCAAAAACATCTCCGGTTCCCGCGGAGCCATGAAACCGCAGTGAATTTTTCCCATATCCCGGGAAGCGGTCGACATGAACCCCTCCGGCGCCCTGCCAGAATTTCAAGCCTTCCGTGAAATCTCCGTTCCGGAGGTGTCCCGGAAGGAATTGGAAGCCGTATTTTTCGGAAAGCATGTTCCTGTTGCCCTCGAAAGCATAATGCCGCATCAGCCGGAAAGACCAGCGCACGATTTCCTCGTCCGCGGCGTAGGTGCCCCAGAAACCCAGCTTGCCCAGTCCCTGGAACGAAGGCTGATTCGCCGCGGCGCACAATTGCATGTCGAGGTAATATTTGTAGTCGACTCCCGGATGGTGCGCCAGCGAAATCTGGGGATGCATGGAGAAGTTCCCCAGCAGAAGCCCGGCTTTGCCGAACAGCCCCGGCGCCGCATCGCGGAAAATATCCCAATGCTGTCCGAGCTGGAAAAGCTGTTTTTCCGCATCCTTCTCGTTGTCGGGCTCCCGCGGATAGACTTCGAAGGCCAGCCAGCCGCGTCCCTTCGAGACGTTCGCGGCGGCGGAGATCACGTTCAAGTAGGAGGGGGTAACCGGCCCGGTCTGGTACGTCACGATCAGCTTGTCATGCGGATTTTTGAATTTCTTGAGCGCCCAGGCATACGGATCGAGCATGAGAGGATACCAGCATTCCGACTCATCCATGGTGGTTCCGTCGTTTTGCGGACTGGAAAAAACCTTGTCTTTTTCCATCCGCGCCAGATTGTCTTCGGCAATGTTCGGATGATTCCAGTTCTGAATGCCGTAGTTGTCCAGATATTGCCGTCCGAGTTCCTTGAGCTCGGCATATTCCGTTTTGGAAAGACCGGCCACCGTAAGGGTGGTCATCCCGGGGACGATGTATTTTCTGGCGAATTCCCAGTTGTAGACGCCGTTGCCGGGCGCGCGGGGCGTCATCAAAGCAAAGGTCATGACATCCGGGATCAGCCTCGCAATGAACGTTCCCCGCGCTCCTTTGACTTCAAGGGAATATTCTCCGGGTTCCAGCGCGCGGATCGTTTCCGACCGAGGAGCTTTTTCCGTAAACAACGGCTTGCCGTCCAGCAGGATCGTGAATTTTTCCTTGTTTTCGGGAAGGAACCGGAAAAGGAGAAAACCGTAACGCGGATTCGGAAGGGTGATCTTTTCGCCCGTGCCGAGCGCGCCGTTATACAGTTCCGTCACGAAGTTGTTCAGGACTTTGGCGTTTTTGACTTCCGGAACGGTCGTGCAGCGGACGGGAAAGGTCTCCTCATGCCAGACCCTCTGCCCGGCACGGCTCAGAATCCGCACGGTCATGGTCTGTTCGCCCGGCTTCAGTATGCCGGAAAAGTCTGCTGTAAAGCGCGAAAGGCGGAAGGGAATTTTTCCGGACCGTCCGTCCCGGCTGAAAATGAATTCGCAGTCCGCGCTGTCCGGATCGCCGGGAAAACGGCCGACCCAGAAGAAGTCGAGCGCGGGCTTGTCCTTCGGAATATGCCACAGGGGACTGACCGGCACAAGATGCGGCTCCATGGCGTCCATCTGGGACAACGATTCTTTCCTTGCTTTTTCCGTAACGGGATCAAGCCGCACGCCCGCCACGTCGAGCACGCCGCCGCCCGAATCCAGCACAATGTCCACCGTGTAATACCGGTAATGGGGTTTTTCTTCCTCGTTCAGCGTGATCTCGCGTTCATAATATTTCCATTCGCCGGTGTTTGCGGGCAGGCCGGTCAGGGAATTTTCTCCCGGCTGGGCGAACGAACCCGGCCCCACCCGGATTCCAGAGGTCTTGTTGAGAACATTTTGCGTTCGGAACCAGGCGCCGACACGGTATTTCTCCCCCTGGACCAGACGCAGGTTGTTCTGCTGAAGGCGGGTCGTTCCGCCGCTCGAGGAAAGCCGGACGAACGCCCGGTCGTCCGGACCTCCGGAACGGAAATAGTCGACCCGTCCCCCGAAGTAATTGACGAACATCCAGTACGGCGGAAAGCGCATGCCGTCGGCCTTGAAATCTCCGTTCACGATCAGGGTTTCTCCGGCGGCCAAACCGAACATTGTCATGGCGACCGATGAAGCAAATGTTTTTCGTATGGACATCTTCCCTCCTCCGTTTTCTTATGGCTCAAAATAGGGCATCACGGAAACATAATTGAGCGCAAGTTCGGCTCCCGGTTCGGCTGTTTTGTTCCGGAAGACCAGTCCGGCTTCTTCTTTTTCCGCCCGGAAAATGATCCGATAGGCATTGATCCGCGCAAAGGTATCTTTTTCATCCCGGGCTTTCCGATAGTCGACCGCACAGACCCGGCGCAGGATTTCCACATCGCCGAGTTCATACTCCATTTTGTGGCGGCGCGGTGCGACGACATGGTTTTTCATGTCATTGGCATCCGCTGTGAAGAAGGTCAGCGAATAGGTTTTGCCCCGCACAAGCCCGGTGACGGTTTGCCGCAATTCTGCATGGCCGTCCGGGGTCCGCGCCAGGATCGCGAACATATCTCCGGGATGGTAAACACTCCCGTAGCGCTTCTCGCTTTTCTCGCCGAATCCCTTGAAGGTTCCGGTTCTTACAAGGGAATTGGCCTGCCAACCGGTCAGTCCCTCTTCGAAATCCGGATTTTTCACATGACCGGGAGCATATCGGAATCCGTAACGCGCGGACAGGCTGTCGGCGCGGCCTTCGACCGCGTAATGTTTCATCAGGGCGAACGACCAGCGGACAATTTCCTCGTTGGCGGCGTGCGTTCCCCACCAGCCCACTCCGCCCAGCCCCCGGAAAGCCGGATCGGCCGCCAGAAGGCGCACTTGCATTTCAAGGTAATATTTGAAGTCCACATGGGGAAAACTGGCCAGCGAAATGGAAGGATTTTCGCTGAAATTTCCCAGAATGATGCTCAGGTTCTGCGCGAAGATGTCCGGTGCGATAGCCCGGTAAATTCCCGCATGAACCGGCATCTGCCGCAAATAGTCTTCCGCCTCCCGTTCCGTCCTCTGCCCCCGGTTGTAGACCTCATACAGAATCCGTCCGCGTCCGCCTGAAACGTTGATGGCCGCGGAGATGAAGTTGGCATAGGAAGGCGAAGGCGGGCCGATCACCCAGGAATGCAGCGGAATGTTCCGCGGATTTTTGAACTCCCGGAGCGCCCACGCATACGGATCGAGCGCCGGAGCGTCCCGGTATTCCGTTTCATCCAGCGTCATTCCGTCGTATTGCGGATCGGTATAGCTTCCGGAAGCGCCCAGCCGTTCGAGGAGGTCCGCCCGGTCGTTTTTCTTCTTCGGATTGAGCACGCCGAAGTTGGAAAACCATTGCAGTCCCATGGACTTGAGTTCCGCCCGTTCTTCGGGAGAAGCGCCCCCGACATCGATCGTGGTCAGTGCGGGCAGCATGTATTTTTTCGCAAATGTCCAGTCGTAGCGGCCGTTGCCCGGCCACCTCGAGCTTCCCAACGGAAAGTTCAGGATGTCCGGAATCAGCCGGACCGTGAGCGTCCCCGGAGAACCGTTGATTTTCAACGTGTATTTCCCCGGTTCCAGCAGCCGCGCCGTCTCTCCGCGGAGACTTTTTTCATCCAGGATTTTCTTCCCGTCAAGGACCGCCTCGAAAGGCGCCGGGGATTCCCCGCGGTACCGGAAAAACATCCATCCGTAACGCGGATTCGGAAGAATCACCTCTTCTCCGCTCCGGACCTTTCCGTGAAAGATTTCCGTCACGAGGTTGTTCAGGCGTTTTAAAGAGGACGGCAGGGGCGGGATGTCCAGCATCCTGACTTCATATTTCCCCGCATGGAATTCCCGTCCGGTTTCCTTCTCCAGCACCCTTGCCGTCAACACGTCTTCCCCCAGCCCGATTCCGTTCAAATCGAGCGTGACTTCTCCGTCTCCGAAAGGACGCCGGATCGTTTTCGCGGATCGGTCGAACGAAAAGACACATTCGATTTTGTCCGGATCGGCGGGAAAGATTCCTGCCCAGTAAAAACTCAATCGGTTCGAATGCGGCGAGAGATACCGCAGATTGGATAATGGAACAAAGGCCGGTTCCCGGTTTTCGCGCTGGGTCAGGGAACGTCCCTTGTCTTTTCCCTCAATCGGAAGGAGTTTCAAACCGGCGACATCCAGTTCGCCGCCGTTCCGGTCGACGCAAATCCGGACGCCGACCGTGTCGCCCTGAACGGAAAGCTGAACTTCGCGGTATTGCCACTCCGGACAGTCGGCGGGAAGGTTCTGAATTCCTTTTTCCTTTTCCAGGAATACGCCGGTCGCGGGATCTTTCACATTTCTGGTGCGGAAAAAACCGGAGAGTTTATACGATTCCCCGGGAATCAGTTTGAGGTTCCGCTGTTCCACCCGGAAGGCTCCCTCTGTGCTCCGGAGCCGGAGAAAACTTTTTCCGTCCGGCCCCCCGGAAGAAAAATGCTCCGCCGTGCCGTTGGAATGGGAACGGAACATCCAATAGAGCGGGAACTCCCCCTCCTTTGACTGGAAGTCTCCGTTCAGAATCCGGTTTTCTTTCCCGGAACACAGTCCTCCCAGGAAAACCAAAAAAAGGAAGCCGCATTTTGTCATGATTTCTCCTTTCAAAGAGATTTGCTTGACTCCCGCTGAATCAGTTTTGGAGTCACGGTATCGCATTCCGCGACCGGCTCGGAGGCGATCAGCGAAAGGATTTTCCGTCCGAGCCGGCGGGCCACGTCGTCCGTACAGCAGTCCAGGGTGGTAATTCCGGGATACACGTACGTTCCAAACGCCAGATTGTAACGGCCGATGATCTGGATTTCATCGGGGATGCGCACCCCGAGCCGCGTGAACTCCGAAATCAGGCGCACCCCGTAACTGTCGGTGGTCAACAGGGCATCGGTTCGAAGGGCAATCAGCCGCCGGGCGTATTCCGCAGCCGACAGGGATTTCAGTTCGCGGACGTCCATCAGCAATTCCTTGCGGAAGGGAAGCCCCGCCAGCCGCAAGCCCTGCCGGTATCCTTCCATGATTTCGGCGGAATATCCCGGCCACGTCACCTGCAAAGCAATCCGGCGGGCGCCCGAAGCGGCAAGACGGGTCGCCAGGGAACTGTAAACGCCGGCCCAGTCCAGTTCCACCCGGGGGAAGGCCCGGACGGGCGAACTGGGATGTCCGAACAGGACCGTATTCGGATACCTTGCCAATTCTTCGTAAAGGTTGAAATCCGGTCCGGCGTACGTATGGGCCAGCGCCACTATGCCGGCCGCCTTGAATCGCTGAAAGTCCTCCAGGTGCGCCAGGAAGCGCTCCTTGTTCTCGTGAGTCAGGCCGACCTGAAGCCGGTACCCCTCCTGCGCCAGGTATTCTTCCAGCCGGGCAAAAATCTCCACGACGGGCGTATTGGCGTAAGAGTCCATGATGACTCCGATCAAACGTCCGGGCTTTCCCTTGAGAATCTTTGCCGCTTCATTGGGCTGGTAATGAAGCTCGCGCGCAAGACAGAGAATCTTGTCGCGTTTCTCTCTGGAAACATGGCAGACCGGGCTGCTGTTCAGAACGGATGCCGCGGCCTGGCGCGAGACGCCGACCATTTTCGCGATGTCTTTTATGTTTGCTGCCATAAAATGATCCTTTGTTGCTCGAGTAACAATATAATATCATTTAAAATTGCTTTTTCAATTGTCAGTGAAAAAAAATTTTATTATTTTTCCGGTTGGTATATTGACAAATATAGAAGAAGGGTTATAATAAGATAGTGTATTCTAGTGTATCATTCTTTAACGCCGTAGAAGGTGGCAATGAACTTTGAACAGGAAAAAACGAAATCATTGCAAATTGCAGAGATTCTGGAAAAGGAAATCCGGGAAGAAGAGTTGATTCCCGGAGCCCGCATTCGGAGCGTAAGAAAACTTTCCGGGCAATTCGCGGTCAGCATTAAAGTGATTCAGGATGCCTTCCAGCTGCTGGAAACGAAAAAGTTGATCGAATGCCGTCACGGCAGCGGAACTTTCGTCAGAAAAGGGCAGGATGGCCCGCTCCGGCGAGTTGCATTTTTGTTCAAGACCAACCGCAACATCGAAGAATCGTATCATTTTCAGGTGTTTCAACAGGTATGCAGGAAGTTCCAGGCAGAGGGGTTTGTCGTGGATTTAACGGCGGAAACCGAGATGGAAAAGATAAGAGCAAATTACGCCAGTGTCGTTATTTCCAGTACGATCGGCAATGACGTGATTGCCGATCTGACAGCCGGCGGAATACCTTGCGCCGTATACGGAAAAGTGACCGGGTTGAAAAACATCTGCGAAATATATCCGGATTATTTCCAGGGAAGCCAACTGGCAGTGGATTATCTGGTCAAATGCGGGTATACGAGGATTTATTTCATTCAGGCGGAAAATGAAGATAACCGGCGCAGTCAGGTATGCCTGGAAGGATATCTCCAGGGGATGAAACGCAACGGCATGGCCTCTGATCCCAGGTCGGTTTACCGCTTTTCGCAGGTCGATAGCCTTCTGCAGAAGATCAAACGCGACGCCTCGAAAATTCCCCCGGCCCTCTATATTCCCAATGATGCCACGGCATATGACATCAACAATCGTCTCCGGGCGTTAGGGGTGAAAGTCCCGGCACAGGTTGCCCTGATGGGATTTTATAACCGCAGCCACGCGGTTTTTGCCCATCCGGCGCTGACGACGATTGGCTTTGATCATGGCGCAATCGGGAAAATAACGGCGGAGAAACTGCTCGGAATCATGAACGGTCAACCGGAGGAATCGGCGCAGATCCCCGTGGAAGTTATTGAACGGGAGAGTGTTAAAAAAATAAATGAATCGAGTTTGCTATTAACGACTCAGGCTTAACGCAAGGGAAAAACAAAAATGAAAAAGGGAAGATGTTTCACATTGATCGAACTTCTGGTTGTGATCGCGATTATTGCCATTCTTGCCGCATTATTACTGCCGGCCCTGAACAGGGTACGGGAGAAAGCGAAAGAAATCGCATGCATCAACAAAGTAAAGCAGATCGGCATTGCTGCAAATATGTATGCCGATGACTTCAAGGGCATAGTCCTTGCGAGACAATATACAAACGGAACCAATTCCTGGACCTCGTTGAGCGACCAGATTTTTTTGACTTTACTGACGCCCTATATGGGACAGCCCAGCCTGGTTAACGGGCAGATAACGAATATTTCCCCCAAAAACCTTTTGGTGTGTCCAAGCGACGCAAATCCGCAGGGCCATAATAAAGACAAGGCCAACACAGGGAGTTTCTATTTCAGCTACGGCATAAACGACCGAATGCAATTTCCTTATCCGGTTTTGGGCGGAGTTGGACTATCCAGGCCATCCCAGACGATCGCATATATGGACTCCAGGACGAAAGGGAGCGGCGCACCAGGGGATGTCAGTTGGTGGAATTCGTGGAATCCTTCCCGATTTCATCAGGGACATGTAAATGTTTTGACATGGGATGGCTCTTGCCGGAGCTGTCATTATAAAAATCTACCGTATCAATCCGGAGGAGGAGGCCAATACTCCAAATACCCGGAATGGTATGGGACGGGCTGGTAATGAACTCAAACAAAAACACGGCGGAGAAGAATATGAGGTCTTTATTGTTCGGTGCGATTTTATCAACAGGAGCCATGACTGTTTTTTGCTGCAATATGTTTGCAGCCGAACCCCCGTTGCAGAAAATAGATCTTGCCGGAATCAAGATATGTATCCCTGCCGCTCCTTCGAAAACGGAAGTGTTTGCAGCGGGTGAATTGCGGCAGTATATCGGTAAAATGACGGGGCGGGAAGTGCCGGTTATCCGGGAGGCGGAAGGACCCGGAAAGGAAGGGGCTGGAAATGGATTTACGATATTTCTGGGAAAAACGGTCCGGGCCGAAGCCTTCCATTCACAATGGAACAAAGAGGTCGCGGATTGTGCTCAACTCGAAGAGAACAATGACAGTTTTGTGATCGATATAGGTCCCGGCGCGGCAATTTTTGTCGGCGGAGGTGACCGCGGGACACTCTACAGCGTCTATGAATTTCTGGAAAAATGCGGCGTCCGCTGGTATTTTCCCGGCGCGGCGGGAGAAGTCATTCCGGCCCTGAAGAGCATAACGCTTCCGGCAGGAACTGTTAAGAATTCTCCGGCATTCATACAGCGGGAGCTTCACATAAGCCCGAACAATCCATTCGGGCTGAAAGAGGCGATATTGTGGTCCGCAAGAAACCGCTTGAACTGTAACGCGCATATACGGCCCGAGCATTTGAAAGAGTTGTCTGTCGAAGACCGGGACTTGCTTGACGTGCTCCGGATGCAGAAATGGCAGTCAAATGTCCATAATTTCGACGTGATCATTTCTTCGGATAAATATTTTTCATCCCATCCGGAGTACTTTGCATTATATAAAGGCAAACGCATTCCCCAGGACACTCCGACCAGGATCACCTGGCACGGAGGCAATTTGTGCCTGACCAATCCGGATGTGATTGACTTGTGTTCCCAATTTGCCATGGACTGGTTTGACAAACATCCCGACGGACTTGTTGTTCCCATGTGGCCCATGGATGGAAACATCAAATGGTGCGAATGCGCCGAATGTTCAAAATATGGCGGAATCAATGATGTGGAAGGCGAACAGGGTTCCATGACCAGACGGCTGGTGGTTTTTGTCAATGAAGTGGCCAGGCGCGTCGGCCGGAAACATCCCGGAAAATTCATCCTTATGCCGTCGTATCATGAGTACAAAAAACCCGTTACCGATATTCCACTGGAAAAAAACATTGTCGTGCAGCTTTGTCTCCATGTGGATTATGCAAGGTCGATCGATAAAACAAAATCCATCAAAAGCATAGAGAGAAACCGCGATTTGCTGGAATGGCGCAAGGCGGCAAGATGTATTGGCGTATGGGAATATTTCATGCTTGGAAAGGAAGGAGGATGGGAGAACGGCAAATGGAAGTCCGCAACCGGTGACGAAATGGCCTGGCTCCCCGTGTTATACCGCATACGGGATATGTTCAGATATTTGAATGATAATGGGGTAAAATGGTATTACACTCAGGCGAATAACAAATACTGGAAGCACAATACATTCCAATATTATCTTTGCGCCCGCATGTTGTGGAACCCGCGACAGAATTTCGACGTGCTGCTGGATGACTATTGCCGGAATATGTATGGCAATGCCGCTCCTTATGTGAAGAATATCTTTCTTGCAATCGAGAATGCTGTTGAAAAATCCGACTGGGTGCCCGACAATCAATACAAAGACATCGTCGAGCCGAGCGGAAAGGTCTACACGCCGCAAGTCATTGCAGCTTTCAAGGACAACTTGAACCGTGCTAAAAATGCCGGAGTCGACCGGAAACAGATGGAACGGATCCGAATACTCGAAGAAACGTTCAATTATATCAATTGGTGAAGGAGGTTATGAAGATGATACGATCCATTTTTCAACCGTGGCTGATGTTTGCCTGGATGTGTGCGGCGGTTTGTGCTCCAGGCGCAGAAGGGAATATGGATGCGGAAACGGGGAATTTGTCAGGATGGTCCGGCTTTGACCGCATCAGCGATTCTGCTCCCCGTTCCGGCCGATTTTGTTTTCATGTTCGGGGGTACAAGGAAGTCATTTCAGAAATTTTCATACCCGTAAATAAAGAAAAAACCTATATTGTTTCGGCATGGTTGAAATCATTTGGTTCGGACAACAGCAGAGTATTTCTCGGCGTGGTGCCGTACGACAAGAATAAAGAGCGAATTCAGTCTCAGTTTGTGAATGGGGTCAAGGGAACTGAAACCGTATTGCTGGAACCTTGCACAGCGGGCTCAAACGCCATCAAAGTCCGGAATGCGGAAAAATGGAAAAAAGGACAGGGATTCGGCGTTGCTTTCGACATCGACGCATCGGGAAAGATGGCCGACCTTCCCAACAATAAAGTCATTATGGGAATCGAGAGCATAACGAATGAAAATGGCGTCTGGAGCATAAAACTGACCCGAAACCTGAAGGACGGTTTTCCGAAAGGGACGGCTGTCCGGGAACATTCGTATGGCCCGTCCGCGATTTATGTTGTTTCGGACAAGCATGTCCCGCAGGAATGGCAGGAAGCAAAGGGAACGATCAAAGGCATGTCTTCTCCCGGGCGCATCGAGCCCGGAAAGTGGTGGGCCGGGTGCGAATACGCCCGAGTGATGATTCTGGTCAATTACAAGCAGGACAACAATGCAAAACTTGCGGTTGATGATGTCAAAATAGACGCTTCGTCTCATTAGTTTTGTGAGAGGATCGTCTTAAATTATGGAGCCTCAAATGAACCGCGAATTAGGGTTTTACATCAATCCCCATAGTCGGGAACGTCGCCGGATTATGCAGAACTTGTCGGCCGGCGGCGTCCGATGGCTGGGGATTGACGGGACATCGTGGCACGCGGCACAGGACAAAGCCCGGATTCTGGAATTCAAAAATGAAATGAAGGAATATGGATTGAAGTTGTATTCGATGCATTCTTGTCTGCCGGTTCTCGCCGTGCCTGGACAACCATTGCCGGAAGAACTGTTCTCCGCTCAAAAACAGGAGTTGCGGAAGGGGCAATTACTGGAAAGTTCCAGAATTGTTTATCATTCCTGTCATTTCAGGGATTGTCCTTTTCCTGAAACAGATCAGGCCATCGCAGTGGCCGGAGAGAAAAAATTCATGACGCACTATGCCGCCGCAGTCAGCGCCTTGGCGGAGTATGCCGCAGAAATGAATATCGTTCCTGTTTTTGAAAACATCTATTTCAGTACGTATTCCGAATCGTTCGATTTTTTGAAAAAAGTTCTTGAAATGGCATCAACCGCCAATACCGGGATATGTATTGATTCCGGCCACGCCTTTCTGGCCGGCGGCAATCCCGCCGACAGCATCAGAAAAGCAGGTTCCCGGCTCAGGGAAACTCACTTTCACGACAATTTCGGCCGCTTCCTGCCGCCGTGCATATCGACCAGTCCGTCTCCTTATCGCTTTGACTTGCATTTACCACCGGGATTGGGATTGATCAACTGGCCGGAAATATGTATGGCGCTTGATGAGATTAAGTATTCCGGCCCGATTATGTTTGAAGGCGTGCTGGCTTCTGTCGGCAACGAAAAAAATACTATTTTCAAAGGCCGTCTGACCTGCCGCGACCTGATCCGGCTGACGATAGACAACTGGCGCGCATTTGAATCGCTTGCACTGAAATAAGTCGTCAAAAATGAATGAAACCGACACCATTCATGTCATTTGTCAGGCCCATCTGGATCTGGCCTGGCTCTGGCGCTGGCGGGAAAGTTGGTCGGAAGCGTTAAATAATGTAACCACCGTCGTCCGGCTGATGGAAAAATATCCGCAACTCACATTCTCCTATTCCAACGCCGTAATCTATCAATGGGTCAAGGAATCGGCGCCCGGATTGTTCCGCGAGATTCAGACGCTGGTGCGTCAGGGACGCTGGGAAGTTGTCGGCGGATGGTGGGTGGAGGCGGACTGCAATCTGCCGTCGGGCGAAAGCCTGGTCCGGCAAGCGCTTTACGGGAAGAGGTTCATTCGGGATCATTTCGACCGCGATGTCAAAATCGGCTACTGTCCCGATGCATTCGGGCACTGTGCGGAACTGCCCCGAATCCTGAAAAGTACCGGATATGATTATTATGTATTTTCCAAACCGCGGCTGAACGAGGATTTTCCCCATCTTTTCCGATGGTGTGCCTCGGACGGCTCCGAGATTGTGACCTGGCGTATGTACGGCGGCTATGCCACCGGTCCGAATGATACCCGGCAGTCGCTGGAGGTTCTGATCCGGCAGTCGGCGAAAAACAATTTCGCGGCGGACTGCCGTCACACGGCGCTCTTTATCGGGTTGGGCGATCATGGCGGCGGTCCCGGCGAGGAACAAATCAGAAAAGTAATCGAATTATCCGATTGCCGCGATTTGCCGGTTATAAAATTCAGCACTCTCGACGGATTCTTCGCCGAACTGCACAAGGATGGCGTTCTTTCCGTATTGCCGCGGTTCCGCGGAGAGCTGGTTCCCCACAACATCGGGTGTTATTCCGCATGCGGCAGGATCAAGGAGCTCAATCGCCGAACGGAAATCGCCATGCGGGAAGCGGAAACGCTGGCAGTCCTCTCCGAACAGCTCGGATATGTCGAATACCCTGGCGAAAAACTCGAGGAAGCGTGGAAAAACCTGCTCTTCAATCAGTTCCATGATATTATTGCCGGCACTTGCATCGCCGCATGCTATGATGAGGCGGAGGAAGCGCTGGGCGCTTCTCTTCATGCCGCCAGGACAATCGTGGCCGAAAACCTTCACCGGATATCGTATGCGGTAAACACTTCAAAACTCAAAAACAATGCGATTTTTATTTTCAATCCGTTGCCATGGCCGCGGGAAAGCATTGTGGCGCTCGATATGTTCACGGCGATAGATGGAGCCGGCGGACCGGCAATAAACTCCGTTATGGACTGTTCCTCGGGAGAAAGGATGCCTGTTCAGTTTGCTCCGGCTGATTCTCCATACGGCCCGTGGCTGAAACCGTGGGAAAAGCTTCTGGTCAAAACGGTTCTGCCTCCGTACGGATATACATTGCTTGAATTGAGTTCGGAGAAAATGCCGCCGCCGGAGCCGCTGCCGCATTCCCCGGTGTGGGATCGCTGTGCTTTCCTGAAACCACCGGGATTGATTGTCGGATCGGATAACTCCGATGTGTTCGCCCATGGCCTTGATTCATTCCGGACAGAGTGGAAACCGGTTGTCTTCGAGAATGAATTTGTGCTTGAACGCGGGCCCGTCAGGTTTAGAACCAGAAGATGCGGGGTTTTCGAGAAAAGTGAACTGAACCTGGAAATGATCACGCTCCCCGGTTCCGATCTCACCGAACTGAGCATTTACGGGCAGTGGCGGGAAACGGATCAATTGCTTAAATTCGAGCTTCCCGTGGCGATGAGCCATCTGCGTGCCGTATATCAAACTCCTTATGGACACATTGTCCGGCCAATGGACAGGCAGGAAGTTTCAGGGCATGGCTGGTGTGCCTTGAACGGGGATTACGAAGGCGAACCATGTACTGTCGGGCTCATAAACAGCGGCGTTTACAGTTTTGATACAACCGACTCCAGCATCCGCCTGACATTGCGCCGTTCTGTGGAGGGCCCCAGTTATCATGCTTTCAGATACAGCCTGGAAGAAGGGAAAAAATACCTTGATCAAGGAGCCTTCGCGCTGCGGATTCTCGTGGTCGTCATGCGGGCGCCTTTTGATTCGGTCCGTCTCGATAAACTGACTATGGAATTTCAACATCCGGCACACGCGTTGATGGAAACCATGCATCCGGGTTCATTACCGGATCATGTTTCGTTTTTCGAGGTGGAATCCTCGGGTTCTATATTCTGCGCATGGAAAAAAGCGGAAAATCAATTAGGATTTATTTTACGCTTGCAGGAAAGCAGCGGGATGCCGGGCACCGCGAGAATTTTCTCCGCAGTATTCAAAATAGACGAAGTTATAGAACTTTCTGCTTTTGCGCTCCAAACGATACGCATTGCGCCTCATTCCGGGAAATGGCGATTCTGGAAAGTAAACGGCCTTGAGGAATAAAATTTTGCTTCAGGTCAGGTTGTTTGTGGCGACTTGACTTTTTCCTGATATGATCGATGTTTTCCGAATTTTTCCGGCTCTGTACGGGATTCAGCGGCAGAGGAGCGCTCCGGCGATCGCGGACAGGAAAATCAGCAGCGTCGTGGAAATTTTCGTCTTCAGAAACAGGATCGTCACAGTCGCGCAGATGATGAATCCGCCGAACGAAAACCGGAAGTTTTCCGGCAAGCCCGCGCCCTGTCCGGTCAGGGTCTTCAGGAGCTCGCCCCATGGGATCGGCGCGGTGAAAACCGACATGCCGAGAAACAGGAACGCAGCAAAAAAGATCATCGCAAGGGATACCGGCCGCACTCCCTCCAGAATGCCGCGGACCCATACGCTCTCACGCCAGCGGGAAATGGAGTAAAACGCCAGGAACCCCAGGACCAGAGACGGGGCGATCAATCCGAAACTGGCGGACAGCGCCCCGAAGAATCCGCTCTGGAGGTATCCCACATAAGTGGCGGCGTTCATGCCGACCGGACCCGGGGTCACCTGCGCGATGGAGACCAGATTGCCGAAGGTTTCCATGCCGATGAGTCCTCTTTTTTCCACCAGTTCACTGATGATCAGGGGAATCAGCACATATCCGCCGCCGAAGCTGACGCATCCGAATTTGGCAAAAAGCAGAAACAGGACGAAAGGATTCATTTCGGGTCCTCCTCCCCGAGCGGGGCGTCTCCGCGCGCCTTGTGCCAGAAAGCGTAAACGACGCCCAGCGGCATGGCTCCGAGAATGACATAGACCGGATTGATTTTCATCAGGAGCAGCAAGAGGGCGAGGATGGCCGCAATCACTTCAAAACGGCCGGTGAGCGTCTTTTTCGCAAACCGGTATGCTGTGACAAGAATCAGTCCCGTGATACAGGCGCGGACTCCGGCGAACGCCCCCAGCACATACGGATTGGAAGGCTCCAGATGCGGAAAGAACGCCGCAATGACCAGAATAATCGTCACCGAGGGGAAACAGACACCGAGCGCGGCGGCGATCATCCCGCCGATTCCGGCGATCTTCATGCCCACATAGACGGCCGCATTGCAGGCGATGATGCCGGGAATCGTCTGGGCCAGGGCCGTCATTTCCAGCAGTTCCTCCTGAGTCAGCCATTTGTTCCTGCGGCTGAAGGTCTCCTCCACCACGGGCAGGATGGCGAGACCGCCTCCCACCACCAGGGCCGCGATCCTGGCGAAGGTGAAGAAGAGAATCCACAGTTTTTTCCAATACGCTGCTTCCATGGTCTCCTGTCCCATGTTGCGCCGCTCCGCGTGAAACGGCCGTAAAAATAAAAGAGGACGGCCCTGAAAAAGAACCGTCCCCGACAATCACAAATGTCTCAATCGCTCAGCGATGGCGCAAAGTGCGGCGCTTTTTTTCGCTCGGCTTCTCAAAATGCCTTCTGTTGCGAAGTTCCTTGAGGGTGCCTTCTTTGTCAAGCTTCTTTTTGAGACGGCGAAGAGCTCTGTCGATCGGTTCGCCTTTTTTCAAACGGATTTCCGTAGCTTCCATGATGTTCACCCCCTTTCTTCCATAAATTGGGCTTATTTGAGTTTCAACTTGTCATTATTCGTTTGCGAACCCGGCCTCGTCCACCAGCAGGTCGCGCAATTTGCTCAGGGCCTGATTCTGAATCTGGCGGACGCGTTCGCGGGTGCGTCCGATTTCCTGGCTGACTTCCTCCAGCGTGCGGGAGCGGGTGCCGTCCAGGCCGAAACGCATTTTCAGGATCATGCGCTCGCGCTCGTCCAGTTCCTGAAGGAGATCGACCAGACGGCTGACGGATTCGACGTCGCTCAGGATCCGGTCGGGAGTCATGGCGCCGCGGTCCGGGATGATGTCCTGGAATTCGCCGTCCTCGCCCTGCTGGATCGGATCGTGAAGGGAGAAGGTGCGGAGATCCGCCAGCCGGAGGCCGGCCACGGTCCGTTCGCTGAAATCGAGGTCCTTTGCGATTTCCGCGTCGGTGGGCTCGCGTCCGAGCTTTTCCGCCAGTTTCGTGCGGATGGACTTGATCTTGTTGATTTTTCCGGCGGACTGCACGGGAATGCGGATGATCCGGCTCTGGTTGGCCAGGGCGCGGCGCATGGACTGCTTGATCCACCAGGCGGCGTAGGAACTGAACTTGGCGCCCTTGGCGGGGTCGAACTTCTCCACGGCGCGCATGAGCCCGATGTTTCCCTCGGAAATGAGGTCCAGCAGCGGAAGGCCAAGTCCTTTGAAGTCGTGCGCGATCTTGACGACCAGCCGCAGGTTCGCCTTGATCAGCGTCTTGCGGGCCTCGTCGTGCGCGGAATTGTCGGTGCCATGAATGGCGGCGGCCAGAAAGACTTCCTGCTCTTTCGTCACAAGGGAGATCTGGCCGATCTCATTCATATAGGTCTTCATGGTGTCGTTTTTCGTGACGGCGCCCAGTTTTCCGGCGGCGAGGGCATTCTTCTTTTCCTCGTCCCCTTCCAGATCACCGGAGAGATCAGCACCTTCCAGATTGTCGGAATTTTCCGCAAGTTCTTGGGCCTCCGGGGAGTTTTCCGGAACCAGCGAGGCATCCGCCTTGTCCTCTTCGGGAACAGCCGGTTCCTTCTTGCCCTTCTTCTTCCCCGCGGCATCGATGGCTTCGCGTGCCTGTAGAGCCGCTTTTTTCGCGGCGGAAGCGTTCTTTTTCCCCGGCGCGGCCGGAAGCAATTCTTTGGAGGGAACCGGTTTCTTTCCCGGCGCAACGGCAGACGCCTTTCCGGAAGGAACCGCCGTCTTTTTTGCCGGGGCCGCCGGTTTCTTCGCAGGAACCGGAACGGGCGGCGCTTTTTTCACCGGGACGGGTTTCTTCACAGGAGCCGGTTTCTTTACCGGGGGCGCCGTCTTTTTCGCCGGGGTCGCCGGTTTTTTCGCAGAAGCCGGAACGGTCTTCTTGACCGGAACGGGCGGCGCTTTCTTCACCGGAGCGGCCTTCTTCACCGGAGCGGCCTTCTTCACCGGAGCGGCCTTCTTCACGGGAGCCGCCGTCTTTTTCACCGGAGCCACCGTTTTTTTCACCGGAGGCGTCGCCTTCTGCCCGGAAACCGGAACGGGTTTTTTGACCGGAACAGGTTTTTTCGCGGAAGCGGGTTTCTTCACGGGAGCCGCCGTCTTTTTCACCGGAGCGGCCTTTTTAGCCGGAACGGACGGTGTTTTTTTCACAGGCGGTTTTGCAGCGGCCGGAGTTTTTTTCGGCTGATTCTTCTTTTCCTTTTCCGCGGGGGAAGAGGATTTCACGGGAGCCGCCGTTTTTCTGGAACCGGATTTGGAAGCGGCGGGGGGGATGGTTTTCTGACTATTTTTATTGGACGCGGAGGCGGGGGAGGATTTTTTCATACTTTTTGATACAGCCTTTACAGAAGAGGAGACAATTTTACGAATCACATTCTTCTTTTTTGAAACTTTTGAAGATTTCATCTGCGCAAGCGCCTCCGTATGTGAATTTGCTATTGACTTTTTCACGATTCCGTTATATTGTTAAGCTGCAATTTTTATCACCCGGCGGACCATCCCGAATGATAAAAACAATCTCGTCATGAAAGCGTGACAAAATAGATTGTTATTATAACACGTAAATATGGATTTGTCAAGTGGACAAGCATTTCCCCTATGAAAAAAGTCTGAAAAAATGGCTGAATGACCTGCCGTTGTCCAAGGAACGGATTTCATCGGTGGATGAAAATATCGCTTCTCTTCTGGTTCTCGCGATCTCCGCCCGGACGCCGCAGAAAATCCTTCTGGAAGTCCCCGGTTTCGCCCTGGGAGAAAAGATCCGGAACGAAATGGAAGTATGGGCAAGGTTTCTGGGGCTGGAGCTTTCGGCCGCGGTCCTGCCCGACGGCACTTCCTGCGAAAAAAGGCTGGCGGAATCCGAAATCCCCCGGGCGCAGCTGTTGGATCGCGTCCTGAACGATCCGCCTCGAATTCTGATCGTTTCCGCGGCGGCCGAAATGTCTCCGGCGCCATCTCCGGAACAGATGCGGAATTCCGAGTTCACGATCCGCAAGGGAATGGAACTTTCTCCGGAAAAGCTCGCGGAACTCCTCGTGGGCATGGATTACGATGACGAACCGGAGGTCACCCAGAAAGGCGAATTTTCCCGGCGGGGCGGTCTGGTCGATGTCTTTTCGCCCGCCCTGGATTATCCGGTCCGGATCGAATTTTTCGGAGACACGGTGGAATCCATCCGGAAATTCTCGGAACGCACGCAGATCTCGGTGGGGGAGATTTCCGACTGCAAGCTCATCATGCGTTCCGGCTCCGGCGAAGAGGAATCCCTCCGGGAGACGGGGAATTTTTCGGACTACGCCAAGTTCTATTCTCCGCGCGTCGTGACCCTTTTCCCCGAAGAATGCCGCGGAACGCTGGAGCGTTTCTTTTCCACGGAAATTCAGAAAAGCTGGATGCGCCTCCATGAAGAGGAGCCTCTCTGGAAAAATTCCCTGAAACTTCTGGATGAAGCCGAAAGCGCCAAATATCGCCCGGAAGAGGTCGTGATGTCCCCTCTTTTTCCTTCCGCGCAGCACATCCTGAAACTGATCCCGGAGGGGACGGAGGAAAATCTGGCGGACCTGGTGCGCCAGATCAGTTCCAGCCTGATCCGGCAGTTTTCCGACGAATCGTATCACATCATGGTGGCGGGCCGGACGGAAGGGGATGTCGCCAGCCTGGAGGAATGGCTGGCGGAGGAAGGGCTGACCTCCCTTCCCAATCTGGGGTGCGTGCATGCGGAGATTCCCTGCGGGGTTTTTCTTCCGGGTCCCAAACTGGCCTTCTTTTCGGAGTATGAGCTTTTCTCCTCGCCCCGGCGTCTGACCCGCCACAAGACGATCGTCAATGAAGTCAGCCCGCCGGAGGAATCCTTTCCCGACGCGATCGAAGACAGCCTCTCCGCGGACTTGGAGGAAGGCGACCACGCGGTTCACCTGAACTATGGCATCTGTATCTACCGCGGACTGAAAACCATCACGGACAAAAACAGCACGTACGAAGCGCTCGAACTGGAATTCGACAACGATTCGATCGTGTACGTCCCCGTCTGGCAGGCGCATTGCGTCTCCCGCTACATCGGCGCGCAGAAAGGCCTGGTGAAGCTCAGCCGGATCGGAGGCTCCCGGTGGAGCAAGATCAAGGCGGAAGCCGCCGAATCGGTGCGTACGCTGGCGCTGGACATGCTCCGGATTCATGCGATCCGCAGCCGGGCCCAGGGCACAACCTTCCCTCCCGACGACCTGGCACAGCATCTTTTCGAGAAGGCGTTTCCGTTCACCGAAACCAAAGACCAGCTCCACGCCGCCGAGGAGATCAAAAAAGATATGGAGTCGCCGCGTCCGATGGACCGTCTCCTCTGCGGCGACGTCGGCTACGGCAAAACCGAAGTGGCCATGCGCGCCGTCTTCAAATGCGTGATGACCGGGCGTCAGGCCGCCATTCTGGTCCCGACCACGATCCTGGCGCAGCAGCACTACTACAATTTTCTGGAACGGTTCGCGGAATATCCGGTGATCATCGAAACGCTCAGCCGCTTCAAGACCAAGGCCCAGCAGGCGGAAATCGTCCGGCGGCTGAAGGAGGGAAAAGCGGACATCGTGATCGGGACGCACCGCCTCCTCCAGAACGACATCATGTTCAAAGACCTGGGACTGGTGGTCATCGACGAGGAACAGCGGTTCGGCGTGATCCACAAGGAGAAGCTCAAGAACCTGCGGACCCTCGTGGACGTGCTGACCATGACGGCCACGCCGATCCCCCGCACCCTGTATTTCTCCATGTCCGGGATGCGGGACCTCAGCACGATCATGAGCGCCCCCGTCCAGCGGATTCCGGTGCAAACCGTTGTTTCCCAATATGATGAGTCGATCGTCACGGCCGCCATTTCCCGGGAGCTCCAGCGCGGCGGACAGGTCTACTACCTCCACAACCGCGTCCAGACCATCGACGAAACCGCCGACCGCCTGCGCGTCCTTCTGCCCTCCGCCCGGATCGAAGTGGGACACGGACAGATGGAAGAGCATGCGCTGGAAGACGTCATGGAAAGATTCATCGAAGGCAAAACGGATGTCCTGGTCTGCACGACGATCATCGAGTCCGGACTGGACATTCCCAACGCCAATACCATCCTGATCGAACGCGCGGACCGTTTCGGCCTGGCGGAGCTGTATCAGCTCCGGGGACGCGTAGGCCGCTGGAGCCGACAGGCTTACGCCTATCTCCTGCTGCCGGGGAACGCCATCCTTTCGGGAGACGCCCGCAAGCGGATCACCGCGATGCGCAAGTACACCCATCTGGGAGCCGGCTTCAAGCTGGCCTTGCGCGACCTGGAGATCCGGGGCGCGGGCAATATCCTCGGCGCGGAACAGAGCGGACACATCAATGCGATCGGTTTCACCCTGTACTGCCAGCTGCTCCGGACCGTCACCGCCCAGCTGAAAGGGGAGGAAACGATGCTGCGAAGGGAATGCAACGTCTATCTGGACTTCGTGGACTATGCCATCAAAGCGGCGCCGGGCAAAGCTCCGGCGGCCTTCCCGGAAGAATACATCAACTCCCCGAGGCTCCGCCTGGATGCCTACCGTCGGCTTGCAATGACATCGGATCTGTTTCTGCTGGAAGAGTTTCGGAAGGAACTGTCGGATCGTTTCGGCCGTCTGCCGCCCCCTGCGGAAAATCTTTTCCTCTGCGCCCAGATCCGGATCATCGGGGTCCAGGCCCGGGTCAATTCGATCACCTGCTCCGGGGGGAAAATCCTGATGGAGCGCGGTCAGGAACTGGTGAAACACGAAGGGAAAATTCCCCTGCTGCCGGGCGGCTGCGCGCCGGAATCGAAACTCCGTATTCTCAAAGGGATGCTCGAAAAAATTTTCATGAAAAAAACGTTTTAAATTTGTATTCACGGAAAAACGGGCTATTTTAAAAATGGTATATAAAGTGATTTTCCTTGCCCTTGCGGAAAGGATTTTAATTCAAAGTCAACAGTATGGGAAATGAGACGGATTTTTTCATTTCCGGTGCTCACAAAGGAGTTGGTAATAAAATGACGAAAAGAGATTTGGTTGTCAAGATCGCCGCGGATACCAATTTGATTCAAAGCGATGTGGCTGTAGTGGTTCAGAAGACTCTTGACTATATCGCCGACGAGCTGGTCGCCGGAAAGAATATCGAGCTGCGGAACTTCGGCGTTTTCGAGATCAAGGTCCGCAAGAGCCGGAAAGGGCGCAATCCGAACAAACCCGAGATCACGGTCGCGATCCCCGAGCGCATCGTAGTAAAGTTCAGAGCGGGTAAAGAACTCAGGGAGCGCATTTCCAAACTGGCCATCCGCTGAATGCTTATGACGGGAATCCTTTCGGACCCCGGTTTGCTGTTGGATTTTTTCATGAATACGCGCCTTGCTGTTTCTTGACCGCAGGGCGTTTTTTTTTGAACGGTGATTTCAGATTTCAATCAGTTAGAAAGCAGTCGGTCTTATGTCAACGAATTCGGCACCCCCGCCCGGAACCGGCGATATCTTTCCGGAGGAAGCTGTCTCATGGCTCGCTCTGGAGACTACCGCGCGCCGTATTTTCAGCCTATATGGGTATGGAGAAATCCGCACTCCTGTTTTTGAATACACGGAAGTGTTTCAGCGCGGCCTCGGAAATGATACCGAAGTGGTTCAGAAGGAGATGTATACGTTCGAAGACCGCGGCGGACGCTCCCTCACCCTGCGTCCGGAAGGAACCGCCGGGGTCATGCGCGCACTGTCCGGAACGGACGCCATGAACGGAGTGGAAAACCGCGTCTACTACATCGGCCCGATGTTCCGCGGAGAACGACCCGCCGCGGGCCGCCGCCGCCAGTTTCACCAGATCGGCGTGGAAAATGTGGGCCGCGTGGCTCCCGCGCTAGATGCGGAATCCATCGCCATGCTCTGCCATTTCCTGAACGAGATCGGAGCGTCCGGCTTCCAGCTTCTTCTGAACACACGGGGCGTCCCGGAAGACCGGAAGCCGGCGGAAGAGGCTCTCCGCGAATACTTTGCGCCGCGGATCGGCTCCCTGTGCGAAGACTGCCGGAACCGTCTGGAGCGGAACATCTGGCGGATTCTGGACTGCAAGCAGCCGGAATGCCAGGCGCACATTGCGGGCGCTCCCGACGCCGCGTCGCTGTTCGCCGCGCCGTCGCGGGAATATTTCGACAAGGTCTGTTCGATCCTGACGGACCAGAACATCGATTTCACCGTGGAGCCGCGGCTGGTCCGCGGACTCGACTACTATGTCCATACCGTTTTCGAGCTGACCCATCCCGGACTGGGCGGACAGAACGCCATCGCGGGCGGCGGAAGGTATGAACTGAATCTGCCGGGACTCAACCGTCCCGTGTGCGGGGTTGGTTTCGCCGCCGGGATGGAACGCCTCCTGATGGTGTTGGACGCCATGAATATCCCGAAAGAGACGGTTCCCGGTCCGACCCTTTATCTGGTTTCGCTGGGGGCGAAGGCGCTGGTCCGCAACCGGAAGCTGGCCGATGCGCTGCGTCGCCGGGGAATCGCGGTCGCGCTGGAGGCGGAGGAGAAAAGCATGAAGTCGCAGATGCGTTCGGCCGACCGCCTGAAAGCGAAAAATGTATTCATCGTCGGGGACGCGGAACTGGAATCCGGCAGCGCGGTGCTGCAATCCATGTCGGATGGTTCCCGGCAAACCATTCCCATTGACTCTCTGGAAAAGGTGATTTCAACATGAGCAAGATTTCAAACGTCAACATCGAAAAACAGTATCCCCTGCCGACGCCGCAGGAAATTCAGGAAGAACTGCCCGTCACATTCGTGGAGGAAGATACGATCTACCGTTTCCGGAAGGAAATCGAATCCATCATCCTGCGCAAGGACAAACGAATCCTCGTGATCGCCGGACCGTGTTCCGTCGACAGTATTCCGGCCGCGCTGGAATATGCGTCCGCCATGAAGAAACTCCAGGCCAGGGTGTCCTCCAAGATCCTGCTGGTGATGCGCGCCTACTTCGAAAAACCCCGGACCACCGTCGGCTGGAAAGGCCTGCTTTACGATCCCGACCTCAACCAGTCCTTCAACATCGAAAAGGGCATGCGGCTGGCCCGGAAACTCCTGCTGGATCTGGCCCGGATGGAACTCCCGGCCGCCACCGAATTCCTGGACCCGATCATGCCCCAGTATATTGCGGACCTCATCTCCTGGGCGGCGATCGGCGCCCGCACGGTGGAGTCGCAGACCCATCGCCAGCTGGCAAGCGGCCTCTCCATGCCGGTCGGATTCAAGAACGCCACGGACGGTTCCATCCATGTGGCGGTGGACGCCATCCGGACCGCCCGCACGAAGCACTCTTTCCTGGGCGTGATCGACGACGGCCGGACCGGCGTCTTCCGGACCAAGGGCAACTGCTGCTGCCATGTGGTCCTCCGCGGAGGACAGCACCTTCCCAACTACGGCTCCGAGAACGTCGCCTACACGGTCGAACTGATGAGAAAGCTCAACCTCGTTCCTTCGGTGATGGTCGATTGCAGCCACGCGAACTCGCTGCGCGATCCGCTTCTCCAGCCGAAAATTCTGGAGGATGTGATCTCCCAGATCGCCCATGGACAGACCGCCCTGTGCGGCGCCATGCTCGAAAGCTACATCAAGACCGGCCGCCAGGATATCGTCTCCACCGGAAAAATCATTCCGGGAATTTCTCTGACCGATCCCTGCCTCGGCTGGGCGGAAACGGAAAACGCCATTCTGGCGGCGTATGAAAAGCTTCCCTGACATCCCGGTAAAATGAAAGTTGAAAATGCCGAAGACCATTCAAGCCCTATCCAATGCGCAGAAAGAAACCTGTCCGCGGACCTTCTTTTTTCTGCCGACCCTTGACTTCTACATTTTCAGGGAGTTCATGATCCCGTTTTCGATCCTTCTTTTCGCCTTCATCTTCCTGTTTTTCATCGGAGACGTGTTCAATGATCTCGGAGACCTCCTCGAACACAAGGCGACGCTCCAGACGAGCTTCCGTTACTTCATGTTGAAGATGCCGGGCAACATCCGTTTCGTCCTTCCGATCTCCGTCCTGCTGGCCTGCATGTATACGCTGGCCAACTTCGGACGCAACCGGGAAATCACCGCCATGCGCTCCTCCGGTCTTTCCCTGATCCGCTGCGGATTCGCCATCTACTGTGTCGGCTTCGTCGTCATGCTGGTCAACTTCTGGTTCAACGAGCATTTCGTTCCTTTCACCGAACAGAAATCCACGCTCATCATGGAAAAGCTCAAGAATCCGAAGTATGAGGAGACCATGTACAGCATGCTTCAGTACCGGAGCCCGGACAAGGAACGGGACTGGCTTTTCCAGAACTTCGACCAGAACGGAACCCAGCACAATGTCATCCTCAAAAAATATTTCTTCGACAAGGACGGCAAAAAAGTCCTGGACTGGGATATCCGCGCCGCGGAAGCAAAGTATGTGCCCGGGGAGGGATGGAGCTTTTTCAATGTCGTCCGGACGCCGTATCACCATCAGCTGAAACTGCCCGGGAACCCGCAGAAGATCCATATCTTGAAGATCGGCAGCAAGGACATTCCCGAATATCCCGAAGACATCGTCAACGCCGTCAAGCCGCCGGAGGAGCTTCCCTCCTGGGTGATCTACGACATGCTTCACGACAACACCGCCATGGTCCCCTCCCTCCGCGGCATGTATGAGACGATTCTTTACTACCGGCTGGCGTTCCCGACCGTCTGCTTCCTGTGCGTGTTCCTCGGGCTTCCCCTCGCCGCCAAAAACGAACGCGGCGGCATTTTTCTTTCCATCGTCACGGCGGTCGTGGTGATCGTTGTCTACCAACTGCTTACGGAAATCTTTCTGGTGCTCGGAAAACAAGGGTTCGTTCCTCCCTACATCGGAGGCCTCGCGCCCACGGTCGTTTTCGTTCTCTACAGTTGGTTTTTCGTGATCCGCAAAGCCGGATGACACCTTCGAAATCATGAATCCAATGATCATACGGAGTATTCAAAATGTCCAAGTCTGAAATGCCGAAAGCCTATGAATCCGCTTCCATTGAAGAGAAGTGGTATTCCTATTGGGAAAACAATAAACTCTTTCATGGAGAACCGAAACCCGGAAAAAAACCGTATTCCATCGTCATTCCGCCCCCGAACGTAACCGGAATCCTGACCATGGGGCACGTGCTGAACAACACCCTCCAGGACATCCTGATCCGCTGGCACCGCATGCTGGGCGAGGAAGTCTGCTGGTTCCCCGGCACCGACCACGCCGGAATCGCCACGGAAAGCCGCGTGGAAAAGTTCCTCCGCGAAAAAGAGGGTGTCGGACGCGAGGAGCTCGGACGCGAGGAGTTTATCAAGCGGGTCTGGTCCTGGCGCGAACAATACGGCGGAACCATCATCCGGCAGCTCCGCAAGCTGGGCGCCTCCTGCGACTGGGAACGCGAGCGTTTCACCATGGACGAAGGACTCTCCGACGCCGTCAGGCAGGTGTTCGTCCAGCTCTACAATAAAGGCTATATTTACCGCGGACGCCGCATGATCAACTGGTGTCCCGTCTCCAAAACCGCGCTCTCCGACGAGGAGGTCATCTACAAGGAGGAAAACGGCAAGTTCTACCACTTCAAATATCCGCTGTCCGACGACTCCGGTTTCCTGGTTGTGGCCACCACCCGCCCGGAAACCATGTTCGGCGACACCGCGGTGGCCGTGCCGCCCGGCGATCCCCGCTACAGGCATCTGGTCGGCAAGACGGTCGACCTTCCGCTGACCGACCGGAAAATCGTCATCATCGAAGACCCCCACGCGGACCCCGAAAAGGGAACCGGCTGCGTGAAGATCACGCCCGCCCACGACCCCAACGACTTCGAAGTCGGACAGCGGCATCATCTGGAGTTCATCAATGTGTTCACGGCCGATGCGAAGATGAACGCGCGTCCCGGAAAGGCCTACGAGGGACTGGACCGCTTCGAATGCCGCAGGAAAGTCGTCAAAGAGATGGAGGCGCTCGGCCTCCTCGACAAGACCGAGGACATCGTCCACAGCGTCGGCTACTCCGAACGCGGCAACGTTCCGGTCGAAACCCTCATTTCCGAACAGTGGTTCGTCCGCATGGACGAGCTTGCCAAGCCCGCCCTGGAGGCCGTCCGCAACGGAACCATCCAATTCTATCCCGACCGCTGGACCAAGACGTATTATCACTGGATGGAAAACATCAAGGACTGGTGCATCAGCCGCCAGATCTGGTGGGGACACCGCATCCCCGCCTGGTACAAGGACGCCACCGGCGAAATCTATGTGGGCGTGAATCCCCCCGAAGGCGAAGGATGGCGTCAGGACGAGGACGTCCTCGACACCTGGTTCAGCTCGTGGCTCTGGCCCTTCTCCATCATGGGCTGGCCAAAGGATACTCCCGAAGAGAAGTTCTTCTATCCCACCAACGACCTCGTGACCGCCCCGGACATCATCTTTTTCTGGGTCGCCCGCATGATCATGGCCGGATATGAATTCAAGGGAACCTATCCCTTCCGCAACGTCTACTTCACCAGCATCCTCCGCGACAACCTCGGGCGGAAGCTCTCCAAGTCGCTGGGCAACTCGCCCGACCCGCTGGACGTGATCGCCCAGTACGGCGCGGACGCCCTCCGCTTCTCCATCATCTACATCGCCCCGATCGGCCTGGACATCCAGTATTCCAACGACAAATGCGAGATCGGGCGCAACTTCGCCAACAAGCTCTGGAACGCCTGCCGCTTCCGTAAAATGCAGGGGCCGGTCTCCCCCCGTTTCCGCAAGCTGGAAGGCATCGACATCGAAATGCTTGCCGCGGACGAGAAATGGATCCTCGCGTGGACCAACCGCACCATTCAGGCGACCCGCGACGCCCTGGAAGGCTTCAAGTTCCACCAGGCCGTCCATGAAATCTATGAAATGGTCTGGAGCACCTTCTGCGACTGGTTCATCGAATCGTGCAAGCCCCGTCTTTACGGCGACGAGGCCGCGCGCGCCCAGACCCTGGCCGTGCTGGATTTCGTCCTGTGGAAACTGCTGCGGCTGCTGCATCCCTTCATGCCGTTCATCACGGAGGAGCTCGCCCACCAGATGGATTTCCTCGAAGACGGCGAAAGCATCCTGTATGCGCACTTCCCGGAACCCTTCCGGGCCATGGGTCTGGATAACCTCATGGACGAGGTGGACGACGTTCTGGACCTCGTGGAGGACAAGTTCCAGCTGGTGCGGGCCGGGCGCAATCTCCGGGTCTCCTATGACATTCCACCCTCCCGAAAACTTCACTATCATGTGAAGGCGGCCTCCCCGGAAATCGGAGCCTTCCTGGAAAACGAAGTCGAAAATCTGAAATTCCTGCTCAACGCCGACGCCGTGACCGTTTCCCGGGAAGAATACAAGGCGGACGACGGTTCCGGCGCGCCTTCCATGCTGGTCAACGCCGGCGTCATCTATCTGCCGCTCAAGGGCGTGGTCGATCTGGAGGCGGAAAAAGCCAAGCTCCACAAGCAGCAGAAGGAACTCCAGGGCTGGATTCGCGGAACGGAAGGCAAGCTCTCCAATCCCGGATTCCTCGCCAAGGCTCCGGAACAGTTGATCGCCAACACGAAGACCCAGCTTGATGAAATGAAGAATAAACTCAAAAGGGTGGAAGAAGCGCTTCTTTCTCTCGGATGATTCTTCCATCCATCTGTACGGGTGCGGGCCGGTTCTCCGCCGGGAATCCGCCGGAGGGGGTGGAATTCATCGACGGAAGCATTATATTACGGTGAAAAGAGAAGCAGGTGGTTCGTGAAAAAAGCTAAGACAGAGCGTTCTATTTTTCTGGGTGCCCTCCGGAAGCCGTCGGAAAACGACGAAATGTATTTGGATATTGCCGCGGATTCCCATAAAGGGTTGCTCCGCCCCCGCAACGAAGACAGCTTCCTGTATACGCTGGACAGCACCGGCCAATACCTGCTGGCGGCGGTCGCGGACGGAATCGGCGGAAACAACAACGGGGACATTGCCGGAAATCTCGCGCTCAAAATGCTCCTCCAGGGGTGGCGTTTCTTCCGGCTTCCCCGTCAGAATCCCTCCAAAGCCATGGAGGATTTCCTGAAGGACACGATCCTGCGGATCAACACTGAAATATTCACGATCAACAACCTGTACGAAGGGAAAAGCCCCATGGGAACGACGATTGCCGTTCTCATTTTCCTGAATGATTCCGTGGTGACCGCCCATGCCGGCGACAGCCGGATTTACCGTCTGCGCAAGGAGACGCTTGCCCGCATGACCTGCGACCACAACATCGTCAACGATCTTGTCCGGAGCGGGGAAACCGTCCCGAAATATCTTGACGACACCTCGTACGGACGGATGCTGACCCAGTCCCTCGGTCCGAATTCGGAGGTCGAACCGGAAATCTCCATCGAGGAACGCATGAGCGGTGACCGATATCTTGTCTGTTCCGACGGACTCACATCGCATGTACGCGATTTCGAGATCTCCGACGCGCTCGAAAACGAGGATTCGGCCGCAAATGCGGTCAAGACTCTTCTCCGGCTGACTCTGCACCGCGGCGCCAAAGACAACATCACCATGATAAGCATTTATACCTGATGAACGCCCGGTGGAAAAATCCGTTTTTCCTTTTCTTTCTGATTTTTTGCGCCGGGTTCGCCGTGCGGCTGTGGTATCTTCTCGACTTCGCTTCCCTGCCGCTGCTGGAACATGTGACCGGTCCGGACGTTTCGGAATATCTGGCGGCCGCCCGGAGGGTCCGCGCCGGAGAATGGCTTCCCCCGGAGCTTCAAATCCATGCACCCCTGTATTCGTGGGTCCTGGCGTTTTTCCTGTGGATTTGTCCGCAGAATCTGTTCCCTGTCCGGCTGCTTCAGAGTTCCCTGTTCCTGGGGCTCCTTCTCCTCCCGCTGTTCCGGATTCTGCACCGGCGTTACGGCGGTTTGTCCTGTGCAAAACGCCTGATTCCGTACGGCGCCTGTCTTCTGCTGGCGCTCTACCCCCCGCTGGTGATCTATCAGTGCGACTTCTACAGCGAAAACCTGATGCTTGTCCTGCTGCTCTGGTCTCTCTGGTGCTTTACCCTTCATTCCAAATCCGCTTCCGTGTGGTCCGGACTTTTCTGCGGAGCCGCGCTGATCGCGCATCCCGGCTGCGTCTTTTTCGTTCCGGCCGCGGCCCTCTGGTGGCTGCTGCGGGACCGCTCCGCCTGGAAAAAATGCATTCTCCGGACTCTCGTGTTTCTGGCCGGAACCGCGGCAATGGTCTTTCCCGTCTGCGCCTGGAATACGCACCTTGCCTCACGCCTCGTCTTCATCCAGGAGAACGGGGCGTTCAACTATTATCTGGGCAATAATCCGGCTTCCACGGGCACCTGCTACATTTCCCCCGGCGCCCGCTGGGAAAAGGAGCACGCCTATGCCGGCTACCGGGCGAAAAAGCAGGGGATTTCCACGGACCGCTTCTTTCTAGGAGAATCCTTCTCCTATCTCACGGAACAGCCGCTCCGGTTTGCGGCAAAGCTGTTCAAGAAAGGAGCCATGTCCCTGAGCGCCCGCGAATTCACAACCTGGTCGGACGCGACGCCGCTGAAGCTGATCTTCTGGCACCGGCACCTCTACCAGGGCTGGTTTCTCCCGCTTCTTCTTTTCGGCGGAACGGCGCTGACCATCGGATTGTTCCGGCGGCGCTTCCGGCGGTCGATGAGCCTGGAACTTCTCCTGTTCGCCTCGGTGTTCGCCGGACAGGTCTTCTTCCTGACGGCCGGACGCTACCGTCTGCCGCTGACCGTTCCGCTGGCGGTGTTCGCCGTTTATTTTTTCTGCGCGTGGAGGGAGTTCATCGGAAGCCCCCGCAGGACCGCGTACACGCTGATGGCGATGATCGTTCTCTGTTCCGCGGCCTTGTATCCGTATGCCATTGCGCGGGAGCCCGAGGAAGAGTACGCCCGCAGCCTGCTGGCCGGTTCGTTTGTCCGCGCGGGCAATCCGAAAGCCGCGATTGCGGTATATGCGGACGCTCCCCGGAGCGACGCCTTCCCCGACCGCAAGGCGGGTATTCTCGGACGCGCCTTTTATGACATCGGGGACCGTGACCGGGCGGAAAAATATTTCCTGGAACTGATCCGGAATTATCCGTCCCAGGCCGAAGGGTATGTGGATTACGCCTCGCTGCTGTCCGACTCCAACCGTTTCGCCGAGGCGGAAAAATACCTGAACGAAGCCCGTTCCAGAACCGCGCGGAGCGAACTTCTGGCCGACATCGAATTCAATCTCGGCGAGATCGCGCAACGCACGGGCAAACCGGGTCCCGCGCTGGAACACTACCGGAAAGCGGTCTCGCTCCTGCCCGCCCACCGCAAGGCGCTGAACAATGCGGGAACCCTGCTGATCCGCGGAAACAGGCCGGCGGAAGCGCTTCCCTTCTTTGAGAGAGCCGTAATGCTGGAACCCGGAAACGCACGCCTTCTTGTGAATCTGGCGCTGGCGCAGGCCCTCTCCGGGAAAAAAGAGAGCGCCCTCGCCACGCTGAACCGGGCGCTGGCGGCCGACCCGGACTGTGCGCCCGCCCGACAGCTTCTCCGGATGCTTTCGGAGGAGAAGCGCTGAAGAAATCTTTTTCCAAAAACCTTAGATTAAAAATTCAAGTGCAACTTTTCGATTTCTTCTATTTGCTTTTCTCTTCCCGTGAATGGCACGGTTTCTTTTCATGTTTTATTTCGCCGTATAAATATCAACGGCATGATTCCACGACTATTTTAAGAATTTTGTTTTAATGACTTTGCCGCTGTAAGGATCGACCCAAATGGCGAAGCAAGTCCACGACCACAGAACAGGCGTTGTCGCATCAGAGCATCCGGCAAAATCAATAATCACAATACCAGCTTGCTCTTCTGCCGGATAATAACCATTATGTTCGATTTGCCACAACCGCTTTTCCGGAATCACATATCCATAAGCATTGTCGGAAAAAACAACATTGGGAGGAACATCCAAGATCAATATGATCGTCTGTCCAAATTCTCTTGCCATTTTTATTGCATAAGGAAACGTAGCAACTACGGCATCATAAACCAGAAGACATTTATCATCAAAATGCCAATTTTTCATTTTCGTTTCAATATCGCCGAACCGGACTTCGCTTAAGATATTAACGTCGCACACGCCGATTGCCAGATTCGGAGCAACGGAATAAAAACGCTCCGTCCGATCTTCAAATACGGCGCGGAGAACCTTGTTTGGACGGGAATATTGCCAGATAATTCGCTTGGCCGAGTTACTGCACAACGGCGCAATGCCGTTCGAATCAAAGTCGGCGGAAAAATAACACTGGTATGTCTCAGAGGTTTCCGGCATTCTCAATTCAGGAACGGGAATCCAGCACGTCGGCGGAGTATAAGCGTCTATGCCTACCAGACGGCCGTTTTCCGGAAGCACCGAACAAGTGAATGTGTCGGCGGAGAGCCTCCATGTGCGGTCATACTGCAAGTCCGTAAATTCAGCTTGGATGGTATAATCGGCAAACAAAATTTCAGCGGGAGAGTTTGGATTTCCAGCAATCACGAATAGCATGCGAGTGCCGTCACGGAGAAATTTTGCCCATACGCTGTTGCGGATGGCCTCCGCGTCGGATTCAGTCGCGGGCTTGAAGGCATCCGGCAAATTGCAATGCCGACAAAGATTTGGCGGGTCTTCCGGTCCGTATAAATACCGCTTTGAAAAATCATGCGGATTCAGATAAATCATGCAATGTTCATCGTCATAAAGCGCGAAAGCTCCGCAATGACCGCACTTCCACATTTCAAAATCGCCGTAAGGATCGCCGCCATGTGCCACAATTCTTTTATAATCAAGCGGCAGTCGGGCATCCGTTCGTGTGGAACAGAATGCGGACGGATATAGGATGGCCTTTGTATTACCGACTTCGGATGACGCAATGGCGAACAGACCGTGCCAAAGTCCCCATATTTCAAGCTCGATTCTGCGTATTTTGGATTTAAGCGCCGGAGAAAGTTTTTCCTGTTTCACAATATTCCGCAATAAGAAGGCTTGAGCATCAAGGATTTCTCCGGAGGTCGAACCATAGAAAGCATTATCGATCTTATCGGCCCATTGCGAGTGACCGGCTTTCCGTAATCCCTCCGACAATTCACGCAAATGCGTATAAATCTTAACTTGGCGTCGGAGCTTTTTTCGGTGTCGCAGCCACGATTTTACTTTCTCAAAGATTCCCATGGTTCATGTCTCCTTTTCAAGACACCATAACCATATAGATGAGATATGCCGCCATTACCATCACCGGGACAAGAATGCCGAGCCAGCGCACCGTGAAAGAGGCGGTGGTCGGAAAATTGTGATCCTCCTCGTTTTTTCGCAGTTTCAGCTCAATGATCGCGCACGCGAGCCACCAAACGGCACACCCTCCGAGAAACCACCACGATAACGGATGATTCTGCTTGTTGCTTTTGGTTACCGATTCTTGTGCCATCAGACAAAACGGAAACAGCAGCATTGCCATCCCAACAGGCAGTCTTGCCACGAACCAATCAGGCTTCTTTCGGTATCGCAGCCACGATTTCACTTTCTCAAAGATTCCCATGGTTCATGCCTTTGCTTTTTTTGCACGGGAGCCGGAAAAAGACAAGGTGCTGTAGCGTTCTTCCGCCGTCAGACCGGAACGCAGGCGCAGATACAATTCCCAAAAAGGAAATTGCACCGGCTCTTTGCAAGTTATCTTGAATTTACATCCATTTGACACCCGTTCAATATAAAAATCGTCGTTAAAGACGAATTCGTTCTGAAAGCCGACCATTTTTGCTTCATAAAACCATTCATTGATGATTTTATCCGCTTTTTCTATTGCCAGTGAGAAATTCGGAACTTCTCCTTCATTCAAATACCATTTCCGAGGATGAAATTTCAAAGTAACCGTCATGGGGTGATTCAGGACAATCGTATCGGCGTGTTTTACTTTTATCAAAACCTGATTGCAGGAATCGGATTCGCAAAAGGGAGCGACCATATTAAGCCAATCCTTCTCATTGGGAAAACCAGTATCTCCTCTTGCCATAAATCCGGCGCGATCTATCTCTTCGACACTGCGAAGAAATTGATTCATCTTCTCTTCCGCGTCTTTGGCGGCAGAAGCTGTATTTCGAGGAGGAAAGGCAAAAAGAAAGTCCCGACCGTGATTCAACAACGCAAACGACACACCGCTTTCCGGTGAAAATTGTTCCTGAGCTTTTTTCAGGACTTCGTTTGCGGGTTCCCGAAGGACTTCCGCAACAATAATACATATCGTGCGATATGATGCGACCAGATTCCATACCGGCCAACCGTTATCAGGTAGGCTTACCGGAGTTTCGATGATACCTGCGGGAATCTCAACCGATAATCCACCGCTTCCGGCGGCGGGGACGTCGATGGTCCAACCGGCAAAACAGATTTTCGCGGGCTTGCCGTTTTCGTAAAGCGTAACGGCACGGGCTTCGCCGCGGTCGAAGGACTCCCAGAACGGCATGCACTTTTCGATCTCGGCGAACGAGGGGCGTTCCGTACCGAAAAATTCGAGCAAATCCTCCCTGGAAACCGGACAGACGGAACAAAGCTCCGGACTGTCGCTCACGGAAACGATGTCCAGCAGTGATCCCGTGCCGCATTCCGCGCCAAGTTCAATGGCCTTCTCAATAGTCGCCGTTTTTTCTCCCGCTCCGATGAACTTTCCGGCGGCAAAAGTCTCCTCCCGCGCCGCCGCGAGGGCATCGCCAAGATTCTTTCTGTATTTCGTAATCCATGTATATGCTTCCGCGCCCATGATCAGGTCTCCTTTGCGTTATAAAGATCCCAGTTAAAGTTCTTATCAGGAATCGGAGATGAGTTTTTTGAGACTTTTTCAAGGGAACCATTTTTAAACTCATACTCAACTTCAAGACTATCGTCGAACACAATAACGAAACAGTTCCACTCATTGAAAATCTTTAGAAAGGGTTCCCTTTCCCCGCGTTCCAGTCTCATAAAAAGCAGTTTATTCGATCTCGACGTCGAAATGCAGGTAAGCCCGGTCGGATTCCAGCTCGTTGCGGAATTCGACGACCGAAGCCTCTCCGTCCGGCGTCCTTGCCAGCGAGGCCGTCAGGAACGAATAGAACGGAACGCCCGCATAATACAGTTCCCCGCGGTGCGTGCTGAAAATCGCCAGTTTCTTTTTGCCGGGTCCCACGATTTCCTTCAATCCGATCCAGACGGACTGTTCCCCCGGCCAGACGAAATCGGGCCGTTCCGTCGGGTTCTTCCGGAACCCGTTTTTTCCGATGAAACCGAGACTGACGAATCCTTTTTCCATGATCTCCCCCAGCTCGAAACGGTTGTCGTAGAGGTCCCATATCATGGATTCCTCATACGCCAGTTCGTTTTTCGGAACGGCCACGCGCAGGAACCAGTCGGGGGCGGAACCGCGCCGGTATCTCGCCCGGAACTGTTCTTCGGTTTCCTTCATGTATGCCTTCAATCCTTTTCCGGGGACGGGATACGGATGGCTGTATTCGCCGAACTCGAACGGAGCTCTTGAAACGCACAGGGCCGCCACGCCGTACGGGCGGAGGCGGAACGAAGTGCCCGCCTGGAAGCGTTCCGGTTTTCCGGGCGCCTTCCCGTCGGGACGGCAAAGCCAGACGTCCGCCCCGGAAATCCCGCCGAATTCGGTCTCCTCCCATGCGGCGGCAGTGGACACCTCCGCCTCGGCATCCATGAAATTGGAGAAGATCAGGAGTGCGCGTTTCGCGTCCTTCGAGATCATCAGGTAATGCCCGACCATTTCCGAAACAGGGAACACGCCCCGGCAGTTGTAATCGCTATAGACAAAAACATCCCGTTCGTTCCGGAAAAGATTCCACAGTTTCCAAAGCGGACGGAAATTCACATCGTTGAGGCCAGGCTGCGGAGGATGCGCCAGCGAGGAAGACGGAAATTGAACGCCGAGCGTGCTGTGGGGGCTCTGCCCTGTCGCGGCCAGGAACGGAATCATACGCTCTTCGCTGTATTCGGGAAATGCGGCAGTCCACATCGTCCCGGGGCAGACGCACGACATCGAGTAATAGGCGTGGTCGAGACGGCTCCGGATCAGAAGTCCGCGCTCCCCTTCGCCGGAGACATAGCCGTCGATCCGGTCGTCGAGCATACCGAGCGCGGAAAAGAGCGGACCCGTGTGGGAAAGGATCAGGCCGTCCTTCCCCACGACGTCGCGGCGCATCTTCGAAAGGAGATAGTGCTTCCGGAACAGAATCCGGCCCGAATGAAAACTTTCGTCCGCCGGAGCGACATAGTGGAAAGGTCCGCCGTAATCCATGTAGAGCCCGTCGAAATCCTTTTTGAAATACTTCCGGAACCAGTCGCAGCCCTGGTCCGCTACCGACTCTTCGTTTCCGCGGATATACGGCGCCACGGCAATTCCCCGCGTGTGCATGAAGTCGACGACCTCCCGCATGCGGACCGGGTCGAACGGCATTCCCCCGTTCTGGGGATCGGTCCGCCAGTTCTCATGGATCGCCAGCACGGACGCCCCGGAATCGGCGATTGCCTTCAGCGCCTCGTCCGTCGGATAGCGCTTGAAGTTGTCGAAATAATGATACATGACAAAGGGGGGACGATGCCGCTTCCGCGGCGCGGCGGCGACCGTGAAGCCCCACTGGTTGCGCCACTGCCACGGGCGGCTTCCCGAGTTTGCGGGCTTCTTCTGGAAATTCCAGGTCAGTTCGGCATTGCCGTCCTTCCAGCGGACGGAGGAACAATTGTCGGACTTGTTTTTGGAAAGGACGTTGTCGCCCTCCATGAAAAACTCCGCATACAGCGAGGGGCCGTCCGCCTCGTAACAGTTGAATCCGGCCAGCGGGAAGATTCCGTTTTCGACGGTCCGGTCTTCCCCGGCCTCCAGCCCCCGTTCCGGGGCGGAAGTCTGGATAATGGTGCCGTCGATTTCCTTCGGACGGCAGGAGAGCGCCCAGCGGACGGTCCGGAATGAACGCAGGGCAAGGACGTACCGGACCTCGAACCCGGCGATGTCGGGCGGGGTCCCGGTCTGACTTACCAAAAACGCATTGCTGAAAACGGTGCCGTCGGGATAGATCTCATGCCGGATGCTGAGGGAGAAGTCTGACGTGCGGCGGCCGTCGGTGAACCCGAGCTTCTGGAATTCGAGGATGTCCGCGCCGGAGTCGTTCTTATACATCTCGCAGCCGGATTCCGGAAGAAGGGTTCCTGTCAGCCGGACGCCGTCGGCCAGCGTGATGAAAAGTCCGGGCCGTTCCGCGAAAAGATCGCGTTCCCCGAACAAGTCCGGCAGAAACAGATGCTCCGGAAAACCATTCGTATCCGCTTCCTTGAAACCGACGGTGAAATTCCGGGTGACAAATTTTTTCATGTTTTTCCCTTTCCGGTCATTTCCATTCGGTAATGGAGTCCACCGTCCATTTGGGCACGTGGAGAACATCGTCCGAGTCAAGGTAGTAGCGGGGGCTTCCATCGCCCCGGATATCTTCCCGGACCGGCGATTCCGCGGGATACCCGAGCGCCACCAGATACAGGAGGCGGTCAGCGTCTTTCACCTCCAGAAGAGCCGCTGCCTTTTCCCGGTCGAACGAGGCCAGCCAGCAGCAGCCGATGGAACGTTCCCACGCGGCAAACTCGAGACTCTGGATCGCCGCTCCCGCGTCGGCATAAAGATGGGACGACGGCTCTTCCGTGGCCGTCACCGCAATGAACGCCACCGGTGAATTTACGCCCGGAACAGGGTCCCTGTGCGGCTTGACAAGCGCGGCATACGCGGTATGCGGCAGGATCGCGGCGACCCGTCCGGGCTCGCGCGCCACGATATAGCGCAGCCGCTGCCGGTTGGAGGCGCAGGAGGCCAGACGGGCGGCGTTCAGCAGGGCGCGGAAATCCGCTTCGGACAACGGCTTCTGCTGAAACCGGCGGATCGTGCGGCGGAGAAGAATTTCCTGAAAATCCATGATTCACTCCTTTTCCGTCATGAGGCCGGAGATCGTCGCGGGAACCCGGACGGGACGGCCGTCCCGGTTGATACAGGCATGGACGGTATAGCCTTCCGCGAGGAGGGTATCGCCCCGGTGAATCCGGCATTCGATGCGGACCCGGACGCCTTTGCATTCCGCAACACAGCCGGTCACGGAAAGGATGTCTTCAAAATGCGCGGGACTTTTGTAGCGGCAGACCGCCTCGATCACGGGGAGCGAGTAGCCGTGCTCCTCCATTTTCTGATAGCTTTCTCCGGCGGCGATCAGCATCTCCGTGCGGAACATTTCGAAATATTTGAGGTAATTCGCATAGTAGACCACGCCCATCTGGTCCGTGTCGGCATACGGGACGCGATACTGGAGAACGGTTTCCTTGCCCATGAGAATGTCCTTTCTTTGTATGGTTTCCAGGATGAATTGAAGAGTCTGTTCCAGATCCATGCCGCTGTTGTCGAGACAGACCGCATCTTCCGCCTGGCGGAGGGGGGCGGTCTTGCGGGAACGGTCCTGTTCGTCGCGGGCGGCGATTTCCCTAGCCACCGTGTCGAGCGTCTGCCGGTCGAAGGGGCGGCCGCTCTGGAGGAGACGCCGCTTTGCGCGGACCTCCGGGGAGGCGGTCAGGAAAAACTTGTATTTCGCGTCCGGAAAAATGGCGGTCCCGATGTCGCGGCCCTCCATGACGATCCGGGTTTTCCCGGCCAGGGAGCGCTGAACGTCCAGCAGCCACGTCCGGACTTCCGGATAGGTGGCGACTTTCGAGGCCGCCGCTGAAATTTCCGCGGTCTGGAGTTTCCCGCCGGGGAAGACACCGTCGATCTCGATGTCGAGCGGGGCTTGTGGTTCCGGGCGCCGGCACGCGATGGAGGTATCCGCAAGAAATACGGCAAGTTCTTCTGCGGAGATCGCGGCGGGGTCCAGTTTCCGGTTCAGCATTTTCCAGGCGAGGGCGCGATACAGCGAGCCGGTACTGACATACGGGATTCCGAGACGCTCCGAAAGGGCCCGGGCAACCGTGCTTTTCCCGGAGGCGGCGGGTCCGTCGATGGCGATCACATTGGATGACATGGAAACATCTTTCTGTTCATTTCATGAATCTTTCCGGCCAATATATCCCGCCGGGCGGGAAAATGCAAACCGGCGGAAACGGTTCCGTCAGAACACTTCTTCGAGTTCGTACCGACGGGAGCCGAGGCCATGGCGTTCGAGGGCGTCCACCTGAATGAACGGGTCCTTTCCGTGGACTTTTTCCAACAGATGTTTTCCGGGTCCCAGTTCGGCATCCCCGATCAGGCTGCCCGGAATGAAATTCTCCGCTTTGATGAGGTCCAGCGTGGCCTGTTCAATGGCAACGATGTCCTGCGAAGCCGTAAGGCCGATATCCGGGACCAGATTCGGGGTGGTGATCCCCCAGCAGTCGCAGAACATGGTGATGTTCGTCATCAGGTTGATGTGGAGAAGACGTTCGGGAGCAAAATGTTCCAGCACGAGGCGGGTCGTAATCGCCATGCCCTCCTGGAAATTGCGATAAGAGGTCCCCGTGTTCATGGAGAGCGCATGCCCGGGACAGGCCAGCACGCAATGACGGCAGAAGCGGCAGTCGTGGAAATTGATGTTCAAGGATTCTTTGGCGCGGTCGATCCGGATGGCGCGACGGTCGCAGGCGGCGGCGCATTTGCCGCAGTACACACATTTGCACGCATCCCAGTCGATCCCTCCCTGGAGCGCGTGAATCTTGCTCCGGGTCTTCGGGTCCACACAGCCCATGGCGATGTTTTTACAGGCTCCGCCGTAGGCACAGACGCCATGCCCTTTGACGTGGGACAGGTTGATGAGGCATTTCGCATCCTGGAGCAGACCGTAAATACGGGCCTTGTCGTAGGTGAGGAAACCGGCCTTCTTTTCCGCAACGTGTGAGTTGAACACGCCTCCGGCGGCCACAATTGGGCATCCGACCGTTTCCATTGTGTATCCATGCTTCGCGGCGTCCGCGACCGCCTCGAAGGACCCTTCCGTCACCACCGGCCTTCCCCCGGCCGCGCGGACCGCGTCGACAATCACCCGTACGAACAGCGGATGCACGGTGGAGTATCCCAGGCCTCCGCCGAGGTGCATCTTGATCGGAACCCAGTCCCCGGAACAAAGCGCCGGCAGGTCGATTTTCCCCAGAATCCGCATCAGCTTTCCGGGAAGGGTGGAGGGCGCGGACGGCTTGGAGACCGCCACCGAACCGAAATATACTTTTGATCCCATAAGAAATTCCTGTCGTTTCATTGAAAAACAGCGAAACTTTCTTACAATACGGGGTCTTTTCCCATAAATCAAACAAAAAATCCGAAAAAAAGACGCCTCCCCCTTTTCATTGCCTCAAAGAGAGGGTATAGTGCAGCAGTTATTTTGTTTTGATGCCCATAACCATGTCAACCGTAAGGAAACCGCCATGAAAGCCCTTTCCGGAGCCATTCTTCTCGCCTCCGCACTGCTGCTTTGCAGCTGCGCCAATCCCTGGACCACCAACACAAAACGTTCCGCCGTCGAACAATATCTTCTGGCCCATACGATTGAACAGGCGGCGGTACAGGCCGGACTTGGAAAATATGCCGGGCAAAAAATATTCTTCGATTACTCGTATCTGGTTCCCCAGGATGACAAACAGTATCTTCAGGGACGCCTGGAAATGGAAATCGCCAGGGCCAGGGGGATCATCGTCGGGAAGCAGGAGGAGGCCGACGTCATGATCCAGCCGCTCTGCGGAGTTCTCGCCACCGACTTCAACACCTTCCTGATCGGCACCCCCACGCTCCCGATCCCGGTCCCTTATACGACTTTGAACATCGTCATTCCGGAAATTCCGCTTTTCAAGATCTATCACCGGAGCGCATACGGACGGCTGGCATTCAATATTTTCGAGGCAAAGACCAGAAAACCCATCGAGTGCATTCCCATGATCAACGCCAGCTCCCATTATAAGAACTGGGTCGTGCTGCTGGTTCCTTTCAAAACCACCACCCTTCCCATGAAGGATACTCAAGAAGCGGATACCGACTTTGAAATTTTGTAACAGGCCGGGATTTTTCCGCCTCCGATTTGAAAAATCCCCTTTGCAAGTGTATGTTTCCATGTTGACTCGCGAAATGAAAGGACATTATGAAATATTTGATTACCGGCGGGGCCGGTTTTATCGGAAGTCATTTGACGGAATCTCTTCTTGCCGACGGCTATTCCGTCACGGTCATTGACGACTTTTCCACGGGATCTCCGGAGAACCTTTCCGCCGTGGCGGAACATCCCCGTCTGAAAGTGATCGAAGAAAACATCCTTTCCGGCTCCCATCTCGAAAAAGAGGTGGAGGCCGCGGATTGCGTCATTCACCTTGCCGCGGCGGTGGGCGTGGAACTGGTCGTGCATGACCCGGTCCGCACGCTGGTCACCAACGTGCACGGAACGGAACGCGTCCTCACATTCGCGGCTCAGTCCGGCAAACGCTGCCTCATTGCGTCCACCAGCGAAGTATACGGAAAATCGGCCAAGGCTTTCTTCAAGGAGACCGACGACCTCTGCATCGGACCGTCCACCAACGCGCGCTGGTCGTATGCCTGCAGCAAACTGCTGGATGAGTTTTTCCTCATGGCGTTCCACCGCGACAGGAAACTGCCCGGAACCGTGGTCCGCTTCTTCAACACGGTCGGGCCGCGCCAGACCGGACGCTACGGAATGGTCCTGCCCCGTTTCGTGACCGCCGCCCTGAAAAACACTCCGCTTCCGGTATACGGCACCGGAGAGCAGACCCGCTGCTTCTGTCATGTCAGGGACGTTATCCGCGCCCTGCGGCTGATCATTCCGCTGGAAGCCTCTTACGGCAAGGTTTTCAACATCGGAACGGCGAGGCGGATTTCCATCCGCGCGCTTGCGGACCTGGTGATGCAGCGGGCGCACAGCGCCTCCGGCATCCGCATGGTCCCCTACGAGGAGGCATACGAACCCGGATTCGAGGATATGATGAACCGGGCGCCGGACTGCAACGCCATTCAGACCCTTTGCGGCTGGAAACCGGAAATCGAACTGGAACAGATCATCGACGATGTGATCGAATTCATCCGTTCAAAGAACAATGGAGGCCGGTCATGAGCGTCTCTTCTCCCGAGTTCAAATATGAATCCATGCTGGACGAATATCCCGATACCGCGATCATTTTCGGGGAGTCCGCCCATAACCAGCTCAATGGTTTTCTGATCAAAGAACAGGTCAACTCCGCGCTTGTCTTTGCCGGAGGCTCCCGTTCCGGGTCCCTCAACAAAGCGGTTCCGACTCTTTTCACGCTCTTTTCCAGTACCGATTTCGAGGTGCCGTCCTATATGAACATCCCGCCGGAGCCGACCGTCGCGGACATCTGCGCCATGCGGGACGTCATTGCGAAGGAACAGCCGGACATCATAGTCGCCGTCGGAGGCGGGAGCGTCATGGACGCGGCGAAAGCGGCCTGCCTCAGCGTCGAATCCGGCATGGACGTCACCGAACTTTTCGGCGTCAGCCGGGCTTCTCAGAAAGCGCCGGGGAAGAAATTTAAACGGATCATCTGCGTCCCGACCACGGCGGGAACCGGTTCGGAAGTCACGCCCTACGCCAACATCGTCGATCCGGAAACCAGGGTCAAGAAACTGATCGTGGAACCGCAGATCATCCCGGAATACGCCTTCGTGAATCCGCATTTCGGTCTCACCATGCCCCGGGAACTGACGCTCACGACCGCGCTCGATGCGCTGGTCCACTGCGTCGAAAGCGAATTGAACATCCGCGCGGAGAACGCGCATCCGTCCGCGGCCGCCTGGGGGATTCAGGGGATCCGCCTGATTTCGGCCGCGCTTCCGGCCGCGCTGGAGAAACCGGAAAACGAGCTGGCCCGCCAGTATCTTTCCGCGGCGGCGACACTGGGGGGAATGTGCATCAAAAACCGCCCGACCTCTTTGCCGCACCTTTGCAGCTTTTCGTTTTACGGGCAGGTTCCCCACGGGCTTGCCGTCGCCGCCCTTCTTCCTCCCTTCTGGAACTACTATCTCGGCGACGACGCCGTCCGGGAGGCCACGATGAAAATGGCGGGCATCTTCTCGAAAATACCGGAAAAGACGCCGGAACAGGTGGTTGCCTCCTGCGCCGCGTTCATTGCTTCCTGCGGCGGTCCGGCCCGTCTGTCCGACCTGAAATGTCCCCGCGAAATCCTTGCGAAAACGGCGCGGGACGCCCTGCTCAATCCGGTCAAGCTTCAGACCTCTCCGCGGCCGCTGGATCCGTCCGGCGCGTCGGACATCCTTTTGAAAATTCTGGAAAAGGCCTGGTGACCTCCCATGAAAATCATTCTGGCGCCCGATAAATTCAAAGGAAATATGACCAGTCCGGAGGTGTGCGCCCTCCTCCAGGACGCTTTTCTGTCCGTCATGCCTTCCGCGCAGATGATTTCATTGCCCATGGCCGACGGTGGAGAAGGCACGGTGGAGGCGGTGGTGACCGCCCATCGCGGAGAACTCCGTTTCGTGGAAGTGTCCGGACCGCTCGGCGACAAAGTCAAAGCCGGGTTCGGGCTTTACCATCAGGGTCGCTCCGCCGTGCTGGAAATGTCTTCCGCCAGCGGACTGGCCCTGCTGGACCCCGCGCGGCTCGACCCGCTCGCCGCCACCACATACGGAACCGGCGAACTCATCCGTGCGGCGCTGGACTGCGGCATTCATGAGCTGACGATCGGAATCGGCGGCAGCGCCACGGTCGACGGCGGCGCCGGAATGGCGCAGGCGCTCGGCTACCGTCTGCTGGACAAAGACGGACAGGAGCTTCCGCGCGGCGCGAAATATTTGAAGGACCTGTCCAAAATCGATGCTTCCGGGGCGGACCGCCGCCTGTTTGAAACCCGGATCCGGGTCGCGTGCGACGTCACGAACCCGCTGCTGGGTCCCGACGGAGCCGCCGCGGTCTATGGTCCGCAGAAGGGGGCCAGAACCCGGGAAATGATCGATGAACTCGAAAAAGGCCTGACAAACCTTGCCGATCTCTGGCTGCTGAACTCTTTCCTGGAGTCCGTGGACCGTCCCGGCGACGGCGCAGCCGGCGGTCTCGGCGCAGGACTCCGCGCCTTCTGCAAGGCGACTCCCACCTCCGGCGCCCGGCTGGTCATGTCCATGCTGGAGCTGGAAAAACATCTTGCCGGAGCAAACCTTCTCATCACCGGGGAAGGATGCACCGACTCCCAGACGGAATCGGGCAAGCTCTGCGCGGAGATCGCCGCCGTATGCAAACAACACAAGGTGCCGGTCCTTCTGCTTTCCGGCGCGCTCAAAGGCGACCCGGACGACTTCAACCGCACCTTCGATTTCGCCTTCAGCACCTCGACCGGAGCCCATGCCTCCCTCGCGGACGCCGTTCGCGCCGGGAAAACCGATCTCCGCTTCACCGCCGTGAATCTGGCGAAACTTATCGCACGGGGAGGGCTTGCCTCATGAATGCTCCGCTGCGCTACGGCATGATCCTGATCGTTTCGGGTCCGAGCGGGTCCGGCAAATCCACCCTGTGCCGGAAAATATTCGGGAAGTTCGACGGAATCGAATTTTCCGTTTCCTGTACCACGCGCCCGCCGCGGGCCGGGGAACGGGACGGCGTCGAATATTATTTCCGGACGCCGGAACAGTTTGAAGAACTGATCCGCCGCGACGCTTTCATCGAATACGCCAGCGTTCACGGCAATTTCTACGGGACCCTTAAGTCCGAGATTTTCGGCCGGATCGAAAAAGGGATCGACGTCCTGCTGGACATCGACGTTCAGGGAGCGCTTTCCATCAAGAAACTGGCACAGGAAAATCCGCTGGCCGCCCGCTGCATGGAATCGGTTTTCGTGGCGCCCTCCAATTGTTCCGAACTGGAAAGGCGTCTGCGCGGACGCGCCACCGATTCCGAGGAAGCCATTGCGCGCCGCCTGGCCAACGCGAAAAAAGAGATGGCTTTCTGGAAGGAATACAAGTATGTGATTGTCAATGACGATCTGACCGCCGCTCAAAATACGCTTTCAAATATCATCCATGCACTCCGGCAATCGAGTGCGAGATTCAAGGAGACGCCGTTTTATGAGTACTAAAAAGAAAATCATCCTGGGAGTCACCGGCGGAATCGCCGCCTACAAGAGCGCCGATCTGTGCAGCAAGCTCACCGCGGAAGGCTACGACGTTCATGTGATCATGACATTCAGCGCGCAGAAACTCATGACCGAGCGCTGCTTCCAGACGCTGTCGCGCAATCCCGTGATCTGTAGTCTCTGGGACGTTCCCGAATGGAAGCCGGAGCACATCGAGCTTTCCGCGAACGCCCATCTGCTTGTGGTCGCTCCGTGCACGGCCAACTTCATCGGAAAGTTCACGCACGGCATCGCGGACGACGCCCTGACCACCACGGCGCTGGCATTCGCCGGGACCGTCCTGCTGGCTCCCGCCATGAACACCCGCATGTGGAACGCCACCGCCGTTCAGGAAAACTGCCGGATCCTCCGGGACCGCGGCGTTGGCTTCATCGGCCCCGAAACCGGAAGACTGGCCTGTGGTGATGATGGAACCGGCCGCATGTCCGAAGTTTCCACCATCATCTCCACGATTAAAAATCTGCTTCCGCCTCGCTGAAAAAACGTCAGACAGGGATCAATATGGCAAATCGAATTTTAGTCACGGGCGGAGCGGGATTCATCGGCTCCGCCGTTGCAAGGAACATCATCCGCAACACCTCCGACAGCCTCTGCATCGTGGACAAGCTCACCTACGCCGGAACCCTGGAATCCCTTGCGGAAATCTCCTCGAACGAGCGCTGCCAATTCGAAAAAACCGATATCTGCGACCGTGCGGAAATGAACCGCGTCTTCACCGAATTCCATCCGAACATCGTCATGCATCTCGCCGCGGAGTCCCACGTGGACCGCTCGATCGACGGCCCAGGAGATTTCATTCAAACCAACATTGTCGGCACCTATACGCTTCTGGAAGCCGCCCGTTCCTATTTTTCCGCCCTGCCGCCCGAAGAAAAGGCCGGCTTCCGCTTCCATCATATTTCCACCGATGAAGTCTACGGCGACCTGGAAAGGCCGGAGGACTTCTTCCGGGAGAACACCCCCTACGCGCCCTCGTCCCCCTATTCCGCCAGCAAGGCCTCCAGCGATCACCTGGTCCGTGCCTGGAAACGCACGTTCCAGCTGCCGACACTCGTAACCAACTGTTCGAACAACTACGGTCCCTACCATTTTCCCGAGAAACTGATCCCCCTGATGATCCTCAACGCGCTCGACGGCAAACCCCTTCCCGTCTATGGAAAAGGGGAACAGATCCGCGACTGGCTTTACGTGGAAGATCACGCGCGGGCCCTGTATCTGGTCGCCACGCAGGGAATCCCCGGCGAAACCTACAACATCGGCGGACACAACGAGAAAAAGAACATCGAGGTCGTGCAGCGGATCTGCGCCCTTCTGGATGAGCTCCAGCCGCGCCCCGACGGCCAGTCCTACCGGGAGCAGATCACGTTCGTGGAGGACCGTCCGGGACACGATCTGCGGTATGCCATCGATGCCGGAAAGATCAAAAGGGAACTCGGCTGGGCGCCCCGGGAAACCTTTGATTCGGGAATGCGCAAAACCGTCGAGTGGTATCTGAAAAACCGCTTCGGATGGTGCAAGAATGTTCAGGAAGGCAACTACAACCGGGAACGGCTCGGAATCGGAGGAAAAAAACCATGAAAGGAATCGTTCTGGCCGGCGGGGCGGGCACGCGTCTGCACCCCATTACCCGCGGCGTCTCGAAACAGCTTCTGGCGGTCTACGACAAGCCGATGGTTTTCTATCCGGTCTCCGTGCTGATGCTGGCCGGAATCCGCAACATCCTTATCATCACGACCCCCGAAGACCAGCCCAATTTCGTCCGTCTTCTCGGCGACGGCTCCCGCTTCGGAGTCCGCTTCGCCTACGAGGTGCAGCCCTTCCCCGGCGGTCTGGCGCAGGCTTTCCTGATCGGGAAGAAATTCATCGGCTCCGATTCCGTTTCCCTGGTCCTCGGGGACAACATTTTCTACGGCGCCTGTCTCCAGGTTCTCCTGAAACGGGCGATCGACCGCGAAGCCGGCGCAACGGTCTTCGGTTATTATGTCCGTGACCCGGAACGGTTCGGGGTCGTGGAGTTCAACGCGGAGGGAAAGGCGGTCTCCATCGAGGAAAAACCGGCGGTTCCCAAGTCGAACTATGCCGTCACGGGTCTGTATTTTTATGACAATTCCGTGGTTTCCATCGCGGAGAACATCCGTCCCTCCGCCCGCGGAGAACTCGAAATCACCACCGTCAACAACGAGTATCTCCAAAGGGGACTGCTTCATGTGGAAAAACTCGGACGCGGCTACGCATGGCTGGATACCGGTACCTATGAAAGCATGCTCGACGCCGGGAATTTCATCCGGACCATCGAAACACGGCAGGGACTCCAGGTGGCGTGCCTTCAGGAAATCGCCTACGAAAACAAATGGATGACCGCGGAGCAGGTTCGGGAAAGCGTCGCGGACATGGTCAAAACCGATTATGGACGCTACCTCCTCCGGCTGGTCGGGGACAGACACTGAGTCTGTTCTTACTTCGCCGCCGCGGCGTTCGCCAGGATGACTCCCGCCTCCTTCTGGGCGGACTTGAGTTCCTCGGAGAGTTTGTCGAATGACTTCGGGGTGACATCCCGCATTCCGAGCGAATTCAGGAGACGGTAGAAGGAAATATAATAATTTCCCAGCGCCAGTGTCTGTTCGATATTGGCTTCCGCGGTCGTAAGACGCATGTGGTCGATCTCGAGCCGGGAAAGATCGCCGGCGGAGATATTCCTGTTCTTCTGGGCGGCAACCAAAGTGTTCTTGAAGTTTTCATACGATTTTTTGCATTGCTCGAGGAGGTCTTTGTTCGCCATGATGTCGGAATGGGCGATCCGGACCTCGGCAATGATCGTGATGGACTCTCCGAAAGAACGGATCAGTTCCGCGTCGGCCTGCCTGGAATAAGCCATCGCCTGAGACACTTTCTGCGGCAGTTTCAGAAGGTTGAACGTGGCCTGAATGCCGAATTCCATCCAGTTCTGCTTGTAAAGGAAGGAGTTGTTGCTATGGTCGTAATCCAGGAAGACGCGGGCCGTCGGGAACATGGTGAGGATCGCCTTGCGGCATTCGATCACGTTGATGTGGCGCTGGATATCCGTTTTCCGCAGTTCCGGGCGCTTGATCAGGGCGATCTGTTCCATGACTTCCAGGTCGGGCAGGTGGAAAGCGGGCGTCGCATCGAGGAAGGAATCATCCACGGTGATGTTCGCGGAAGGATAATATCCGAGGAGGGAACGCAGCTCGACGCAGGAGTTCTGGTAGTCGAGGATATACGCTGTGAGACGGCGTTCCATCTCGATGAATTTGCGGGTTTCATCGAACGCGCGGAAAGGAGTGATCTGCTTGGCTTTGGCAAGATTCGAGATCAGCGTGTAGCGGTCGCGGCAGGTTTCCAGAAGCCCGCGCGTGATGTCGATCGCACGCTGGGCGGCGGCCACCCGGCAATAGGCGCGGACCACATCCAGGGTCAGGTTCTGCGCCATGCGTTCGGTATGCTGTTTCCGGAGGAGGAGACGGTCCTGCGCCTGCTGGGAATTGAAGAAGGCCAGCCCGAAATCCATGACGCTGAGAGCCAGATCGATATTGAAGAAGTTGATGTTCTTGTCCTGGTTCTGGCTGGCGCCATAGGTGGCTCCGTCGCCCGCATAGGCTTCGCTGCTGGACGCGGGAACATTGCTGCGTCCGCTGAAATTGTTATTGATGTTGAGTTCGGGGAGCATGCCGAGGACTTCCGCCGTCCGCATCTCATACGCGATGTCCTCTTCCAGGTTGAACACCTTGATGTCCAGGTTGTTCTTCAATGCGATGGAGACGCATTCCGGCAAGGTCAGGCGGACATCCGAATCCAGCACCTGGAATTTGGACACTTCAAAGTAACGGACCGCTTTTTCCGCTCGTTCCCGCCGGTAGTCCTCTTCGGTTTTGCATCCGGAGAGCAGCAAGATTCCCAAGGCGCCTGTGATCCCCAAAAACATGAAACACGATTTCAGCATAGTCCGCTCCATTCCTGCCTGTGACCCTCACCTTTGAAAAAACAAAATGCGCGGCCGGAATTCAGGCCGGCCCTGCATTTTGTCCTTCCCCGGGGAAAGACGAGATATACCGGACGCCGGAAGCGCCCGGTTGGAAAACGCATTATTTCGCGCGTTCGTTTTTCTGAAGCACGCCGGCTTCCAGAAGCTTGTCGATCAGCTGCTGCATGGAATTGAACGCGGCGAGAAAACCCTGCGGAGGCATGATGATCCGAATATTGGACTTCGGCTCCGGAGCTTTGCCGTCTTCCGTGGGTTGAAGAGTAATGAAGTCATAGCGGACCATGCCGCCCGCAAAATGGATTTGACCGATTCCGTCGGCAAAGATTTCTTTCTTCTCGTTCATTTTTTTTCCTTGTGAATAGATTTTTGATCTTTTGTGCAATCGAATCCGCACCCTATAAGCTAATTCACTTTTGACAAATTACAAGCGGAAAAAAATAGACCGGTGAAATATTCCCGTTTTTTTTATGAAACGGGACGGAAAGCATCCGGCATGATAAGGTTGCAATCAATCCGGGCGATCGCATTCAGGCAGGAAGCCGCTCTCTCCGGCAGCGGAAAATCCCGGATTCCTGCCGGGAGAGGACTTCTCCACAGCGGGCTTCACGGAAGAAGGACATCGGAAGCAATGTTCTCTCCGGTGAACAGATATTTTCCGTCGCCCAGGTTCCGGGTATGCCCGTATTTCGATTTCAGCGCGGGACACCCCGGCACCGTGATCACGGCCTCGGCCGGACCCGGTCCGTTGGAAACGATCAGGACCGCCGTTTTTCCGTCGGAGAAAAAAGCCCGCGCGATGACCTTCGCTTTGCCGGCGTGTTTCGGAACCACGGCTGTCTCCGGCGCTTTTTCAACGCTCATGATCCAGGGTTCCAGCTCCCGCAGAAGAGAGGATACCCCGCGGACGGAGTTCCAGAACATTTTTCCATTTGCGGAGTCCAGTTTTTCCTCCTGCAAGCGGACGTCGGCATAGGAGTAGAAAAGGAACCCCTTTGCATTGTAAATGGCCGCCGCCAGGTTCAGGGAACGCATTTCTTCTTCCGAAGGATACCGGTAGGTATGGAACGGATGGTGCCGCCGGGCCGCTCCCCAGTGGAAGGCCTGCGGCGTGAACCAGTGGGGAATTCCCAGGTTCCCGGCGCTTTCGATTCCTTCATACTGGAAGGACTGGTCCCGGACCGTATTGATAGGGTAATAATCGTAGGAAAGGATGTCTCCGGTGGCCGCGCACGCGGTGAAATAATCCGTGCGGTTGGTCAGCGTGACCGTCGGATGCCAGGGGTCGACGGCGCTGACCCGTTCGCGGAGCCGTTTCACGGAGGGATATTCCTTGAGCGGATTCTCATCCGAAAGATAATAAGCCAGCATGGCGGGATGATCCTTCACGAGCCCGATCACATATTCGGTGACGTTGTCCATTCCCCGGATGTGGTCGAACTCCTCGCGAACCCCCACCTGGTTGGGAAGGTTCTGGCGGAACGTGGCGAAGATGAGCTTGATCCCGAAGTCCTTCATGGCGTCGAGGCTGGACAGCAGATCCTCCTTCCTTGTGGGCTTGCGCCCGTCGATATAGAGATATTTGTACGGGTGGTAGTAAAGAAGAGTATTGAAGCCGGCCTCCTTCAAACGTTCCAGGTCCTTGCGCGTCGGCGGATAGGTGAAGCCCGAAAACACGGCCACCGGCATAAACGGCTTTCCGTCGACCAGCAGACGGCTGCAATCGTCCAGCACGGCCGCTCCCGCCGGAGGTTTCCCGGAAGGAACGACATAGGTGTATTCCCCGGACGCAAGGATGAGCTTGCGCTTCGTATCCAGAAGACGGACGTTCACCGGCACTTTTCCCGGCGCGAACGAACCGAAATTCCCCTCGAACATACCTTCCCTGCCGCGCAGAAGCCGGGTGACTTTTCCGGCGGTCACATACAAGCCGAGATCGGAGTCGGGGACAGGGTCCCCCAGCTGGACCGCGCGAAAACGGAGCCGTCCGTCCGGGCCGACGCGCATGCCGGACGCAACCGGATAAAGCAAGGCGGAGGTTTTCAGCACGGGACGGACCGTAATGTCGTCGATCCACATTTTCCCGGTGATCCCCTGCCGCAGATAAATATCGAAGGAGGCGGTCACGTTTTTTCCGGCCGGCTGGCGCACGGGAAAGCGCACGATCTGCCATTCGCCCGGCTTGAGTTCCTTGTGTTTGGCGAAAGCGGGACTGATCGTGATCCACCGTCCGTTGCCGCGATACTGGATTCCCATGGCGGCGACCTGATCCTTGAACGCACGCTGATCGGTGTCGCGGAACTGGATGTCTTCCGTCCGGAGCCGGAAGACGCACTCATATTCAAGGTTGCTCTGAAGCCGGATCGGTTTCATCATGAACACATATTCCTTCGGGTCGGTCCGTTCGTAAAACAGACACGGCGTGCCGTTGACGCCCTCTCCCTTCCGAATCTCGAATTTCTTCCGGTTGAAGTTCCAGCCCTCCAGCGGGCCGTCGAAGGTCTCCTCGAACACGGCCGACGAATCGAATTCCTTGTTTCCGTCCTTGTATCCTCTCAAGTCGGGAAGAGCTTCTCCCGCAACAGCCAGAAATGGAATTCCGAAAAGGCAAAGCATTGTTTTTTTCATTGGAAAACTCCTGTTGTTTATGAATGCCGGGTTAAAATCAGTAGCCGGTATAATAAGCGGTTCCCGGAAGCACCGCACACCGGAGCTGGGAGGAAACATATCCTCCATACGAGCTTTCATAGTTCGGAAAATAAATCCGGCGCGCGACCAGATCGGCTCCGGCAACCGGCGTCACGTTCCCGCCCAGCATCAGGCCGTTGGCCATTTTGGAGTGGATCATGTGGAGAGCTCCCAGCCCCCAGGTGTTGGTGGTGCCCGTCGCAAGGTAGTTCATATACAGGAACGCATACTGGCTCTCGGAGCCCATGACCGCCGTGCGGGAGCACCCGAAAAGGAGGATGTCCGACAGGGCAATATTGATTTTCCCCTGATATTTGAGATTTTTCTCCTTGAGGTTGAAACCGGTGACCGTGGACGTGGTGTAGTTGGTTCCGTAAGTCAGGTCCTGCGCCTTGCGGAAATCCTTTCCCGTCCAGCTGCATTTGAATGCCTTGTATCCGGGCGCATAATTGTTGTCCACCAGGAGATAACTCCAGGTGCTCGAGGGCGTGAAGTCACGGTTGTTGACCAGCCAGTCCCCGTAGTCTCCCCGGTACAGGGCATGCGAGATTCCGGTCTGTTTGAGGTTGGAAACGCAGGAAATCGCCTTCGCCTTCTCCCTCGCCTTGTTCAGGGACGGCAGAAGCAATCCCGCCAGAATGGCAATGATGGCAACGACCACCAGGAGTTCTATTAATGTGAAAACCGCTTCCGGGATGTCTGGCCGGGCATGCATTTTTTTCTTCATAAAAAAGTTCCCTCCATTTGATTTTTCACTCATGCAAACCTATTGTTCTGGAAAGCTAATTTTAAACGAAAAGGATGGTTTTGCAATATTCCCCTTTCAAAAGATATACGGAATTTTAACAAGAAATATATGGAATTCCAGCATTGGGCCGAAAACAGAAAACAAAATACAGCCGGCAGAACGTCACCCGGCACCCGGAGCCGCTTCCTCCGTTGAACTTTCTGCGCCGGGAGCTCTGGAAATTCTCCGCGGACACGGAATACCCGCTCTATCCTTTCTGCGTGGAGGAGGTGATCCGGACCAACCGTTCGTGGTTTTCGGAACAGTTCTGCCGCTTCATGATCGTGGTCGTGGTGGTGGAGGGGTCGATTCTGTATCAGTTTCAGGAGGAGGAACACCTGATCACGGCGGGGAAAATCCTGATCATTCCGCTGAACGGGTCTTATTTCTTCCAGACGGGCAAAGCCGGCAGGTTCCACAAGATCGTGTTTCAGTTCAAAGGAGCCAACCTCTCCTCCATCACGGAACGGCTGAAGCTGAACCGTTACCTGATTCTGGACGCGCCGGACCCGCGGGAATGGATCGGTTACGCCCATGAACTTTTCGGAATGATCCATGAAAAGAATCGGGAAGACCTGCCGCTCCTGCTCGGAAAAGCCTACGAATGCCTGGTGAAACTCTCGCTGCTGATCCCGCTCGGGAAAGACCGCTCCACGCTCCTGGCCCAAGTGCAGACATTTCTGGAAAGCGATCTGGAACGGAAAATCTCCATGAAGGAAACCGCCCGGAAATTCGGGATCAGTCCCATCACGCTGCTGCGGCTGTTCCGCGCCCGGCTCTCCATCACGCCGAACCGCTACCGGATCGAGCGGAAAATGGCGCGCGCCCACTATCTGCTGACGCACACCGCGCTTTCCATCAAGGAGATCGCGTTTGCGCTCGGTTACTGCAACCAGCTCTACTTTTCACAGGAATTCCACCGGGTCACGGGGCACACTCCCAGCCAGGTCCGTTCGTGGGAGAGGACCCCCTGAGCGGGGGCGTTTGCTTTTCCCCGAATCGGTGTTACATTACGGTAGACTACAGGGAATGTACCGTGTTATGCATGAGAAATTCAGTCAGATCAAAACCGCTTCCGATATCCGGGAACTGCTGCTTTTCACGAAGCTGAATGGAGAAAATGCGGATGCCGTCGGCGATTTCATCCGAAAAGGATTTGAAGTTTTTCCGGTCAAACAGAACCCGAAACGGAAGGTATACCGTCTCGTCAATTCTTCCGGATACTCCATGTATCTGAAACTTTTCGCACAGCAGCGCTTTCCTTTCACGATTTTCCGGTTTTATCCTTCCATGGAATATGAAATCGCCTGCAGGCTGGAAAAAAACGGAATTCCCGTCATCCATTATCTGGCGTGGAGCAAGCTCCAAAAGGGAGGGTTCTGCATTTCCGAGGGGATTCCGGCTGCGGTTTCCGCACGGCAGTATTTTTTCGAGACCGCCCGTTCCAATCCCGCTCTGCTGAATCACTTTCTGGGAAAACTGGCCGAACTGACGGGCATTCTTTATCACAAGAACTGCCGTCATCCGGACTTTCACCTGGGTAACATCCTCTTTACGCCGCGGGATACCCATCTGTATCTGGCGGACCCCTGGGGAATCCGGGAAATGCCTTTTCAGACGAACGCGTCGAAATTTGCCCTTTGCACCGTCTGGACCGAACTGCGCGGATACATTTCCCATGACAAGCTTCTGAACGGAATCCTTTCTTCCGGCCTGGCAAAGACCAAGATCGATGCGGTCGAGCTGATGCAGCAGGCCGTATGCCAATACGGCAAAAAGGCCGCGACACGGTGGCCGAAAATCTCCAGACGCATCCTGAGCGGGAAGTCCAAATTCGCCACGACGGTTCAAAAAGAGGACGGCGAGTATACCTGGCGTCACACGCTCTGGTTCACTTCCCCTGAAAAAATGGAAATCGATCCATCCTGGCGCAAGGTGGATTTTCCTTCCGCGGAGGCGTCGGAAAAAATCTGGCTGGAATCCTTCCGGCATCCGTCCGATGAAAACCGCCCTCTTCTGCGCGTCGTCTACAAGGACACCCGTTCCGCCCTTTTTTTCGAGTAGGATTCTTTTCCGGAAATGTCTCTTTTCATCCCGTTTTTTTTCAGCCGGAATCTTGAAAAACACCGGGCTCCGCATTACATTGTGTGGTCGTGTCCGACCGCACAAAATGAATGGAGTATTTTGACAAATGAAAAAGAAATCCTTTCCGCTCGCGTATTATTATTCCTGGGAACACGTTCCGGATTCCATGATTCCGAACATCATGGCCGAATTCAGCTGGCATGGCGCGGAAAACCTCGTGTTCAGCCACATCTGGGCCACCCGGATTCTAAAGGAACCGCAATTCTCGTCCCAGTTGACCCGCATGGCGCGGAACGCCGAACTCAACATCGTCGAAATCCACGCGCCCCTTGGACAGGCCTTCGATCTGTGCTGTCCCGACCGCGGCCGCCGCGCCTCCCTGATCGAAGACCACAAGCGTTCCATGGCCTATGCCGCCGACAGCGGATGCAAGACCTACACCATTCATATCGGCGCGTATGAGAGCGTCTTTTACAAGACCCCGAACAAGGTTCTGCGTCCGTACGCGGTCGACACGCTGGAAAAGCTGCTGCCGGAGGCGGAAAAGCTGGGAATCGTGATCGCGGTCGAAAACAGCTATGAACGGTCGAACACACCCGATGAAGCGGCTTACTATGTGGAATATTTCCGCTCGGAATCCATCGGATGCTGCTTCGACGCCGGACACGCCCACCTGATGGCGCCGGCTCCCGGAAAGCGGCGGTCCGGATACTTCGTGGAAATGGACTGGGCCTGGGGAGACAAAATCGAGGAATATCCGAATGCCTATGAGCGTCTCGCCCCGCACATCGTCACATGCCACCTCCACGATAACGACGGCTACAGCGACGCCCACGAACTGCCCGGAACCGGCACGATCGACTGGAAAACCCTGATCCCCAAGCTCAAGAAATCGCCCCGGCTGATCAGCATGCAGACGGAAGTCAGAACCATTCCCGCAGCCCTCCCCATCGGAAAACTGTGCGACACCTTCCGGAAGCTGATGGCGCTGTAATTCTTTTTTCGGAAGAACGGCCGTCCGGGCGGGAAATTCGGGCGAGCCGGGTTCAAGTCCCTCCGATGGAAAAAGTTTCCACGCTCAGGGCTTTCCGGTTTTTTTCCGGTAGTTGCGCGGAGAAAAAGCATATTCCCGCTTGAACTGACGGGACATCAGGTTCACATCGGTGAATCCGCAGGCGTCGCTGATCTCCTTGATCCGAAGGGAGGGAATGGAAAGCAGATTTTTCGCCTGTTCGAGACGCAAACGGAGGATATATTCCCCCGCGGGAGTGTTCAAATGTGTCCGGAAGAGTCTTTCGAGGCTCCGCACGCTGACTCCGGCGGAACGGGCGACGGAATCCAGCGGGATCGGACCGGAAATGTAATTTTTGTTGATGAAGTTCAAGGCGGCGTTCAGTTCCGGCGGATACGGACTGGAACGGTGCTGACGATAGATCTCGTGGAGCAGTTGGAAAAACAGCCCGGCCAGGCGTTGTTCGTCCAGCAGGGTGTCGCGGTTCAATTCATTCTGGATGAGGTTCAGGAGTTCCCCGATGGCCGCGGTGTCTTTCAGCCGGACCACCTCTCCGGCCCGGAACATAGCGGACAGGACGGCATCATGTAATTTGTTCCGGTGGATCATCAGGTTGCGCCGCTTCAGAGGAATTGTTCCGGTGGATTCGAACCGGCCGTCGGGATCTTCCCCGAAACGAGGCACCAGGAAATCGTTTTTCGAAAGAACGACTTTTTTGCCGTTCCGCGTGATCGTCACTTCCCCCTGCGTGATGAACATATATACGGCAAAACCAAAATTCCGGGTGGAAATGGCTCCGCCGATTTTCATGGCCGACTCGAAATAAGCATGAAACTGTATTCTCGATTCCATCGGGCAAAAACGGTTCGGATTCAGCCAGTATTCTTCATGGATCATCGGTTTCCGGGTTGCACTGTACATGATAAAAATCCTTTTTTTTCGGAAGTTGAGCCGTCTTTATGCTTGTTTTTGGCAAAATAATGCTTGTTTACTATATTGCATGGAATGTTTTTTTCAACTATAGTCTGAATGAAAACCAAGACCGGGCCGCACTGGAATTCACACCAGCCTGCGACAGTCCGGATATTTATCGAAAGGGATGCCGCATCATGAAAAAAATTCGTTTGGGAGTCGTCGGACTCGGACACCGCGGACGCGCCATGTTCCGTATTGCCGCACAGAATTTCGACAGCGTGGAACCGGTCGCAATGTGCGACATCGAGGAAAAATTCTGGGTCGAGCGGCAGACTTTTCCGGGCAATGAATCCGCTTCCATGAAAGAAGATTTTCCGTCGGCAAAATTCTACACCGATTACGACACCATGCTCAAAGAGGCCGGACTTGATGCGATCCTGGTCGAAACGCCGGCAAACAAACATGCGGATTTTTGCATGAAAGGACTTGAGCACAATCTGGCTGTCCTGTCGGATGTGCCTTTCGCCGCCTCGGTCGACGAGGCAAACCGTCTCTGGGACGCGGCGAAAAAATCGAAGGGCATGTTCATGGCCGGAGCAAACCCGAATGAAATGGGATTCGTCGAGGCGCTCGTCGATCTTTACCGGAAAGGGTATCTCGGGAAAATCTCCTATCTCGAGGCGGAATACATCCATGACTGCCGTTCGCTGTGGGAGGTCACTCCGTGGCGGGCGAGAGGTTCGGTCCCGATCAAATACTGCACGCATTCCCTCGGGCCGCTGCTCCGGATTCTGGAGGAAGACCTCCGGACCGTTTCGTGCCACTCGACCGGATCGTGGATCTGTCCCGAAAACCCCGCCCATAATGACCTCATGACGGCCACCTTTTCGACGGAATCCCATGTTGTCTTCCGCCTCACAACCTCCTTCATCAACAACGCGCATATCGGGCCTCACACCTATCGCGTTTTCGGAACCGAAGGCTATTTCGAGCGTTTCTCCGGACGCGGCAAGCTGGCCCCGGTCACCTTTTTCAGCAGCAATAAGCTGTATGGAGCCAAAACACTCACGGAATTGCCGATCGATACAGCCCGGCCCGAGTTCGGAAGCAAGGCCGGAATCGGACACGGCGGCGCGGACTATGCCCTGTTGAACCGGTTCCTCCAGGCGATCGAAGGCAAATGCGAGCCGATCTCGCTCCGGGAGGGATTGCGCATGACGATTCCCGGCATCTACGCCGCCGAATCTGCGAAACGGGGCGGCGAACTGCTCAAAATCGTCTATCCGTGGGAATGACGGGGCGCTGCTCCCCTTAAAAAACGGAAAACGGTATCGTGAAACCCGGCACGGAGTGAGACAATGGAAAAGGAGGCAAAAATGATTCGGAATCATGCAGAGAGCGGTTACGAACCTCTTGTGTCCGCCGCAAACCGCGTATGGGCGAAAAATTTCGAAGGAAACCTCATGAAAAAGTTAGAAATGTGCCGGAGGAAAAAAAGGCCATTTACGCTGACTGAACTTCTGATAGTGATAGCGATCATCACTATTAGCTCAAGCTCAATTTCTTAGATTTGCTTGTCTATGGTTTCGTATCATGTAATTCGACGATATTTTGATACCATAAGGCAACGTTTTGCACCATATCGCCAAATGAGAGAAAATCAAATTGGTTACCCTGAAAGTCTGAAAAAAGAAATATGAAGAATCCTGCATCAGTCCTTTTCTGTTTTGATAAAGCCGTCGTCGGAATCGTCGGGGCGGGCTCCGCGCAGGTCGTGGAATAACTGCCAGGCGTCGCGCAGGCCTCCGATGATGATCCAAACGCTACAGACGGTACCCAGAATCACCGCGAACGGCACCACTTTCCACCACCAGAATTCGCTCCAGACGCTGTCGGTGATCCAATCCGTGGTCAGAGATAAAAACGTGCCGATAAGGAAAATGCCCCACCAGGTCATCGGCCACGGTACAGATCAAAACCGAAATCCAGCAATATATTTTCATCATTTAACCTCCTGCCGCTTACCGGCGGCAAACGGATCGTGGTCGGTTAAAGTACCGTGAACGGTTTCACCGGCTTTGTCCAGGCGCTTCAACAGCGCCGAAACATCCGTACCGGGCGGCGCCGCTATAACAATCATCGGGGCCAGCGGCGGCAATTCGAAATCCAGTTCGCCGGACGGATTATCCTGCCGCTTCACTTTGCCGCCGATATCAAGTACGTATAATTGATGGCCGGCGGTATCTTCCGGCAGCACCAGCGTATTGCGCTGTTTCTCGTAACGTGTATTCGACAGGGCAATCATATGCATCTCCCCAAACTGCCAGTGAGCCGAGAGCACCGGCGGAGTGGAAACATATTTATTGCCGAAAATTCCCCAGCACATACGGGTCGGCTCCTGTTTTTTCCGGAACTCGACCGGACGCGCCATCCGCCCCCGGTTAAAAAAATCCAGCAGCGCCAGGCGCAAATGTGCAAACTGTTTGACCATGACCCGCATATCATGGAAATCCGGGAAACACATATAATCCGTATGGAACCAGCCCAGTGGCTCCCCGTTCAACATCAATTTTTTGAGGAGAGAGTCAGGCGGTTCATCGGGCGGTTTTTCCACTCGGCAGAGGTATATCCACATATGACCTTTTCCGGTGCCCTGGCTTTTGTCGTTTTTGAAATGGATCGGGGTGTCGTCGGAATTGATGTAGTCGCTTTTGAGCACGGTTTCGCGCAGAAGTTGGTAGAGCGGTTCAAGCGCGGTGGCCGAGTTGCGAACCCAGGCGCACATGGAACTTTTCGGCAACTCGATTTCGTGACGGCGGAAGATTTCCACCTGGCGATGCAGCGACAGGTGATCGCAGTATTTGCTGATGATGATATGGGAAAACAAGCTCACGTCGGCCTTGCAGCGGTCGATGGGACCGTCCGGCAGCGGCGCGGTTTTGACACCGACTTCCGCGCCTTGGCGGCGGTCCGGGCTCGCATATTTGGGGCGGACGTAACGGATAACATAAAGTTTTCCGGGCTCGAAGGCCAACTGTTCGGAAATCTCTTCGCCGATCCGGATCAGCGGTTTGCCGGTCACCGGACAGATCTTTTCCGATTCCGGCAGGTCCAGTATTTTCTCTACGCGCTCCAGATGATCGGGGATTTTGACCCGCCCGTTACGGTTATTATCGGAATCTTTTTTGCGGCGCTAGAATTCGAGCTTCTTCAGCTCAGGCATAGCGGGCGATTTCTCTCCGTTCAATTGATCGCATTCAACCAGAAATTGTTCGAAAGTCCCCTGATTCGGATTCATCTGCTCGCTACTGCGTCCGAACATCCGGTGCCGCATCATTTCCACCATCTGCAATGCCAGGCGCAATTCCTGGCTTAATGCCTCGATCTGGCGAGCCTGATCCGCGTTTTCATTTTCCAGTTGTTTCAGTTGTTCGCCGCATTTACACATAATATTATAGCAAATACAACCAAAAATTTCAATAGATTATAATTCAAAACGCTTCATTTTTGCGATTTTTAATCCCTCCAGCCAGGAAATATCTTCCGGACGTATGCCCAAAATTACTCCAATTGTTTGCCGGTGACGATCCCCAGGCTGCAGATACGGGTATCACGGAATTCATATGTTTTCCCTTTTTTTGAAGGAGAATCCAGCGGACTGGTCTACTTTGTATCTGGCGGAAGTTATTTCAGATTAATATCCACTGGCTCCGTAGAGCCGCAGAAATCATTGAAACCGCCTTCCTGGTCGTAAGCGGAAAGAAAACATTGTACAGTATTCGGCGGAATCTTCGCTTGGACGCTCTTGCCGTTGAACTGGGCGGGAATGCTTTTCCAGACGCGCTTGTGCGAAACTTTTTCATCAGCCGAATCCGTATAAGCGAGAATCGCCTTGACGATTCCCTTGCCTTCGAACAAAACGTCAGCATGGATGGTATTAATGCTGACTTGGGGTTTCCCGAGCTTGGGTAACGCGATTCCGTTCTTCAAAAAAGCATCTGCCATTCGAAAACAGGAACCAAAGGTGAATCCAATATGAGAATGCGGCAGTTCAATCACCAGTGATTTATTTTCCAGCTTAGCGCATTCTTCGAAACCTTTCTTTAGAGAAGCGGGGGTAGCATTCTCATCATTGGAACCCGCCACCCAGTACATTGGAACCTTGACGGCGTGGAGAAAACGGCCGTTGGTAAAACGCTGGCTGTTCGGGGTGGCATCGCCACAATAGATTTCGATACCCAATTTGAACCGTGGATCAACCGCAGCCGCCATGGCGCCATACCAACTGCCCCAGGATAGTCCGACAAACGCAGTTTTTTCCGGATTCACATTTTCAAAGGACCGCAGCAGCGAATGGGCCAATACGATATTGGCAACGTTGACGATATGATTCTGGCGTTTGCCGCCTTCGAGGGTAGCTCTCGGGATATTGATTTCCGTCAGTTTTTCAGCGGGCGGCAAAGGTCTCTGATTGTACCAGTCAAAGATGATTACCGCATATCCGTGCTTGATCCAAAGCTCTGCGTATTGGGGATAGGCGGTTCCACCGCCTCCGTGAATCAGAACAATTCCGGGAAATCCATTTTCAGGCGTCGGGCCGGCTGGATACCCGACATAGGCAAAAAATTCGGCGTCTTTTCCTTCCACCTTGGCTCCGGTCACCAAAATATCACGCAATCCCGCGTATTTGCTATCGGCAAATGGTGAATCCCGAAACGCCGGCACTTGCGAAAGTTCCGCGAAGTTCCAGTATTTTTCCGGAGCTTCACGGAATTCGGCTCCGCAGAGAAGTGTTTCTGAAAAAATAAAGAGTAAAAAGATAAGAACTAGGAAAAGTTCGATTTTCGGTAGGAATATGTCATTCATTTTGTGATCCCTTTAGCTTTGAAATAAACAACGGCCAATTATTTTGCCTGTGTGACGCCCGGCGGCAGTTCAAGTGCACATTTCGGCTCTGTCCGTCCGCTGGTAAAGTCCCAGGAGACCCGGATCATGCCGCGGGGCGTCGGCACGGTTCCAGAGGCTTTTTCCCCTGGAGTAAAGACCGGCTCAAAAGTGATCTTTTCCCAGCCAGTCGCGGCGGGGCGTATACCAAGCAGGAGATCGCGGTAATGGATCAGCGGGTGTGCGCTCCAGGCATGGCATCGGCTATGAGGCGGGGCCAAAGATTCAGGCCAGTGCTCGGCGGTGGTTTTCAGTCCAGCGTTCAAAAAATCGCTCCACCAGCGGCGGATGCAGTCAAGGACTTCGCGTCCGTGCCCCATCTGTTTGGCCGCCTCGAAAACGTAGTGGATGAAATATGGACTCGGCATCCATTCCGTCCGGCGGTTTTCTTTGAGAAGCGGCAGGATCGTATCGTCCATCCAGGAAGATTGTTCTTCGGGAAAGAGTTCAAGGAGAATGCCGAATGCGGCGACATGGGCGGACATCGGGAATGGAACGGGAACAAGGGAATCATTCAGTGAATTGAACCACGCATGATTTTTCCGATCATATGCTTTTTCGCAAAGCGCTTTTTCGATTCGTCCGGCAATCCGCGCTGATAATATCGCAGTTTCTGCATCGTTCGCGGCCAGAGCGACTTCATGCAGTTTCCGGAGACCGTAGAGAGCGATCATGTTATACAGGGTCGGCACTCCCTCTTTCGGAAGTTCCGGGCACCAGTCGAGGAAGAGCCAGTAGCGCGGATCGTGATGAAGCAATCCATCCTTTTCGGATTGCGCATCGAAGTATCCCGCAATCTTTTTCGCCGTTTCCCGAAGTTCTCCGTAAAGCTCCGTGAATCCGGTATGATACCAGTACAGGTGGAGCGTGGCCAGATAAAACGCGCTGTAATCGGGCAGGATGCAGCGGTGTCCGCAACCGGGAGTAACGCCGTAGGTCAGGCCATTGTCGATCTGCGTAGAGGCGACTTGACGCAATCCACGTTCCAACAGACGGGGGTCATCGGCGAGAACAAACGTATTGCCGGCTTCGACCAGGGCGTCTCCCCACCATTGGGCGTTTTCGCGCCAGGGGCCGTCCACGTATGCGTCGCACATGCAGTGGCGCTGTGTTCGGACGCACATTGCACGGATTTCATTGTCAAGAGTATTATTGGACTCAAATGTCCCCGTTTCCTCCAGCGGATAAATTGCCTCCTGAACCGAAATCCGGACGTTGATTTCAGCTTTGTCTCTTTGAATCAATGAGATAAACCGCCCGCCCCAGGGGAGCGAAAGCTGGTGCGAATTGCGCCCTTTCCGCAAAATCAGGCGGCCGCCATGAAGAGTCGTAGTGTAAACCGGTTCGGTTGAAAGAACCGGGATTCCATTTTCCGCATCATCGGACACCAGAAAATCGAGAACGGTTCCGTCGGTATCGCAATCGCATTCAAAACGGATGAAGCCGGCGAACTCGCTGCCGAAATCAAAAACCCGCTCCGTGCCTTCCCCCTGCGGATTATACTGGCGTTCCTTCTGATGTAGACGCCCGACATTCACGGTTTCGCGCCAATTTGCAACCGGTACGAAGCGCAAAGGGGGAAGCTCTTTTTCCGGAACGCGGATTTCTCCGGAAAGCAACGGAATGCCGCGTTCTTCAAAAACCGGCCACGGCTGACAGCCCGGAGTGCGTCCCGTCGTATCGGCCCAGGCGGAATCATCGTACTCTACTTCGCGCCATCCGTCATCGCCTGTGCGGCAGTCGAAAAACTCCTGAAAAAGGTATTGGCTGCTGCCTTTGGCGACCGCGCAAATGTAACCCGGAGCAGTTCTGTATTTCCAATCCCCGCCGGTTTTCAAATCGACTTCTCCGGCATGTCCGGCAAGCAGGAATCCCGCATCCCCCTGGTAGAAATAGACGTAATTCGGAGCGCCGAACTGATAGCCGAGCGCGGCAATTACATTGCGTCCGGTCCTGAGATACGGCGCGAGGTCTACACGGTCGACAGGCCAATGCGACTGATAACCTCGCGCGGGTCCATGATTGACGTACTCGCCGTTCACCCAAAGGGTATAACGGGCGTCCGCGGTGACCACCACCTCCGCTTTGAGAGGGACTTCTTTCAAGTCAAAGGTCCTGCGGAATTGTATACGCGAATCCGCGTTATGAACTCCCCAAGAACAAAAATTCCAAATCCATTTCGCATCGCCGAACGTTTCAGGATTCATTCTTCGTACTCCAGAATAACTTTTGCCGTCTTGCCGGCGGAAAAATCCTTGAATGCCTGCGGGGCGTCCGCATATTTGCGGTGGTCGGAAATCAGATCCGTCATCTTCAATCCCTTTCGCCAAAGTTCAAGCATCTGATCGTATTCGCAAAAGTGGTAGAACCAGGCACCAACTGCCGTGATGTCGCGGCGGATGAAATGTTCGCTGGGGGACAGCGGGATCGCGGGCTGTTCGCCGTTAAAAATAACCGTACCGCCGGTACGAACCGCGGCGAAACAGTTGAACGCGGTTTCCGGGCGTCCGGCGGCTTCGATACACACATCCGCGCCTCCGCCCGTGATTTTTTTCACTTCCTGAATGACATCGCATTCATCCGGGTTCATTACATATTCCGCGCCGAGCCGTTTTGCCTGATTGAGGCGGAACGCGGATTTATCCACCGCAATGAGCGTTCTGCCGAGATATCTCTGCATGAGAATATTGCCCAGTCCGATCGGTCCCGCGCCGAAGACCGCAATGGTCCGGGCATCCGCGGGGATTTTGGTGGAGGTGTGATACGGAACCCCGAGGCCGTCGCCGCAGATCAGCACGGCGGCGTCCCACGGAAGATCGTCCGGCAACGCATGGCAGGCATTGGCGGCAATCAGGAATTTTTCCGCGTGCATATTGCTGTACCCTTTGCGGTTTTCGCACCAGGTATAGCGCCCGGCGGCGCATTGGGGGCAACCGGCATTGCCGCAGCCCGCGACCGCGCTGACGCCGACCCGCTGTCCGATCTTCAACGAAATGTCACCAGTGCCGAGCGCAGCGACAATGCCGGCCGCTTCATGGCCGCTGTTGCCGCCGGGCTTGCCGGTGGTGCGGTAAGGGCCCATTTCACTGCCGCAGATCGCGCTCGCGGCCGTTTTAACGACGACTTCACCGGGGCCGGGGATTGGCTCCGGAACTTCTATGAATCCGGCAACGCCGTTGCCGCGCATTTCAAGGTTATGCATTTTAAACTCCTAATTCAGGGGAAATTCCCGTTGTACATCGACTGCCCGTTTCAAGGCGGCGGAACGACGTAGTCCCGCCTCAAACTGCAATTCCTCCAAACCGTTCATGCCGGTGACCGGGGGCGGTGCGCTCCGGATTATGGAATCGAGGTAAGCGTCCAGGGATTTGCCGAATGAATCCGAATATTGATTGCTGCGGGAAACGGACGGACTCAGGGAGTAGTTTTCAGTATAACAGGAGTTCTTCATCTGGATACTCAGGTTTGCGTCCAGATCGCTGAACTCAATCAGGCCGCCCTCGAAATTCATGGTGCAGACATAGAGCCTGGCGAAGAAACTGGAGGCGGAGGTGCCGAGAATCGTCCCGGCTGCTCCGTTTTCCAGCTCAAACGCGGCGGCGGTGTCCGGGCTCTGTTTGCCGTCCCCGTATACCGCCTGTCCGGCAAGCGCGGTAATTGTTTTGGCTTTGCCGCCCAGGCATTGAAACAGGTCTATGCAATGGCTCCAACAGGCGTAATTGACGAACAGCGTTGCCTGAAGCATTTTTCCCAACGGCTTCGATTCAATCAGTTCACGCAGCCGTTTGGTCTGGTCGAAGAAACGGTAATTGAAATTCATTGCCGCTTGGATATTTTCTTTTTCCAGGCGCATCAGGAGATTTTTCGCATCAAAGAAGTCCTCTTCGCAAACATCAGCCTGTCCGTTTTTTGCGACCAGCGGCTTTTCGAAAAATATCCGGCGCGGATGAAAGTCAATCAGGGAATCCGTCGCGGCAAGGCGTTGGGTTTCATGAGTGAGAACCAGGACGGTATCCGGGCCGCACGCCATCAGTTCGGCGAGCGACTTCGCGGCTTTACCGCCGAATTTTCTTTCGCATTCCTCCGCTTTTTTGAATGTGTGATCATGGTAAAACAGCTCGACGTCGTTTCTCTGCGAGAGATAGGGCAAATAACTTTTAGTTGCCACGTGACCGGTTCCGACAACCGCGATCTTCAATTTTTCCATTTTCAGAGTTCCTTAAATTTTAAGTAATCTTGTCTTTTCCGGCATGAAATACCAGAAAATCAGGCGGACATCATGGGAGAAGCATCCGTCTTTATCGTTTGAATAAGTTATCGAGCCGTCCGGATGGTAGGTGACCCGTTCCATCCCGAAACGGAACGCCGGAGCGAAGTGCAAAGACGCGTATGAAACCTTGACGTCGGCATGCCAGCCCGTGGCCGTTCGGGTATGGTTCCGCTTTAATATTTCCCGTTTTTCTCCGGGTTTCCGTATGCAGTCCGCATCCATGAAGAACAATTGCACGGTTTCCGGGTTTTCCATATTTCCTTCGAAGTCCAGGTGAAATACCAGAAAATCGGAATCCAGTTCAAACGACCAGCGGATGCCGTTGGCGCCGTATATTTTGCCGGGCACGGCGGGATTCAGGTCGTCCGGACAGAGGCATGTCCACATATTTTCTCCCCGTGCCGCGGCGGTCCGTGCCGCCGGAATATCCTGCTCCAGCACTTCACGCAAAACATCGGCACGCCACTCCAGTTTTGCCGGAAAGTATTTATAGACCTCCGCTTCGGAATGGTAGCCCAGGCGCGAATCCTTGCGGCAGAGTTCGGCCAGGTGCAGACTGCCGTCAATCTCCTCCCTGATTATTTTTTCCATGCCGTCCAGCAATATCTGCGCTGAGTGCGGCTGAGAGAGCAGAGCATTGCGCAAGCCATAAAAATTCAAAATGTTGTGTCCTGAACGAAATTGAATGTCCAAGGCTTCCGCCAACGTGAACTCAAGTGTGTGATGTGCCGAATCAACTTTGCGGAGCTCTTCCATTCCTTCACGCCATTTCCGCGTTATGCTCCGGGTCAGTTCGACGAGTTCACCCAGTTCAAAATGAGCCATACATTCACCGATGGCATCCCCTGCCGGAAAATCGTCTGGCTGCCAGGAACGGGTAAGAGCAGAGTGGACCGGCTTCAGATAAAGCGGCCAAACCGGACCATCGTGCATGGGCCCGTAATACTGGAAAGAATTGTCAAGCGGATAATGACTGTAACCTTCCGCAAAGGATTTCCATGCACTGACAACCGGGTGATAATCTTTGCCCCAGTCGGATTTCGCAAGGCTTTCAAGGAAATCGTCTTCCGTGCCGCTGAAATCCTCATAAGCAAGGTTGCCTGCCGCCTTGTTCATCAATCCCGGATAATTGCCGAAATACCAGCACTGGATCACATGATGCACACCGAGACGTTTCATCGCCCGGTATTTACGGTAAAGAAGACCGGGAACGGGCACATACGGGATCGTTGCGACCTCATGGGAACACGCCACCTGCAGTTTCGCCGCTAGATCGCAATGGCCCTTGGCCGCTTCCGCCATCCGGCCGAACCGGTCCGACGGGCCCGTCCGGGAAAGCCAGTAGTCGCCGCCGACACGGACCTTGTCCGCCTGTTCCACAGCAATCCCGGATTCAAAATTGAAGGCAAGCACAGTATCTTCGGTCAGTCTGGACGGGATTTGATAAATCCAATCGGAATGCTGCGCCATTCCGGCCATATACAGCCAGCTGATAAATCCGGCTTCAGGGTTGGCATCCTTGATCCCTTGTTTCATCGGCTCCAAAACTTTGCTTGCAACTTCACTGACCGAAAGTTCGCAATTCTTGCATGGAAGCGAACCATCGCCAAATACATTGATCTCGCTGAGGCAGGAGGTCAAGCGTTCACCATGGGAAATGGTAATCATTCCTCCCAGGTGCGGGACTTCGCGAAAAAGATAATTTGTCGACTCATACAGATATTTCCACGCTGTTTCCGAGTTCGGACAGAAACTGTTCATTTCAATAACATAGTCTTCGGCCGGGTAATAAGTGCCAAGCAGTTCTTCGTATCCTTTCGGAACCGGATTGGGATTATGGCAAGTCGCAGACCAGAACATTGGTTCAATGCAAAATACCCAAATCTTAATACCATAGCGACGGCATTTCTCTACAACGGCACGGAGCTTTGCGATACGCCGGGCAGCTTCCGGAGGCGCTTTCCGAATTGTGGTATCGCAGATTTCACGGAATTCAATGGTCAGCCACAGTCCGTTGATGCACTCATGGGCAAGTTGACTCAGATACTCCTCCGGATAGTAGTCGATATCATTCATCAGTTCGTCAATATTGAACGGTGGACGTTTGATCGGACCGAAAAAACAGCGGGAAATCCGGTTTTTCAACCAGGGAGAACGTTCCGTTGTTCCCTTTTCCAACCGGGGAGACGTTGCTATGAGATCGCGCAGATGATATATGCCGCGCCGAACCCCTTCCGTATCACCGGATTCAAGAATAATCCCGTCTTCGACTGTAAGGCGGCAGGCTTCCACTTTCAGGTCGGATGCCTTGCGGACCGTAACCACGACCGAATCCCCGGCGATGCCAGCCTCATTCAAAAAACGGTTAAAATCAAAGATCGCCGTATCCAGCAGTCTTTCCGGATCGGGGAACTGGAAATCAATTTTCACGCCCATTGCGGCATCAAGTTCATCACTCCCGCGGCCGCAGGAAAGATTCCAGTTCGGAAAAAACGAATCATGTTTTTTCAAAAGTTCCACAAAAGCAAGTTCTCCCTGGGGAAAGGATGGCATCTTATTCATGGCAGTTTTCCTGATCATTTCATCAGTTTCAGTTTTCCGTAATCTTCATAGTAATCGTAACGCATTCTTTCCTGTTCCGGGAAAGAGGAGTTTTCGCGTGCGGGAAGCCAGCAGGAATAATTGAATCTGCCGAAGAGGATCAGCCAGGGGATCTGCGGCGAAAATCTTTCACCTTCGGCGGAGAGTTCGGCAGCGGGGATCGCGATTTCAGCGGTCCATTTTATGTCCCGGTCTTCCGGGTTGTTCAAGGTACCAGAAACAAACGCGCCAGCATGCATCCCTTTCAGCACGCCTTTTCTGGAATTGTTCTGCAATCCGCTCCGCCCCCGGCAGAAGGTAAAGGAGGTTGTCTTATGAGCCCGCGGAGTCACATGCAGCTCCCAGAACCATGACCGATTCGCGGGCTTCAGGCACACGACGGCAACATCTCCTTTTGCAGTATGTATTTCCTGGTCCTCTTTGCCTTCCGCGACCACATCTTCATCAAAAAGCTCCATTCCAACATAGAGATAATCCGGATCCCAGAGCAGACGGACATATCCCGGATTCACGACTCCTTTCTGAAAATATCGCTGGACCTCTCTTGATGAAGTGCTGAAAAAGGTTTTCACATGCTTCATCGTATACACCGGAGCCTTCTTCCAGATTTCCTCGTCCAGTTTCCCATCCAGTTTGACCGGAGATGGCGTATAGACTGCAATTATCTCCGGACGCTCACCCTGCTGCAGATAGAAACAGCCTGCCTGCGTCAGCAGAAAACCGGCGACAAGTTCCATAAAAACGAATCGTTTCAACATTTTTCTCATTTTGCTGTTCATCCGTGTTCCAAAGATCATTTCAACATTTTCAAAATTCCATAATCGTCAAGGAAGTGATAATTCCCCCTTTCCTGATAAGGGAAGGAAGAATGTTCGGGTACCGGAAGATAATATGAGTAATTGTATCTACCGAAAAAGATCAGCCATGGGACTTCCGGAGAGAGTTTTTCACCCGCGTCGCCTATCTGGCCAATCGGGATCGCCATTTCAGCGGTCCATTTCCGGTCCTTGTCCTTCAGGTCGTTCAGTGTGCCGGAAACAGATGCGGCGGTCTGCATTTTTGTCAATGTCCCGATCGTCAGGAAACTCGGTATCCAGCCGCGCCCCGGATATTTGTAAAAGTAGGAAGTTTTATGCCCCAGCGGAGTCACATACAGTTCCCAATACCATGGTTCGGTCAAAGGTTTTATAAAGACCTCGGCAACGTCTCCTAACAGAAAATGCGATTCCTCATCCGCTTTGCCTTCCGCGATAATGTCGTCGTCAAAGAATTCCACCCCGATGTAAAGATAATCCTTGTTCCAGAGCAGACGGATATATCCTGGTTCCACAACCCCGTTCTGAAAAAATTTCCGCACGGTTTTCGGGGAATCATTCCATGCGTTCCGAGAGTGTTTCATGACATACGCCTGAGTCTTTTTCCACATTTCCTCATCGAGCTTTCCATCGACATTGACCGGCGTCGCCGTATAGGTCGCAATGACCTCTGCCCGCTTGTTTGTCTGCGTACAGACACAGGAGGACAGCATCAGCAGCAAAGCCGGCGCAAATTTTATGAAAACACTCTTCTTTCCCATTTTTGATCCTTGTGTTGCATGAATACCATTGAAAAACAGTTTTGCCGCGGCTCAGCTCCAGGGTATGGTCATCAGCCTGAAAACAGCCTCGCTCATGATCCGGATGTATTCCGGGCGGGTCGATTCCGCCGTGGTATGGTTGTCGGCTCTACCCATGGCGAGAAGACAAACGTCCACTCCTGCCTTGGCAAGATAATTGGCATCGCTCCCTGCTTTGAAATCGACGACTTCCGGGTTCAATCCCATGCCGGACAAAACCTCTTTCGTCCGGGCGATGAACCCATCATTCCGCAGGACATACGGCGGATATCCCGCTCCGTATTCAATTGTGGCGATCCCGCTCCAGGCATCTTCCAGCTGTTTCCGCAGGATTTCGATCAATGCCGGATCGGAGGAACGGATCTCTCCGGTGAGGACCACCCATTCCGGCACGATATTATCGGCTTTCCCGCCGGAGATCGTACCGTAATTGACTGTGGCATTACCATTTCTGCCGGGCGGAAACATCTGAAGCGCCTTCGCCGCCAGCATGAACGCATGGACGCCTTTTTCCGGACAGATTCCCGAATGCGCCGCTTTTCCATGGATCGTGACGATGAATCCGATTTTCCCGACTCCGTTGGCATAAATGGTCCCTGGTCTTCCCGGTCCGTCCAAGACCCAGCCGCATTTTGCCCGGAGCCAGGAGGGGGCCAGTTTTGCACTGCCGGAGAGATTGTTTTCCTCCCCCGCAGAAAAAAGGAGTTCGATTGGAGCGTGCGGCACGTTGTTTCCAATTACCCGTTTCAGGGCACAGATGATGGCGGCGATCCCGTCTTTGTCATCCGCGCCGAGCACTGTTTTTCCGTTCGAACGGATGACGCCGTCACTTCCCATCTGCGGATCAATGCCTCTCCCCGGTTCGACCGTATCCATATGAGCGGAAAAGAGACGGACGGGTCCCGGAAGCATTCCGGGGATAAAGAATTTTAGGTTGCCCGCTCCGTCGGTTTCTCCCTTTCCGGCGAGCGGTTCCAGGATTGCCGTCAGTTTCCGGCGCATTCCGGATTCCTCGCCGGACGGACTGTCCGTCCTCACCAGGGAGAAAAAACAGTCCAGAAGTTCCCGGACGTCCGGATCATTGAAGTCGTATGACATGTTCATGGATCACCATGCCCCGAGACGTTCCATCAGTTTTCTGGCGTTGTTGTAGAAGAAATCCTCCGCATACGGGGCGAAGAACGGCTCTTTCATCAGTTCGCTCCAACGTTCCACGAAGGAGCCCGCGTTGCCGCCTGTATCGGACGCAAACAGGAAACGTTCCCACGGCAGGCGTCCCGGATGGAGACGATCGATCAGGTTGTACGCCTCATACCCGAGTCCGCAGGAGAAATCAATGTAGATGTTTTCGAACATGAACGACATCTCCAGCGCTTCCAGCGTCCAAGGATATGCCGTATGAGCGATGATAAAGGTCACGTCCGGAAAGATGCGGGCGGGCTGGTCCAGCAGGACCGGGTGCCCGAATTTCGCATTCATCCCCGCCATGCGGTTGACCTTTGTCCCGACCTGTGGACGCACACCCAGCATCCCCATATGAAGGATCACGCCCATTTTCAAGTCATTGAGTTTTTCCCATACCGGATAGATCATCGGATCATCAGGAGAAAAGCCGTGTCCCGGCCACATCTTGACGAAACGGACTCCCTTGTCGTAATGCTGTTCGATTTGTGTCTGCGCCTCCATCACGTTCCTCGGGTCGATATATGCCGCCATGACCAGACGGTCGGGGTGGCGGGAGACCAGGTCCCGGGACTTTTCATTGGTCCCGCTCAAGTTCAGCGTCGTGTAACGGGGATGGTCCGGCGTTGCCAGTACCACGGACTTTTCGATCCCGTACTTGTCCATTTCCAAAAGAATTCTTTCTTCCGGGACAACATTCGGTAAATAGTGAATGTGAAAATCAATATACATTTTTCAAACCTTTGAAATGTGTTTTTTCCTAATTTTCAATGCCGTCCGACATCGCGGACAACAGGACTGGACGAGTGGGTTTCGATTGAGATAGATAGTCCGGACACCGGACTTCCCGACGGCAGCCGCCGGGGCGGAACCGGCGATGATCGCAATCACGACAATGAACTCAAAACTTCTTTACGCATAATAATATCTTACCGGAAAAGTATTTCATTACGATCCGAAGCGGACAAGGTTTCCGTCATTGGCTCCCACAGTATACAGCTGCAATAATGAAGCCTGCTGCACATAAAAAGGTCCTACATGTCCGTCGACGAACAGCATATTCGCTTTTCCGGAATGCCGTACGCAAACTCCTTCTTTTGTGAAGTCATGCGAATAGGGAGAGGAAATCCAACTGTTGATCAAATAATATTGTGATCCTTTCACAGAGCCGCCTACCTGATCCGTCAGAACGGAATCGCCTGCGATCGGGATGGAAGAGACAGGAATCCCGAGTCCTTTTCCATTGTCTTTATCATAAATATTGATCCAAGATACACTCGTAGCGGTGATAACTTTTATCATCTTCAGCGAAATCGTGCTAACCGGACGGTTGATCATCCCGTAAATCTCATTGCCATTCTTTGGCGCAGTCCCGCTTGGGCAATAGACCGCTTTCCACTTGTTTTTGACATCCGCAGCGCTGCTGACATTGTTAAGCGGCAGATATTTATCTTTTCTCAGCGGCATGGACCAGCTCTGCGATCCTTCCCATAAAACTACGACAAAGCCGTTATAGTCGCCGGCATAACTGTGCATGGCAAGACCGATCTGTTTAAGATTGCCGGCACAGTAGACGGCTCTCGCTTTTTCCCGTGCGGCATTCAGGGCGGGCAGCAGCATACCGGCAAGGATTGCGATGATCGCAATCACGATGAGGAGCTCGACCAATGTAAATTTTTTCCACATATTCTTACCCTTTCTGTAAGGAGGTTTCTGTCAAAAGTTTTCACTTTATGACCTATTTAAGTTCTTATCAGTCAATGAGGAAACAACTTTTTTCGTTTTTTCCTCTATTTTTCGGATTTCAAAAGTATCAGAAGAAGCCTTTCTGCGGCATGTTATTTTGCCCGTAACGTACAACACAGAA
>MWCA01000003.1 GCA_002069785.1 Lentisphaerae bacterium ADurb.Bin242 | reverse complement strand
GAAAAAAGACGGTGGAAACAGCCCCTGCGTCAAAAGCTTCGGCAACATGAGAACCGGAAATGGAAGGAGGTGGATCATGAAGAGGAACATGCGGAACTCGGGATCGGACGGTTCCGCTTTGAACAGTCCATGCGGGAGAAGCCAGACCGGATTGAAAACCATTCGTTTCAAACAATTCGACTGCGAGGAGCCGCGCATGAACGACATTGCCCTTCACGGGAAATCCAATGACGATCCCCGTCTTTACGAGGACTCCTGCGTGGAACTTCTCCTCAATCCTTCCGGCGACCGCAAAAACTACTTCCATTTCATTGCCACTCCGGCCGGGCTCCTTTCCGACTATCGGGCCAAACTCAACGAAAAACCGGATTTGGGCTGGAACAGCGGGGCGTCCGTGAAAGCGGAAAAACGCGCCGATTCCTGGACGGTTGCTCTCTCCATTCCGGAAAAAGCACTGGGCGATTATTCGAAAAAGGGTTTTCCGGTCAATTTCGCACGGCATCGCGCCATGACGAAGGACCAGCCGGCGATGAGCGATTATCAGTGGAGTCCGGTTCCGCGGAAAAGTTTCCATGAACTTGAACAGTTCGGCATGATGTACCTGGAGGCCCCGGAAGACACCAATCTCATCCGGGAATCCGATTTCCGGGTGGAACGGAAAAATCTTTACCGGGGAGGCGATTCCTGGATGATCTGGGGCAACAAAATCACAACAAGCGAACAGCGTTTCGAGTTCGACAAAACCATTTTCATCAACGGCGGACAGAGTTTTCACATCATCAATCCGCGCGGCGGACTCGGCAACTGTTTGCAGTACCTGGAAAATCTGAAGCCCGACACAACCTATCGTCTTTCGTATTTCCTGAAAACCAGGCTGACGCCTCCGGGCGGCGCCGGAGCCTATATGGTCTTCGCCGACGGCTCGGTCAACCAGCGCGCTTTTCCGGTGACTAAAGTCAGCGGGGACAATCCCTGGCATCGTCTTACCTTTGAATTCAAAACGCCTTCCATGACCAACCGGAACCAGAAACAGAAGCCTCTTGTGGCGTTCTGGGTCTGGAATGCCGAAGGGGAGGCCTGGTTTGACGATGTCAGAATCGTGGAATTGAAAAACTGATTTTACGGGACAGTGCAAGAAATATAAAAAACAGAAAGTGAAAAAGATGGAAGGGATAGTAAAATGTACCTGAAAGCCCGGTTTACATTAATAGAACTCCTGGTTGTAATTTCGATCATCGCCATTTTGGCGGGAATGCTGCTGCCGGCGCTGAACAAAGCCCGGGAGTCCGCGCGCAAAACCTCCTGTACCAATCAGTTTGCCCAGCTTGGAAAAGCGGTCATGATGTATCTCCAGGACAACAAGGAATGGATGCCCACTTTCCGGGCTTCGTCCAAGGGCATATTCGGTTCGGGACAATATGGCCAGCTTGTCCCCTATCTGCCGGCGCTCAAGTCCGGATATTATACCTATATCGGGGTCATTACGGATACCGGGACGCGTTTTTACATGACCTGTCCTTCCCGCAATCCGGTGGCGGGTAAATATATCTACACGATCGGCATGAACTGGTATACTTTCAATAATGAAAGCATTGCACGCTATCCGAATGTGGTACAGCCGAGCGCATCCATGTTCCTCTCCGAACCGGAGGACAAGGCAACCGATCCAAGAGTCGCCTTCCAAACCGACTACGGACGTTTCCTCACGGGAGCCGTGCATTCGTACGGGGCAAATTCTCTTTTCATGGACGCCCATGTCGAGTGGCGCAAACTCAATTTCATTCCGTCTCTCGCCAATTACTATGTCAGCACGCAGAACCAGCGCTACTGGTATTTCAACTTCAAATAAAATCCATGAACACACAGGGAGTCTTTATGAAGTCCATGATCGGGGTGGCAACCTTCGCCTTTTTATCCGTACTCTTTGCCGGGAACAACCCTCAAGACGGCCGCATTGCGGAGATCCGGGGAACGCCGGTCCGGGCGGAAAAACTCGTCATCGTCGTGGAATCTCCGACGCCGCTGATGAATTTTACATCCGGTGAACTGCAAACTTTTCTGGCGAAAGCGACCGGCGTCAGGCCGGAGATCGTGAAAGCGCCGTCCCCGGACGGCATTTCACTGATCCTTGGCGACAATTCTTTTTCCCGTGCCGCCGGACTTGACATCAACCGGCTTCCTCCCGAGGGTTATTTCATCCGGCGGACCGGCAACAAGATTTTTCTGCTTGGACGCGATTCTCCGACCGCCGATCCGAATACGCCCAAATGGGTTGAACTTTATCCACGCGGCACACTCAACGCCGTCTATGATTTTCTCGAACGTTTTGCCGGGGCACGGTTCTTCTTCCCCGGAGAATACGGTACGATTGTTCCGGCAAAAGACGGACTTTTTCTTCCTGAAACCATCCATATTCTGGAAAGGCCGGATTTCCCCGACCGGTCATATCTGCATTATGATGGAAAATGGTATGAAAATGAAACGTATGGGAAAATCGGCGGGAAAGCGCTCAGCCAGCTCCGGCTCCGCATGAGCGAGATCCGGATTCCGAACTGTCACGGGCTGGTCTACCTCGACTACATCCGGCGTTTCGCCAAGACGAATCCCGAATATTTCGCCCTCATGCCGGGCGGCAAACGCAACAACGATCCGGAGATTCCGCATTCAGGTCATTTATGCTTCAACAGCGGCATCGCCGAAGTCATTTATCAGGACGCCAAGGCCTATCTTACCGGAAAACCGGCAGCAACGCGCGACCTCAAAGGCTGGAGCGTGAATACCGCACAGGGAGATTATTTCTGCATCATGACACAGGACTGGATGTACTGGTGCGGTTGTCCGGCATGTTCAAAAATCGCCGAAGGGGGAAGAGGCCGCGCCTACCGGGAAGACAGTCAGGCCCTCAGCAATTTCATCTGGAAACTGACTTCCGATTTTGCAAACCGGTTGAAAAAAGAGGGCATCCGGGGCCATCTGGTCCAGGCGGTCTATCCTCCATACGACAAGGTCCCGGAATGTGATATCCCGGATAATGTGATCGTCGAAATTGCCGTGGGCGATCCCGGAAGGACGGACCAGAAATCCACGGACGAGAAACTGAAACGCTGGTTCGACAAGACCGGACGGAAAATGACGACCTGGTCGTACCCCGGCAAATACGGCGGGAAAGCAATTCCAGGCGTGCCCGCCCTGATGCATCGTCACCTCGGAAAGTATTATAAGGATCGCTCAAAATGGTTCCTCGGCGGATTTGCCGAATCCGAAACGGATTATTTTCTGTTCAATTACCTGAATTACTATGTCTTTTCCAAGGTGGCGTGGAACAATGCAGCCGACCTGGAGGCCCTGCTGGACGATCATTTCAAAGTCATGTTCGGCAAAGGGGCTCCGTTTGTCCGGAAATTCTACGATGCGCAGGAAGAAATCTGGTGTGAAAAGATCCTTGGCAATACCGTTGAAACAGGCTTGGGTCCCGTCACTCAAGTGCCGACCGCTTTCAAAATCTGGACTGAAATCTACACGCCGGAAACGTTGAATTCATTCAAAACGCTGTTTGATTCTGCGGAAAAAGCGGAAACGGGCGAGGTTCTCAAACGGATTCAATTCATGCGCAAAAAACTTCTCGATCCGATTCAGGCGGAAGCGGAAAACTTCAAACAGCTGCAATCTGCATTCAAAATGTGGAAGACAAATGTGCCGGGCAAGGTCTGGCTCCGCCCCTGTCATACGGAAGTGAATGAAGTCGCCACAAGTGTGGAGATCACACAGGACGCGGATCATTTCATATTCGCATTCGACTGTGAAGAACCCCGGATGAAGGACATCGTCGCCGAATGGAACAAGCCGGATTCGGATGTATGGGCCGATTCCTGCGTCGAACTGTTCCTGAATCCCTCCGGCGACCGCGAAAATTACTTCCATTTCGTCATCAATTCCAATGGAACGATGGCCGATTACCGCTGTAAGATAAACGAGAAGGCCGATGTCCGCTGGAACAGCGGCGCGACGGTTGCGGTTTCCAAAGATTCCGGTTCCTGGAAAGCAAAAATCGTTGTCCCGAAGAAATGCCTCGGCGACTACAGGAAGGACGGTTTCCCGGTGAACTTTGCCCGAAATCGCGTCCTTGCCGGGAAACAGCCGGCGGAAAATGCATATCAGTGGAGCCTTATGCCGTTCGATGTGAAAAGAGGGTTTCATGCGGTTCAAAACTTCGGCCGGATGATTCCGTTTCCGGAAAATGCCGATGCCAACATTGTGAAAGACAGCGACTTCAAAATCAATAAAGAAACTCCATACAAAGCGGGCAGTTGGATGATCTGGCAGGCCGCCGGACAGAACGCCGGACAGAAAACCGAACTGGATGCAGCCTGCTTCATCATCGGCGGAAAAAGTCTCCATCTTGTCAATATCCAAGGGAAAAGACTTGCCGCATCCCAGTATTTGTCCGACTTGAAGCCCGGAAAAAAATACAGGCTTTCTTATTTCATCCGGACAAAACTTGTTCCGACAGACGGCTCATGGGCGTTCGGGGCATATGCCATGATCACATTTGCGGATGGAACCAGCCGGAACTTCCCGCATCCTCCGGTGAGTGGAGTTTTTCCGTGGCATCACCTCTCCTTCGATTTCACGACGCCGGACAAAGAAAAGGCGGGAATCCGGCCGCTTCTTTCGCTGAGCATCAACCATGCCGCAGGGGAAGCCTGGTTCGACAATGTCAGAATCGTAGAATTGAAAAAATAAGACCGTTTCTCCGGAGAAGAAACCCGGGGCGGATACCGTCCGGCTCCGCTTCTTTTCTACGAGACACGACCGAAAAAAACGTTCCGTATCCGGGCGGACCGGAAAACGCCCGGTTTTGATTGCTATTCCCATCCGGCATTTTTCCGGTCCGCGTCAATCCATGTGAATTTTCTGCCGGACAACTGGATTTTTGTGATTTTTTCAAAAACATCCCTTGACAAACGCCGAACCCTGATTATACTATTGCACATGAAATAAATTTCATAAAATATGGAAGACTATGAAAAAGAAAATCATTCATCCGGAATATCCGACCCGCCATTGCAGTGTATCCGAGCTGGCGAAGGCCTCCGGCGTATCGCCGGCGACAGTCTCGCGCGTATTCAACAATCATCCGTATGTGGCGCCGGAAATCCGGCAGCGGGTGCGCGATGCGGCTTGCCGGCTCGGATACAAGCCGCGCCTTGCGGCGGATGCGCTGCATGCGGCGGTCATGCTCGACCGGATGGAGGAATCCCAGATGCAGAGCTATCTGAACAAGATGCTTTGCGTCCTTGCGGAAAGCTGCGAACGGCACAACGTGATGCTGGAGATCATCGGCTCCAACAGCCGGCATCTGCTCAATGAAAATTTCATCCGTGCGGCGATCTGTCTCAAGCGCGTGCTGAGTCCCGAGGCTCTGCGCGAGGCGCCGAACACTCATTTTGTCTGCATGAATTTTGCATATCCGGGGTGCGCCAGCATCATGTCCGACGATGCGCAGGGAATCGAACTCGCATTCCAATATCTACGTGAACGCGGCCACCGCCGGATCGCTCTGGTGCTGCCCTGCAACGATCCCAACGGTTCCGGCAAGCGGCGTTTCAATTCATTTGCCTCGCTCGTACGTACCGCGCAGCCGGGCGACCCCATGGATTGGACCGTTTTCCTGGATGATGCTCCGGTGGAACGGGTCGCCTTGCTGGTGCGCGCGCAAAAGCCCGATGCGTTCCTGATCGCCGGCGAGGATATGGCGCTTCAGGTCAACTATGCGCTCTCCCTGCTGAACTTGAGAATCCCCGATGACCTGTCGATCGTGGCATACGAAAACTTTCAGGCGTCCCGCTACATGACGCCGCCGCATACCACGGTGATGCAGGACTTCGAGAATCTCGCCGAACGGGCGGTTGAATGCGTGACGGAGATCCTTTCGAACAAGCTCAATCCGGAGTCTGCGAACGTGCTGCTCCCCAACCGTCTGATCGAACGCGATTCGGTCCGGTGCCGGAATTGAGAACGTCGTCCATACATATTTACGAACCGGGAAATCAAAGGCAAAACCGAAAGAATACAGGAAAAAGAGGAGATCTGAAATGCATCTATCCAGACACAAACCAGGGATTTGCGATGGACGGCCGGGGAAAAGCCGTATGCCGCATGAGGGAAACCGTATGCCCCGCCTGTTTGAGGGTGAGACGGCAGGAAAGCGCATCTCGTCTGTCCCGGGTGTATTTACATTGATTGAGCTTCTAATGGTTATTTCGATCATCGCCATCCTTGCGTCGCTGCTTTTACCCGCGCTGTCGAGGGCGCGGAACATGGCGCAGGCGACCAGCTGCCGGAATAACTTCAGGCAGTTGGGGCTGGCCAACAACATGTATGCCGACGACTACAGCGATTTCTTCATGACTGTGGATATGAACAGCAGCCTCTGGTTTGACCTCGCCGGGGGCAAGCAGTCGAAGTTCCGCTACGTCAACAATCCCGCGATTCTGCGGTGTCCCGGCAATTCGAAGTCGATCGCGAGCACCGCGTGGGGGCGAACCGACCTCAAGCTCAACGTCGGCTACAATGCGATTTTCGGAACCGACTATTGTGTCAGGAACTACGGCTACCAAGTGATTCCGCGCAGGGTCTACGGCCTGCCGAGATTGTTCGTGATGGCCGCCGACGCCAATGTCGCGACGCTGCCGGCCGGTGCCTGTTATCTGTCCGCCGATATGGTTCCATACAACGGACTGTTCTTCGGAACCGCTGCGGGGTCCTCCTCCCTGGCGAACTCCATCTATTACCGGCTTTGGTACGAGTGGTGCTGCGACAACCTTGGCATGGTGCACAGCGGCATGGTGAATTTCCTCTTCAACGACGGGCATGTGGCGAGCATGAAGCCGGTCCGGCAGGGGCCTTTGTGGAGCGGAAAAACGTATTTCGAACCGTGGAAATAAAAGCAGAGCAAGAAAGGATCATGATGAGAAAACCGTTCATCGCACTATTGGCCGCCGCCGGGATGCTGGCAGGAGGAACCGAATCCGTCGACAGCGGCAATCTGGCGGGCGCCGCGAATTTTGAAACTTCCCTTGCGCCCTGGTCGGTCGCCGGATGGATCAAGGCACGCGGCGAAGCGCACGCACAAAACGGCATTCTTGCACTGACCAACACCGATTTCACGCAGCAGACCGTCGTTTACCGCCGATTTCCGGTCGAACCGGATCAAACCTATCTGTTGAGCGTCCGGATGCGCGGCGCCATCGTGCCCGCACCCGGCGGTTCCAGGGCCGGCGCATGGCTGGAAATCACCACCGACAAAGGCCGGAAATACCTTGCGGGAGGCAGCGCAGCGGGCCGTTTCCAGGCTGTTTCCGGTGAATTCGACTGGAAGGAATACCGTGTCGAGTTCACCATACCGCCGGAGCAGAAGGAAATCGCCGTGCTGTTCCAGTTTTTCAAGGCGACCGGCAAGGCGGAATTCCGGGATTTCGCGCTGCGTAAAAAAGTCATGGAAACGCGCGCCGGGGTCGCTGTCCAGCTGGTTTCATCGGTCTGGGACAATCATGTGGTCTACCTGGCTGCGAAGATGCCCGCGCCGCTTCTGGTCGACCTGCGGATGTCCAGGCCGGACAACGGCCTGAAAATCGAACTGGACCTTCCGCACGGCGTGAAAGCGCTGGCCGGCGCGCCCTGGCGGCTGTCCCGGAAGGACTCTTCGGGCCGTCTGCGTTTCGACGGCAATGCGATGCAAATCGAACCGGCGAAGCGGGATGGATTCAAGACCTGCCGCTTCGAACCGCCGGCGGGTTATGCGGGCACACTGCTGCCGGATGCGCTGCGCTGGCAGAACTACTACCGGATTTATGTCCGGGCCGAGATTCCCCGCAAGGACCTGCGCGCTTTTGTGCGGATCGCCGACAAGACGGGGAAGGTGCTGACCGAACTGCCGTTCACGCTTCAGGTCACGCCGGAACTGCCGCCCCTGCCGGTTCCGCTTGAACGGTTCCAGTTTCACATGACTTATCTCGATGCATTGCATGCGCCCCTGCCGGAAATCCGCGACTTTTACACGAAATTCTGGCTTGCGCTTGCCAAACGGCCTTCGACCTCGCCGGTTTTACGGTTCGGCGAAATGCCCGGCGAAATTCAGAACAGTATCCGTAACAAGTTCGATCTGATCGTCTTCTTCGGTTGTACACCGACTTCGATCCTGGGGCTTGGCATGCCGCTGCCCGCCGAAATGCCGAAGCTGGTCTATGATACCGGCAGAATCGAACCCAAGCTGGCGTGTCCCCGTGAAAGCGGCAACCCCGAAAGTCCGCTCTGGACGAAATACACCGTACAGAAAATCCGCGCCCTGCTCAAAAACGCCCAGCCGGATTCGCCGCTGATGTTCGATTATGAACCCGGCTCTCCGCTGAACCATTGTTTCTGCGAGGGCTGCCGGAAGGAATTCTCCGAGTCGGTCCGGACTCCCAAAACGCTTTCCGCCGATGAGATCCGCGCAAATTATGCAAACCAATGGCTGCAATACCGTGTAAAGCAGAATGCAGAGATCGCCGAAAATTTCGCACGCACGGTCAAAAAATATTTTCCGGGCCATCCGGCGTATCTCTGCACCGATCCCCTTCATGTCGACAAACCGAAAGGCTACAGCGAGTGGTGCGGCCTCGATCCGCGCCTCAACGATCGTGGAAATTATGCCGTTTTCATGAATATGTTTTATCATCAGGGAAGCTATTTTTACGACAACGTCGCGCTCAATCTCGCAAAGATCAAGACCCCGACCTTTCCGCTCGTGGACCCGACCGAACGCATGGAGATGTATTATCGGCGCTATACTCCGGACGGCATCACCCTGGACATGCTTGCCGCCGCGGCGCTGGGCTGTCCCGGATTCGGATTCTGGCCTTATGACGACTTCGACGCCCGTTATATGAAAGCGATCCTCCGGGGAGTGAATCTGATCGCCCCGCATGAAAACTTTTACTGCGGTGGACAGGATGTCTCCGGCAAGTTGAAGCTCGATGTGCTCAATCGGGCCGAATTCGAGTTCACCGACGGTCCGCTGGTCAAAAAAATCCGGATTCCGGACCTCGACAGCGCGCTACGGTTCCGGATGCACCGGAGTGACGGCGACTATCTGCTGACGGTATTCAACTACGATGCGGACAATCCGCTCATCTGCGAGGCGACGATTCCCGAACTCGCCGGCCGGGATTATCGGGTTTATGCGGTCGAATCCGCCCTGAAACTCGAAAACGCGTCCGGCGAACGTTTCCGGTTCGAGGTCGCGCCGTTTTCAGTTGCGCTGTTCCGGCTGACGCCCTGCGAACGGCCGGTCACGGGAATCCTCCCCGCCGCCGAAGTCGAAAAGCATCTTGTTGAATTCAACAAACGCATCCGGGAACTGCACCGGTTCAACCAGGTCCGGGAGGGACGCCTTTTCGCAGGCTGGGGCGTGCTGCCCGACCTCAACAAACCTCTCGTGAAACTCTCGGACGGCAGGCGAAGCATCTACATCGACCCCGCCGCGGAAGGCCGGATCACCGGCTGTTTCATCGACAGCGTTCAAGACATCCTGGCCGAAAAAAACCATCGCGGCATGCTCGATGAACTGCACATTTACCGCAATGCACAGCCGCTGCATTATCGTCTTGACGCACTGAAAATTGTTTCCGGCGCGCCGGAAGCCACGTTCCGTGCGACAGTGCCGCTGCCGGATACCGCCGAACCCGATCCGAAAGCGCCGGCGGGACTGGAGATCGTCAAGAAAGTCCGCCTTGAAAAAGGTCGGATCGTATCGGAATACACGATCGCCAATCCGGCCTCCACCCGGCGGGTCATCCCCGCGGGCGCCCGGATCCGCCATTGGCCTCGCCTCAGCACAGGGAACGGAAAAACAAGTTGCGCCGCCGACTGGACACTGACGCAGGAAGCCGGGAAACCATTGATCGAAGGAGCGGGGTCCGGGGAAAGCGAACTGGTTTTTCTGACCGCACACGCGGCCGGAGTTCCCGGAGAGCTTCGCCTCCGCCCGCAGCCGGTGCGCTGTTCGGACAAACCGCTGCGGCTGGCCGTCCGCGATGGTTCCGTGCGGCTGGAAATCGCATTGCATCCGACAGACGCCGCCGTAGGTTTTTACACATGGTGGTCGCCGGGCAGTCCGGCGACCGTCGAGCCGCTGACAGTGGAAAAAATGCTTCCGCCGGGCAAAAAGTTTGAGTTCACCTCGATCCTGGATTTGAACCGGTGAATTCTTAAAATCATTCTTCCGAAAAATCAACCGGACCGGAAAAAACAAAAAAGGGTCGAATCTGTGCTGAAAGAGACCTTCCAAAAGAGTCAAGCCGCCTTGATTTTCATGCGCCGTGCCTGTATATTCATGGCTCGCCCGGTCGGAGATCGTTGACCGTGACAAAAAAATAAGCAGCTGAAACAGCCGGGAGCCATAATTTTATGATGAACCTTCAGAATGACAGGGTCTGGAACGCAAAGTGGATCGGAGCCGGATTTACGCATGTTTCCTTCAAGGCGGCGGCGAAGCCCGCGCCGTTTTTCAGGAAATCGTTTTCGTTTGCCGGAAAAGAGAAACAGGCGGAGGTGTTCTTCTGCGGGCTGGGCTGGTCCGAACTTTACCTCAACGGAAAGAAGGTGGGCGACAGCGTCCTCGATCCCGTGGTCACGCAATATGACCGCCGGAGCCGTTATGTCCGTTACGATGTGACGAAGCTTCTGCGGAAAGGAGAAAACGTCTTCGGCGTCGTTCTCGGCAACGGCTGGTACGACTGTTCCACAAATGAAGTCTGGCACTTCGACAAGGCTTCCTGGCTGGATTATCCCAAGTTCATTTTCGAACTGGAGCTGGACGGCAAGCCCGCACTGCTTTCCGATGCTTCGTGGAAATGTCTGCGCGAAGACGGCCCGATCCGTTTCAACGAACTCCGCAACGGCGAATTCTATGACGCCCGCAGGGAACGCGACGGCTGGTCCGCGCCCGGATTCAAGGATACGAAGTGGGTTCCCGCTTCAATCGTTCCCGGTCCCGGCGGAGTCCTGACGGAACAAACCATACCGCCCTGCAAGGTCATGGCCCGGATTTCTCCTGTTCAGGTCTTCAAATCTTTCGACGGCGCGAAAATCTATGACGTCGGGCAGAATATCACCGGCTGGGCTTATATCAGGGTCAAGGGCGCCGCGGGCGCGGAAATCAAACTGCGCTACGCGGAAAATATCAGCTCTTCCAAAGACCAGATTCTTCAGGACAATATTTCCAGTTACATCCAATCCGGAGAGACCCAGACCGACCGCTACACGCTCAAGGGCGGCGCGCCGGAGGAATGGGAGCCGCGTTTCACTTACCACGGTTTCCGCTATGTGGAAGTTTCGGTGACGGGCGAGGCGGAAATCCTCGGACTTGAAGGCTGTCTGGTGCATACGTCGTTCCGGTCTCTGACGGAATTCAAAAGTTCCGATGCGATCCTGAACAAGCTGTTCGAATGCACCCGCTGGAGCTTCATCGACAACTTCACGGGAATCCCGACGGATTGTCCGCACCGCGAGAAAAACGGGTGGATGGGCGATGCCCTGCTGGCCGCGGAAACGGGACTCTTCCTGTTCGACATGGCGTCGAGTTATCACGACTGGGAACAGACGATCGCCGACGCGCAGCGTCCCAACGGACAGCTCCCCGGCATCGTCCCGACCTCCGGCTGGGGCTTCAACTGGGGTTCCAGCCCGGCGTGGGACAGTGCATTCATCCTCATTCCGTGGTATGTCTACATCTACAGCGGCGAGAAGCGCATCCTCGAAGAGAACTATGAAAAAATGAAACGCTACATCGAGTTTCTCGGCACGATGGCGACCGGCCACATCGTCGGGTTCGGCCTCGGCGACTGGTGCCACGCGGATATTTCCCGGATCACCGATGTGCGTGTGACCTCGACCGGCTATTATTACGCGGACACCGTCGTGATGATGAAATGCGCCGAACTGCTGGGCTTCAAGGACGACGCCAGGACCTTCCGTACCCTCGCGGTCGAAATCAAAGACGCCTTCAACAAAATGTTCTACAACGGAGACGGCACTTACGCCAAGGGGGAAATGACGGCTCTCGCCTGTGCGCTTTATCAGAGGCTCTGTCCCGCGACGGAATGTGCGAAAACCGCCGCGAAGCTGAACGAGGCGGTCCTTGCGAACGGCTGCCGTACGGATTTCGGAATCCTCGGCGCGAAATACGTCCCGCGCGCCCTGGCCGGTTACGGATACGCGGAGACGGCCTACCGGATGATCACGCAGCCCGCGTTCCCCGGCTGGGCCGACTGGGTCAACCACGGCGCAACGACGCTCTGGGAAACGTGGTCCGGAGACAGTTCCCGGAACCACATCATGTTCGGCGATATCGCCGCCTGGATGATGCAGTACCTCGCGGGAATCGTTCCCGATGAAAAACACCCCGGATTCTCTGAACTGACGATCCGTCCGTTCGCTCCGGAAGATCTGGATTCGCTGGATGTCTCCTATTCCATTCCGGGCGGAAAAGTCAAGGTGAACTGGAAGAAGAAAAACGGCCGGTTCCATCTGGCTCTGACCGTTCCGAAAGGGATTCCCTGCCGGGTGTATCTGCCGGACGGCTCCTGCCGCGAGCAGAAAGCCGCCTCCGCCGTCTATGAATGCGGATGGAAGAAATAGTTCACCCTTTTTTTGTTTTTTCCGGTCCGGTTGATTTTTCGGAAGTAATGATTTATATTAGGGTAAATAGTTCCCATTTTCTGTCGAAAAGGAGACCTTCGGGGATGAATATCAAAGAGATCGCAAAATTGGCCGGGGTCTCCGTGGCCTCCGTTTCCCGGACCTTCCATGACGAGAAAGTTCCCATCCTTCTGCCGGCAACGGAACTTCCGGACTGTCCCTGCACACAAATCACCGCCGATGACTACAACGTCGCGGAACAAATTCTCCGGGAGGCTCCGGACATAACTTGCATCATTGCTCCGAACGACACCCCCGCGGCGAGAAATTCGTCACGCATCAGATTCTTCCCGTAACTCGCGTTTATGGAAACTCCATCAAAAAGCTGAACACATAACGCTTCCGGAAAAACGGAATTCCAAAGGGGAGGGAAATCATGAAATTTCATAAAGACCTGATCGGACAGAAATATATTCCCGGAGTTTTCTGGCTGATTCTCGGTCTGCTCCTGATTTTTTTCTGGGGCAAGGCGAAACTTCTGAACGAGATACAAAAAAATTCCTGGACCCCGGTCCAGGCCGTGTTGACGGATATCCGGATTGTGGAATCCCGGGGCGCCCGCAAAAACGCGGCAAATACACGACGCGTCCTGCGTTGGAAGTATACGGCGGAAGACAATCCATATTTCGGCGAAGAAACCCTCCCGGCATCCTCGTCCAATCCGGTTTCAGATCGATTTTCCGTCGGCCGTCCCCTGCGGATTCTCGTCAATCCGAAGGCTCTTTCGGAAAGCGCCCTTTTCTGCTGGAACGACCTGTCCACTTCCGCCCGGGTTCTGCGGGTGATTCTCTGGCTGGGCGGATTCATCCTTGCGGGAATCGGCATTTACATTGTCCTCCGCCCTGCGCGGAAACCGGCAATCCTTGTATATGACTGCCGGAAAGGAGACTGCGGATTTCTCCACTATGCAACTCCTGCTTTATACTGTCTGGCGTGTTTCGGGATTGTCATCGCACTGACCCGGTTTTTCGACAGTCATTTTTTTCTGCTTTCCTATCCGTTGATTTTTTTCTTTCCCTTCCTGCTGATCCGTCTCCTGAAAAAGAAAAATCCGCCCGTATTCCTGGTCGTCTGCCCGAATCCGGATTGTTTTTCATTCAAACTGACCCGGATGCGCACGAAGGCGCTCACGCAAAACGCCTGTCCGGCCTGCGGTACTCCGCTGGGAATTCCGCCCCGGAGTCCGGAAAAAAAATGGAAACGGTCGGAGATTCCCAATCCCCGCTCCTTTCCTCAAACAGACTCCCTTCCGCATCTTTGTCTGGCCGGCTGGATTCTGTTTCTGGTTCCGATGGGATATTTCCTGCGATCACAGAACGGCCCGGATGCCGAAGCCGTCCGATCCTCGGGACTGGCGCTTCTGATCGGCTGGGGAATGGCCGGAATGTTTCTGGGACCGTTTTTCATGGAAATTTCCCGAAGATGGAATCTGCGGAAAAAGAAAGCTCTTGTCTGTCCGGTCTGCGGGGTATGCCTCTGCGAACGGGGAAACATCGAACTTCTCCGGAAAACGGGACATTGTCCGGCTTGCGGAGCCGATGTGGTGGAATCCGAGTGATTCTGGGATTGCATTCCGCACGGCTGAATTGCCGGAGACCTTCCTACGGAACGATCGCGCCGTGTTTTTCCAGAAGCGCCCGTATTTCGGACAATTCCAGATCCATGGCGCCGCAGGAGTTTCTCCGGCACAACACGGCCATGGCTCCGGCCGCCTGACCGGTCGCCATACAGGTGGCCTGAACCCGGAGCGCCGAATTGGCCAGCCGGTCGGAAGAGACGATCCGTCCGGCGGCAAGCAGTCCCTTCGAGCCTTTCGGGACCAGCGCCCCCCGCGGAATGGTCGGCGTGACCCCTTCGGGCAGACGCCGGAAATCCAGCCCCAGCCGGGCGTCATGGAGGTCGATCGGATAGAAGCTGCAGCACAGGGCGTCCGCGAATTTCCGTCCGGAGAAATAATCTTCCAGCGTCACGGTTTCTTCGCCCCGGATGGTGCGGGTTTCCCGGACCCCGCACTCGGCGGAACGGATATGGAATTGCACTTTTTCCAGCCCCGGCTGCCGTTTCAGGAAACGGTAAACCCGCCGGACCGACTGCCGGCCGGCAATCTCGATGGCGGTCCGTCCGGCGCTGTCGGCGGCATTGATCCCGCAAATATGGTTGGAGTTTTTCCCGCGTCCGAGAAGAAAGCCGATGTTGAATTTTTTGGACCATCCGAAATCCTCCGCGGAGACTTCTCCGCGCGCAACGGCCTTGTCGAACTCCCTCTGGAGCGCCTCCGTATCCAGCGCGGCCGGATCGAAGTTGTCCACGTAAATGCTGAGGGAGCCCGGCTGGCATTCCAACGGTTCATTGCAGGGGAACCCGGCCATTTTGACCGCGTTGGCGTCCCCGGTGCAGTCGATGACGACCGCGCTTTCCGCCTCAAACAGACCGTCCTTGCCGCAAAGGGTCAGCGTCCAGCCGTCCCGGGTCGGCTTGAGCGCGCCCGGCATGGTGTGATATTGAATGGAAACGCCCGCTTTCAGCAGTTCCTCGTCGGCGATCGCCGCGAACAGAAGCGGATTGATCGGAACGTGCATTCCGCGGTTGGAACCGTCGCCCGGAACGGAAAAATCCGGGAGGGGCGCTCCCGTTTCGAGCAGGGTTTTCTTCACCAGTTCCCAGCCGATGCCCGCGATCAACTGACGTCCCCACGCCTGAAAAATCCCCGGATAATTGATCCCCGCGGCGGTGATCGCTCCGCCGGAAATCCCGTTTTTTTCGACCAGAAGCGTTTTCAAACCTTCCCGCGCACATTGGAGGGCCGAACAAAGCCCGGCGGGCCCGGCTCCGATCACCGCAGCGTCCCATTTTTGAATCGACATTTCCATTCCTTCCCTGTGGATGTTTGCACCGTCAATCCGACAGAAGACAAGCTAGCACAAAATGCCGGAAAAGCAATGCGGTCCGCGGAATTTTCCATAGGGACGGCAGGCATGCCCGCCGGGGTTCAGACGATTTCCGTCCGCCGCAGAGTTTGAGGGTGCGGAGACCTTATGCTCTTTGCCTTCTGCCTTTGCCGCAGGGCATTTTGAAGACCGGGAGCAAGCGGGGAAAAATCGAGATTTTCCCGGGAAGTTCCGGAATTCGGGAAAAAACAGATGAAATATTCGGATGAAAGTTCGTGATTTCCGATTTGAAAACCGGTAATGGCATGCTATTGTGTAAGAAAATTTGATCCCGGAGTTTTTCATACATTCCACAGAAAGACCCCAATAACAGAAGAAAGGAAATCAATATGCCGGATATTGACGTATTTCTGGAATTCATGCTTGAACAGAGAGCTTCAGACGCGCACCTGAGCAGCAATATGCCCGTCGCCTACCGAATCGACGGCGAGATGATCTTCACGGAATCGGAACCCCTGACCAGCGACGACATCGAGGCGCTGGCTTTTGAAATCATGCCGCAGCGCAACATCGACCAGTTCAAGGAAATCAACGACACCGACCTGGCCTACTCCCTTCCCACGGGCGACCGCTTCCGCGTCAATATCTTCCGCGACCTGAACGGCGTCGGCATCGTCGCCCGGCTGATCCCGGCCAACATCCTCACCTTCGAACAGCTGAACCTTCCCCCGGTCGTCGCCGACCTCTGCACCCTGAGCAAGGGGCTGGTGCTGGTGACCGGGCCGACCGGTTCCGGAAAGTCCACCACGCTGGCCGCCATGGTCGACTTCATCAACCGGACCCGGACCGACCATATCATCACAATCGAGGACCCCGTCGAATTCGTCCACAAAAGCAAAAAGTGCCTAATCAACCACCGCGAGGTGGGACGTCACACCAAAAGCTTCTCCAACGCGCTGCGCGCCGCCCTCCGAGAAGACCCGGACATTGTGCTCGTCGGCGAAATGCGCGACCTGGAAACCGTCGAAATCGCGCTGGAGACCGCCGAAACCGGACACCTGGTTTTCGGAACTTTGCATACCACGACCGCAGCCAGCACCGTGGACCGCATCATCCAGCAGTTCCCCGCCAACCGCCAGGAACAGATCCGCGCAATGCTTTCCGGCTCGCTCAAGGGCGTCGTCGCCCAGACCCTCTGCAAACGGATCGGGAAAGGACGTATCGCCGCGCTTGAAATCCTGGTGGTCAACTCGGCCGTTTCCAACCTCATCCGCGAAAACAAGATTTTCCAGATCGAGTCGGTGCTCCAGACCGGAACCAAGCAGGGCATGCGCACCATGAACAACAGTCTGTTCGAAGTCGTCCAGAAGGGGTTTGTCAGCGCGGACGAGGCCCTGTTCAAGGCCATCGACCGGAAAGACCTCAAGAGCATGTTCGATGAGAACGACATCGCCTACGGTGAAATCGAGGATGAAGAATAACGGTTTTTCAGGAAAGACTGAAGAATGAATCAAAAAACCAATGGACAGAAGCACGACAATCCGTTCCTGGTGATTCAGGAAGGCTACGGACAGAACCGGGAATTCGTCCTGGAACGGAACAACGCCGTCATAGGACGCGACCCCGACTGCGAAATCGTCACCGGCGACCGCAATGTCTCGCGTCACCACGCCACGATCAGCCGCGAGCAGGAGGGGTTCATCATCAAAGACCTCAGCAGCGCAAACGGCACCTTCGTGAACTCCCAGCCGATCGTGACCCAGTGCCTGAAACATCTGGACATCATCCAGATCGGCGGGGTCATGATGGTCTTCAACGACCCGGACACCCCTTCCTACAACCACACCGAAACCAAATGGGCCGACTTTACCGAGGAAAGCCTGAATTTCGACAAGCTCCGGCAGGTCATCCGCCAGCTTGAAACCAACATCGAAACTGTTTTCAAGGGCAATCCGGACGTCGTGCGCAATCTGATCGTCTGCCTGATGGCGGACGGACACATGCTGCTGGAGGACGCCCCCGGCGTGGGGAAAAGCCTTCTCGCCCAGACCCTGGCAAAATCGGTGCAGGCGCAATACCGGCGGATTCAGTTCACGCCGGACATGCTTCCCTCGGACATCACGGGAACCAACATGTACGACGAGGCGACCGGCACGTTCCGTTTCCTTCCCGGCCCGATTTTCGGCAACGTCATCCTCGCCGACGAGATCAACCGGACCACTCCCCGGACCCAATCGAGCCTTCTCGAGTGCATGTCCGAATCCTCCGTCACCATTGACGGCAAGTCGCACGTCCTCCCGAAGCCGTTTTTCGTGATCGCCACCCAGAACCCCGAGGATTACCACGGGACCTATCCGCTTCCGGAACCGCAGCTGGACCGCTTCCTGATGTGTCTCCACATCGGATATCCGAACCCGAAAGCGGAGATGGAGATTCTGGAATCCCAATTGACGTCCCATCCGCTGAACAGCATTTCCTACGTCATCAAAAGCAATGACGTAGTGTACTGCCAGGCGCTGGTCCGCAAGGTGAAGGTCTCCGCGCAGATCAAGGATTTCATCATCCGCATCTCCAACGCCACGCGCGAACATCCCGCCCTGGTCAATGGGTGCAGCCCACGCGCGTCTCTCGCCGTCATGCGGAGCTGTCAGAGCCTCGCCGCCTACAACGGACGAGACTACGTGACGCCCAAGGATGTCCGGGATATGCTCAAACTGGTCATCAGCCACCGTCTGCGCCTGAAGCTCCGCTGCCGGACCGAATGGAAAAGCGTGGAACATGTGCTGGAGACGATTCTCAGCTCCATCAAGCTGAAAAACGAGGAAGTTTCCTGATGTTTATTCCCCGTCCGACTCTAGGCGGTTTCCTGTTTCTTGCCGCCACGGCGGCGGCATTGGGGGTCGCCCTCATGAACGTGGGGCTGATCACGGCTCTGGTGGCTTCGGTCTTCTGTTCCATTGCCTTTTCCTGTTTTCTCCTTTCCTTCTTCACGCCCTTCGGCATTTCGGTCGTCCGGGAGAAGACGGACGACGGCGTATGCCTGGGAACGGTGTCGCTTCCGCTGACGGTCACCAACCGGTTCCCGTTTTACCGGCAGTCTCTCTCGGTGGTGGAGAAACTGCCGTTCGTCGCGGGGAAACGGGCCGCCTGGGAGATTCCGCCGCTGGGGCCGAAGGAGGTCTTTACTCTGCGCCGGACCATCACGGCGGAACGCCGCGGGCATTTCCATCTCGATCCGCTGGCCGTTGTCGGGGGCGATCCCTGCGGGCTGTTTCTCATGAAAAAGACCTTTCATCTTCCCGGAGAAGCGACCATCACCCCGAAAATCGTCGGTCCGCGGTTTCTTCCGACCGACAGCACCAGCAGCAATTCGGTCAACCGGGAGGGGCGCATCCTGGGTCACGCCGGGCTCGGAAGCGACTTTTTCGGCGTCCGGCCGTACCGCCCCGGCGACGAAATCCGCTATGTCCACTGGAGGCTGACCGCCTCCAAGCAGGAACTGATGATCCGCGAATTCGAGGCCTCCACCACCGACCGGATCATCCTGATCCTCGACTCCAGCGCGGACTCCGTCGGATTGGACGAAACCGAAAACAATTTCGAAGCGCTCATCAGCGCGGCGGCCTCCATCACGGATTATCTCTCCTCCCAATACTGCTACCTGACCTTCATCACGCGTTTCAGGAAAGGAAACATCATGCAGATCAGCGGCGACGCCGCGGGCGTCCGCGTGAAGATCATCGAGCTTCTCACCGAACTGGAACCGTCCGAAGGCTCCCTGGCGGAAATCCTGTCCGAAGTGCTGGAAAGCCTTCCGCAGGGAGCGGTCCTGTACCTCCTCGGGATGTCGGACGCTCCGGAAATCCGGGACATGCTCCGGCTGCTGGAGGATCAGGAGATCAAGCTTCAGTGGATTCATGCGCCCAAAGAATATTTCCCGTTCATCGAGCCGGACGAACCCCGGATCATCACGCTGCGTCCTCCCGCCGAACCGCAGGAGCCGATCCCTTACATCATGACTTTCCAAAGCAACCCCGGAGAATTGTTCCAGAATGAGGCAGCGTCCGAACAAGCCTGAACCGACCGTCATCAAGGACACCAGCCGTATGCGGAAGTCCCCGCCGCGCAGTCCGGCCCATCTGCTGTACGCCCTTCTGCTGGCGACGGCGCTCGGCGGCGCCCTCTGGCAGCACGGGCATCCCGTTTTCACCATCGGCCTGATCCTCGCCGTGATTCCCTGCTCGGTCATGGTTTACATCCCGTACCGGTTTTTCGGTTCGATGATGCGGACCGTTCTGAACTGTCTCCTCTTCGGAGGAATCCTCTGCTGGGTCATTTACCGCCTCAAAGGGAATCTGCCGGACAAGGTCCTCATCGAGGCGCTCTGCGCAACCTGTCTGATTTTCCTGATGAACGGACGCCCCAAAGACTACTCCTACCTTTTCTTCATTACGCTGTTCCTGTTCGTTTACGGGTCGCTCCTCCCAAGAATGGCTTTTCTTTATCTGTTCGGGACGGCGCTGTTTCTTTTCCTGGCGATTTCCTATTACCGGAAAACCTCCAGCATCGCGGGAGTCCCCGCCATCCGGGAGGTCCCGTTCTCCCTGCGCCGGAACTGGCCCTTCTTCCTGGTCCAGCTGCTGATTGCGGGCGGAGCCTTCTGGTTCATCTTCGCCCTGATGCCCCTGAAGGACAACGAGGTGCCCGGCCTGTTCGAGACCTCCTTCCTGACCCAGCGGGAATCCGCTTTGCCGCCGGCCCTCAAGGAATGGATGAAGCCGGAAAAAACAAAGCCTTCCGAAACGGGGACTTCCCTGATGAAGGAAGGGCCGAAGCCCACCGCGGTCGATGAGAAAGGGAAACCGGCGAACATCCCGGACGCCGGCAAAACCAAAAGCCTGATCGACGGAAGCGGCGGGGCTTCCCAGGGCCAGGACCTGGTTTTCTTCGTGAAATCCCCCGTCAAACTTTATCATCTCGTCCGGCTGTATGACGAATATGACGGAACGGGCTGGACTTCGTCTCCGAACCTCCAGCGCGTCCGGACACGGGAATACAGGGAAGGCGCACAGGTCGCATCCCATATCGTGGAACAAAATTATACGGTGGTCAAGCTCCTCTCGAACCGGCTGTACGCGGCCTTCCAGCCGACCGCTTTCACCCTCCAAGGAGACTTCCTCCGCTTCCGTTTGAAAAATTCCTTCTACGGCTCGGAATTCCTTCCGGACCAGACGATAACGGTCCCCTTCAAGTATGATGTGGCGGTTCAACTGTTGCTTCCCCTTCCGAAACAGGATTCCGAGCCCGTGAAACCGCCTCCGCCTCCGGCTCCCGCTCCGGCTCCCGCTCCGGCGAAAGGAGCCAGGCCCCCCAAACCCCCGCCTCCCCCTCCGGACCCGGCCTGGAACGAAACGATTTCCAAGAATCACTATCTGACGCTCCCGTCGAAGAAAATCTCCAAACGGGTCCGCGATCTGGCACTGAAAATCACGGACGCGGCGCCCGCTCCCTATGAGAAGGCGCTGGCGCTCCGGGATTATCTCCGGAACAACTACAAATACAAACTCCACGCGTCGCCGCTCCCGCCCGACAAAGAAGCGGCGGACTATTTCCTTTTCACACTGAAGGAAGGGCATTGCGAATATTTCGCAGCCGCCCTCGCGGTCCTGGCCCGGGCCGCCAAACTGCCCTCCCGGGTCGCCACCGGATTTTCTCCGGGCAACTTCAACACGCTGACCAACCTGTTTGAAGTCTATGAATATCACGGGCATGCCTGGACCCAGATTTTCATCGAGAATATCGGCTGGCTGACGATAGACGGAACTCCGCCTTCCTCGCTCACCTCCAATCCCATTCCCGCCGGGATCGGACGATTGCGCGATCCGTTCGGCGACGAATGGAAGATCACGCCGCCCGAACTGACCGGAAAAACACAGGAATTCCTGAAAAACGACATCCTCGAGAAAGCCAGGAAAAACCAGGAGCTGAGCATGATCGACTCCACCCTGGTCAAGGTGGTGGTCGCCGAGGAAAAACTCCGGGAAAACGTCAAGCAGAAATACGGCGCGGCCATCGAGAAAATCAAAAAAGAAGACAAAAAAGGCGGAATCATCTACAAGATCAAGGAATTCTACAAAAAAGCCATCCAGGGGATCACCGGTTTCTTCTCTCATCTCTACGACCTGGCTTTTTCCGCCTGGCTGCTTCTCATCACCGGAGGTATCCTGCTGGTCGTCCTGTTCAACTTCACCCGGATGGTCATTTTCGAGTTCAAACGAAAACGGCTCCTCCGCCGGATGAACCGGTACATCGCCGAAGCGGAAAAGCTCTTTGAAAGCAATCCCCGGCAGTCGATCCTGGACTCCTATCTCGCCTTCCGGATCACCCTCAACGTCGCGGGCTTCGAACGGAAACGGAATCAGGAACTCCTGAGTTTTGCCGACGATCTCACGAAAATCGACGTCCCGCTGGGGGAAAACGCCCGGGCGCTGTTCATCGCCTTCTACAAGGCGGAATACGGCAGCACCCCCATTTCTCCGGAAGAGGCCAGGACGGCTTTCAATCACTTCGCCGGGGTCGAGGAATTTCTCCTGAAAAACATCTGCGTGGTCAAGACCGGCCGGAATTCCGGTCCGCGGGCCGGATAGCCGCCCGGGCTTCAATCTATTCTTTTCAGAAGCGTGACGCTTTCAAAGTGCGCGGTCGAGGGAAACAGGTCCAGCAGCGTGCTTTCCGAAATTGCGTAGGAGGCTTTCTCCAGTTCCGCAAGGTCCCGGAAAAGAGTGTCCGGCGCGCACGAAATATACAGGATGAAATCCGCCTTGCTCCGGCACAGAAGCTCCAGCGTGCGGCGGTCGAGTCCCGTCCGCGGCGGATCGACCAGCAGGAGGGTGTTTCCCGGAAGGCCGCGCGGGAACCGGCGGCGGAACGTTTTGCCCGCGTCTCCGGCGAGAAATTCGCAACGCGGACTCACTCCATGGGCGGATGCGTTGTCTTTCGCGCAATTCATGGAACGGGCGTCCAGTTCCACTCCGACGCACCGCAATTCCTTCTCCCGTTCCGCACAGAGGATCGAAAAACAGCCGCAGCCGCAATACAGCTCGATCATCCTTTCCGGACGGCAGGACGAGACCAGTTCCGCCGCTTTTTGTGCAAGCACGCCCGAAAGAAAAGGATTCACCTGGAAAAACGAGTCCGAGGGAACCCGGAAACAGCCGAAAGGGGAAAGCTCTTCGGTCAGAATTTCCTTGTCCCCTTTCCGGACGAGGCGCACTCCGTCTTTTGCGGTATGACGAAGGAGAAGGGTTTCCTCTCCCGCCGGGAGCTCCTCTTTCCAACGTTCCGAACGCAGCATCTCCCGGATGGGTCCGCACGCCAGCGGACAGTCCCGGACTTCGATCAGCGTCCGGTTGTCCTCCGCACGGTATCCCGCGCGGACGCCGCTTCCGGAAGATTCGAGCGCCAGCTTGAGCTTGTTCCGCCACTGGAGGCGGCAGGGAGCCCCGGCCGGGGACCGGAGGAAGCCGTCCGCCTCCGCCCGGAGCCCGGCTTTTTCCGCAAATGTCCGGAACTGCCGCTGCTTCCATTCCAGTTCCATGGAATACGGCACATGGGAATAGGAACAGCCGGGGCAGGGGTTCGGACACTCCGGCGCAATCCGGACGGGAGACGGTTCGAGCACTTTTTCAAGGGTTCCCTCCGAGTAGTTTTTCCGGTCGGTGACGATCGTCGCTTCCACGGTTTCGCCCGGAATCGCGCCGCGCACGAAACAGACCTTGCCGTCGGCACGCTTTCCGACCGCCCGGCCGCCGAACGCGAAGCCGTGAATGAAAACCCTTTCGGAAGACATGGAGATTCCCTCAGTTTCTGGCCTCTCCGACCTTTTTCCGCCACTTGGCCGCCTCGACGTTGTCCTTGGCGACGCCGATGCCTTCCTTATACATGATCGCAACATACTGTATGGCCACGATGTTGCCTTTTTCCGCCGCCTGTTTGAACCACCGGATCGCCTCCAGATAGTCCGGACTGACGCCGTCGCCGTTGTAATACATGCTTCCCACGTTGTACATGGCTTCGGAGGACCCTTTTTCCGCCGCCCGCTTATACCATTGAAGCGCTTTCGCATAGTCCTGCGAGAATCCTTCGCCGCGGTGGTACATTTTTCCGATCAAAACCATCGCTTCGACATGGCCGCGGTCGGCCGAACGGGCCAGAAGCTCGAACGCCCGGGAATAGTCCTGTTTGACCCCCGCGCCGAGATAATAGATGCGTCCGAGCATGAAAAGCAGTTCCGGATCATCGTTCTTCACGGCGGTTTTCAGATACTTTTCCGCCTCGGCATAGTCTCCGGCCGCATAGAAAAGGCGTCCCGCCTTCTCCACGGCATACAAGTCTCCACGGTCGGCGGAAGCCTTCAGGTGCCGGAGCGCTTCGCCCGCGTCCTTCTTGACTCCCTTGCCCTCGTAATACATCCGTCCGAGAAGCCCGATCGCATCCGGATCGGATTTCGCGGCCGCCTTCTGCGCGCAAGTTGCGGCTCCGGCATAGTCGCCCCGGTTGAAACAGATCCATCCGAGCCGCGCCAGCGCCGGAACGCTTCCCTTCGCGGCCGCCTTCTCATAGAACTCCTCCGCCCGTTTTGCATCGGCTTTCAGGCCGGGGACGCCGTTTTCATACAGCCCGGCCAGCTTCTCCAGGGAAGAGACATCCCCCCGGTCCGCCAGTTTCCGGAGAAATTCCACTCCCTGGGCCGTATCCGCCTTCATTCCCTGTCCGGACAGCGCCATTTCCGCAAAGATTTTCATCGCCTCCGGGTATCCGTCGAGCGCCGCCGAACGCATGTATTTGACCCCGGAAACCGCATCGTTTTTCTCCAGATGCAGTTTTCCGCAAAGGAACATCGCCTCGCCGCTGCCATGGGACGCGGATTCCTTCAAATACCGCAGGGCGGCGTCCCGGTCCCGTTCGACGCCGCGTCCGTCCAGACACATCTTTCCGCAGCGGAGCAGCGCATCGGCATCCCCTTTTTCCGCCAGCGCCCGGAAATAGCGGAACGCCGCGACATCATCCTTGCGCGGACTCTTGCCGTCCGTATAAATCTCGGCCAGAAGACGCCCGGCTTCCAGATCCCCGCGTTCGGCCGCGGGTTTCAGATACTGGACCGCAAGCACATAGTCTTTGGCCGTTCCGCGTCCGAGGCAATACATTTTCCCCAGTTCCGCCTTGGCCTCCATGCTCCCCAGTTCCGCCGCCTCACGGAAGGTGGAAAACGCCAGAGAGTCGTCCTGCCCGAGCCCCTTCCCGTCCAGATACAGTTTTCCGAGCAGATAAAGCGCCTCGGGTTCGTTTCCGGCCTTCTTCAAAGCTTCGGCCGCCGCGGCATAATCCTGCGGGACGCCGTGCCCTCCGGAATAATAGATTTTCCCGATGAGCGCGAACGGATGAAACCCCGGCACGGCGATGGAGGACAGCATTCCTTTTTTCAGATATTCCAGCGCCTTCTTATAGTCCTTTGCGGTTCCGTCTCCGGAATAGCACATGGCCCCCAGCGGGATTCCGGCGTAAACGCCGCCCCCGTCATAGATTTCCTGATAAAGTTTGAACGCCTTTTCGGCGTTCCGGATGGTTCCCTTGCCCTCGTAATACAACAGGGCCAGCATCGGCCGCGAAGCGGTATTTCCCTTCTCGGAAGCCTTGCTGAAACAGCGGAACGCCGCGTCATAGGAGCGGACCGCCAGTTTCCCGTCGCTGTAGATCATCCCCAGGCGGTACAGGGCGCCCGGGTTGTCCGCCCTGGCCGCCTTGTTCAGATATTTGACGGCTTCCGGAGGGTCCTGCTCCATATACAGGTCCGAAAGCAGGACCATCGAATCCGTATCGCCCTTTTCCACGGAGGGGAGCAGCCATTCGATCGCTTCCCGGCGGTTTTCCGGGGTCAGGAATTTCGTGCGGGCCGCATACAGTTTCGCCAGGGCCGGTTTTGCCTCCTCGTTTCCGTTCTCCACCGCGGTCCGGTAGTATTTTTCCGCTTCCCCGCGGCTTCCGTCCCCTTTTTCCGCCTCATAGAGCTTCCCGAGCAGGAAAGCCGAATCGCGATCCCCCTTGCTGAACGCGGCATGATACCATTTCAAGGCACGGGCGCTGTCTTTCTCCACGCCCAGGCCGTCCTGATAAAGACATCCGAGCATGCGCATGGCTTCCGGCGACACGTCGGAAATCTTTTCAAAATACGACCGGGCTTTTTCATAGTCCCGTTTGACTCCGTGTCCCTCGAGACACATCATCCCCAGCGCAAACAGCGCCGTCTTGTGCTTCGGCGACCGTTCCGTCACATACTGAAAACAACGGTAGGCCTCCTCGCAATTCCGGGGAACGCCCAGACTTTTATAGTACATGAGCCCCAGAAGGGCCGTCGCATCGGTGTCTTTCCGGGATGCCAGCCGAAGCCACTTGTACGCCTCCACGTAATTGACAGGAACTCCGCTGCCTTCAAAGTAGAGGCGTCCGACCATCGCGGCTCCGGAGGGAAGCCCGTTTTCCGCCGCGTCGCGGAAATATTTCATCGCAACCGCGTAATCTTTTGCACGCCCGTTCCCTTCATAATACTTCATTCCCAGTTCATAAAGCGACCGGGCCGCCCCCTGTCCCGGATCGGCCGGTTCGGAAACGGGCGCGGCGGCGTTCTCCGGCACCAGCGGCACCGCGGACGGTTTTCCCGCGGCGGGCGCGGAGGCTCCCCCGAATTCCGCGACAAATCTTTTCAGGTGCTCGATCTTTTCGGCCTTGCTTTCCTTGCCGTTCAGGATTTCATCCAGTTCGGCGGACTTGATCTTGTAGGCGCGGGACCCCTTCGAATAGCGCTGTTCCATCAGCTTTTCGGCACGGTCCATCCAGTCGGAATAAGAATCCGCGGCCATCGCCAGAAGACCCGGCAGAATCAAGAATGAAAACAACCACTTCCCCATTGTGTTTTTCTCCTCTTATGAATATTCATCCCCAAATGGTTCCCGCCGGCTCCTGTCTGTGCGGAAAATCATTTCGTCCCCCCCGGAGGAAGAAACCGGCTCCTCTTTCTTCTTTTCCACGGCGCCTTCTTTCCCGGAGGCCGGAGGCGGAGAGACCTTCTCCTCCGTCTCCGCCTTGACCGGAACAGCCGGAGCCGGAGTGGAAACCGGAGCCGGGCCCTTCACGGGTTCGGACGGCTTCTTTTCCTGTTCCTGTTTGAGTTTTTCGATCTCATGCAGAAGCTTCAGCCGTTCGGCCGCAAACTTTTCCTTTTCCAGCGCGATGCGCGCCTCCCGCTCGCGGATCACCGCGGCCGACTTGTCCCGTTCGGCCGCAAACCGGGACTCCTGTGACTGAAGCAGTTCTCCCGCCCGTTTCCTTTCGGCCGCGATCTCGGCGTTCCGGACGTCCTCCAGCGCCTTCCGGGCCTCGAGAATCCCCTTGTCGAAGGCCGCTTTCTGATCTTTCAGTTCTCTCTCCAGGCGGGCGATATTGCTTTGAAACGCCCTGGACCCCGCGACCAGGGAAACGGATTCCTCGCGCAAGGCTGCGATTTTCTCCGCGTCATCCGATTGTTTCAACAGAAGCGCCGCGTTTTCCTTCCGGGTCTCGGCATACATCCGGTAATACAGGAGCCCGCCGACGACCAGGCAAAGCAGAAACACCAGGGTCAGGCCCACCCACAAAGCCGACATCCGGCTTTGCCGGCGGGAAAGCTTTTCCAGCTCTTCCATGCGCCGGGCCATGCTCTGGAACGATTCACCGATGATCTTCCCCAGCTCGTCCGACTGCTGCTTGGCCATCAGGGCGAACTCCTCCTCCCGGCGCGGAAGAGGCGGGATTGCCGCGGTGTCCGGACCTGTTTCCGTTTTTTCCGCCGGAGGCGTTTCCGGCTCGGGTTCCCCGCGGACGGGATGGCGTTTGGACAATTCCGCCTCGATGTCGGCAAATGCTTTTCCGGCGTTGCGGAGTTCGGCAATCTCCTTCAGAACAGCGACCGCCGAACCGGAATAGACCCTCCGTTTTCCCTGTGCGGCGGAATCGATGTAGATGGAATATCTTCCCAGCCAGTCGTTGATGGTGGTCCGGGGCACGCCGATCAGCTCGGCCAGTTCGATAACGGTATATTTTTTCTCGTTTTCCATGTTCAGCTTCCTTCCCGGAGGATCGCGGAGATCTTTGCAACATCCCGGGAAATCTGTTTTTTGAGTTCTTCCGGACCGGGGAAAACGCGTTCCGGACGAATGAAATCCACCAGTTCCAGTTCCAAGGAATCCCCGTAAAGATCGGCGCCGAATCCTTCCAGAATATGGATTTCGATCCGGGGCACGATGTTTCCGTACTGCTTGCGGAAGGTCGGGGCGGTGCCGATGTTCACCGCGGCCGGGAACCGCATGCCGTTCCAATGGGCAAACGCGGCGTATACTCCGAAAAGAGGAAGCACGCCGTCCTTGACTTTCAGGTTGGCGGTCGGAGCTCCAAGCCGGTCGGACGCCACCCGGTAGCCCTTCTCCACCGTGCCGAAAAGGGAGTAGTGCCGTCCGAGCATCTCCTCCGCCTCCCGGAGGTTCCCTTTGGAAATGGCTGTGCGGATGGCCGTGCTGCTGATGACGGTTCCCCGTTCCGTGCAAAGTTCATCCACGGCGGAAAAATGGAAACCGCTTTCCGCCGCCTTCCGTTCCAGAAACCGGGCGTCGCCCCCGGCATGCGCGCCGAAGCGCCATTTCCGGCCGACGCAGATCCCCCGGACGGCAACCGGCCCGGAAAAAAGACAGCGCCGGAGAAATTCCGTCGGAGAAAGACCGGCGAATTCCCGGGTGAAGCCGACCGTCACCACGGCTTTGGCGCCGAAACGGTACAAAAGACGAATCTTTTCCGACGGCGGCAGGAGAAGCGGAGGCGGGTTGCGGGTCAGAAGCTGGCGCGGATGCGGAAAAAAAGTCATGACCACGGGGTCCGCCGACAAGGTTCCGGCCATGGTCAGGAGTTCCGTCAAAAGCCGCTGATGGCCTCTGTGCACCCCGTCAAAAACACCGATGGCAACCACCGCCGAAGAAATTCCGCAAAAGGAAAGCTCCCCGATGCTCTTGAAGTCCGAAGGATAAAATTCAGTCATTCCCGTTTGTCCTGTGATTGAAAATGAATGAAGGCTTACTATAACAGAAAATGACGGATTTTCAAGCGTCAGGAATCCGTCATTTCCATAAATATCTTATCCTCAGATATTTTCTTTCCGTCAGTTGGAATAGACCAATTCCGTCTTGACATGAGCCGGCAGATAGAGATAATTTTTGGAGGTGATTTTTCCGGCGGGTCCGTGGAAGTTATCCGTGTCGAACATGATCGGCAGGACCAGTTTCAAGTCCTTCATGATCAATTCCTTTTCATCGATTTCCTTTCCGTTCACCATCGTGTTCCAGTCATAGCTGGAGCCTTCCTGAACGAAATATTTGGTGTCGGCGGGACAGCGGAAAACGGTTCTGGAATGGTTGACGTAGGGGAGAAGCACCGTCATGGATTCCGGCCCCGCACTCCGGTCCAGGGCACCGGCACAGGTCGGCAGACGGAAACGGGAACCTTCCTGGGCATACATCTGAAGTCCCAGTCCGAGCTGACGCAAGTTGTTCGCGCAGAAGGTCTGGCGGGATTTGGACTGTACGTGCTGAAAGACGGGAAAAGCCAGTCCGGCAAGAAGGATGATGACGCCGATCACCACCAGCAGTTCCAGGAGCGAGAAGGAATTCTTTTTCATGGGAGGGTTTTTCCTTTCTGTGTAAATCATCTTTCAGTCAACATCTTATGCCAGGTTTGCACGGCGGGGCCGATCGCGGTCCGGTCTTCCGGCGACAGGGTGGTCATCAGGGCGGTGTTGACCCGTTTGACCATGCCCTGCCCCTCGGGACTGCGCATGATTTCCTTGATTTTCTGCTGCTTGGAGACGGACATCCTGCGGTAAAAGGCGTAGGTATTTTCCGCATCTTTGCAAATCAGTTCGATTCTCTCTTTTTTCTTTTCGGGAGCGAGGGTTCCCAGGTCCTGAAGCGTTTTTTCCGTGAATTCCAGAACGCTGTTCACCAGAATGGTCTCCCGTTTCCGTGCGGGCATTTTAGCAAGCACCGGCCGCAGTTCGTTCCATGCGGCAAGACGCCCGATCATGCCTTTCTCCAAGGCAAAAGAACCCGTCAGTTTTTCCTGAATGGTCCGGTCCTGCTCCGGAGTCCCCGTATATCCGGCCGCCAGAATGTCTCCCTTGGAAGGGACCGCAAACCAGTAAATCAGGAAGGCTCCCGCGAGGACGGCAAAGATTACCACCAATATAATCCGGATCTTTTTGCGGGAGTTTTTTTCTCCCGGTTTCCCGACCCGGGAAAGATTCCCGCGGGAACGATTCTGTGTCATTGGCGCCATGCTATGCTCCTCTCCATAAAAGCGGATGCCGGTGCGCGGCTCTCCAGAGACGCGCCGGCCGCCATCCCGTCAGGAAAAAGGAAAATCAATACCGGTAATGCGACGCCTTGTAGGGGCCATCCACCGGGACATTGATATAATCCGCCTGTTCCTTCGTGAGCTTGGTCAGATGGGCATCCAGCTTGCCGAGATGAAGCCGTGCAACCTCTTCGTCCAGTTTTTTGGGAAGGGTGTATACGGCGGTCTTCAGTCTTTCCGTTGCAATCTTGACCTGGGCAAGAATCTGGTTGGTAAAGGAACAGCTCATGACAAAACTGGGATGTCCCGTGGCGCAGCCGAGATTGACCAGCCGGCCTTCGGCAAGGAGGTAAATGCTGTGACCGTCCTTGAAGGTGAATTTCTGGACGGGGCATTCGCTGCCCTTGATTTGCGTGACCTTGATTCCCTTGACGTCTTTCAGTTCGGAGACCTTGATCTCGTTGTCGAAGTGACCGATGTTGCAGACGATGGCCTGGTCCTTCATTTTCGCCATGTGGGCGGCGGTGATGATGTCGCAGTTGCCGGTGGCCGTCACGAAGATGTCGGCAACGTCGAGCGCTTCCTCGACCGTGACGACCTGAAAGCCGGCCATGCATGCCTGGAGGGCGCAAATGGGATCGATTTCCGTGACCAGCACCCGGGCCCGCTCATTTTTGAGCGCTTCGGCGCAGCCCTTGCCGACATCGCCGTAGCCGCAGACGCACGCCACCTTGCCGGAAAGCATCACGTCGAGGGCGCGCTTGATTCCGTCGGTCAGCGAGTGGCGGCAGCCGTAGATATTGTCGAATTTGGACTTGGTGACGGAGTCGTTGACGTTGACGGCGGGGAACAGGAGCTCGCCTTTTTCCTCAAGCTGGAGCAGGCGGTGAACTCCCGTGGTGGTCTCCTCCGAAACGCCGCGCAGCCGGGAAGCAACTCCGGTCCAGTGTCCGGGGTTGTCCCGGAGGACCCTCTTGAGCAGCTTCAAAATGACCGCTTCCTCTTCGCTGCCGGGCTTGCGGTTCAGGAATTTCGGGTCTTTTTCCGCCTTCACGCCCCAGTGGACCAGCAGCGTGGCGTCTCCGCCGTCATCGACGATCTGGTCGGGGCCGGAACCGTCGGGCCAGGTCATGGCGCGGTACGTGCAATCCCAGTATTCCTCCAGGGTCTCGCCCTTCCATGCGAAAACGGGAATTCCGGCTTTGGCGACGGCCGCGGCGGCATGGTCCTGCGTGGAGAAGATGTTGCAGGAAGCCCAGCGGACGTCCGCACCGAGTTCGGCAAGCGTTTCGATCAGGATGCCCGTCTGGATGGTCATATGGAGGCTGCCCATGATTTTGACACCCTTGAGGGGCTTCTTTTTGCCGTATTTTTCACGGGCGGCCATCAGACCGGGCATTTCCTTTTCGGCGATGCCCAGTTCCTTGCGCCCGAAATCCGCGAGAGTCAGGTCCTTGACCTTGAAATCGGAAATTTTATTTTTACCCTTTGCCATGATTATTGTTCCTTTATGTTGTTGAATTCGGAAAGAATGCCGCGCCAGCGTCCGGAAGGGATTTCCGCCCCGAAAACCTGAACGATTTCCGCCCCGAGAAGGGAACCCATTTTTCCGGCCTTTTCGATCCCGTGTCCGGAAAGATAACCGAAGAGAAACCCGGCCTGCCAGAGATCGCCCGCACCGGTGGTGTCGACCGCCTGAACCGACTTCGGAGCGATGCGGCAGGAGACGGTTCTGTCCGTAACAAACGCACCGTTTTTGCCGAGTTTGACCGCCACGACCGTGCAGAAGGGGGCCAGCTTCTCCGCCGCGCGGTCGGGAGAAAAAGATTCCGGACCGCACAATTCGCGGGCTTCGTCCTCGTTGGCGAAAACGATGTCCACGCAGCCGGCGGAAAAGATTTCCTCGAGATCGGCCCGGAAGAGCCGCACGACTTCAAAGGAAGCGAGGTCGAAACTGACGGTGCAATGATGTTTTTTGGCCAGTTTCAGGGCTTTCTTCAGGGTCTTCATCAGAAAGCACATGTACCCTTCCGCATGAAAATGAGTGATGCCTTTGAAATCCGCGTCGGAAATGTCCTCCGGGGAGAGCGTGGCGGAAGCGCCGAGATTGGTGCGCATGGTGCGTTCGGAATCCGGCGTGACCATGCTCAGACAGGTGGCCGTCGGCTCGGTCGGGCTGATCCGGAAACGGGAGGCATCCCCGCCCATTTTCGCATAAGTTTCTCGGAAGTACGTTCCGTCGGCATCGTTTCCGAGCTTTCCCAGGAACGCGGTGCTGAATCCGAGCGAAGTCAGGGCCGAGATGGTGTTGAACGCGGACCCGCCGATGGCTTTTCTGACATTCACCTCGCTGACCGCAGAAATGAGCCTGCGCTGGGAGAACGCGTCCAGCATCCGCATGCCGCCTTTCTCGCCTTCGACATTCCGGGCGAGAAAAGCGTCATCGACCCGCAGCAGCAAGTCGAGGATCGGGCTTCCGAAACCGAGGATTCTGGATTTTTTCAAAGACATCGGGCGATCGCTCCGTTATTTTTTTCCGGCTGTTTTTTTCTTCGCTTCGGGAACATCTTCCTGCGGAGAAGAAAGAGCCCTGGAAACCTTTTTGGCGGCTTTTACCGGAGCCTTGTCGAGTTTTTCCTCGCACTTGCTTTTGCAAGCATCGTCTCCGCCGCCGCATTCGCAGTCGCAGTATTTGTGCGCTTCTTTGAGAATGGCGTCGATTTTGTCCGTCTTCTCCCACGGGAAGACATTCCGGCCGAAATGGCCGTATGCGGCGGTCTCGCGGTAAGACCAGCCCTTCGGATTCTTGAGGCCGAGGGTCTTTATGATCCCCCTCGGGGTCATGTCGAACACGGCGCGCACGACTTTTTCAAGGGTGGCGTCGTCATCGAACACGCCGGTGTTGTAGGTATCGACGTTGATGGAAAGGGGGTGGGCGATGCCGATCGCGTAGGCCAGCTGGATTTCGCACTTGTCGGCGAGGCCGGCCGCGACGATGTTCTTGGCGATGTAGCGGCCCATGTATGCGGCGGAACGATCCACCTTGGACGGGTCCTTGCCGGAAAATGCGCCGCCGCCGTGGGAGCCGACGCCGCCGTAGGTGTCGACAATGATTTTGCGGCCGGTCAGGCCGGTGTCGCCGTTGGGCCCGCCGACCACGAAACGGCCGGTCGGATTGATGTGGTAAACAATCTTGTCGTCGAGGAGTTTTGCGGGAATGACCTTCTTCACGACCTCCCGGACCAGTTTCTCCAGCACGGCGGACTTCATATCGGGCGTATGCTGATGGGAAACGACGACGGTGGTGACCCGGACCGGCTTGCCGTGCCTGTAGAGAATGGAAACCTGGCTCTTGGAGTCCGGGCGGAGGAAGGAATATTTCTCCGGCCGGGTCTTGCGGAGACTCGCCAGTTCCTGCACGATTTTGTGCGCATAGAGGATCGTGGCGGGCATGAGCTCCCTGGTCTCGTTGCTGGCATAGCCGAACATCATCCCCTGATCCCCGGCGCCCTGTTCCTTATGAAGGCCCTCTCCTTCGGAAACGCCCTGGGAGATATCCGGCGACTGGGCATGAATGCTGAGGAACACCTTGCAGTCGGAGGCCGAAAATCCGATGTCGCGGGCGGTGTATCCGATGTCGGCCGCCACCTTGCGGGCAACCTGTTCCCAGTTCACCTGGGCCTTGGTGGTGATTTCTCCGGAAATGACGATCAGGTCGGTGGTGGCAAGAGTTTCACAGGCGACGCGGCTGTCCGGATCCTGCGCAAGGCAGGCATCGAGGATCGCATCCGAAATCTGGTCGCAAACTTTGTCGGGATGTCCTTCCGAAACCGATTCGGAAGTGAAAATGTGTTCCGCGTGAATCTTGCTCATCGTTATTTTCCTTTATGTTCATTGGCTTCCAAAGAATTTGCCTGAATGCGTAATATAACCTGTTTTCAGGCTTTTTCAACTGAAAATCCGGGATAACATTTCCCGAAAATTATACCCCAGAAAAACCAGATAAACAAAGATGAAAACCACCCCCTGCCAACGTTTCAGTTCATTTTTGCGGATGGACATGAAGCCGTACAGGAGAAGTCCGATGAAAAGCACGGCAAACACATTGATGATTCCGGTGAGGCTGTTGATTCCGAGCGGACAGACCAGCGCACAGACGCCGAAAACCAGGAAAATGTTGAAGCTGCAGCTGCCTACGATGTTGCCGATGGCGATGTCGTGCCGTTTCTTCAGCACGCCGGCCAGCGTCACGGCCAGTTCCGGAACGGAGGTCCCGAAAGCCACGATCGTGGCGGAAATCACCATGGGGTCGATCCGGAGCTGTTCGGCTCCCCAGATGACGGTGTCGACCATCGCCTTGGAGCCGCCCGTCACCATCGCCAGGCTGAAAATCAGCCATAAGAAACAGGTGAAAGGTTTCTTGCAGATTCCCTCGGCTTCCTTCTCCCGTCTGGCGGCTTCCGCGGCCGTTTCCTTTTCGGTCCTGACCAGCAGTCCCATATAGGCTCCCCCGAGGATCAGAAGAAGCATTCCGCCCCAGAAGTTGATTCCGGGCACGCTTCCGCCGTCTTTCCCGGGGACGCGGATCAGCCAGAACATCAGACACGTCAGCAGGAAAATTCCCAGCATCAGGACCGTATCGCGCGAATACAGTTTCCGGGAAAACACCAGTTTGCCGGCCCCCACCACGCCCGCCCCGAGGACCAGCGTGATATTGGTCGTAATGCTGCCGACGATATTTCCGATGATGAAGTCGCTCTGGTCGTGGAAAGCCGCGTAAAGACTGGTCGCGAATTCGGGCAGGGAAGTGCCGATACTCACCAGCGTCAGCCCGATCACCAGTTCGGAGACATGCCACAGCCGGGCCAGCGAGGCGGCGGAATCAATGAAGACTCCGCTCCCCTTGATCAGCACCCAGGAGCCCGCAATGAAAATGAGAATGTTCAGCCACAGATTCTCGCAATGAAATTCCATGAAATCCTTTCTTTCGTCCGAGATGAAGTAAAATCTGTTAAAATACATCCATTCCCATCAAAATGCAAAGAAGCTCCATGTCTCCCTGTCGGAAAAATTGAAAAATCGGGTCAAAATGTCACATCCGTATTGCGGTCTTCCCGTTCAAAATACCCGCTGGCACAGAAAGTGCTTGAATTTTGAAATATTACATCGTATCTTAATGAACAGAAGGAGACCCGAACGATGAACATGGAAAACCTGACTCAGAAATCCCGCGAAGCCATGCTCAAGGCACAGGAAACGGCCTTGGAATACGGGCACCAGGAAATACGCCCGATTCACCTTCTCCATGCCCTTGTGCACCAGGAGAACGGCCTGATCCCGTCCCTGCTGAAAAAGATGAACATCGATACCGCGAAGGTCGAAAACGCCGTCGAAAAGGAATTGTCGTCCATTCCCTCCGTCAGCGGCCCGGGCGCCCAGCAGCCTTATTCTTCCCGCGACTTCAGCCAGATTCTGGTGGCCGCGAAAAACAAAGCCGCCGAGATGAAGGACGAATACATCAGTGTGGAGCATCTGTTCCTCGCCCTGGCGTCCGGCGACCCGAAATGCGCCGCCCTTCTGGAAGCGCTCGGATGCACCCGGGACAAGATTCTGATGGCGCTCAAGGAGGTCCGCGGAAACCAGCGCGTGACCAATGAAAACCCGGAAGCGTCGTTCGAAGCGCTGGAAAAATACGGGCGCGACCTGACCGAAGCCGCGCGCAAAGACAAGCTCGATCCCGTGATCGGGCGCGACGACGAGATCCGCCGGACGATCCAGATCCTTTCCCGGCGCACGAAAAACAATCCGGTCCTGATCGGAGAACCGGGCGTGGGCAAGACCGCAATCGTGGAAGGCCTCGCCATCCGCATTGTCCGCGGAGACGTTCCCGAAAACCTGAAGAACAAGCGCGTGGTCGCGCTCGACATGGGCGCCCTGATCGCCGGTGCGAAGTACCGCGGCGAATTCGAAGAGCGCCTGAAAGCCGTCCTCAAGGAGGTCGTCAGCGCGAGCGGCGACATCATCCTGTTCATCGACGAACTCCATACCGTGGTTGGAGCCGGGGCCGCCGAGGGTTCCATGGACGCCGGAAACCTCCTCAAGCCCATGCTGGCCCGCGGAGAGCTTCATTGCATCGGCGCCACTACGCTCGATGAATACCGGAAATATATCGAAAAGGACGCTGCCCTGGAACGCCGTTTCCAATCGATTCTCGTGGCGGAGCCCAGCCTGGAAGACACCATTTCCATTCTGCGCGGACTCAAAGAACGCTATGAACTCCATCACGGCGTGAAAATCCGGGACGGCGCGCTGGTGGCCGCCGCCACGCTTTCGAGCAAATACATCACCGAACGCTTCCTGCCGGACAAGGCGATCGACCTGGTCGACGAGGCCGCCGCAAAGCTCCGTACGGAGATCGACTCCTGCCCGTCCGAGATCGACGAGCTGGAACGGTACGCCATGCGGCTCGAAATCGAACTGGCCGCGCTCAAAAAAGAGAAGGACGCCGCCAGCAAAGACCGCATGAAGGCCATTGCCGCAGACCTGGCCGACCACAAGGAGAAAGCCAAGTCCCTGCGGGCGAAATGGGAGGCCGAAAAGCATTCGATCGCCCAGATCCGCATCCTGCGCGAAAGCCTGGAGATCGCCAAGGCCAATCTGGCCAAGGCCGAGCGAGACTATGACCTTGAACGGGCCGCCGAGCTCCGCCACGGCAGCATCCCCGGCATCGAAAGACAGCTCGTCGAAGCCGAGAAGAAACTCAAGGAGTCCGAGGACGGCGAAAACGCCCTTCTCAAGGAGGACGTGGACGAGGAGGACATCGCCGAGATCGTCAGCCGCTGGACCCGCATCCCGGTCAGCAAACTGGTCCGTACGGAACGCGAAAAACTGCTCCATCTCTCCGAAAAGCTCCACGAACGCGTGGTCGGGCAGGACGAAGCGGTGGAAGCCGTTTCGGACGCGGTTCTGCGGGCGCGCGCCGGGCTCAAGGATCAGCGCCGCCCGACGGCTTCGTTCATCTTCCTCGGGCCGACCGGCGTGGGGAAGACCGAACTCGCCAAGGCGCTGGCCGACGAGCTGTTCGACGACGAGAACGCCATCATCCGGATCGACATGTCCGAATATATGGAAAAGCACAGCGTGTCGAGGCTGATCGGCGCACCTCCGGGATACATCGGATTCGACGAGGGCGGACAGCTCACCGAAGCGGTGCGGCGCCGTCCGTACTCCGTCGTGCTGTTCGACGAGATCGAGAAAGCCCATCACGATGTCTTCAACGTCTTCCTCCAGATCCTCGACGACGGGCAGCTCACCGATTCGCACGGACGCACGGTGAACTTCAAGAACACGATCATCATCATGACCTCGAACATCGGAAGCGATATGCTTCTCGATGAAATCAAGGCGCAAGGGGACCCCGACCGTCTGCGCGAAGACCTGATGGCGCGTCTCCGCGACTATTTCAAGCCGGAATTCCTGAACCGGGTGGACGGAATCCTCATTTTCCATTCGCTCGGCATGGAGCAGATCATCCGCATTCTCGACATTCAGCTGCGCGACTTCGAAAAGCGCCTGGGCGAGCAGAAAGTGACGCTTTCCGTCTCGGAAAAGGCCAAAAAATGGATCGCACAGGAAGGGTTCGACCCGCAATACGGGGCGCGTCCGCTGAAACGGGTTCTCGTCCGGATCGTCGAAACCCCCGTTTCCAGGATGCTGATCTCGGGCGAGCTTCATGAAGACATGAGGCTCTCCATCGACGCCGGCAAGGGCGGACTCACCTTCAAGGCGGCCGCCGAAGAAAATGCGGCGAAATAAAACAACGGCTCCGGACAGCTTGAAAAAGAAGCTTTCCGGAGTATATTATCTTTGCGTTTCTACCGAAATCATTCAGAGAGGTCTCCCATCATGAAGAACAAAGCCGACAAAAAAGACGCGGACCCCACTATCCAGACGCCTCCGGAAACAGAGCAGAAAGAACAGAACACCGCGGAAAGCGCTTCCGGCACGGAGCCGAAAGCGGAAGAAGCCAAAACAGCCGAAGTCCAGCCGGAAGGGGCTCGGAAGAACGACCCGGCCGCAAAAATCGCATCTCTGGAAAAGACCGTGGCCGAACTGGAGGACAAGCGGATCCGTCTTATCGCGGAAATGGAAAACCAGCGCAAACGCGCCCTCAAAGATATGGAAGCCCTCCGTTACAACGTCATGACGGACACCCTTCATCCTTTTTTCCAGGTATTCGACCATTTCTCCATGGCGGTGGCCGCCACCAGCGCCACCAACAATCTCGCCTCGCTGCTGGAAGGCATGAAAATGATCCAGGCGGAGTTCGACAAAGCGTTTTCCGACCTCGGAATCGAAAGGATCGACGCCACCGGAAAAGACTTCGATCCGGCCCAGCACGAGGCCGTTTCCGAGGAAGCGTCCGACACGGTTCCCGCGGGAAAAGTAATCCGCCAGTGGTGTTTCGGCTACAAAAGCGGAGAACGTCTCTTGAAACCGGCCACCGTGGTTGTCAGTGCCGGTCCGGCCGGAAAACCGGCCGCGGAGAAGTGATTTCGTCCCGTTCCGGGAGGGAATCACGGGGGAAGGCAAAGGTTGATGTATGGCAAAAGATTATTATCAGATACTGGGGGTTTCCAAAGGCGCTTCCGAAACCGAATTGAAAAAAGCCTATCGCAAGCTCGCCGTAAAATATCATCCGGATAAAAATCCGGGCAACAAGGCGGCGGAGGAAAAGTTCAAGGAAGTTTCCGAAGCCTATGATGTCCTCAGCGATCCGAAAAAGCGCGAACAGTACGACCAGTTCGGCTCCGATTATTTCCAGTCGGGAGGCGGAACGGGCGGCGCGGGCGCAGGGGGCGGAGCCTACTCCCGGGGAGGCGGCGGATTCCGCGACCCCTACGACATTTTCAGCCAGATGTTCGGAGGACGTTCCGGCATGGGCGGCGGAAATTCGGAAATCTTCGAGCAGATGTTCGGAGGAGGCCGGCGGTCCCGCCGTTCGTCCGCCGCACAGCACATGGGACAGCGCGGGTCGGACTTGCAGTACAACATGGAGATTTCCTTCATCGACGCCGTTTTCGGCGCGGAAAAACGAATCCGTCTCGCCAAGCATGACGTTTGCACCGCCTGCGCGGGAACGGGCGCGGCTCCGGGGTCTTCCCGGATGACCTGTCCCCAGTGCGGCGGCTCCGGCCAGGTCATGGCCGGCAACGGCTTCTTCCAGCAGGCGCAGGAGTGTCCGGCCTGCGGCGGCTCCGGTTTTTCCAACTCGAATCCATGCCGTTCCTGTTCGGGAACGGGACGCGTCCAGGTGGAAAAGGACCTGAAGGTTCACATTCCGCCGGGCGTGGACAACGGTTCCAAGCTGCGGATTGCCCGGGAAGGCGAGGCCGGCACCAACGGAGGAGACCCCGGCGATCTGTTCGTGGTGATCCGCGTCCGCCCGGACGAACTGTTCAGCCGGAACGGCAACGACATCCTCTGCGAGGTCCCGGTGGACTGCGTCATCGCGGCTCTCGGCGGGATTGTGGAAGTGCCCACCATCGCCGGCATTACGCGAATGCGCATTCCGGAAAAAACACAGAACGGAACCACGCTCCGGATCAAAGGAAAAGGTGCGCCCGCTTTGAAGGGGGGAGTCCGCGGCGACCAGCTGGTCAGGATCGCCGTCGAAATTCCGACCGGGCTTTCCAAATCCCAGAAGGAGCTGCTGCTGGCATTCGGCGCATCGCTCGCCGCCGCCAATCACCCGCGGAAAACGGCCTTTGAACAGAAGATCAAACAGCGCTTTCCGCAATGAAACGGAACGGAAATGACGGCAAAAAAAGATACGGAACAGGCTTCCGACGGCGTGATCGCGCGCAACAAGAAAGCCTATCATGACTACCAGATCCTGGATTCGATCGAGGTGGGAATCGCTTTGCGCGGAACCGAAGTGAAGAGCTGCCGCATGCACTCGGTCGCGTTGCAGGACTCCTTCGCGAAAATCGAGAACAACCAGGTTCTTCTGTACAACATGAATATTTCCCCCTATTCGCACGGGAACATATTCAATCACACCCCGGTCCGCCCGCGGGTGCTTCTGCTTCACCGGAAGGAAATCCTGAAACTCTCTCAGAAAGTCCGCGAAAAAGGCTACGCCCTCATCCCCTTGAAAGTTTACCTGGCGCACGGCAAGATCAAACTGGAGCTCGGCACGGCCAAAGGCAAAGCATTTGAAGACAAACGCGAGACCCTCCGCAGACGCCAGGCGGACCTCGAAATCAAGCGCGATTTCAAAGTACGGTAACAAGTGTTTTCATGAAAATCCAAAAGAATGAATTCCTCACGCACGGGGGCGGCCTGCTGGAAGTTTTGAAAATCGCCACGCCCCTGATTCTTGCCTCGTCGGCCCATGCGATCAACCTGTTTTCCGACCGTGTCATGCTCTCGTGGTATTCCGAGAAGGCGGTGGCCGGGGCGTTTGCTTCCGGGCTGACCTCCTTCACCCTGTGCTGCTTTTTCTTCGGCATCATTTCCTACACCAATTCGTTTGTCGCGCAATATTCCGGGGCCGGAGCCAACCGCCGCGTCGGGACGGCCGTCTGGCAGGGAATCTTCCTTTCCATCATCGGAGGCGCGCTGGTCTTCACCGGATGGTTCTGGGGAGAAGGACTCTTCAACCAATTCGGACACACGCCGGAAGTGGTGGAACAGGAGGTCGTCTACTTCAAACTCCTGTGCGCCGGGGGCATCCTGCTGTTCCTGAACACCGCTCTGAGCTGTTTCTGGAGCGGACGCGGCAAAACGGGTATGGTCATGATCGTAAACATCCTTGTCACCTGCTTGAACATTCCGTTCAATTACGCCCTGATCTTCGGACACTGGGGCTGTCCCGAACTCGGAATCGCGGGCGCGGCATGGGGCACCAACCTGTCCGCATTCGCCGGACTTCTGATCTACGCATGGTTCTTCTTCGTGCCGAAAAGTTCCCGCCGCCATTTCAGCACCTGCTCGAATATCTTCGACCTGGAGCTTTTCATCCGCATGATCCGCTACGGAACGCCGAACGGCGTTCAATTCTTCATCGACCTGGCCTCATTCAACGTATTCATCGTAGTGCTCGGACAATATGGGCAGACCATTCAGGCGGCTTCGAGCATCGCCTTCGGACTCAATTCCATCGCGTTCACGCCGATCCTCGGAATCGGCCAGACCGTTGCCATTCTGGTCGGGCAGGCGGTCGGCGCGGGCGACATCGAGCATGCGAAACGCTCCGTCCGGAGCGCCCGGACGCTCACCCTTCTCTACATGGGGATCATGGCAATCCTGTTCGTGGTCCGTCCGGAATGGATTCTCTGGATCTTCTCCACGACCAGCCCGGAGGTCATCCGCAACACAAAAATCATGCTCTGCTTCATTTCCGCCTATCTGCTTTTCGACGGCCTGTTCATCGTCTACAGCAACGCCATCAAGGCGGCGGGCGACACCTTTTTCGCGATGGTCATGGGCGCTTCTCTGGCGGTGGTCATGCTGGCGATTCCATCCGCCCTGCTTTCGCACTACGGTTATTCCGTCTGGATCATCTGGACGGTCTGCGTGATCTACATCATTGTCGCGGGTTCCATTTTCTATGGACGTTACCGCGGCGGAAAATGGACAAAGATGAAAGTCATTGAAAATACAGGCACGCTTCCGGTTGAACAGGACCTGCTGCTGAAAGATTGAAAGGAGTTTGAATCCCATGAAACAGACCGCACTCGACTGTGTGATCCCCGCGCCCGTGTCCGTCGCCTTCGCGGACGGGACCTTCGCCCTCTCCGGACTGAAAACGGTTTTCGCGCCCGGCAATGCGGCCGCCGCCGGAGGAAAAATCGTCCGGACCGCGGCTTCCTTCGGTATTTCCTGCGGATTGTCGGACGACCCGGATTCCTCCCTCCGCCTGAAGCCGGACCCGTCCCTCGGCGCGGAAAGCTGGACGATCCGGGTGGAGCCGGATGCCGTTTCAATCTCCGGCGGCGATACAGCCGGACTGTTTTATGCCGCTGCGGCATTTACGCAGATGCTGGCCGCCGCCTCCTCGCGCGGGCCTTCCGGCGCAAAACTGGAATGCGGAACGGTCCGCGACTCTCCCCGTTTCTCCTGGCGCGGATTCATGCTGGACAGCGCCCGGCATTTTCAGTCGCCGGAAACCGTCAAGGCCGTAATCCGCCTGATGGCGCACTTCCGGCTGAATGTGTTTCACTGGCACCTGACCGACAACCAGGGCTGGCGGATCGGGACCGGGCTTGTCTTGCCCGAGACTTCCCGCAATACCCTGAGCAAGGGAAGCTACTCCCGCGAAGACCTGCTGGACATTGCCGATTGCGCCCGGAAACATTTCGTCCGCATCGTGCCCGAGGTGGACATTCCCGGACACTCGAAGGGGCTGGTTCGGGCGTATCCGCAGTTCGCCTGCGATCCGGAGCGGAACGGCAGCGAACTCTGCATCGGTCATCCGGACGTGAAGGATTTCCTGAAAAAAATCTATGCGGAACTCTTTGAATTCTTTCCGGACAGCCCCTATATCCATTTCGGCGGCGACGAGGCGGACACGGACTCCTGGGAGAAATGTCCCCGTTGCCTGGAAGCCATGAAAAAAGGCGGATTCACCCATATGCGTGAACTCGAAAACCACTTCATGGTCGAAATGACCCGCTTTGCGGTGGAACACGGACGCACACCGGTTGTATGGGGCACCGGCACCGGGTTCCCGCCCGACACCGTGATTCAGTCGTGGCTCGACATCCGGGAACCTCTCAAACATGCCGCCAAAGGCAACAAAGTCATTGCGTCCGTGCACAACTCCTATTACTTCGATTATCCGGCCGACCTCAGCGAGCCGCATGAGACATGGATGTTCGGACTTCAGCCCGAAAACATCTATATGGCGGACCCGTATGTCATCTGGGAAAAACAGCTGAAGGAAAGCATGCTCGGACCGGAGGCCTGTCTCTGGACCGAAACGGTTCCCGAGTGGCGCACCGTCCAGAAGATTCTTCCCCGGATCGGCGCGTATGCCGAATGCGCCTGGAGCCGCCCCGAAAACAAGGACTGGTACTCCTTCCTGCGGCGCAGAAATCAGCTTCTTTCCGCCGGATACGAGGATTTCCTGCGGACCGACATCCGCGAAAAATGAGGGTGGAGAACGTTTCCGTTTCAGCTTTCCGCGCGGATCAGGATTTCCATGCAGGTCTTCGGATCGTGCGCGGCGAGGAAAGCGGCTTTCAGGCGTCCGTCGTAGAACAGCGTGCCGATCGCGGCAAGCACTTTCAGCAGGGGCGGTTTCTGGTTCTTCCCGGCAACGATCATGAACACCAGCCGGACCGGCTGGGAGTCCTGCGACTGGTAGTCGGCTATTCCGTCGGGACAAAGCGCCATCGCCACGCGGGTTTCCTCCACATTCGGAAGAGATATGTGCGGAATGGCGATCCCGCTGCCGATCCCGGTGCTCATGAGGCTTTCCCGGTGGAAAATCCCCCATTCCAGGTCGTCGCGGTCGCAGTATTCTCCGGCGAGAGTTCCGATCATGGCGAGAAGAACCTCTTTCTTGGAAAGCCGTCCCTTGAGGATCAGAATCCTTTCCGGGCTCAGCAGCGAGTTCAGCACAACCACGCCGGCATTGTTCTCTTCTCTATCCATCCGCCACACTCCGTTATAAATATGAAAAACAACCTATCATAAAACAGGCTGTTTTTCAAGCGTAAAGAGTTTTTTTTGCAGATTTTTTGCACAAAAGATCCGCAAAAAATTCATTTTCCGCCGGAACGGAGCGGAGACCGGCGGAAAAGGCGTGTTATTCAGAAAGGATGAATTTCCGGTAAAGATACGGATTTTTCCCGTTGGTGGTTCCGCCCGTGAACGCCATGCTGTACAGCGGAAATCCGTCGTCGGCGTCGAAATACCCCAGATTGAACCCGAAAATGCTGCCCCTGACCGGTTTCAGCGGAGCGATCCCTTTCCACGGGATCGCGAGCTCGTAGCGGGTCACGGTCGGGGAGACCTTCCGGACGACCAGCGGATACGGGAGGCTCTTCAGGCGGAAATCCGGGTTGTCGTTTTCCGCTTTGTAGCAGAATACTTCCGGTCCTTTGGTTCCTTCGCCGAAGGCATAGTCCCAGTCGTTGGAGTCATACCCGGCGGGAACCAGCGCATCGTTTTTGGCATCGGCCGGCGGATCGAAAGAGATCTGGAACGCATCCTGGGCCCACAAGTTGTTTCCGGACTTGCGGACGGTAAAGATGTCGTCCGTGACTTCGGCGCCGATGTAGAAATACTGCTCGTCGTATCCCAGGTAGACTTTCATGCTGAGGTCGTCCACCCCGGTCCAGAGCTTGTTCGCCGCGGCGTCGACCGGCAGAAGGTCCCGCGCCTGGTTCATCGAAATGGGCTCCACGCCCTTGAAGCTGTTCAGGGAGCCGTCCAGCTTGACGTTGGCAAGTTTCTTGACCGCTGTCAATTCAACCGTTTTTTTCAGCGTATACTTTTCCGGACCGGCTTCCGTCAAAACTGTAATCGTATCCCCGTTTTTCAAGGCGTGTTTCAACGGGAAAAAGACCTCGGTGATTTTCCCGCCGGGAAGCGAAAGGGTTCGAGTCCCGCCGGGAGACGCCGCAACCGTCGCCGGAATGGGGGCCGTGCTTTTGTTCAGCAGGGCAACCGTGAATCCGGCATCCGAACTGAAAAGGATCTCTCCCGCGATCCGGGGCATGGAATATTTCGCGTTCCGGATCCGTTCCGCCAGCTCCTTCGGGGCAAGGGAACTTTCGATGTAGACGGGATTCTGCGTAATGCGTGAATCGAATACAGTCCGGTTGCCCGTAATGTTGCAGACAACCGCGTCCCCGGGAAGCGAAAGCGTGGTGGAGACCGGGGAATCTTCGGTTGTCCAAAGGACCGCGACGCTTTTTCCGGAACGTTCGAAAACGTATGAATAGATTCCGGTCATGGGCAGAACTTCGATCGGGTCTTTCGTGAATGCCAGCAGCCGCGCGGCCGCCGCATACGCCGCCAGGATCGGGCGCGGATTGTCCAGCCGCCACATGCCGTAATCGGTCTTGGAAACTCCGTTGTGGACGGCATAGTGCGGAACCCAGCGGATGCTTCCGAACGCCTTCGCCAGAATCACGCCGCGGACCATCACCGCCGCCTGTTTCTTCAAGGCCTCGTGGTCGAATGGAATGTCCGACACGCTCTGATAGCCTTTTTCTTCGATGCTGATGATTTTTCCGGGTCCCGCCAGCTTTTTCAGTTCGATCATCGTTTCGCGGAATTTTCCTTTTTCCTCCGAGATCGGGAGGTAGCCCGGACCGTATACGCACGGGATCACATGGGCGTCCGGGCCGATGCCGTCGAGGGCGTCCTTGATCCGGGGCAGCAGTTTTTTCGCGTAAGGAAACAAATCCATGGAATCGACGCCGCTGACGCACAGGCCGATCACCGGAAGTTTCGGATTCTGTTTTTTGACCTCATTATAGAAGAGATGAGCGCCGCGCACATAGTGCTTCTCCTCATTCGGAGTGGAGTGATTGCTCAAGTCGATTTCGTTCACATACGACCAGGTCGTCACACGATTGCCGACCTGTTTGACGCAGGCCGCGTAATACTTCCGCAACGCATCGTAATACTCTTCGGTAAATCCTTTCTGAGACATCTCTTTTTTCCGCGGATTCAGCCATGCCGGGTCCATCGCATAATCATACCCGTAAATCGGCATGTGTCCGAAAAGCTCCATGTCGTTTTCTTTTGCAAGGCGGATGGTCTTTTCCACTCCGGAGAAGTCATAGGAGCCTTCATTTTTCTCCACATGGATGCGATACAGGGTCAATGTGGTGCTTCCGCAGCCGAGACGCCGCGCCGCCGGAAAATATCCGGCCGGAAAACCGAAATGACACATGGAGAAATACGGGTCGGCTTTTTCCAGATACGGAGCCACTATGACCGCCGCCGTCTTTTCCGAGACTTCGTTCTTTTCTGTGACCAGACGGCACTTCACCACAAAATATCCGGGCGCGTCCCACTTCTTCAGCGGGACGGGAAACTCCACGAATTCACACGCGGGAAACTCCTCTTTGGATTCGCCTTTGACCACGGATTTTCCGAAGAAGTCCTGCACGTCATATTCCAGCCGGACCTTTGCGTTTTCCGGCGTTCCACTGAAAACACGAAGATTCAGCCGGATTTCCTCGTCCGGCTTGTAGACGCCCCCCAGTAGGACGGGCGTGATTTTTTCCAGAAAGATCCGGTTGTTTTTTTGGCAGACTACGGAAAGAACCGGGTCCGAAAAAGAAATGGTTCCGGAATCTCCGGTGAACCCCGCCGGACATGCCGTTGTTCCGAGAATCACCCGGAGCTGGGTCAGTTCCGGAAGGTTCGGGGCTTTGATCCGGAAACTCTTGCCGTCCGGCGACAGGGTTCCGTGAGCATAGGAAAATCGGGTTTTTCCTTCCTTGACGCTCACCAGTTCAATCAGGGCAGCCGGAACCCAGCCTTTCACGCGGCTTTTGTTGTCCACGTTCACCGTGAATTCATAGTTCTCCACATCCAGCTGAGGGGGAGTTGCGGTATTGGAAATGTATCCTTTCTTTCCGGCAATCCCTTTGAAAACGAGTCTGGTTCCTTTCTCCGCGGGTTCCATGGTGTCCTTGAGCCAGCCGGGCGTTCTGAAATTCCCGAAGTCCGGCGCTCCGGGCAGGATGTTGACCTGCTTTTTTTTCTGGAGGGAGGCACTTTTTACCGGAGGCGGAATCAGCTTCTTTACTAAGGAAACATTGTCGAACCAGACGGTCCCGAGACAATCCGGCTTTTCGTTTCCGTTGGGAGAAGTCATCCGGAGCCAGACCCTCACCCTGTTGGTGTTTTCCGGCGGAGTGAATGGGAGCGTGAGGGGCGTCCAGTCCAGCTCGGGTTTGTTCCACGGCGTTGCCGCCATGAACTGCTTGAACTGCTCCTTGCCGTCCTTCGTGTAGAAACATTCCACCACCATCATGGCGGTCCAGCCGCCCGTGAGCTTGCTTGTCTTGATGAAAGCCGTCAGTTTGTATTCCTTTTCCTTGCCGGAGAGCGTCACCGTCTGGGTGACCGCCGCATGTTTTCCGGGTTCTCCCTTGAACCGGAGGGAACCGCCCCCGCCTCCCTGAAGGATGGCGGAATCGACTTGCGGCTCAAGGAGTTTGGCTTTCATCCAGCCGGGGACCGCCCAGTGATTCAAGCCTTCCTCGAAAGAAGGGTTTTTCAGCAGATTATCGCTGAATTTCGCCTCTTCCTGCGCCGAAACGGAAAAAATTCCAACGGCCGTTCCCAAAAATAAAGACATCCACAGACGTTTCATGCTTCTTCGCTCCTTATGGTTAATTTCTCAGATTGGTGATGTACGTAATCGCCGGGCGATAGGCATATCCCTTGGTTTCCACATGCCCGTCCAGAAACATGATGTTGATGTTGTTATTGTGCCGGTAGTCCCATCCGGCAAGGGTCTCGAAATTGAAAAGATATCCGCCGGAAATTCCGGTCTTGCTTTTCGCATCGAGAATCAGCAGTTTTGTGCTCGGCTGCTTGCTGTGGCCGATTTTCACCGGCCCGTACATGGAATAGGCGGGATATCCCCAGGTCGCCTCATAATATCCGGCACACTTGTTATAGGCATAGTTCACGTCAGGAGAAAGTTCATTGGCGCCGCTCGGACACTGGAAAATTTTCTTGATGCCCGCCGGAGGCGCTTTGACCCAGTAATAAGCCCAGGATTTGTCCGCCACTTTCGGGTTCAGGGTCTGTGCCAGAGTATCCACCCAGTAGCGTCCGCCCAGACCGTTCAGATAGTTGGGAAGCCAGTCGTTGCTCGAGACCGAATAGCTCATGACGGCAAGGCTCATCTGCTTGAGGTTGTTGACACAGGATGCGGTATAGGCCCGCTGGCGCGCCTTGTTCAACGCCGGCAGCAGCATTCCCGCCAGAATGGCAATGATTGCAATTACGACCAGGAGCTCGATCAATGTAAAGATTCGCTTCATTTCCGTCCTCCGTTTTTGTGGTTATTTCCCGCTTTTCTGAATTGCATGGAGAGAGTCTCCTTTCTTGATTTGGAAATCGTTATAGACCGATTCCGTGCATTTTTTCCCGTCCAGCTGTTTTTGGAACAGCGCCCAGACTTTCATGGCGGCAATGTCGCGCGGGTTGAATCCGGAAGCGATGCTTGGATACAACTGATTGTTTTCCGGCATGCCGTCCATGGCGAAAACCCCGATGTCCTGTCCCACCTGAAACCCGTTTTCCATCAGGAAGGAGTAAATCAGCGGGATCTGGGTATCCATGGCGATGAGGACGGTCGGCAGCGGCTCGGAGGAAAAAATATTTTGCAGACACACTCGCGCATCCTTTTCAGACCATGCCGCCTTCTGAACCCAGCAGGGATTGATTTTGATTCCGTGGACAGCCATGAACCGGTAGTATTCCAGGACCCGGGAATGAGCGACATAGGTGAAAAAGACTTCATCCAGGGTGGACATATAGGCGATCCGGCGGTGTCCCATCTGATAAAGGTATTCGAGGCTCTTTTCGATGAGCGGAACATCCAGGAGCTGGGCCGCCTCCTGGAGAGGCGCCTGCGGGAACGCGCACACCAGCGGCTTGGACGTCTCTTTGAAAATATTCACGATCTCGCTGATTTTTACGGACATCAGAATGAATCCGCAACTGTCTTTCAGCTCCGCGAGCCGGTAATATTCCCGCAGGGAATCCGTGTCCCGGACACAATGAAGCCGGATCGCATATCCCTCCCTCGAAACGATCTCATGCAGATAGTTCACGAAATAACGGTGAAACGCATTGGGCGTGTTCATGTAGCCCGCGTCATGGCAGGCAATCACGTCGATGATGTTGTTTTTGGAATTCGGAAGACCTTCCCGGAGAATCCCGCTGCTCGGAATACAGCGGATCAGCCCTTCCTCTTCGTAGTAGCGGATCGCTTTTTCCACGGCGGACCGGGTCGTCTTGCTCTGCGCGATCATATCCCGGAGGGAGGGAAGCTTGTCCCCCGGCTGGGTGCCGGTAATGCACCGCGCCAGAAACGACCGGGCCTCCTCGATCTGTTTTTTCCGTATGCCGTTGCGGACTTTTCCCATGAAAATGCTCCTTTTCTGGTTTTATTATAGATTTTTCCGGAGAAATGTCAATCCCGGAAGAAAGGGAAAAGATTTTTTTTCCTGAAAAAATGATTTTTGATCTTTTCATCTGTGCACAAACCGTGCCGGAATTTGCATTCCCGGGCGGTTTTTCCTTTCCGTTTCTCCGGATCAATGCGGGGAAATCCGCCCGCTGCGGGGAAAGAAGGTGCAATGGACGGATACGCGGAGGATTTTCAGCGGAAAAGGACCAGAAACAGGCGGACATCTCCTTTGGGGACCTCGAAAGAGAGTCGGGCCCCTTGAAGGGAAAACGGCTTTCCATCGCGGATGTCCCGGACCGAAACAATGCTATCCGAAGGAAGGGTAAGGGTGTTTTTCGCGGCGGCGGAGCGATAGTTTCCGACCAGGATCATCAGTTCTTTTCCGTTCCGGACCGCCGAGACCGTGTGTGCCCCATTCGTGCCCGGCAGTTCGAAAAACGGGGTTCCCTCCAGAAGGAACGACTCATAAGGCTGCAACATTTTCAACGCTTTCGCATGGAAATAAAAATCACGGGGCGTATCGAAGTCGGCGAAATAGAAATAACAGCCGCCGCAGCCGCCGTTCAGGAGAGTTTCGAGAAGCTGGAATTCAATCTTTTCCGGCTCGAATTCACCGTACGTTCCGGCGGTCAGCCAGGGAAAGACGCGATTGTCCTTCATGAGTTTCCGGGAACCGGCGATGCGTTCATGGAACTCGACCATGTCGCCCGCAAGATAGCAGACCGGTTGAGCGAAGAACGTGTATTTCCCGTACAGCTTGCGGAAATCAAAAACATCCTGGAATACACGTCCCGGGATGATATTGTAATAGGCGATCCCGGGCATTCTGCGTCCTTTGTAGGCTTCCTCGACTTCCTTGTGAAGATCGGCGGCGATTTCCGTACCGCACTGTGCGAGGAAATCCTTGAGATTCAAGCCGGTCTTCTTCATTCCCTCCTGACAGTATCTGCAGTACGGCGCCTCGCGGATATAGGAAGAAAAACCTTCGAAGTCGTTCAGGATGATATCCGGATACAATGCCGTTTCAATACGCTTGCGGTACCCCTCCAGCGCCCGGCGGTAAAATTCGCCCCGGTATGCGGGACAGGACTTGACGCTTTTCTTTCCGTCCACGAGATCGGAACAGACTTCGTGGCTCCGTTCCTTTGGAATATTCACTCCCCTATCCGGAGTATAGCCGAATACGCCGATCATGTTGATCGTGAATCCAAGCTGCCGCGCCTGCCGGATGAATGCCTGGAATTCCGCATCTTTTCCTCTCCACCGGTAGGGGAACACCGTCACTCCGTTGAAACCGAGCTTTGCGAATTCCCCGAGGAGTTCCTCCGGATAGTTGCCCCAGACCGAAAAGTTCATCCTCTTGTACCGCGGCACCTCCGGAATGTCGATGACACCAACCGGCACGGACGTCCTGACCGGTTCATATCCTTCCGCTTCCGCAAAAATCCCGGCATGTGCATCCGGCGTCTGCCGGAAGGAGGGAAGCACCCGAAAATAGACCGCCGACGTGCGGGATTGGTTCACGTGTGTTTTCAGGGTGAAAAGTTTCCTTCCGCCGGGACGGTCCTCCGCGGAATCCGCTTTCGGGAACAGGAGTTCGATCCCCCCGGGAACCTCGATCTTGAGAGTGATCGTTCCGGTGCGGTCTTTCTTTTCCCGCATGTCCTTGACAACAAAATGGTTCGGCGCGACGACCCCGCGGCTGACGATCAGTTCCTTCAAACGCGGTCCGACCGCAATTCCCTTCATCGGAAAGGCTTCCAGTATTCCGGCATACGCCGCATTGAAGCCGGGACCTTTCTTTTCCGCCTTCATGACCGCCAGCTCGTCCGTGAAGAAAGAGTCGGCCGCTCCGGTGACCGTCAGCCCCACATAGCGGGTGGAGGCATTCACTTCCAGTTCCATCGGATAGACGAACGAGCGTTTTCCCGATTCATCGAAATAATAAGCCGTCTTCCGGCCGGCAAGTTCCGTTTCGCCGCCGGACACTCCCTGCTTGAAATCGGTCCTGTAAAAATTTTTGCCGTCGCGCGAGACGAACGCCTCGAAACGCCCCGGAAATGCCATCGGCACCTGTTCGCGTCCGCCGAGCGCGCGGATGACGATCGTGGAGACATCTTCCTCTTTTCCGAGGTCCACCAGCAGATTCACCCCGTTGATTGCGCCCTCGTAGATCCACCATCCGACCGCGCCGGAATCAAACCAGATGAGTTCATTCCGGTCTTTCGAGATTTTTCCATCCGTCAGATCGAACGGGTCCGTGCCGTCTTTCCGGGTCAGCCGGAAGCCGGGGCGGATGGAGAATTCGACCCGTTTTCCCAATGCGAGATTGACCCCTTTCGTGCGCTCGAACCAGAGTTTCCGGTATTCGGCGATTTCGGGGATCGGCGTCCGCGCGAGCTGGGATTTCTGGGGCAGATCGTTTGGATCGGCATCCTTGCCGTTTTTATGCTGGGCGCAAAGAACGGCCGGGATCAGAAGGGTAAGCAACAACCATTTTCGATGCATGAGAAAAAGTCCTTTCCTGAAATATTTTTCCTGTGGAAGTTCAATCGGCGGTAAATCCGAGATTCAGGCGCCCGTAAGAGGTTCCCCCTCCATTTGCGCGTTCAATGAATTCGTCCTTCCGCTGCGACCCGACGTGTCCGTCAAAACAAGTGAAGTTGTTCTTCGCGCTGTGACGGAAATTCGCCTGGGAAATATACGTGTAGCGGTACGTGGTTTTCTGGTTGTGTTCACCGGTCATCGTTGCAAGGGCGGGTTTTGTCACGCAGGTGGCGCGTCTCCGGGTCGCATACTCTCCTGTCAGACGCGAATTAATGCCGTAGTGGCTGTACTTCCAGAGGGTTGAACCGTCTCCGAAGTAACCGTGCCCTTCCGGTTCGGTGGGACACGTGAAAGCCTTTTCGTTGAACCCGGCTGTGTTTCTCTTCCCCGGCATGGAAGTGCGTGTAAGATACACCAGCCACATGATCGAAGAGGAATTGTCCATCCAGCCCGTAATGAAGTATTCCCTGTAGTCGTCCAGATACAGGTGGAACGCCAGACCGATCTGTTTCAGATTGCCGACGCATTTTGCCTTGCGGGCGGCTTCCCGGGCAAAGTTCAGTGCGGGAAGGAGAAGAGAGGCCAGAATGGCGATGATCGCAATGACGATCAGGAGTTCTACCAAGGTAAATCTCCACTTCATTTTCCATCCTCCTTCTCTGCTTTTATTTTTCATTTTTCTGAATGGCATACAGGGACTCTCCTTTCTTGATTTGAAAATCGTTATAAACGGATTCCGTACATTTTTTGCCGTTCAGCTGTTTTTGAAACAGCCCCCAGACTTTCATGGCGGCAATATCGCGCGGGTTGAACCCGGAGGCGACACTCGGATACAGCTGGTTGTTTTCCGGCATGCCGTCCATCGCAAAAACACCGATGTCATGTCCAACCCGTATTCCATTCTCCATCAGGAAGGAATAAACCAGCGGAACCTGAATGTCCATGACAATAAGAACGGTCGGGAGGGGATCGGAAGAAAAAATATTTTGCAGACACACTCGCGCATCCTTTTCAGACCATGCCGCGCTCTGAAGCCAACAGGGATTGATTCCGATTCCGTGTACAGCCATAAACCGATAGTATTCCAGAACCCGGCAATGGGCAACATAAGTAAAAGAGGCCTCGTCAAAGGAAGACAGATAGGCAATCCGGCGATGTCCCAGACCATAAAGATATTCGAGACTTTTTTCGATGAGCGGCACATCCAGAAGCCGGGCAACCTCCCGAAGGGGCGTTTGCGGAAATGCGCACACCAACGGGTTGGATACCCTTTTGAAGATATCCACGATCTCGTTAATTCTCACGGACATAAGAATGAATCCGCAGCTGTCTTTCAATTCCGCGATCCGGTCGTATTCCCGCAGGTAATCGGTATCTTTGACACTGTGGAGCCGGATGGCATATCCTTCCCTTGAAACGATTTCATGCAGATAATTCACAAAATATCGGTGAAACGCATTGGGCGTACTCATGTACCCGGAGTCATGACAGGCAATCACGTCGATGATGTTGTTTTTGGAATTCGGAAGGCCCTCCCGGACGATTCCGCTGCTCGGAACACAGCGGATCAGCCCTTCTTTCTCGTAGTGACAAACCGCTTTTTCGACAGCGGACCGGGAGGTCTTGCTCTGCACGACCATGTCCCGCAGGGATGGCAGTTTATCTCCCGGCTGTGTTCCCGTGATACACCGTGCCAGAAACGATTTCGCTTCTTCGATCTGTTTTTTCCGGACCTCGTTGCTCACTTTCACCATGAAAACCGCTCCTTCCCTGCCTATAATTATAAATTTCTCCGGAGAAATGTCAATCGGGGATCATAGACATGCATAAATTTTTTCCGGAAAATAAGAGGTTCATCCTTTTTACCGTGCTCAAACCGTACAAAACCATGCACGGCGCGCGCACGTCTGCACCCTCTTCAGGGAAAATGGAAGTCAAAAAAGATGAAAAGGATGTTTTGCATCGGAGGAGTGATAGAATCCGGGAATTCATGCGGCATGACGACCGCTTGTCCGCCAAAATGCGGGAACGGGATCAAGGAGAGAGACCGGCAGCCGGAAAACTTTCAGAAAAGATGCCGCACAAAAACCGCACAAGCCGTTATTTCACACCGGCTTACACCGTTGTGAATTCTGCTGGAAAGGAAAAGGCGGGTGGAAAATTTTCCTTCTGAAGGTTTTTCCACCCGGGGGGTTATCCCTTTGACGGGAGCTCACCCCTATTCTCATGGCGCAGGGGAAACTCCCCCGGCCTCACTGTTTGGAGAACTGATCCTTGGGGGCGCCGCATTCGGGGCAGACCCAGGTGTCCGGGACCTTTTCCCACGGGGTTCCCGGCAGAACGCCGTTGTCCGGATCGCCTTTGGCGGGATCATATACATAACCGCAAGCATCGCAAACATATTTGTCCATTCCCATTCTCCTTTACTGAAAAATTTTTACTTGATTTTTTCCGACAACATTTTACTGATCTTTTCACCCAGGTCGAAACAGGCTTTCAGATCGGCATCGGTCGGGATATATTTCACTTTGAGACCTTCCGAAACAAGCTCCGTCTTCATGGCGGCAAGCTGCTCGTTGATCTGGGCGATCGCCTCTCCGCTCCATCCGTAGGAACCGAACGCCGCGCCCAGCAGATTTTTCGGACGCAGCCCCCGGACGTAGCAGAGAACATCCGCCACCACGGGATACATCTGGTTGTTGATCGTGGGCGATCCCACGATCAGGGCGCCCGCGCAAAGGACATCGGTAATCACTTCGCTCCGGGGACGGGCATTCAGAGAAATCTGCTTGACTCCCGTCCCGTTGGCGCGAAGCCCGTCGGCAATAGCCGTCGCCATCATTTCCGTGCTGTGCCACATGGTGTCGTACACCACCACGGCGCGGTTTTCGGGCGCTTGCGCGGACCATTTCCTGTAAAATTCAAACGGCTTTGCGAGAAGCTCTCCGCGCCAGACCGGCCCGTGGTCCGGGGCGATCACCGCCGCATCCAGGCCGAGCCCCGGAAAATCTTCCAGAAGCTTCTGGACCTGAGGCGAATAGGGAAGCAGGATATTGGCGTAATACTTGCGCATTTCCTGTTCCAGAACGCAGAAATCATTCTCGTCCGCGAACAGCTTGTCCACGGCAAGGTGCATGCCGAAACCGTCCTGCGAAAACAGGATTTTCTGTTCCGGGACATAGGAAAACATGCTGTCCGGCCAGTGCACCATCCTGGTTTCGACAAACTTCACGGACATGTTGCCAAGGCTGATTTCGTCACCGGTCTTCACGGCGGTGAGACGTTCGCCGATGCGGAAATGGGCATCCAGGGCCTTCACCCCCATCACGGAGGCAAACACCTTTTCCGGATTGACTTCGGCGATCATTTCCGGCAGCAAGGCGGAATGATCCATTTCCGAGTGATTGGAAATGATATAGTCAATCCGCGCCGGATCCCCGATCACGGACACGATCCGCTGAAGCATCTCGTCTTTGAACGGAGCTTTCACCGTATCGATGAGCGTGACCTTGTCCGCCAGGACCAGATAGGCGTTGTAGGTGGTTCCACGGGCGGTCTCGTATCCGTGGAATTCCTTGAGGTTCCAGTCGATCGCGCCGACCCACCAGACCTTTTCCGTGATCTGCACGGCCTTCAGATAGTTCTCCATAATTCCGGTCCCATCAATCTTTTACTTCAAACTTCCACAGTCCGTGAATGTTGCAGAACTCGCGGACAATCATTCCCTTCTGGAGGGGAACATGAAACTCGGCGGAAGGCGCTTCCCCGGGCTTGAGATATTTGCGGTTCACATAAGGACCGTTTTCAATCTCGATCCATTCGATGTAGTGCTTCTCCTCCATCGGATGGGGCATGCTTTCCCCCACGACCACTTTCGTGCCGTTTTCGGTCTTGGTCGGATACGGCACATGCTTTTCGGTCTTGAACTCGGCGGTCTGCTCCGACATCAAATTCATGGGCTGGCCGCAGCAGAGAACCGGTGTTGGACACTCGCAGCCGGTCAGGACTTCAATCGTGAGTCCACAGATCTTGCATTTGAAGACTTCGGGTTTTTTCATAAAGGCCCCCTTCTCATTTGGTGTCGGAGACGACGGAAACAGGCCCATCCCGTTCCCCTTCATCCGACGTGTTCTATTTAACAGAGCGCCAGATTCGAAAAAATCAAGCCGGAAATAGAATTTTTTGAGGAAATCAGCCTTAAAGATGCGTCAATTCCTGCTTGCCGAGCGGATAGACATTGAAGCCGATTTCAAATAATTCCTTATGATTCAGAATGTTGCGCCCGTCGAACAGGAAAGCCGGCTTCTCCATGAGGGAAAAGATCTTCCGGTAGTCGTATCCGGCAAATTCCTTCCAGTCTGTCAGCAGGGCGATCGCATGGGCGTCCTTGGCCGCTTCATACGGATCACTGCAATATTCGATGGTTCCTTTGGCTCCGGCCAGGTCCGCCTTCGCATTTGCAAGCGCCTTCGGATCGTAGATGGCGAGCGTGGCGCATTCTCCCAGCAGAAGTTCGGAAATATGGATGGCCGGCGATTCGCGCGTGTCCCCGGTATCGGCCTTGAACGCAAACCCGAACACGGCGATCCGCTTGCCGGAGATCGTATTGAACATGTTCTTGACGATCCGTTCCGCAAAACGCCGTTTCTGATATTCGTTCATCAGGACGACCTGCTCCCAGTAGGCCGCGACCTCGTGCAGATTGCAGCACTCGCAAAGATACACCAGATTCAGAATGTCTTTCTTGAAGCAGGACCCGCCGAAGCCGACCCCGGCCCGGAGGAACTTGGAGCCCACCCGGGAATCCATGCCGACCGCATGGGAGACCTCCGAAATGTCGGCTCCCGTCTTTTCACAGAGGGCGGAAATGCTGTTGATCGAGGAAATGCGCTGGGCGAGCATGGCGTTGGAAACCAGCTTGGACATTTCACTGCTCCACACGTTCGTCGTCAGGATTTTTTCGCGGGGAACCCAGTGCGCATAGATCTCCACCAGTTCCTCCAGGGCGTTATGGCCTTCGGGCGTGACCATGGAGCCGATCAGCACGCGGTCGGGATTTTCAAGGTCGGCCACCGCCGTTCCCTCCGCCAGGAATTCCGGATTGGAAAGAACCGCGAAGTTCAGCCCTTTCGTATTGGATTGCAGAATCCGGTGGATCGCCTCCGCCGCCCGCACGGGCAGCGTGCTCTTCTCCACCACGATCTTGTCTTCCCCGGCCTGTTCCGCAATCAGACGGGCCGACTTTTCCCAGAATTGAAGGTCCGCGGCTTTTCCGGCGCCGGAACCGAAGGTTTTCGTGGGGGTGTTCACGCTGACGAAGATGATCCGGGCTTCGCGGATGCCTTTTTCCACATCGGTCGTGAAAAAGAGATTGCGTCCGCGCGATTTTTCGACCAGCTCCTTGAGACCCGGCTCATAAATGGGAAGCGTATCCGAATTCCAGCCGGCGATCCGTTCCGCATTGATGTCCGCCACGGTCACTTTATATTCCGGACATTGGGCGGCGATCATCGCCATGGTGGGGCCGCCGACATATCCCGCACCGATGCAAAGTATACTTTTTTTATCCATGCCCCTCTCCTGCTTTTTTCAGTAATGTAGTTCTTTTTTGCCGGAATGCCAGCGTCCGGGGTGGAAAATGAACGATATTTCACCCCGGCGGAAAGGGTTTTATATTTTCTTCAGGAGAAGTTCCATGGAACTCAGCAGATGCACCGTTTCGGGTTCGTTGAACTTCCGGAACGCCTGCTGTTCGCCGTCTCCGAACAAGGCAAGGTCGCGTCCGTCTTGAAGCAACGCCTCCGGACGGCTGACCCGTCCTTCGATGTTCGCAATCCCGCAGGGCACATAACGGGAATCGGCCGTCTCGATTTCAAGGTACATGATGCTGCCTCCGACATGCTTCCCGAAATCATCGATGCGCACGGCTTCCGGCTCTCCGGTCATCTCAAAGGGATACTGAACCCGCGTTTCTCCGCACAGTTTCGAGTCGCCGAAGAAATTCGCTTCGATTCCCTGCCAGGAAGAGGCGTTCTTATACCGGACGAAAAACCGCAGGGCCGTGGTCACGTGCGGATACCGGACGCACAGAAACGCGTTGAAGCCGGACGGACGCCGCCGCGGCAGTTCCTTCACCATTTTCTCCAAGGCGTCCAGCGTCCTCCGGGGATTCATCCGGTCGGGGCGTTCCGCCTCCTCCAGCGCCTTGCTGAAAGCATTGAGGCGCGCAACCTGTTTTTTCACTTCCTCCAATTCGGAAGACATGCTGAACCGGTGTTTGAGGTCATAGAGCGCCGGGATGATTTTTCTCAGTTCGAAATAGACTTTTTCACGCTCCAGGCTGAAGAGAATCTTTTTCAGGGATGGAGACGCGTTCTTCCCGTATTTTTCAAAGAGGGCAAGAGCCGCCTCCACCATCAGCCTGCGGTTGAACTCACTCTGGTTGAGAACGCCCCGCAGATAGGCTTTCGGATTTGCGGGAGGTGCAAAAAAGTCGTTGGCGAGGAAGTATTCCGCCAGCGCGGTCTCTTCCTTCTTGCGGAGACGGGTGGTCTCCCGGATGGCGGCCTCCGGCGTGGCCTCTTCCGCGGAAAACTTCGGGCTCCACAGCATGCCGGCGTAGGCGGTGGACGGCAGGGAGGTGATATGATTGGAGTCGCCCCAGCATGTCAGGAAGGCGCCGAAGGTGTTTCGGGACACGGCATAGTCCGTGAACGACGAAATATTCCGGAACGAATAGGTCGCGGGAGCGAACAGCACCTTGAACCCGAGCTTGTTGTAGAGGGCGAAATGATCGGAACGGGGACCGCCCGCATGCCCGAACGGAAGTTCGACCAGCGTGTCGTAGTGCCAGGCGCAGAGGATCACGTCGCGGGGCGTTTTCTCCAGGGCGTCCGGGTAGATGTCATAGAGATCGTCCCAGATCATCATGGTCTTATGAAGCTTTTTCGTCACGATCTTGTGAATGTTTTTCAGGTGAGACAGGAAAATTCCGCTCTGTCCTTCTTTTTCGAGGCGCTTTTTACAGGCTTCGCAATACCCGATGTCCCACGCTTCATCGAACCCGGCGTGAAAGTATTCGCAGGGGAAGAGTTCGGCCACTTCCATGGCATACGTTTCCAGGAATTTCAGTGTTTCCGGGTTCGACGGACAGAAAACATGTTTGAGCGTCCCGAAACGTCCGCGCGTATTCCCCTGGAGCTCCCCGTACGATTCGAATCCGGGCACATTCAGAAAGTGTTCCGCATGCCCGAACAGGGAAACCACCGGAATGACCTGAACGCCCTTCGAGAGAGCATAGGCTACAATGTCCCGGATCTCCTCTTCCGAATAGGACACGTTTTCGGGAAACATGTGGAAGGAACGGGTGCGGATTCGTCCTTCCAGATAGAGAACCAGATAATTGAAATCATACCGGCGGATGAAATCGATTCTTTCTTTGATGAAGGCCACGGTTTCCGGCTGACGCGCCAGATCCATCTGTACCGCGCGGAAGGCAAAATTGTGTTTGTCCATCGGATTGTCCCATTGGTTTCCGTTGAATTGTTGATTGACTGTGAACACGAAGCACGCCATACAATAACACTCGTTTCAAACAAGTCAATGAGAAATGAACCTCCCGTTTTCCAAAAACATTCAAAAAACTGTCCTTCCGGTCTTCCGGCGGACGGTAGAGGAGGAGGAACTTTCTTCTTTCCGGTTCGTTCCGCTGCGGAATCCGCTGGGCGTCAGACCGGTTTTCCGGCGAAAAATACGCGCAAAATAATGAACGTCCTTCCAGGAGCAGAGCGAAGCGATCTCCTTGACTTCCAGGGAGGAGGCCGTCAGCAGCCGCCGGGCGTGGGCGATCCGGGCCTCGATCAGCTCATTATACGGAGTCGCATCGAAAAACTTCTTGTACAGGACCGCAAAACGTTCCGGGCTCAAATGAACTTTCCGCGCCAGCGCCGTCAGGGTGAAATCCTTCCGGAAATCCCGGAGAATCTCTTCCCGGAGCCGGCAGAAATCCTGAAAATAACGCCGTTCCGCGGAAGAAATGACAGCCCGGTTTTTTTCCAGAATCCGCCGGCCGCGGGCAATGTTGAGAAACATCCGTTCGAGAAGGTTGAGCAGAATCTTTTCCGTATAGGCGTCCTCCGCGAGAAGTTCCGCCTGGAGTTCGATAATGAACGGGGTCAGGATGTCCGGGCATGCCGTATGCAAAAGGGTGTCATACGGCAGTCCGAGCTTGCGCATCAGCGGCGCGACGGCGGACGGACTGACGTGCAGGAAATCGTTCTCGTATCCTTTTTCCGCACCCGGGATTCCCGTGTGATACTGGTAAAAATTTACACTGTGGATCATGCAATCCCCGGCGGCGGCTGTCTCAAGCCCGTTTTTCGTATAAATGATTCCCGGTGAACGAAAGGAGAAAATCAGATTCGTTCCATGCGGATCGCGCGGACGGTCGATCGTGAAGTCCGGCTTATGGGGAATCCGTGTTCCGCAGAGATCGGGTTTCAAAATCGCATTCATAAAGGTTTTGTCCACCGGATTGAAGACTTTGTCTATTTACAGATTGGATTTGCTCTTATATAATATACACCGCACCGAAAGAAAATCAAAAGAAGGAGTTTTTCATGAAAAAAGACCTGAAAGCCGCCCTGATCGGGCTGGATACATCGCACGCGGTGAATTTCACGAAACTGCTTCAGGACCCGGCGGTCCCGGAAGCGGATCGCGTGGACGGCCTGAAAGTGACGCGGTGCCTGCGGTTCAAGACGCCGTTTCAAAGCGAGGAAGGAATGGACCAGCGGCAGACATATCTGGAATCGCAAGGAGTGCTGGTCATAAAAGATTTTGAGGAGGCCGCCGCCGATTGCGACGTCATTCTGCTGACTGTGGATGATCCTTCCGCCCACCTCGAATATTTCCGGAAATGCGCCGGACTGGGCAAGCCGGTTTATCTGGACAAGCCGTTTGCGGACACGATGGAGCATACCCGCAAAATGATGGAGCTGGCCCGGGAAAAACACCTGCGGTACTTCACTGCCTCCGCGCTCCGCTTCGACCCCGGGATCGTCTCCGCGGCGGAGAAACATCCGAACCCGAAAGGGGCTTTCGTCTACGGCGCGCTCGGCGAGGCTCCGGCAGGGTCATCCATCGTCTGGTATGCCGTGCATTGTTTTGAAATCCTCGAACGGCTGATGGGGCGCGGCGCGGCTTCTGTCACGATGATTCCCGACTCTTGCGGCGCGCTCTGCCATGTGGCTTACCGGGACGGACGCCGCGGCGCGGTCGAATTCATACACCACATATGGGAATACGGCGGAATTCTCCATGCGGCGGACGGCGGGCACCATCCTTTCGCCAGCGTGCCGGGCCACCGGTTCTACATCGAACTTCTGCGGGAATGCGTGCGCTTTTTCCGCGGCGAAAGCGAAGGGGTCCCGCTCGAAGACTCCCTTGAAATCATGGCTATGGTCGAGGCGGCGGACCGGTCCGTGAAAAGCGGACGCGCCGAACCGGTCTGTTTTTGAAAAAAGAATGACTCGAATGAAAACATTGAAACTCGGAATCATCGGATGCGGCGGACGCGGACGGAACGCCTTCCGCGCGCACCGGCCGGAAAACGGCATCTTCATCACAGCCGGTTCGGATATAGACGAAAAAGTATTGCGTGAATTCAAACAGCGGTTTCCGGACGCGGCGGTTTTCGAGGATTACCGCGCTTTGCTCGCGATAAGGGAACTGGACGCGGTCCTGATCTCGACTCCGCTTCCGTTTCACGAAACAATGGCATGGGACGCCCTCACAGCCGGAAAAGCCGTGTTCATGGAAAAACCGATGGCCGCCACGCTCGAAGGCTGCGACCGGTTGTGCAAGCTCGCAAAAGAAACCGGGACCAAACTTTTCATTGGACACAACCTGCGCAAGTTCGCATTTCTTTCCGGACTGAAAGAACGGATCGGTTCGGGCGTGATCGGCGAGGTGAAAACCATCTGGTGCCGCCATTTTGTCGGACGCGGCAATCGCTCCGACGACTATTTCCGCCGATATTCCAGTCCGCGTTTCAGCCACGGACTGCTTCTGCACAAAGGCTCCCACGACATCGACGCCATTCACTGGCTCGGCGGAGCCTATTCGGAAACGGTGTCCGGAATGGGATTCGGCTCCGCTTTCGATGAAAGCGGACGCATCGATCCCGCCCGGCATCCCGAACTCGAATTCCAGGAAGACCACAACATGATCCTGATGCAGCTTGCCAACAGGGTTCAGGCGGTGTATCTGCAATGTCATTTTTCGCCGGACGAAGAACGCAACTACACGATCATCGGCACCCTGGGACGCATCGAAAACACCGGGAACAATTATGGCAAAACCATCTTCCGCATCTGGAGCAATCTTCACGGAGCAACCGAATGTTATACGGAGGAAACGCCGCCGCCGAAAAAATCGGCAGCGGAAGATGCGGACGACCAGACCATCCGCAATTTCCTGGAGTATGTCCGGACGGACGCCGTTCCGTTCGTGACCTCCATGGACGCCCGGTATGCGGTCGCGGCGGCGCTGGCCGGAGGCCGTTCCATACGGGAAGGGAATATGCCTCAACATCTGCCCCGTCCGGCGTGAAAACAAAAGCGGGATCAGGAGCTCATACGGCGGATGAAGCGGGTCGGGAAAACCTGATGGACCGGCTTTTCCGGCTTCTCCTGAATGATGGAAAGGATTGCCTTGTTCAACTCCTCGACCGGGTGTGCCACCGTGCTCAGGGACGGATAGACCAGCTTTCCGCCGGCCTCGTCGTCGAACCCGATCACCGCGATCCGTTCCGGCACTTTGACACCGTGTTCGGCGGCGTAGTTGAGGAACCCGAGCGCCATGCGGTCGGTGTCGAAGAAAACGGCGTCCGCCCCGAATTCGAGAATCTTTCCCGCCAGGCTGCGGCCGTTCTCGAAGGTGCCGGTCCCGGTGAGCCGGATCAGTTCCGGACGCCTTTCCGGAGGGGTCTTTTCAAAAGCCTCCTGAAGACCTTTCTCGCGGGATTCGAGATTGCCGCAGCGGAGAATCTTCTTCTTTCCCTCGTCGATCAGGGTGGAAATCGCATCCCGGATGCCGGTCGCACGATTGATGTTCAGCGTATGGCCGTCCTCCAGCACCCTGTCCTGATCCACGTAAATGGGAGTCAGCGGAAACCGCCGGAACTGTTCCTGAATGGAAGGATGAATCCGCGTCCCGACGAACATCGTGACGACCACGAATTCCGCAATCCCGGACCATTGCGTCAGGACTTTTTCCAGTCCGGCGCTTTTGCCCGTAAAACGCCCGACCACGGGGTAGTAGCCGCAAGCTTCGAGGCGGATTTCCAGGTCCAGCAGTTTCTGCATGAAGATCTCGTGGGAGATGTCCGTGCAGAGAATTCCGACGAAGTTGGAGCGGTTGAGGCGCAGATTCCGGGCCGCCATGTTCGGAATGTAGTTGTGTTCCCGGGCGAGCTTCAAAATCAGTTCGCGCTTTTCCGGATGGACGTGGGCCTGATCCTTCAGGACGCGGCTGACCGTCCGGATCGAAAGCCCGGAAAGTTCAGCCAGTCGTTTGAGGGTGATCTGTTCCATGGTTGTTCTGTTGCGCCGTCCCTGGAAACGGTGTTTCCCGGACTTACTTTTTCGGCACGCCGAGCAGCGAAAGGTGCTTGTCGAAATGTTTGCGGACGGTTTCGCCGTATTCCTCTTCGAATTGGTGCATGGCCGCAAAGAAAAGCGGACGGATTTCCGGGTCGCGGAGAATCGGGCCGTAGGTGATGTGCAGCAGCTGGCGTGCCTCGGCCATTTCCATCAGCGCGGGAAGTTCGGAATCCGCCATCCGGTCGATGTCGCCGATTCTGGTGATGTCCGCGGTGATGTGGTAGAGCTTGAGCATGTCGTTGAACGACGCCAGCGCCTTTTTATGCATTTTGCGGTAGAGGACGGGGTCATGGGCGGCAATCACCCGGACCGCTTCCAGCCAGCTGGTGCCGGCGGTTTTCAGGTGCAGGCGCATTCCGGTCATGGCGCCGATAGTCGGGTACACGGCAAACTTGTCGCTGCCGGAGTGCACCGAAACTTTGTAGCCGCAGCAGCTGCGGGCGATGTCCGCATGGACTTTGAACTGGCGGTCGAATTCAGCGAGGTCGCCGATGTAATCGATCGCCTTCTGGAATTCCCCGATGAAACGGGGGGCAAGCGAAGTGAATTCCACGCCGCGCCGCCTCAGTTCTCCGGCGATGAAATAGTGATGGGCGGGAAGCGTCGGCGAGGTGGTTTCATCGATGGAGATTTCCAGGTCGAATTGATCGCCGCGTTTGGCTTTCAGGTGTTCATGGACTTCTTTGGCGAAGTCCAGCGCCTGGAGGTACATGATCGCACACCGGCGCACAGTGTCGGCGTCCATTTCGATTTCGCTTTCGCCGAGCCTGATTTTTTTACCGGCATAGGAGTCGAGCAGCTGTTTCCGGGTGTCGGCGTTAAGTTCGGCAAAGGCTTCATCGACTTGCGCCTGCGGCCAGCCGCCGGCGGCCGCCAGCATCACTTCGGACAGGTCGAGCGTGATCATCGGCATTCCCGCCGCCAGCGCCACATCGATGTCCTTGATCTTTTTCAGATGGTCGCCGTCCGCGCCGTAACCGTCCCTGTAACCGACCTGGTAGACCAGGAAAACCGCATCGTCGACCACCTGGCGGTACGTGCGTCCGGTCATATCGAGTTCACGCATCGACTGCTGGGCCAGCACTGGAGTGGCCTGGTACTGTTTGATCGCGGCGATATGGCCGGCGCTGGCCAGGCCGAGACGGTCGCCGCAGCCGATGGTGGTTTTGCGGTTACGCAGGGAAACCGGGGCCGTCCACGGAAAATGCCTGCGCAATGCCGCCGCATTGACGGCGCTCAGCGGAGCTTTTTTCAGGCCGCCGGCCAGCAGTTCGCCTTCGAATTCCTGAAAAACCGGACTGGCGGCATTGCCGTCCAGCACCAGAAATTTCTCTTTGCCGTCACGCGCCATGGCGATTGTCACGCCGTCGATTTCGTTCACCGAAGCTTTATAAACGGTTCCCGGTGTTTTGTCCAGCATAATTCCATTCCTTCTGTTTGTTGCCGTCAGAATTTACCATGATAAGATTAATATATGCCATCGTTAGCAAAAATCCAATGCCGGACTGAACTTTATCGACAAATCATATCCGGGCAAAGGGTTGCCCACGATCCGCAATCGAAAAACATCGTTTTCATTCCGTACCTGGGGATACTTTACATGCCAACGTTGGCAATTTCAAGAAAAAAACTGAAAAAAGCCTGCGAAACACGGACTCTTTGAATGGCCGGCGATATCTTAGAAGGCCGCCGCGCCCACCTGACTGACCAGCACGATCGAGAACGCCATCACGAAAATGACGATGGTTTCCACCATCCTCACGCCCATCAGCTGGTTGGAAAGAAAAAGAAACGTTCCATTCAGAGAAACGGTGCTACTCATGAATGGCACCGTTATACTTTTTGGACGGTTTCCATCATATCCAGTATATTATCGTCAAGACATCATACAAATAAAAACAGGAAATATAGGTCATACTGGATATTGGGATGATCCTTGTACACTACGAGCAATTACTCATTATTTAACTCAATAAGAACTTGACTAAAAAAATAGTTGTGGCATTGTAACTATACCCTCCAAGTAACTTGCCTTGGAGAGTATAGATTCACCATTGGAGGTTAAAATGAAAAAAAACTATTTTACGCCATTTGTTTTTTTATTGACTCTTTTTTCGACCTTAGTAGCGACCTCTTGTGGTGATAATTCTCCAAAAGCATTATCCGAAATGTCTCCTACTGAAATCGCCAATCTATACATTAAGTTTCGTAATGACGAAACTACAAATAATATTAAGACAATTGTCTTTTTTCCGAAAAATGAATTATGGGTAAGAAATTTGATGAAAAGTTCTCCGGAGAAAGATTTAGATAAAATAGGACTTAAGTTAAAGGTCGACTACGAAAAAGTCATTGATGACAATATGGCAGAGGTTGGCATTATAGTTGATTTTCCCATCAAGGGGAGAATACCGCAAAAACAATTTATCCTCAAGAAAAGGGATGGGGGGTGGAAGTTATATCACCATAAATTTGAAGACCGCTCACTCGAGGAACTACTCCATATGGCAAATGCGTCTATTGTTGATCCTGATGTATATTTTTATTTGGGACGGCATTACAGTGTAGACCGCTATGGAAAAGCGTCGGAATATTATAAAAAATATTTAGAAGTTTCTGATAATAAATTTTGGGATGGTCCTGATTTGCAAATGGTTATCAAGCAGGGCAATGAAATTGATTCTTTTATTGAACAACAGACAAGAATAATTGATGCGGGACCACTTCTTCAAAGACATGCAGTGATTTGTGCTAAACTTGCTCTTGCATATATTGATAAGGGTGATTTACAAAATGCCGAAAAATATTTGAGTAAAATGAAAATCATCAATGATCAAAAACCGAATAAAGCAAGACGAGAATATTACGAGAAGATCAAAAAAGAACTTGATGCTCTTAAACTCACCAAGTAAAATAACTTTATTCTCGAAATATTTAATTGCAGTAACATTAAGTTCTGTCATCTTGATTACCTCCTTAATTTCATTCAAGGGGAGCAAATACCCCCCTTGAGCCGTTATAGTGTAAAACCGTTTTGCGGCCGTCCGCAAAGCGGGCGTGCGAGAAAAAACGGTTCCCATTCACGAATGACACCGTTTCTCCCCTTTTCGTTCTGTTCAGTGACTTCCTATGAATAGCACGGTTTTCATGTTAAATCACTTCCCATAAATGACACGATAGATTAGTTTCTCTATTCTATTTCGATTGAAATCTCCATAGTATCAGGATCAATGGAGACATTCTTAACGATTATTCCATGTTTCATTTTTTCCAGTTGAGAATAAAGCTGTCCACAAATGCTCAGGTGCGTTAACGGGTCGATATAATCATAATTAGAACTGTCGAGTTCCGACCCGCCAAGGAGAACGGGTTGTATACAACCGATATGAATAGGATACAAAGATGCTTCTCCTCGAATCTTTTTAACTTCTTCATATATATATACATCTGACTCATGCGGAGAGATGTCCGAATATTCGCTGATTAAAAACTCTGAAAAATCATCGTATTCTTTTTCGATGGTGCCGGTTTCTATATAAAGCCTATATATAGCGGAATCATCGGAATTTAGTTTAAAAAAATGTTGATTCCCGGTTATGGTTTCCGCAAAACAAAAATCATTTTCAGTAAGTCCATAATATTTTTTCCATAAATTATGATTATTCATGGAAAAGACATTATGCCCTGGTTCCGGCGAATAGCCATAGAGATGCCGAGCGTAATATTTTGAATATCCTCCATTTGAATGTTCAAAGAAATATTGATAAGGAAACGGACACTGTTGAATAATTATACGTTCATTGACATTTATTTGTGAAGCAACAAATTGCCTCTCAAAAGGATTATGAAGTTTTTCGATGGCAAGGTCTAATTTAGATTTTAGAGCGTCTGTTATATCCATATTGTCTCCTAAAAAAACGGTACCATTCATGGCAATGCCTTTTTTTTCGGGTGGGCCGGCCTGATTTTCATCCGGCCATTTTCCTGCATCAATTTCGCATGGAACGCTTCGGTATTTCACCCGCTGGAACGCGAGTTAACCTGTTCATAAATTCGAACTTTATTACGGGCTCTTTGAATTGCCGACGGCCGGAAAAAGTCTTTCAGGCCATCAGGCCGCGGGAAACTCAGAGGATTCCCGCGCCCACCTGGCCGACCAGCACGATCGAGAACGCCATCACGAAAATAGCGATGGTTTCGACCATTCCCACGACCATCAGCTGGTTGGTGAATCCTTTTCCGTTCTCGGCAAAGGCGTCGCACGCCGCCGCACAGACGATCCCCTGCCAGATGGAAGACATCCCCAGGGCAATCCCCCCGACGACGCCCACAGTCACATAGACCATCCATGCCGCCTGGGTCGCACTCGCCTTGCCCAGGATGACGAACATGACAATCATGCCGTAAATGACCTGGGAAAGAGGCGCGCCCGCGAACACCAGCAGCTGGAACGGAGCCGGTTTGTTCTGAGAATAGCATTTTTTCCATGCGCCGACGGCCGAAGCGGAAGCGACGCCGCAACCGTAAGAAGCTCCCACGGCGGCGAACCCGATCGTGGCAAAGGCGCCCGCATAGGTCATCGCCTGAAAGAAATACTTCATGTGTTCCTGGGTGTAGACCGCCGCCTGCTGAGCATCCGGACCCGCCGCAGCCGCCGTCGCGGCCGCCTGAGCTGCCATTTCGAGAATCATTTTCTTTTCTCCTTCGTTTTATGCTTGTTGATCGGATTTCTTCTTATCATTTTCAGCGAACGGCCGATAGTTGACGCCCGTCCACTGCATATCGATGTGATTGGAAAACTCCAGCGTATTCAACCGGACCGCGTGAACCAGCACGCCCATGAAGCCCAGCAGAATGTTCAGAACATGTCCGGCCAGCGCCACCAGGATCATTCCCGCGAGCCCGATCACCACCAGATTCCCGGGAAGCGCATCCATCACCATTTTGCCCATGTTGTTGAAACAGGTGCCGACATACAGGCCGGAAAGTCCCACCGCGAACAGACGGATGTAAGAAAGAACGTCCACAAAACTGCCGACGATCGCAAAAGGCAAGTTCAATGCCGCTTCTCCCGAAATAGTCGCGACAATCAGCACAAACCCGACCCCGTACAGAGCGAAACCGACATATTTCGGGAAGGTTCCCGGAAAAACGATCAGGTTCACCGCGGTGAAGAAGTTGCCCCAGATCAGAGAAGCCCAGCCGAGGTTCCCGAAGCTCCGCCAGTTGCGGAATTCCAGAATATTCTTGTAGATTCGCGCGGACGAAAGATGCAGCGCCGCCAGCAGGAAACAGAACCACTGGACATATTTGTTGGTCAGGTCAGCCGGATTGTCGATATGAAGTCTCTCCGCCAGGGCGCGGGCGGCCGGGCTTTTCGCCGGTTCGGCCAGAAAATCCAACCCTTGCAGGAACCGCGGGAGAATGTCGCGCGGCAATCCCAGGCAGGAGCCCGTCAGGAGGCCCCAGATCATGGAAAAGACCGAAAGCATCATCAGGAGGTTCAGCGGCATCTGCGCCGCTTCGTTTTTGCGGAAGAGATATTTGCAGAGAATGCCCGTCGTGAAAAAGAGGAATCCGTAGGCGAAGTCTCCGATCAGCATTCCGAAGAAGATCGGGAAGGCGATCAGGAAGAAAATCGTAACGTCCGGTTCCCGGTATCCGGGGGCAATGCCGATGAAATCGAACAGCGGATCGATGATTTTCATCCATTTCGGCTTCTGAATGAGGGTGGGCACCCGCCTGTCGTCCGGATCGGGGTCCTCGATCTGAAGGCCCCAGCCGGCGGAGTGGGCGGCGGCGGTCAACTCCGGCATCGCCGGAACCGGCACATATCCGCCGATGTAGGCGATGCTGCCCGAAGCCGTCATTCCGTCACGGTTCAAGGCAAACTCGTATTCCACCTTCAGTTCCCGGATGTATTCCTTGAGCTTCCGTATGGAATGGGCCAATACATCCAGGCGGGAGTCCATGGCGTGAATTTCAAACCGGACCTTTTCCAGTTGAACATTCAGCTCCGAGAGCGACGCTTCCGGCAGCTTCACCACAGGGAAAGCCGATTCGTCCAGAGCCCGCGGGGAAACCAGCAGGAAACAAACCTCGCCGCTGAATACATTCACGATTTGCCGGACGGCATATTCCGGCACGTCGAGCGCATGATAGGCATCCCGGTAAGATTCGCAGAAATACACGAAAATTCCGCCCCGGCGGATCGATTCCACCAAAGCGGGGGAGAAATCTCCCCATCTGGAAAGCCTCTCGATGTCCCTCAATAAAGAGTCCCGCCGTTTTTCCAAACGGGCTTTGGCTTCCACCAGGGCAAGCGTTTCCTTCAGGACTTCCTTCCCCGTCCGGTTCTCCTCCGGGTGCTTTCCGGTTTTCCTGGGAGTGGTAAGAATATTGCGGGCTTTTGCGGCATCGGCAATCGCCTGAGAAAGGACGGCGACGCTTTCAGACTCGACCCGGGAAGCCAGATCCACGTGCATCACGCCGAGGCCGCGCAGTTTTTCCAGCGCGGCGACGCGTTCGGAATCCAGGCACAGGAGCGTGATTTTTTTCATTGGAACAATCATGCCACGGCCTCCCGGAGCTTCTTCTTGGCGATCTTGGAGCGGGCCACGGAACTGGTGTCCATGTCGCCGAGATAGATTTGAATGGTGCGGATGTTCTCCCGGCATTCCGGAATCTTGATCTTCTCGAAGAGGTTCACCCGCTGGGTGGTGACCAGGAGTTCCTGCCGGATCAGGTCGAACTGTCGGCGGACGATCGCCCGTTCGATCCGGAGCTCCACGATCCTCTTGACCGCCGCCACGGCATCGTCGAACCAGAGGTCTTCCAGGAAAAGGTCATAAGGCCGGTTTTCAAACACCACTCCCTGAAAACGGGGAACCTCCACACCGGCAATATTCAGGAAATCGGTATCGATCTTCTGAATCCGCACCGCATCCGCCACCCGGAGAGCCTCCTTTTCGGAGCCGAAAAGCCCGATCCACGAAGCGATCGCCTTCTTGCCCTGCCGTTCGTGCTCCTCGTTCCGGGCGATATGTTCCAGACACTGGCGCATCTCCACCTGAAGCTGCTGTTTTTTCAACTGGAGGGTGGGCAGGAAGCGCAGGAACTGCTTCAGGTTGTCCCTTTGCTGCTTGAGCGCGGTTTTCGTCAGTTTGACTTTTGCCATGATTCACTCCCCCGAACGGTCATTGCACGTTTTTCGGCCAGAATTCGTTGATCAGGTCGGTTTTGATGCCGGTTTCGGTTTTGTCGAAACAGTCCGAAAGAATTTTCCAGCCCAGGTCGAGCGCTTCCTCGAGAGGGATGTTCACGGAAAGATCCATCATCTCCGACTCGAAAAGGGCTCCGTATTTCAGAAGTTTCCTGTCCCACGCGCTCATCTGGAATCCCATGGACTGCTTTTCGAGGGTTTCCTTGAAATCCGCATAGAAACGGATCATCGTATCCATGATGACACGGTGGTCTCCGCGGGTTCTGCCGTTGACCTGCTGTTTGAGGCGGCTGAGCGAACCGAACGGCTCGATGCGGCCGTTGCGGAGGTAAAACTGGCCTTCGGTGATGTAGCCGGTGTTGTCGGGAACGGGATGGGTCACGTCGTCGCCGGGCATGGTGGTGACCGCGAGAATCGTGATGGAGCCGGCGTCATCGAAGTCGACCGCCTTTTCATACCGGGCGGCAAACTGGCTGTAAAGGTCACCCGGATAGCCCCGGTTGGAAGGAATCTGCTCCATGGTGATGGCGATCTCCTTGAGGGCGTCGGCGAAGTTGGTCATGTCAGACAGCAGCACCAGGACCCGTTTCTTGCGGAGGGCGTACTGTTCGGCGACCGCGAGGCACATGTCGGGGACCAGGAGGCATTCCACGATCGGGTCGGACGCGGTATGGACGAAGAGGACCGAACGGGAGAGCGCGCCGTGTTCGTCGAGGGTGTTGCGGAACTTGAGATAGTCGTCGTATTTGAGGCCCATGCCGCCGAGAATGATGATGTCGACCTCGGCCTGCATTGCAATGCGGGCGAGAAGCTCATTGTAGGGTTCGCCCGCCACGGAAAAGATCGGGAGCTTCTGCGATTCGACCAGCGTGTTGAAAACGTCGATCATCGGGATGCCCGTGCGGATCATCTTGCGGGGAATGATGCGTTTCCACGGATTCACGGAAGGACCGCCGATGTCGATCAGGCTGTCGCTGATCGGCGGACGCCCGTCGCGGGGGCGTCCGGCACCGGTGAAAATACGCCCGAGAAGGCTGTCGGAGGACGAAACGCGCATGGGATGTCCGAGGAAACGGACCTCGTCGCCCGTGCTGATCCCGCGGGAACCGGTGAAAACCTGGAGGAAGACTTTGCTGTCCTGAAGGCGGATGACCTGGGCCAGCGAAGTCCCGCGCGCACTGGTGACTTCCGCAAGGTCGTTGTAGGCGACATTGTCGGCTTCCACCGTGATGACGTTTCCGGCAATCTGGATGATTTTATGGTAAACCTTACGCATTTTCGGCCCTTTCGCTGATTTTTGCCTTCATTTTCTGTTCGAGTCCGGTGAATTTCTCGCTCTTGAATTCGGCATAATTCAGATCGGTGAAAATCAGACGCAGTTCCAGGAAGTAGCGGCGGGCCGCCTCCTTGTCTTCGAACCAGAACCTGGTTTTCAGCACCTTCATGACCTCGGCGAACCCATGGACCTGACGCTCCCGGCTGGTGGCGCCGTCCACTTTGTCGAAGGTATTCTGCTGGAGATAGACGAAATCCAGGAACTCGCTCTTGAGGTAAATCACGAAATCATCCGTGGTGGTGCCTTCCTCGCCGACCACCTTCATCATCTGGTTGACTTCGCTGCCGCGGCGGAGAATTCCGCGTGCAAAGGCGAGGGCGGAGGCATCGATGATGCTGGGATACTTGCTCCAGCTGTCGAGGGGGTTGATGGCGGGGTAGCGGCGGCGGTCCGAACGGACGACCCCCCCCTGGAACCTGGGAATTCGGACTGATTTTCACGACGCGTCACGCCGCCTACGCGCACTCGGCGGGGCTGACCGAGCCGCCGATCGTGATGGAGCCTTTGGAGCCATCGTTGAGGACGACCAGTCCGGCGCGCTCGTAAAAGCCGGCGATCAGGGATTCGAGATAGGCGGGAAACGCCTCCTCGCCGGGGATCTCTTCCAGACGTCCGGACATTTCACGGAGGGCCTGCGCCCATCGGGAAGTGGAGTCGGCCAGAAGCAGGACGTTGAGTCCCATCTGGCGGTAATATTCGGCCAGCGTCGCGGCGGTATAGACGGATGCTTCACGGGCCGCCACCGGCATCGAGCTGGTGTTGCAGATGATGATCGAGCGGTCCATCAGGCTCTTGCCGGTGCGGGGGTCCTCCAGATGCGGAAACTCCCGGAGGATATCCACGACTTCGCCCGCGCGCTCGCCGCAGGCGGCAATAATCACCACGTCCGCCTCGGCGTGCCGGCTGATGGCGTGCTGAAGGACGGTCTTGCCCGCGCCGAACGGCCCGGGAGTGCAGAAGGTTCCGCCCTGGGCGACCGGGAAGAAGGTGTCGACGATCCGCTGCTGGGTGATCAGGGGATTGACCGGCATGAGCTTTTCCTTATAACAGGAGATCGGAATCTTGACCGGCCACTTCTGGACCATGATCACGTCCCGCTCCTCGCCGCGGGCGTTTTTCACTTTCGCCACGCACTCCTGAAGCCTGTATTTCCCGGCGGGAACAACGGATACCGCTTCCCAGGTCCCCTGAAACGAGAAGGGGAGCATGATATAATGCCGGAAGATGCCTTCCGGGACGGAGCCGACCCGGTCACCGGCGGAAAGAATATCGCCGGGCCTGGCGATCGGGGTGAACTCCCAGGCGGATTCATTGTCGAGGGGATTCATGTAAAGGCCGCGCCGGAGGAAGAAGCCCGCTTTTTCGGCCAGCTTGTCGAGGGGGTTCTGGAGGCCGTCAAAGACCTTGGAGAGCAGTCCGGGCCCGAGCTCCACGCTCAGAAGATGGTTGGTGAATTCGATGGTGTCGCCGATTTTGAGCCCGCCGGTATCTTCGAACACCTGAAGGTCGGCGCGCTGTCCCCGGACGCGGATCACCTCGGCCTTGAGCCGAACCTCACCCAGGATTGCGTAGGCCACTTCGTTTTGTGTCACGGCGGTATCGAATTCGACGGTCAGCATGTTGCCGTTTACGCCGACGATGTGTCCTTGGTTATTCTCCTTGTCCGGCATGGGGAACTGTCACTCCTGCTTTGCTTATGATTCCATTGTCTGTTTGATAAATCGCTTTTTCCGCCGCCCCGGCGGCCTTGTCCAGATGTTCCGCCGCTTTCGGGGATTTCCGTTCCGCCATCTTCTCCAGGAGCAGAAGCTTGTAACGGTAAATGCAAAGTCCTTCGAAGTCGAAGGGATGAACCCATTCCATTCCCTCCAGGAAATACCAGCGGGCCGCATCCAGCATCCTCTCCTTCTCCATCGGATTGCCGGGCGAGGAGAAGACCTCCGACGCGGTCGCCGCCGCGGACGAATCGTATGCGGCGAACCTGACCAGATACGGCTCCGGATCGATCGAAAGTTTGCCGGCGCGAAGCTGCGCAAGCGTGTTGCGGAGACAGATTTCCCACCGCATATAACGAGTCACGGCCCCGGTTTCCGGATCATCGTCCGAAAGGGACGGAGATATTTTCACCCGTCCGCTCTCCAGACGTGGAATCTCCCTGTCCACCGGCTTCAGGGAGGCGATGAATTTCATTTTGTCCGGTTCGAGAAAAGCCGTGCAGAGGTCCAGAAACTTTTCCGATGAAACGGGAGGCGCCTCGTCGAAGCGCAGCATCGGAAGGGAAGCTTTCAGTGCAAAGTAACTATGTTTCATGGACGGCCTTCTCCGGGTTCATTGGACGGCGAAGCCCCTCAATCTTTGATGACGGAGGCAAGTTTTGGACCGACAAAGCGGCAGAGGACTTCGGCCAGGGCGTCATCGCTGAAATCGAAGTAAACATCGCTGCCGCGGAAGGAAATCTGAAGCCCGGAATTGAACTCGTTGGTCAGACGGATCACCGGCTGGGCTTTGAGCGAAGCCAGCAGACGAGTCTTGAGATAGGCTTCCACGGCGGCCTGGTCCCTCTGCGAAAGAAGAACCTCGACGGACGCCTCGGCGTTGGGGTTTTTGACATAGGCGGCGGCCAGCTGCAGGATGATCTGCTCCATCAGCTCGGGTTTCATCGCCTCTCCGACACAGGCATGGACCACGGCGTTGAGTTTGGTCTGTAGATCGGCTCGCAGGGCAAGGACGGCGTCCCGGGCGGCCTGGCGGATGGCCGCCTTTCCTTTTTCCTCGTCGGCCCGGACCGTTTCCTCGGACTTGCGGGCGAACGCTTCCGCCTGGATTTTCGCATCTTCAATGATCTTCGCGGCCTGGATTCTGGCATCGGTCAAAATAGCAGTTTTTTCTTTTTCGGCTTTCTGAATGCCGTCCGAGTGAATCTTTTCCAACAGGCCTTGAATATCTTCCGCCATGCGAAAATCTCCTTGTAAAACCGGTTTTCTCTTTTGGGATTCAAGGAACTATACATCCTGTTTTGCTTTATGTAAAGGACGATGGCGGTAAAAATGGCCGAAAAAACAGATTCCCGCCTTTCACAAAGTCCCCCGGAACATCCTTTTTGAGACCCTTCCGCAGCTGGCTGCCCCCCTTCGTGCCGTTTGTGCGGAATCCGGAAATTTCCGGATCGATCCACAACCGGTTTTCTTCGGGAATCACAAAGAAACCCGTTGACTGTATAGAAAAGATATTGGTAAAATTATAAAATCGTGTTATAGTAACAGGGTCGATATTGGGAAACAGGAGCGACAGGGAATGAAAATCATTCGTTACAGCGATCCGGATTACATGGAATCGTTGGAAAATTTGTACAACCGCCCGGATTGTCCGTGCGAGATAGAAGAGTCTGTCGCCGCGATCGTTGCGGAAGTCCGCCGGGACAAGGATGCGGCGGTCTGCCGGTTTCTGAAAAAATTCGATTTGCTTGACATCGTCCCCTCCGGGCTCCGGGTCACGGACGCGGAACTGGACGCAGCGGAAAAACAGGTGGACGAAACCGCCAGGGCAGCGGTTTCCATGGCTTTGTCGAACATTCAGGACTTTGCAAGACGCCGGCTTCCGAAAAACTGGACATATTCTCCGCGCAGCGGGGTCGTTCTGGGAGAAAAATTCGCTCCCATGGAACGGGTCGGCTGCTATATTCCGGGAGGAACGGCCCCTCTGGTTTCCACGGTCCTCCATACGGCCGGAATCGCGGCCGCGGCCGGAGTTCCGGAAATCGTCGCCGCCACCCCGCCGGGGAAAAACGGGGAAATTCACCCCGCCACGCTGTATGCCCTGAAAACGGCCGGAGTCCGGGAAATCTACCGGATGGGCGGAGCCTATGCGATCGCCGCGCTGGCCTATGGAACGGAAACCGTCCGCAAGGTCGATAAAATCGTCGGACCCGGAAACGCGTATGTCGCGGCTGCCAAGAAGCAGGTCTATGGCAAAGTCGCCGTCGACATGGTGGCCGGACCGTCTGAAATCATGATCGTTGCGGACGCCCATGCCGATCCGGAGTTCATCGCCGCCGATATGCTGTCGCAGGCGGAGCACGGCAGCGGCCTGGAGCAGGCCGTCCTGGTGACCGATTCCCCGGAACTGCCGGAAAAAGTCATCGATGCCATCCGTTCCCAGACGGAGAAGCTCGGCCGCCGCGAAGCGGTGGAACGCGTTCTCTCCAAAGGAGTTTTCCTGATCGCAGCAAAAGATATGGAGGAAGCCCTCCGGATCGCGGGCCGGTATGCGCCCGAACATCTGGAACTGATGTTTGAAGGGGCCGAAAAGCGGGCCGGCGACGTCAAGGCCGCCGGTGCGATCTTCGTCGGACGCTGGACTCCCGAACCGGCCGGGGACTTCACCGCCGGGCCGAGCCATGTTCTCCCCACGGGCGGAACGGCGCGTTTCTTCCACGGTCTTTCCGTCACGGATTTCATGCGCCGGAGCAGTATTGTGAATTATTCGCGCGAAGCCCTCCTCCGCGAGGCGGGTGCGATTGAAACATTTGCGGAAATGGAAGGACTGGATGCTCACGGAAAAAGCGCGGCAATCCGGAAGAAAGGGATTTGACATGGAACGAAGCTATATTTCTCACTTCAGGCCCGAAGTCGACAATATTTCCGGGTACACCCCCGGTGAACAGCCCAGGGAAGCCGGGATCATCAAGCTGAACACCAACGAGAACCCGTATCCTCCTTCTCCCGGGGTTTCCAAGGAAATGGCGTCCTTCGACGCCGCCAGACTGCGGCTCTATCCGGATCCCCTGGCCACAGCCGTCCGTGCGGAAATTGCGGCAATGACCGGATTTTCCATCGACAGCATCATTGCCGGCAACGGCTCGGACGACCTTCTTACAATCGCCACCCGCTGTTTTACCGACGCCGTGCGGCCCATGGCCTGTTTCGACCCGACCTATTCGCTGTATCCCACCCTTGCCGCGCTCCAGGGGGCGAAGTGCATCCAGATCCCCCTGACGGACGATTTCGAAGTCCCGGACGATGTCCTCAAGCAGACGGAAGAGGCCAATCTGTTCATCATTGCGCGCCCGAATTCGCCCACCGGCAATCTTTTCCATAAACCGCAGATCGAAAAAATCTGCGCCGAATTCCACGGGATCGTTCTGATCGACGAGGCCTATGTCGATTTTTCCCGGGACAACTGCCTGGATTTCGTCCGGACCTATCCGAACGTGATCGTCATGCGGACCTTTTCCAAGAGCCGCTCCCTGGCCGGACTTCGTTTCGGATATGCCATTGCCCATCCGAAGATCATCGAAGGCATGATCAAAATGAAGGATTCCTACAACGTTCCCATGCTGACCCAGAAGCTGGCGCTCGCTTCCCTCTGGGACAAAGCGTATTTCGACACTTGCATCGCCAAAGTCAAAACCGACCGCGAGGTTTTGATTTTAGGTTTGAAGGAGCTAAACTTCAAAGTTTTGCCCTCCGAAGCCAATTTTGTCTTCGCCGCACCACCAAAAAACGCAAAAAATTATTTTTTGGACTTGAAACGCAGAAATATTCTTGTAAGGTATTTCCCAACAGCCAGGACTTGTTCGTATGTACGTATTTCCGTCGGATCCATTGAGGAGATTTCCGTACTGTTGAAAACGACAAAGGAAATTCTTTCCGAAACCGGAAGCAATAATTCGGTCGGATCATACGTTACTACTGGAATCGGAAGAAGTTCTGAAAGATAACCAAGGATAAGAAAAAGTGGAAGAGTTTGTAATTCAAACGGAAAATCTGACCAAGGATTACAGCAGCTGGTTCCGGAAAACGCCGAATCCTGCCCTGAAAGACCTGACCATCGCCATCCCAAAAGGCTGTATTTTCGGGTTCCTGGGTCCGAACGGGGCCGGCAAGACCACCACCATTAAGATATTGATGGGCCTGATCCGTCCGACCGGCGGCACGGCTTCCGTTCTCGGAAAGCCCTATGACGATGTTGAAATCAAAAACCGGATCGGGTTCCTTCCGGACAGTCCCGCCTTTACGCCGTCTCTTTCGGCGCAGGAGTTTCTGGATGTCTGCGCGCGGCTGCTGAAAATTCCGGGCAATGTGCGGAAACAGCGGGTGGCGGAAGTCCTGGAGATCGTCCGGATGTCGCCCCATACGAAGTCCAAGATCGGGACGTTCTCCCGCGGGATGCTCCAGCGGATCGGGATCGCCCAGGCTATCCTGAACCGGCCCGATCTTCTGATCCTGGACGAACCGCTCCTGGGGTTGGATCCGTATGGCCGCCAGGAGTTTAAAGAGATCATCCTCGGACAGAAGCACGATTTCCGCGCCTCGGTGTTTTTCAGCAGCCACATCCTTTCCGATGTGGAGGAGATCTGCGACAGCATTTCTATTTTAAATAAAGGGCGTCTGCTCTGCGCGGGTCCCATTTCCAGGCTTCTCGCCGGCGGAGGCAACGGCCTCACGGTGGAGATCCACAACTGCGATGAAGCGGTCAAAGAGTTGATGACATCCGCGGACAACGTTAAAAAAACCGGTGCTTCGGACTGGGAGCTTTCCTTTGCCCAGAAAACGCCGGAGCTCGCGGCAAAGCTGGACGCCCTGGGGGCGCACGGCGGTGAAACTGTAAAAGTCCGCCAGACCAACGACGATCTGGAAACTTTTTTCTTTAGAAAAATAGAAGAAGACAATGCAATAAAATCGTAAGGTAATTAAGAAACCCCCAAACAAAAAAGAGGAGAAGATTGACATGAGTGAAATTATGGCAATTGCAAGTGGGACGTGGAAAAACATTCTCAGAATGAAAGTGGTATACTTTCTGGTTTTCTGCGTGTGGGTACTGGTCGGGATCGCATCGATGTACGAGGTCTTGACCATTGGATATCATAAACCTTTAATGATCGATGTGTCTCTGGTGCTCAACGCGATCGCGGCCGCGCTTGTCGTGCTGTCGGTTACGTTTGAAATCCCCAGGGAGCTTCGTCAGGGAGTGGCCGCCACGCTGCTGACCAAATCCCTGGGCCGCACCCAGTATCTCGCCGGCAAGATGGTCGGGATCTGTGTGGCGGGGTTCGTTCTCTGCGCCCTGATCGCGGCCGGCTCTTTCCTGATCTATTCCCAGTCTTTCTCGGAAAGAATCGCGGGAACCATGCTTCAGGCCCAGGTCCTGGTGATCCTCAGCATCATTCCGATGTCCGCTATTGCGGTCTTCTTTGCGACTCTTTTCCCCGAAGTCGTGGCGCCCGTGCTGACGATCCTGGTCATCTGGTTCGCCTATTCGACCGGAGTTCTCTCGGACATTCCTGTTCTTTACGGCGGCATCCTCCCGAACCTTGACTTTTTCAATTTCAAGTCCCATGCCGTGTATCTGGATCCTATCCCCGGTTCTTACATTCTGCTCGTAACCGCGTGGGGAATCGCTTATGCGATCTTCCTTCTGATGTTCACGAGCTTCTTCTTCAAGGCCAAAGACATAAAATAATTCAACCAAGGAGAACTCATTATGAAAAAAGATTCTTTTTTCCGTTTAATTATCATGATTGTCGCGCTGGGCGCGGCATCGTATCTGGCGGTCCACCTGACCCCCATGCAGAGCGAAATCACCGCTGAAAGAAAAGACTTGACCAAGGCTCCTGTTGCGGGCCTTCACAAGTTCCTCGCGGATGTGGCATGGATGCGTTTCGTGAACTATGCGGGCGGCCTGAGCACGATCGACACCACCAACGTCGACAAGGTCAGCGAGATGCTCCGCAAGATCATCTCTTACGACCCGAACTTCCTGGAATCCTACCAGAGCGGAATCCTCAGCATCTCCAATGCCGATCCCAAACTGGCGGTCCGGATCCTCGAGAACGCCTGCTCCAATGAATATCTGAAAAACAACGTTCAGATTCCGTTCTACGCCGGCTTCATTCTCTCCCGCAAGATCGTGGACCAGAACAACCCGGACAAAGTCCTGTCCGAACCCGATTATGCCGGAGCCACCCGCTTCTTCCGCATGGCGATCCAGCGTTCGACCAATCCGGAACCCTACATCATCAGCAATTACATCCGTTCCAAGGCCAAAGCGCGCGGCGGCGATGAGTCCCATGCCATCCTCTCCGTCCTGTACGACGAATGGAAGATGACCAAGGGCAAAAAAGGGGAGATCGCGGAAATGGAATTCTGCCAGATTCCCGACATCGAAGCCCGCATGATCAAAGCCACCCGCGACGCCAAGTATCCCACGGATGAAAACGGCAAGCTGGTCGCTCCTTCCGCCAATGCGCTGAAGCTGATCACCGCCGTCCAGAAAGAAGTTTTCGCGGACAATCATCTCTGCCCGAACTGTATCAGCCAGACGCATCCCGGCGACAAGTTCTGCGCCCGCTGCGGCGGAGGGGTCCCGGTTTGGGGCGTCTGCTCCTGCGGAGCCGTTCTCAAGGACGGCGCAACGTTCTGCTCCGGTTGCGGGAAAAAACAATAAGTTCTTGCTGTGGGGCAGTCTGTAATGAAAAAAAAGACCGGTCTTATTTCTCTCATAATACCGGTCTTTTTACTTTATTTCATTTCGGAAGCATGTCTGCGCTGTGCCGCGGTTGCCAACATCAATCCGGAAAAAGTCAAGCTGGACACCATCCTGAACGACCTTCCGGAATCGGTCCGGGACCTGGTGACGTACCGGGTTATGTACACGGACCTCCGCAACAATCTGGAAAAGGCGGAGACGGAACAGGAAAAGCTTGCCGCCCTGGCCCAGCTCGGGGACTATACGCGGGACTCCGAGGAAAAGGAAAGAATTTTCAGCCGCCTCCGGGAAAAATATCCTTCTTCTCCAGAGGCCGCGTATGCGTTTGTTTACTATTTCATGGATGAAAAGAATCCGAAGAAAATCGGAATTCCGGAATTCCACCGTTATCTGAACACCTTCCCGCAGCTGGAGCGCTGCAACATCTGGGCCATGGCGCTCAACAAGATGGTCCAGCTGAAGAAGTCCGACCGCGAACGGCTGGACTTCATGCTCCCTCTGCTGGACATGCGCCCGGAATACCGGGATTATTCGGTCTTCTATACGGAAATGGTTCGCCTGGCTTCCAAATTCGGACTCAGCAATATTGCCAACAAAGCCGACAGCCTGATCGATGACAGCCGCCTCTGCCCGAGCATTACGGAAGTCGTGATGGAACGGGAAATGAAAGCAGACGCCGACAAGGGGAAGAAAGGAAAATAATTCCATGCTTGCCATTACCCTGCTGACTTTGAAACGCGTAAGAGAACCCGCCTTTTTCATCTTTCTGGGAATCGCGATGGTGCTGGCTTATGCGGTTTCCGGCCTGGACCCGATTTCCCAGCAGTTGAATTCCGAATCCATCTTCGCCCAGGTGGTGGACGCCGGACGCAGCACCCTTCCGCTTCTCTCCGCCTCCTTCGTCATGTTCATCATTTCCGCAGTCCTCGGAGGGTTTCTCGGTGCGGCGGAAATTCCGCGGGACATTTCTTCGGACCTCATCCTGATCCTGCTTTCCAAACCCATCCGCAAGATCAGCTACATGCTGGGAAAATACTTCGGCATGCTCGTGATCTGCATCTTCCTGTATGCCGCCTCGCTGCTCGTGATTTTCCTCGCCCACTGGATTCATACCGGCGAAATATATTCTTTCCTGTTGCTGCTGAAACAGTTATACCTGATCCTCGCTTTCCTGCCGTTCTGCGGAATGATCATCATGATCTCCTGCTATACCGGGGAACTGGCCGCCATGGTGGTTTCCTTCTTCTATCTGATCTTCTCTCTCTCCTTCAGTTTCGTCCCGATTGCGGTGGCCATGCTTCCAAAGGGCGTTGCCGGATACGCCGGAGGCGTTGTGTTCATCCTGTATTACTTCTTTCCGAACTTCATCTTCTACTTCCAGGACTTCAAGATGTTCGGACTGGTTTCCCTGATGCTGCTGATCTATTCCGTTTCCCTTTCGATCATATTCCTTCTGATCGCGGTCGGAAGACTTGAAACCCGGGATTATTCGAAAAACTCGGACCTTTGAGCCCGTGCAATCCGTGGGAGGCCGGTTATGAAGCGGTTTTTGTGGTTCTGTTGCTGCGCTGTCCTTTTCCCTTTTCCTCTTTCGGCGGATGTGTTTTCCCTGTGGCCGTTCTCCGGCCGGACCGGTTCCTCCGGGGTGGAGCAGACCTTGCAGGGGGAGCATCTCTGGAGCGAAGAGGTGGTGGTCAACGGACGAAGTCTGACGCTGGACGTGGCCCTTGTCAACAAGACGCTCAAGGAAGCGCTCCGGGACTTGCGCGGACAATACAAAGCGGGAAGCTCCGCCATGAACTCCAATTCCCTCCTGTTTGAAGTTCCCCTTTCCAACGGCGCCCGGAAACGCTACTATCTGGTGGAATTCGGCGGAATTGTCCCCATGATCCAGTTTTCCATGCTGCTTCCCGCGGCTTCCCTGAAAGGGGACAAGATCGCCTGGCCTTCCGAATTTCCATTGCCGGGCGGAGCCACCCCGGCAGCCGTGATGGAATTCCCGAAACGAAACTCCGTGTACGGGACTTTCCGCAGTCCGTTCGCCTCGAAGCAGACGCTCTCCGATCTGGCGGGAGCCCTGCGGAACGCGGGCTGGAAAAGTGTCGGGAAGGAATCGGCCTCTCCGCTCGGCTCGGGGGATGTTTTTCTCCGGGACAAGCCTTCCTCGATCCTGATTATCGGGGTCTCGCCCTCCTCTTCGGATTCTTCGGTTTCGACCGGCACGATTTATTTGCGCCGGCTGAAATAAGCCGCGCTCTCCGAAGCTTCCTTCCGCCAATCTGTAAAGTTTTTGACTTCAGAAAAAGAAAATTTGAATTTTTTATCGGAAAATTCTTGACAATGCTTTGAATACGGCATAAGTTATATTATTAATTTCAAAAGTTGTATTATTCTTTTCGGAGTCCTTATGAGACGGATAAAATATCTGGACGTGACAAATGCACTGATCGCGGATATAAGGTCGGGCCGGTTCAAACACGGCGACAGAATGTATTCGCGCTCGGAACTGATGAACCTGTACAAGATCGGAAGCGTGACAGCGGTAGCGGTACAAAATGAGCTTGCCGGGCGCGGATACATCAGCAAGATGCAGGGGAGCGGCTCGTATGTGATTTATGACGGCGAGCATTTTGCAAGCCGGCTTGATGCGGGAGTCATTCCGACGCCCGAAAAAATCATCGAACTTCGGTCCGTTGCATCCGGTGTCAAGCGCAGCCGCTATTCCGCGCGCCTCTATGAGGAGATCGACCGCCAGGTAGCGGACCGCGCACTCGCAAACTACGAGATTTCCAGATACAGCTGGCAGAATATAAGCGACGATGTGATTGAACCCGTCAGGCGTGATCCGAAAGCCGCATATTTTGTCACGTCCGGCGGCACGTTTTCGACATGGCACAATATTTCCGTGCTGATAAATCCGCTTGTTCACAATGTGACGATAGACAATGTTTACCCGGCTTCCAACGCGGTCGTGGCGGACATGTATTACACGATGGAAACCCTGATCGACTTCATGCGTGCACACGGCTGTGAACGCTTTATTCATGCAAAATACTTCATGGAGGGCGGATTGTTTTACGAGAACGAAGGGGCATTCGCCTCAACGCACTACTGCGAGAAGCTGGGTCTGGAATGCAGAATGATCGATTCCGGAAAATGTGCCGACATCGTTGCCGCGCTTCGTGCCGGACACGGCAAAAAGACCGGACTATTGTTCACGAAAGATATTGCGGCAGTCATTTTCCGCAAGGCCACATCGGATGAAAACCTTCCTGAATACATGCTCGGTGCCATGGGCGAAGAAGAGGCTGAAAAGGATCATTCCATCCGGCTGGCGACTGTTCTGCAGGACTTCCCCGCCCTCGTATCGACCGCGCTGGATTTGCTGGTATCGCCGCCGTCCATTCACAAAAAACTCATCCGGGTAAAAGGTATCTTCAAAACGATCCGTCTCTAACACAAAAAGGAATGCCGCACTATGAAAAAGCTGTATTTTCCAGTACTTTCCGCCGCAATGCTCGCAATTTCTCTTCTCGCGGAAGATCCGGTCCTGTCAAAAAATTTCGTTCTGGCCGGAGGGCACAAACTTGAGCTTAACAAAACCGCATCCCTGTGTCTGACTCCGGCCAATATTGTAGTTGAACCTTATCTTTTAAGCACCCGATGGACAGGATTCCACTCCCGGGACGCCGTTCATAAAATGACTTCCGACGGCAATAACGGATTGTGGCAGTACGACAGCACGCTTCCCGCCGCAAGCGCTCCGGTTCAGTTCGAGACGGTTCTTTCCTGTCCGCAAGGCGCCAAATCCGTGAAATATTCCTGTAAATGGAAAGCCGCCGATGCCAAAGACATCAAGGAAGTGTTCGTCTATATTCAACTGCCTCTCGCTTCCATATCCGGGAAAAAATTCATCGTGAATGGAAAAGATGTTCCCGTTGTGTCCGAGAATAAATTCGGCTGGTTCACGCAAGCCGGCAAGCCGGTGACGCTCACTTTGTTCCCGGGGGATCCCGAACGCGAAATCACATTCAGAAGCACCGGAAATATCCGTATGAGCTGTGAGACGCATCTGGCAGCCAAACGCTCGTGGATCCGGCTTTATCCGGTAAGTCCGGAAAGCGGAATTGAATTGGAAATAACGGCAAAGTAATCCGGAGGCGGAAACCATGAATAAAATCATTCCGGGATTGGCTCTGTTCACCTTATTTACGGTATGTACGGCTGCCGGAATAGAGCTTGCGTCGGATGGAAAGACGCAATACGCGATCGTTTGCGATCCGGGGGCTCCTCCCGCGGATCGATTTGCGGCACGGGAATTGAAAATGTTTCTCGACCAATCGACCGGAGCCGATTTTAAAATAGTCGCAAGCGCACCGGACAAGGGCCGTTTTATCTTTCTGGGACCGCTCCGGCAGGCGAAAAAGATCATCGGAGAAAAACGCTTTGCAAATCTCAAGAACCAGGAAGCAGCCATTGTCTCTGCGGATGATTCGATCGCCATCGCGGGCCAAGGGAAACTCGGCACAATATATGGGGTCTATTCCTTCCTCGAAAATCAGATCGGCTGCCGTTGGCTCACACTGGAAGGAGACAACATCGTTCCGAAACACAGAACTCTTATTCTTCCAAAACTCGACTACACGCAGAAGCCGTATTTCGACTACCGCTGGATACAGACCATCGGGTACGAGGGCACACGCACCCCGGAGGGAACGCTTTTCCTGTTCCGCAACCGCATGAATCTGTCGGACTTCAACTATCGGCCGCCGGTCGTAAATCCGGAACCGGACGCGATCGTGCCGGAACGGGTCCTTCACAACCCGATGTGCCACACTCTTTTCAGCTACATCCCGCCCGAAGAAAAACCGCATTGGGCCGCCAGAAACAAAAAAACAGGGTATCTGAAGACAAACCCGGAATTTTTCACGCTGGATGAAAAAGGTCAACGGGTGGCGCGCCAGCTCTGTTTTTCAAACAAAGCCCTGCGGGCGGAACTCACACGCGTATTTCTGGAGTTCATCGGCAAAAAAAATGGCGAAGGCGTGTTTGCCCTCACGCAGGAGGATGTCCCCAAAAACTTCTGCAACTGTATCCCGTGTCTGAAACTGGATGCCAAATATTCTGTGCCGTACGGCGGATTCATTGAATACATCCTTGAACTTTCCTCCGAAATGGCGAAGAAATATCCGGAAGCCCGTCTGCTTTTCAGCGCCTACCGTAAAGAACAGACACAGACACCTCCCTTGAATCTTCCCCTGAAAAAACTGCCGGATAACCTGATCGTGGAATTTTGTCCGATCGACAACGATTTTTCGAAGGACTACAGCCACAAAAACAACCTTTCCGTCTATAACGACCTGAAAAAATGGGGAACGCTTTCGAATCATCTCTGGGCATATTACTATACCATGCCGTACGGCGGATACGCCCCGGTTTCCACCATGTACAGATGGGCGGCCGATACCCGGCTGGCCGCCGAGGCCGGGGCGCGGGGCGTCTGCTATGAACACAAAAGTGGTTGGCTCGGCATCAACAACGCGGACCTTCAGACCTGGATTCTGCTGAAACTTTACCAGAACCCGTTTCAGGACTATAAACCGCTGATAAAAGAATTCTGCGACTATTATTACGGCCCGGTCTCCAATGAAATTCAAGGATATGTCGCCGAACTCGAAAAGCGGACGGCGGAATATCCGGTTTTTCTTCCGTGGCACGTTCGGATAAACGACTACCTGACTCCCCCGAATCTTGTCCGCTGGAACCATCTTTTCGACTCTCTGGAACACAAAGCGGGAAATGATCCGGCACTTCTGCGGAAAATCCGTGAATGCCGCCTCGGTCTCGATCTCATAACTCTCGAAAAATACCTCGACGTCAAACGCTTCGATCCGGCATTCAAGGATTCCGCCGCCGACATTCATAAACGCGGCATGGCAACTCTCGACGCCATGATCGCGCGGCGATATCCGAACGATATGTGGCCGGGACAAAGCAAAACACAGCACAACCACATCGCAAAAACGCTGAATGCAAACCTTTTAACCGCAACGGTCAGGCCGCCCCCTCTTCCGGAACAATTCAGCAGGATTCCGGAATCGGACATCCGGCAGCTTTTCCCGGGAAACTCACGCTACTGCACCGTTGTCAATATGCCGGACGCGGCAATCGGCCATGCCGTTTATGATGAAAAGCTCAAACCGGATGAATACAAGCTGCCTTTCCCCTGTGGATTTTACGACAATGAGAATAAGAAGCATGTCATCAGCCACAACATCACCCGTGAAGAAATTGTGCCGGATCGGTTCCATCTTTACAAAATCGGCAAAGCTTCGTTCTCACGCGAGTGCCAGATCTGGGCATATCCTTCGTCGCGCGTGAATTACAGTTGCGAGCGTTTCTTCGAACCCGGCCGGGATGACAAATGGGAAGTCTGGCTGTCCCTCAAGTTTGAAGGACCGGCTTTTTCCGCAAAAAACACTGAAAAAGAGAACCGGGTCTGGTTCGACCGGGCGGTTTTCGTAAAATGCAACTAAGAAGGAGGCAATGAAATGAAAAAGGAATACAATCAAAAAAATTTTTCACTTCCTCTGTTCCGGAGGAGATTCCAAACTCATTTTACTTTGATCGAACTCCTCGTTGTCATCACCATTCTTGCGATTCTTGCGGGCATGCTTCTTCCCGCGCTCAATCAGGCGCGCGCCAAAGCCAGGCAGATCTCATGCACCGGCAACTTCAAACAGGTTGCCAACGCATGGCAGATGTACACTTCCGATTACAGGGAGTGGTGTCCGCCCGCACAAACGGGGTTCCTTTTTCCAGTCGACGATCCCAGGCACTCTCTCTCCAATGCGGCGGCTCAGAATGTGGGCTGGTGCGCACTTCTCATGCCGTATGTCGGCGAGCCGAACGTCGCACCGGGTCCATATACGAACAGGCTCAAAAAGAATTCCGTCATCGGATGTCCTGAAAAACCTTACGAAAGACAATATTCGACATCCATTTCGTCCTACATAATGAATTCCGTCGGCATCTATTCGAATTTCGCCCGCATTGGGGTGGACACCTATTCACCCGGCGGCGAAGCGGGCTGGTATGAAGAGGGCAATCTGCCGAAACTGACGGATATCAAATGGCCGAGCCAGTTGTACATCCACTTCGATTCGTATCACCGGGACGAGCCTGAGCTGGGCAGCAATGGAGAATCGTTCAGGGCCGTGATTCATTACCGTCACCTGAATCAGTCCAATTTCTCATTCTGTGACGGGAGTGTACGTTCTTTGAATAAGAACCTGATCACTGCCGACCGCACAAAGTTTCCACGCAAACGTAAAAACTGAGGACATGCCCCCGTTTGGAAAAACCGGATTACAATCCTGTCTGAATTCGATTTCTGAAACGCTGAGTTTTGTTACGTCTCTTATCGGGCGGAAAGCTCCGTTTCAAGAACCGTGTTCGCGGTAAGTTCGATCTCCTGCGATTCGATGTCTCCGTTGGAATAACGGATTGTCATCCAGGGGCGGCCCGCACCGTGGAGCCTCAATTTCGCGCCGGTTTCCGAGGTGTTCATCACCTCGATATGAAGGCTCGGGTCTGGGTCCAACACGGCAAACGGCAGAACAGTCAGGAGCATCGGAACCCGCTCGACCACCTCGGTCTCGAAGGAAACGCACGGGGTTGCGACCGTCACTTTTTTCCGGTTCCCCGCCGTGGTCCAGTCGGTGTTCAGAAGCATCATGCGTCGAACGTCTCCGCTCTCCTTCCATTCGTTCCAGAAAACTTCCCTTGCGGGATCGTCCACCCGGCATTCGGGCCGGTTTTCGGAGGCGAGTTTCGCCAGAAGGGATGCGCCAACTTCCCGCAGGCGCTCGTGTCCGGGATACGCATACGCGGTCATCAGATAAACCGTCCCCTTGCCGCAGCGGAAGCGGACCACCAGCGGCTTTGCCTTCGCCGCATCCCAAAGGAAGGGTTCCGCGCCGCAGAGTTCCAGTTCCGCAAGACGGCAGGGGCCGTCCTCGTCGGGAGAACGGCTCGGGATGCCGGAGAGAACGGGCGAGGGATAGGTTTCCCGCCCGGCGCCGTTCCACTGTCCGCTGAACTCCTCGCCGGGGCCTTTGATGCGGACGCCGCAAAGTTCGGAGAGGTCACCGCGGTTCCAGAGAGCCAGGTCGTTCATGTCGCGCAGGAAATCGCGCCGGAGATGGGTGCTGAACTGCGGAAGTCCGATCAGCAGGGTTCCGCCGCCGGAAACAAAGGCCTTGAGCTTGTCGTAATCTTCCCGGATCATCGTGTTCCAGCCAAGATGAAGCAGCAGGGAATATTGGTTCAGGTAGGAGGAGGCCGCTTCCGTCGGAACCTCGTCGAAATCGCCGTAGGGAGTCCCGGAGAAGAAGAAACGGCGGCGGGTGAAGTCCTGCCGGAGCGGCTGGGTGCTGGCGCCCGGCATCAGGACGTCGAGGAGCTGTCGGCACTTCTCCGGCTGCCGGTGTCCCCACATCGGATCGGGATTGCCGAAGAGGCCCCACACGGAATAGTCCGGCGTCTGCTCCGCATCGCAGATGAACCCGTTGAACGGAGCCGCATAACGCCCCTCGATAAAGGCAATCTTACGCACGGGATGCCCCTTCCGCGGGTGAGTCTTGACGAACTGGAAGAATCCGCGCGTCATGCTGCGCTTGCCCCGGGTGAGCTTGTCGTCCCAGGCCTGGCGCTCCTCCTTGAAGAGCTGGAAAAGACAATCCTCCTCGTAGATCATGGACGCCCCCATCATCCACGGCTGGAAGAGGGAAAGGAAATAGATTCCGAGATGGTTTTCGAAATAGGGCTGCATGGCGTGCTGGATCGCGATATGGACGCCCCATTCGCCGCTGCCGAGCGCTTCCGCGGCCGGACGCGCCTGCGAACAGAGGTGCTGGGTGTGGGGCACCATCGTTTCGGTGCGGATGAAGTCCGCGCCCGCCATGTAACAGTAGCGGTGTCCCCCGGAGGCATCGCCGAATGCCGCGCGCGGGGCGGCTTTGCGGGCGCGGTCCACCTCGATTTTCAGTCGCTTGATGAAATGCTCCATCGCGCTTTTCATATCGTCGGACTGCCATTCGGGCTGCGGATCGAACGCATAGACCGCGCCGGGCCATTCATGCCGCCCGACACTGTGAAGCCGGTCGCCGGCTCCTTTGACCAGCGCACCGCTGTCGAAACTGGTGGCGGCCTCCACGGTGATTCCGTGTTCCCGGCAGAACTTGCCCCAGCGGAACAGGAGGTCGTCGGGGATCTCGGCGTATTCCCGGGATTCGGGAGACTGGCGGAGAAAGGCACGGAAAACCACGAGGTTGCCCAGGCGCGTCCGCCAGGTGTAGTCCAGAAGCCAGTCCATGAAGCCGTTGGCATCGTGCGGAACCACGGTCATGTCATAACCGACCGTCACCTCCGGCGTCTCGTTTTGGAGCGCATACACCGCCGGGACGCATCCTTTCGTCGAATCGGTTTCAATAGAAACATCGACCCCGGGAACCGCGAGCGTGAAATGGAAGTCGTTCCAGCCTTTTTCCACGTCCAGTTCGGCGGAACCGCCGGGCCAGCGGACGGTAGTTTTATCTTTCCGGACAGCGAAAACACGTCCAATCAAGGGTTCGTTCACCAGCGCCCACGGCGGCAGGGAAAGTTCCAGATGGTTGTGTTCCGACTGCTGGAGGATCAGACGGTTCACCAGCAGGAAAAAACGGTTGTTGCCGTTCTGAAGTTCGAACCGGTGTTTCCCGGGCGCCGCCTGAAAGCGCACCCAGACATCTTCCAGCATCTGCATGAAAGTGTCGTGTTCCCGGAAATAGTGGGTGAAGTCGGCCACCGCGTTTCCGTCGCAGAACAGCCGCATCGGAAAGTAATCGTGGACCTGTTTTTCGTTTCCGGGCGTATAGTCCGGGACCGCCATGCCGACAAGGTGCAGAACGGTTTCGGAGAAATCGGCGGAGGATTCCGGAATTTCCGCTTCCCATGCGAGTTTTTCGCCGGGCGCAATCCATGCGGTGCGCATCCGCGCCCAGTCCCGCACGGGAACGGAGTCCGCCAGGTCGTCCGCCTCCCGCACGGTTTGGCCGGGCTTGGGCGGCGGCTGGAACCAGTAATACCCGGTCCGGGTCACAATCACATTGCACGACAAATATTTCGGTCCGACCGGGAAAACGATGCGTCCCTTTTCGCGGATGTCCTTTGCCGTGAACTCGAACGTCCCGGAAAGAGTGACCAGCCGGAAGGAGGCGTCCTCCTCCGCGTCGGCCTCGATCCGGATTCCCGCCAGACCGCGCCGCGTGGTGCTTTTCCATTCGGGGAAGTCCAGCCGAGTTTCACGGGCGCAGTGGCCGGGTCCGAACCAGAGGACCGGATACGCCAGTTGAAAGGTCTTTTCGATGGTTCCGCGAGAGCATTCCAGATGTCCGTCCCAGTGGTAAAACGGATGGTAATGACGGCGCGAATACAGGTATTGATAGCCCCAGTCGATGCGGAAATCCAGCTTCATATTTGTGTTCCCCTGTGGTTGATTCCACGTAAGGTAGCACAAAACGGGATATTTTCAATACATGTTCATGGAGGAAGGATGCCGGTTTTCAAATGGTTTTCCGATCCTCCGCATGTATAGGGCTTCAGAGTTCGCCCCAGGCGGTTTCCCCTTTGCGGGAATATTGGAGCAGCGCCGCCCGGATGATGCGCCTTCCCATTTCACGCATATCCGATTCATCCCGCAGGAACCATGAAAGTTCAAAAGTGAGCGGCAAAGTCTTGCCGGTTTTCTGCGCCGTCCAGCCGGCGGCGAGTTCCCGCTGGTCATTCAACACATAATGCCAGGATTTCCCGAAATCGGTCTGGTCAGGCATGAAAGCGGTGAAATCCCGCGCAGTAACCTCATCCGGAGCGAAAATTTCATCCTTGAATTTGAAGAGATAACTGTGGAGATTGATGAAACAGTCCGGGGCAATTTTTTCATAAAAAGCGAACAGATTTGTCAAAGCGGCGTCCTGTCCTTTACAGGGGCGGTTCATCCGGTTCCATTCGACCGGGCGGTGCATATCGGCGCCCCCGGGCGAAGAATAACGCGCCATGCCTTCCGCCGTGCCGTCGGGATTCGTTACGGGGATCAGATAAAATTCATTCCGGGTCAAGGCGTAGCGCGCCAGCGGATCGTCTGAAAGCAGAAAAGCAGCCATTCCCTCGACGGCAAAACAGCCGGCGGTCTCGTTGGCGTGGTTGCGCGCCGTAATCAGGAATCGCCGTCCGCCGGATGCGCCGAAACGCAGTCCATGCAGCGCCCGTCCGTGTTCCGATGGACCGCAGGTAAAATGTTCCGCTTTCCCGTCGAGTTCCGCAAGAAAAACCGCCAGGTCTCCGAGGGAATAACGCGGGTGGAGGGAAAGGCCGTGGATTCCCTGCGGCACTTCCAGTTCAAAATAACTTTTCCCGGGGGCCGTCCGGCCGAAAATACTTTTCCACCCCGAACCCGTGTGGAAGTACAAACAGTCCCGCAGTTCCGAAAACGGGAGGGTGGGCCAGGTGATGTCGAGGGTGATCTTTTCCATGCCGGAAGCGTCGTTGACAAGCTCAAGATCGAGCCGGAAAGATTCCCTGTCCGTTTCGGAATAGGCATAGACCCGGAATAAATCGCCGGAACGATCCACTCTTACCGGGGACGGCGCATCTCCGGAATATCCTCTTACGGTGATCATGTTTTTGCCTTCTTCGGGGTATTGAAACGGCTGAACGGAAGGAGAAACAGCAGGATGTCCGCCTGCATGAAAGCGCACTCGGTGATTTCTTCGCCCCGGTCACGCATCGGCGGCAGTCCGGAGGCGGTGATCTTTCCCCGGATGAATGCGAGCAGACGGTCGCCCGCCTTCCGGTTTTCTTCTCCCCCGGCGCGGAAAAGGACGTTCATAGTGATGAAGTAAGTCCACATGTTGTACTTGGCGGAAGACGTTTCAAACTTTTCCCAGGCCAGCGCGCCGTCCTTGCCGACGCACCGGCGGAGGAACGCGCACGCACGGCTTGCCATGGAATCGATTTCCCCACGCCGCGGCATGACAAAGCGGGAATCCCCGCTCATCACATCCTCCGCATTGAACAGACACCACAGGACCAGCGAGGTGTAATTGATGGTGACGCCTCCGGTGGAACGGTACGGCAGACAGCCGTCGGCGTTCTGCAATCCAAGCGTATGTTCCAGCCCGCGATACGCCCCCTGCTGAAAGATATGAATCCCCCGATGATAAATCCGCTGAAGAACGGCCGTAATCAGGATCAGCGATTCCACCGTGTGAAACGTGGCGTTCAGCGTATCGTAAGGGGACCGCTCATGATGCGGAAAGACGCCGGAACCGGGCGGAAACTCGATCGAAAGGAACCAAAGTCCGGCCTGAAGCAGACAGTCGGAATAGCTTTTTTTCGGGGGCAGACCGTTCAGCAGCGCCATCCCCAATCCGTGAACGGCAAACGCTGTCTCGATCGTGGACAGTTCCTCGCGTCCGGTGAGTTCCCAGTCGGACGGTTTTTCATTGTTCTGGATCTCGAACCAGCCGCCGTGCGCATGCTGCCGGGCAGCCAGCCAGTCGAAGGCCTGTTCGGCGCGATACATCATTTCCCGGTCGCTTTTTTTACTTCCGGTCAGCCACAATGCCAACGCTGCGCTGGCTGCCCCCCGATGATGATGCGCGCCGCCCGCATTCCAGTCGAGCAGCGGACCGTGATACGCCTTTTCGCTCCAGAACGAGCCGTAATATTCGCCCGGCGTGAAGTCCTGAACCCGTAGAAGATAATCTGTAATGGCCCCGCATAGACTGTCAATCGTATTTTCTTTGGAATGCCGCATTTTGCGTTCCTTTTATCCTTTATTGTTTTATACAGAGCAGAAGCGCTTCCGCCGCCGCCTTCATTCCGGCCGATATCTCCGCCCGAACCCGCCGGTCGTAACGGGTCAACGGGACAAACATTCCAAGCGCGGCATACAATCCCGATCCGGGATCGGACACCGGAACGCCGAATACAACAAATTCCTCTTTTTCCAGTACGCAGCACCCGTCTTTACGGATTTTTCGAAGGGTCTTTTTCAGTTCCGCAGTGCTGTTGAAATACCCGGTCAGGGCATCTGGCGAACTGTCAAGATACTGTTTCAGACGGCTTTCGCTGAAACGGCTCAAAATGGCAAGGCCGGTCGCGGTCCCGCAGAAATTGCTGTTGGGAAAGGTGTCCGCTGAAACCTTCAGTTCGCGGGTGCATTCCTCCTGAAACAGCGTATAGCGGACACCGTCGTGAGCCACGATCAGCACCGCCGTCTCATTGAGTTCGCGGACCAGCCGGGCAATCAGCGGACGGGCCAGCGCAAGCAGCCTCGAATCGCTTTTCATCCCGAATTTGTCCGCCTTGGGACCGGGCCGGTATTTGCCGTCTTCCTTCTGCTCCGCGTAGCCCAGCAGGACCAGCGTTTTCATCAGATTGTGGACCGTCGGCAGTTTCAGCCCGAGTTCCCTGCTGACAGAAGCGATTCCGAGCCCGTCATCGGGGTTTTTGTTTTCATACAGCATTTCCAGAATCTGGAATGCCCGTTCCACGGATTGCACCGCCGCCATGATATGCCTTCTTTTTTCGGACGGAATTCAGTCATCCGTCTTATATTTCAGCAATATTGAAATTTACTTCAATATTATTGAATATATCAGGCCGGCCGTAAAAAATCAAGCGTACCATTGAAAATTCCTGAAAAATACCAGTAACGAACACAGATGAATATTCAGTATCGTTCAAACTCAAGTTTTCCGATATTGAATCCTCCGATGAATACCAGTTTAAGAACATGCTTTCCGGCAGGAAGTTCAAGGTTCTCCAGAACCGCTTTGGAAACGACGCCCCAGTGGTCGCTGCCATGTGGAAAGAGCTTGAAAACCCCGATTTCACGGTTATCCAGCAGCAGGATGACCCGGTTGTCTCCGTGATTGGGAGTGCCGAAGCTCAGGATGGCCTTGTATTTTCCGGCCTGCCGGATGTCGACGGTCATGTTGATCCATTCTCCGGTATAGATTACGCCGATGGCGCCGTTGCCCGCGGTGTCGACCCCCTCTCCGGGGCGAAACGTTGCACTGAAAGTATTTTTGTCATCGTCGGCATACGCAACGCCGTTTCCGCCTTCGTCATAGTGCGACGGATTCAGAATTCCGGGAATTGTCTGCGGTTTTCCCTGATAAGGCTGCGATTTTTTCGCCGGAATCGGAAGTCTCAGCACAACCGGCGTATTGGCGGCATTGCCTTTGGCGTCCTGCACCAGAATGGAGTATGCGTGAAGGCCGTGAATCGGCGCTTTGATTCCGGCGCGCCCGGCGCGAACATAGCTGCTGTCCTTGTAATAGTTCTCGTCGATCGAAACCGTGAACGCATAGGGAGGTTGACTTTTATAGTCGATGATATGCCCGCTGTCGAAGAGATACGCGCCGGTGATCGGGGCACGGGTTTCCGGCGAAGGAGAGGCCGCGGCTTCCAAGGTGAATTTTTCACCGGGCCGAACGGAAAAATCTCCCGTTTCGCCGACCCATTTGACTTCGGGATTCCGATCCGCCGGATATTCGTAGATCCGCACGAAGTCGACCATGAATGTCTCGGGAATCTCTTTTCCGGCCACATGGCTTTCTCCCCAGTGTTTCTTCATGATGTTGGCGCCGACGCGGGCATCCAGGGGAGCGATGCCGTTGGCATGGTTGACTGCGTCGAAGGTCACCGAATTGTGTGGACTGTGATTGGCGGAAGACGCCATGAGCTTTCCGTCCAGATAATAGGAGATCTCGAAGGGTGTCCACTTGCAGGCGATGGTATGGAAATCCTCCAGCCTGCCGGGAATCGCGGTCGGATAATTCCAGCTTTTGAAAATTCCGCCCACGATGCAATGCAGATTGTGGTCCAGAATATTTTTGCCGTCTTTGTTTTCCCGCTTGTTCCCGACATAATAATCTTCGTAAACATCGATCTCCATGCCGTCAATCATGGGATTGCCGACACTGTCGGCGTAAAGGAAAAAGAAGGACCACCAGCCGGGTTCACGGGTGAACCGGACCCGTGCTTCGAACCAGCCGTATTTGAATTTCTTTTTCGTCCGCAGGGAACCGGCCGTCAATTCGCCCTTTTCGTTCAGGGACGGTTTCACCTGAAGGAACCCTTTGCCGTCCAGGGAAAGATTCTTCTTTGCGGCTTCACTGGCGGCCCACCGGGTCCAGTCGATGCCGTTTCCGTCGAATTCGTCGGAAAAAACGAGCTTCCAGCCCGCCTTGACCGGATCAAAGGCCGGCTGGATGTCCAGCTGGACGGGCACCTGGGTTTCCATGGAGTCATTGGAGGCAATCCCGGCCATGAGGTTATCCACGACGAGTTCGGCGGGGGACTTCTCAAGAGAGCGGAACTGTCCGGAGACCTCAAACTCCCGGTCGTTCAGTTCCTGAAAAAAGGGGACTTCGGCGCTGACGGAACGGAAACTGCTGTCCGCCAGGCTGCTGATCGAAAGGACCGTTTTTCCGGCGGCATTGACGACCCAGAGGAAATCCGCCGGAAGGATGGAATATGGGAAATCAAAAGTTTTTACGGTCTTTCCCCGGTCGATGATCTTACAGGCCACCGTTTCCGCATTTTTCCGGTGTTCCAGTTCCATTGCGCAGAAGTCCCGGGTTCCCTTTTCCCGGAACATCAGGCGGAGTTGGGAATCCACCCGTGCGGAGCGTCCGAAATTCTGAATCCGGAGGCCGGTCGCAAAATACTGGCTGGAAGCAATCCTGGGCAGGGAGAATGTATTCTTTTCGAGCGAAAGGGTCGTCTCCGGGCCGGCCGTGTAAACGCCCTGGCCGGTCAGGATCAGCATTCCGGGCGTCGGATTGCCTTGAACAATGACCGGATTTCCGGCGCGTTTCAAATGAATATCCTCAAAAGAGTCTTCGGACAGGACTTGAACGACACGGAATTTCTGATGGATGACTTGCAGTTCAACCGGTCCGCCGAAGGCAATCCTGGAAAACTGCCTCCCGGTGATGAATTGCACCGCAAGGATATTTTCCCCTTTTTTCAGCTGGACCGTGAAGATATGATCCTTCATGCGGGGAGGGTGTCTGATGTTCCCCTTGTCCATGGTATCGAAGACACTCTGCCCATTGATGAAAAACCGCATCCACCAGTCCGCTCCGGCTCCGATCGTATAGGCGCCGGCCTCGGGAACCGTGAGCTTTGCAAAAAGCCAGGCGCAATTCCGGGCTTTCTGCTCGCCGAACAGGGGAGCCAGATCCATTTCGTTCCCGTTATACAACACCGGACGCCCCCTGACTCCATCCAGTTCCGGAGGAATCCGGTTCAGCATCTCCGGCGGAGGAACGAATGTTCGATTCACCGGCAGGAAAACCATCCATTGACGGGGAAAGGGAACCGTTCCGGAAAAATCGTTTTTCTCCTTCCGTTCAGCCGTAAGATTTTTCAAGTACAGTTCCGATCCCCGGGAGGCTCCGAACGTAAACATCACCCGGTCCGTCGGAAAAGGTTTGGAGACGTTCGGGACCGGCAATTCCACGGTAACGGTTTTCCATTCGGAAGGAATCGAATACGTTTCCCCCTTGACGACCGCCAGCCACTTTTTCCCGGAAAAAACCTGAAGCTGGAAAATGCCCGTCCCTTTTCCCTTGACTTCCGCCCGGATGACGATTTTATCGCCGTCATGCGCATCAAAAAGATTGCTGTGACAAAGAAGGAATCCCGATTTTCCCCGGATCTCCGAAAAATGAATTTCTCTCTGCCCCCCGCCAAGGTCGACATAGTCGATTTCCGGATCGGGTTTGAGGCTGGAAAAACCGTTCAGGTACCACCCGTGCGGAACACCTGTTTTCGGGTCCGATTTATCAAATGAACTCCGGAGGGGCAGTTCCGTTCCATGCACGCCTGCCGCGAAAAAAATACAGCCGATCCAAAAAAGCAATCTGATCATTTTTCCATCCTTGCATTTTATGAAATCATGCCGTGCGGCCGATTTCACCCGTTTATTTTTTATTGAAAATCTTGATCCGGAATTTCGGTCATCGTGAAATTTTTCCAGTATGCCAGCAGAAATCCGGGCGAATACGGACGGAAGATTTTGCGTCCCGTAGTGGCGTGTCCGTCCGCACAAATGAGGTTGGCAAGGTTCAGATGATGAAAGGAACACGTCCAGGGCTGTCCGTCGTTCATGTAGTATGCGCCGCACATGGCTCCCTGATACGAAACGGAATCTCCGTCCGGTTTTCCGGAAATACTGTCTCCGAAAAGAACCTTTCTGGACGGCTGAACGATGCTGCGGTGTTTCCGGTCTGAAAGATTCGCATAATATCCCTGGAGGAAAATCTGCTGGGCGGCGGCAATGCCGAGTCTGGAAAAAGTGAAATAATCATTCACTGTTGTCCTTCCGGGAATGGGCTGGGTCCGGCGGCGGCAGTCCACGAAGATTTTTTTATTGCCGCCGGTGAACGGCAGGACCAGGTCATACCACTGGGGAGAAACCCACATGCCCTGTCCTGTTGGAATCTGGTCGCGCCAGGTATCGATGTAGAGGAAATAAGCCGTGCTGATCTGCTTCATGTCGGAGACACAGGAAATCTGCTGTGCCTTCTGCCGGGCCCTGTTCAGCACGGGCAGCAGAATTCCGGCGAGAATCGCGATGATCGAAATCACGACGAGGAGTTCTATCAGCGTGAAAATTCCTTTGGGGTTTACGGCGGATGTCTTCATTTTGTTCTGTCCTCCCGATGGTTGTTTCATGGAAATGAATCTGTTTCCGAATTTCATATCATTGCCTCCGTTCTTATTTTTTTCCTGAAAGTTCCGGCACGATCCCGATTCCCGCAAGCTTCTTCCGAAGGGAAAGGCGGCCGGAAGCGCTTGGCGCGGCGGTCGAATCCCCCGGAATTATGAATCCGCGGCTCAAAAAAGAAAAGGCTTTTCCGTTCTTCGCATTCCCGGCCCGGAAATAGCGGAGCAGGTGACCGGAAATGTCCATGCCGTCGTCATTCAATCCCGTCAGCGTCGGAATGGCGGCCCGGTTTTCCGAATAATACCCGTAGCTGAGAACGGAAATTTCCTCGGGAACGCAGATATTCCACCGGGTCAGCGCAAACAACACCCGGACCGTCAGGCTTGGATAAATGCAGCACAATGCGGTCGGAAGCGCACGGCGCAGCAGCTCCAGAAGGGCTTTTTCCGAAAACTCTTCGCACATGACCCGCCCTTTTCCGGGTTTTGCCCCGTGCGAACGGAGGGAATCCAGAAATCCCTGATGACGCTGATTCGTCTGAACGAAGTAGCAGTGCGGTCCGCAATACAAGGCGATCGAGCGGTGTCCGAGCTTCCACAGGAAATCGACGATCGTATCCATATTGCGCCAGTTGTCGTTGTCGAAAACGGGAAAACCGGGGAACTCCTGGACCGAAACCCGCAAGGCAAGACGGATCGAATGCCTGGAACAGAATTCCGCTGCATATTCCCGGTCGGCATATTCGCTTGCAAACAGATACACATAGCGGATCCGGGACCCCTCGACCTCCCGGAGAATGCTCCTGAGGTCGGTGCCCGTGTAGAGCTTCGTGCCGAATCCGGCGCCGTTCAGATCGCGGATCACGCGGATTTCCTGCGAATGATACGGCGCATTCCCGAACGTCCCCAGCGTAATGATCGCGACGGTGGCGTTGTCGAAACCGCGGCGGACGGTGGCCGCGGGAAGATTGCGCAGATAGCCCATTTCCGCCGCAATGCGGTGCACCCTTTCGCGGGTCTCTTCGGAAAACGCAAGAGCCCGCGGATCGTCGTTGAGAATCCGCGACACGCTGGAGCGGTCGATTCCCGCCGCTTCCGCCACATCCTGCTGTCTTACCGCCATATTGTTTTCTCCCTTAGACACTCGTGTGTCTAATGAAATATTATAATATCTGTTTTTTCTTTGTCAAGCCGGTGGAAAACAAATTTCCGAATTTTTGCTTTCCGGTCCGGCAAACTGCTTTCATCGAGGCTGAATTCCGCATGCATTCATCTTACCCGGTGATGATTCCGTCGCCGAAGCTGAAACAGTGCTCCACGCCGACGGGCGAACGGCCGAGGAACGGTTTCTCCCCGAAAATCGCTTCGACGGCGGCAACGATCGAGACCGTGCTGTCCGAATACACATTGACATAGGTTTCGGCACTCGCAACGTCATACAGATAGTAGGGCGAACCCGTCGAGACGATGATCCAGCGGTCCATGTCGCGGTTGGCCATGAAGTCCCAGAGGGCGAAATTGAAGCCGCGGTAATCCGAATAGATCGGCTGGGCGTTGCAAATCAGGAACACCGCGTCGAAACTCTCCACCACCGATTTGACCGCGCTGAACTGGGAGAACGGCGCATAGGTCACATCATATCCGCGGCGCTTGAGTTCATTGTGAAATTCGATGGCCCCTTTCATCGGCCCGGGAGTTTCCGGGGTCACCAGGACGAGCACCTTCGCGTCCTTCTTCAATTTCAGCGGAATCAGATTCTTGCGGTTGCGCAGAAGCGTGGCTCCCTTGTAAGCCATGTTCAGGGCAAGTTCACGATTTTCCCTCAACTTGGCCTCCAGCGCCTTGGCTTCCAGCACCTTGCGCTCCCGATGAACCCCGAGCCTGGCTTTGAACGCCAGGACCCGCTTCACGGAATCGTCCAGACGCTCGCGGGAGGCGCGGCCGTCGGCGAAGGCGCGGACCATGAGGTCGAAGAAACGTTCGGTTTCGGGCCAGAGGAAGATATCCACGCCGCCGTTGAAGGAGTCGAGGGTGCGCTGTTCATAGTCGGCCCACGAAGCATAGCCGCACATGCAAAGGGCGTCGGTCAGGATGATGCCCTTGAAGCCGAGTTCATCGCGAAGGAGGTCCGTCATCAGCCGCTTGCTGCACGTGGCGGGGCGGAATTTGCCCCGGACCGGGTCCATTTCCTCGGAGGCGGGGAATCCGATATGTCCGATCATGATGGACATCGCGCCCTGGTCGATCAACGTCTTGAAAACGCGTCCGTGATACCGGTCCCACTCTTCTTTCGGCAGGAGGTTCAGGCTGGTGACATAGTGCTGGTTGCGGGTGTCGGAACCGTCGCCCGGAAAATGCTTGGGGGCGGCGGCGCAGCCGTGCTCCTGCATTCCGCGCACGATATTGGAAAGAATTTTGATCGCATGATCCGGATTGTCGCCGGCGCAGCGGACGTTGGTCACCGGGTTGTCGCGGTTGACATTGAGGTCGGAAACGGGGCCGAACGCCCAGCGGATGTTGAGCTGGTTGGCTTCCTCGCCGATGATGCGGCCGTAGTCGTATGCGTCCTTTTCGCTGAAACCGGCGGAAAGGGCCATCAGACGCGGAAGCAGGGTGTATCCGGCGATATTGTCGCCGATGCCGCGCTCGAAATCGCCGCAATAGACCACGGGTGCATAATCGGTCCCGTTCGCGTACTGCGTGACCCGGTTGACGTCGCCGACGTTTTCCGACTGGAGCTGGATCACTTCCGATCCCACGAAAAGAAATCCGACGGGATACTTTTTCAGCCACTCCGCCGGCTGTTTCACTTCTTCCCTCAGATAATATCCGCGTTCACAGACAAGCTGTCCGAGCTTCTGGCGCTCATCCATCTGCGCGAAAACACGGTCCACCCATGCTTTTTGTTCCCGATCCAGAGTATTGTACATGAAGCAACTCCTTTTCCCGGTTTGTTTTCATCTGGACATATTATATAAAAAAAGGAAGCTTTTGCAAGAAAGGAAGCGGGAAAAAGCCTATAATAAATTGTCAAAAAAATCTATTTTTTTGTCATTTATTTCTGAATGTTTTTTGCCTTCCCGCGATAATTCGAGGCTGTCATGCCGTAAAAATCTCGAAAAACCTTCGAGAAATAAAAAGGATTGTCAAAACCGAGCATTTCCGCGATTTCATTGATCCGCATGTCTGTTTCCAGGAGAAGCGAGGAAGCCTGTTTCATGCGGACCTGAAGCAGATATTTCTGCGGGGAAATATTGAAGATCGAACGCCAGCGCCGGATGAAGGAGGAATAGGAGAGCCCATGCAGCGCCACCAGCTCCAGAAAGTTGATCTCTTCCGAATAATGCGTGTCGAGATAGGCGATGATTTTCCCGACCCGTTCGTCTTTCTCGTTCCGGTTTTGCTCTTCCCCTTTCTGAAAAGAGAGAAGGACCAATTCCTGGAGAAGACGGTCCAGCATGTCCGGGACGCCGTATTCATTGACCCGCCGGGCAAGGCCGATCACCCGGTTGAACGTCCGCATGAATTCGTTATAGTTGTCGATCTTCCAGGTGGGAACGCTGCGCTGGAACAGATTCATTTTTTTCAGCAGCGGAACCGATTCCGGGGCGTACCCGGCGAAAAGCTCGTCCCAGCCCCCGATGGAACTGTGATGCATCATCACGCCGGGGTATTGAAGAAAGACACAGGGCGCTTTCAGAAAATATTCCTTGTTGTCGATCCGCAGGTTTCCGGTCCCCTTCAGGATAAAGGAGAAAAAGAACTTGTCGTGAACGACGGTCTGGGAGACCGGGAAATCCGTGGAATATCCCAGCCCGATCAGCGGGACTGGAAAAGGATATTTCCGTTTCATTTTGTCCAGGTGCAAATGAAACTCCAGCATGGAAACATCCTTCCGCCGAAGGGTTATTTTGGCAGAAGCCGCCCGATTTCGGGAAGAAGCGCCTGCGCCCAGATTTCATATCCGGCCGGAGAAAGATGGAGGCCGTCACGGAAAATCTCCGCGGAGACTTCCTTCTTTCCCCGGAGGAACGTTTCGGAAAGATCCATAAAGGAAACCTTCCGGGCGACGGCGGCTTCCGCCAATTTCGCATTGATTTCCGGAATCGGATGGCTGCCCCGGCGCGGGAACACGCCCAACAGAAGGATCTTCGTCTTCGGAAGCTTCGCCTGGATCACCTGAATCAGATGGTCGATCCCCGCGACGATTTCCTCCGGCGTATTGAACGGCTGCCGATGGAGATTGTTGGTCCCGATCATCAGGACGATCAGCGACGGATTGCATTCCAGCTGTTTCCCCTCGGTCACGCGCCACAGCACGTTTTCCACCGTATCGCCGGACACCCCGTAGTTGGAGGCGCCCATGGGCTTGAAATGCTTGTTCCAGGAATCCAGGCCGCCCGGATACTTGTGGTCGCTGGGAAATTCCCAGAGCATGGTGATGGAATCGCCCAGGAACATGACGGAAATGTTCTTCTGGGTCTGGGCGCGCTTCGTCAGGACCGTATACGTCCCGGCCGCCCAGTCCGTGCGGTTTTTCGCGGTCAGCGTGCTGTTCGGCGGAGCATTATCGACTTCCGTTTTGACGCCGGAAAGGGTGACATCCGAATTTTTTTCCACGAAGACCGAGATGGACTGTCTGCACGGAATTTTTCCGCCGTATGTCTTCCGGACCCGGAAAGTCCATGTCATTGGCGCGGGCTTGCCGGTCACGGACTGGGATTTGACTTCTTCCCCGATCTTGCGCCCGTCCTTGTCATAGACGGCCATGAAAAATCCGCATTTCCCTTTGCCGGAGGCATCCATCCGCCCTGACACATGGGCCAGCGGCTTGACTTCGGAAGGCTCCGCGAGCTTCAAAATGAGATTCTTTTCCCCGGAAGTGATTTGAGCTTTTCCCGGTTCGGACAAGGCGACTTTTCCCCGGTTTCCCTGCGCGGCGTTCACGACGTCCGGGGGGAAAAGGGCTCCGGTTTCCGCTGCCGGGGCGGCGGAAGCGGCGATTCCGGTCAGAAGAAACACAGCGGCCAGATTCCGGATTTTCATACCATCTCCTTTGTTTTCAAGAATGAAATCAGAATGGAATACAGCAACCGTGTTATTATAACCGGGGAAAGTTTTTTTGCAAGGAACCGGGAAAGGAAAAAATACAATATTTTGTCAGAAAATACAATATTTTATCCGGCACTCTCCCCGTGCCCGGAAGCAGGGAACCGAAACCATTCAGTCCTGCGGCGGCGAAGGATCGGCGGGATCGGAAGAATCATCCGATTCATTGTTTTGCTGACAGGGAATCCGGAAGGCCAGCACCATCAGGACCACGCCTTCCGCTTCCAGAAGGACCCCGACCACCCAGATCAGGTTCGAAAGGCCGAGCAGCGGCCATACGAACAGCATGCACCCGAGCAGAATGCTGAGAACCGATGTAAAGAAATGCAGAAGAACCCGGGTGGAGGCATTCCCCGCCGCTAGGCAGACCGTGATCCCGATGATTCCCGCGGAAATAAACAGCGTGGCGGTGCTCCAGGCCAGAGCCAGGACCTCCACCATCGGATTCATCAGAAGGAGCGCTCCGAGAACAAAGAAAAGGGAACCGTAAATGCACCAGGCGATGCGGCGCCGCTCCAGAAGAAATGCGCTGACAACAATCCAGATCCCGCCGAAGAAGAATCCCCAGCCCAGAATCGCGGCCAGGGTAAGAACCGTCAGCAGCGGTTTCAGCACAAACAGCAATCCCAGCAGGAATACAAGGACGCCTCTCCAGAAAAGACTCCCTCTCGATAATCCTCCAATGATTTCAGGCGCGGAAAACAGGCTGTTCCACATAATCCCCCATCCTTTCGGTTATATTGCCTCCGGTTCTTCTGGGAGCTGGAAGAAAAATAATCCGCCCTTCCGAAGAAATCAAGTCCGGAAATGCGAATCCGGTGATTATTTTTTTCATCCGCTTCGGCGCGTTCACGGAAAATATAAGTTTTTGCCGTTCCGCCGCGGAATGCCGTCCGGCATGCCCTTTTTCAACGAAAGAGAACCTTTTTTTCATTGCCGGACTGTTATTTTTCCGAAAACGGGCTATATTTTCCGTCATGTAAAAAACAGAAATGCAAATCCTAAGGTGCAAAATGATCAATTTGGATAAGGATGAACTGTATCCTCTGCTCTTTGAGCCTGTTTATAAGCCGGTCATGTGGGGAGGTCATAAGCTGGCGGACCTCCTGAAGCGTCCCGTTCCCAAAGGCGGCCAGCCGATCGGAGAATCCTGGGAAATCTGCGACCGGGAAGAATGCGAAAGTCACGTTCTGAATGGAGACCTCCAGGGAACGGCCCTTCACGAGCTGGTCGAAAACTACGGACGCGATTTCGTGGGACACTCGTACGAGGGGGGGCGCTTTCCGCTTCTCGTCAAACTGCTGGACGCCGGACGGCGTCTCTCGCTCCAGGTTCATCCGAACGAGGAAGCCTGCGCCCGCCTGGGCGGCGGAGCCCAGCCCAAAACGGAAATGTGGTATATCATCCATGCCGAAAAAGGCGCGAAGATCATCGCCGGACTGAGCCCGAAATCCTCCCGGATGCGGTTTATGGAAAACCTCCATTCGGCCGATATCGAACAGCAGCTTCAGGTCTTCGATTCCTTCGCCGGCGACGCCTATTTCATCAACGCCGGACGGGTGCACGCCATCGGCGCCGGAAACCTCATCCTCGAGATCCAGCAGAACAGCGACACCACTTACCGCATCAGCGACTGGGGACGCACCGCTCCCGACGGCAAGCCCCGCACGCTTCACATCGAACAGGCGCTCGAAAGCATCGATTTCATGGACCGCACCGTTCCCCGGATCACCGGCGCCAGCGACAATGTGGACCACAACCGCAAGTTCCCCATCATCAACCGCTGTCCGTTCTTCAAGGTGGATGAACTGCTGCTGACCACGGACTGGCACGACTCCACCAAATCCAGCGCCAGTTTCCACCTCCTGACCGCAATCAACAAGCCGTTCGTCGTCGGCAGCGAATCCAGAACCACGAAAGTCCCGGTCGGATCGACCTGCCTGATCCCGGCCTGTTTCGGAAGCTATTCCGTTTCGCTCCCGGAAGGCGGCCCCGCAACCCTCATCCGAACGACACTTTGAACAGCACAAGGATTTTTTCATGAACATGCAATGCACCCGGGTCCTCCAGACCCGTCTCGCCGAATCGTTTCCCCAGGCGCAAATCCCTGCCGGGTGGCAGCTTACGGCGGAACAATGTCCCGAAGGCATGGCGGGGGACGTCACGATCAACTGTTTCCGCTTCGCCAGATTCTTCAAGGTCTCCCCGGACACGCTGGCGGAGAACGTCGCCGGGCTGCTTTCCGTCGATCCCGATGTGAAAAAAGTCGAGCGCATCAAGGCGTTCGTCAACGTGACGCTCCACGCCGGGGCTCTTTTCCGCGACACCGTCGGAAACGTCCCCGGAATCCTTGCGGAAGGACTCCTGCCCGGAGAAGCCCGGCGCCGGATTCTCATTGAATATTCCGCCCCGAACACCAACAAGCCCCAGCACCTCGGACACGTCCGCAACAACACGCTCGGCATGAGCGCCTGCAAACTGCTGGCGCGGGTCGGACACGAAGTGATCCCGGTCAACCTCATCAATGACCGCGGAATCCACATCTGCAAGTCGATGCTCGCCTACATGCGTTTCGGAAACGGCGACACCCCGGAAAAAGCAGGCGTCAAGGGCGACCATTTCGTCGGCAGCTATTATGTGCGCTACAACGATGAACTCAAAAAACAGCTCACCGCTCTCCGGGCGGAGAAACCGGAACTGTCGGACAAATCCGACGAAGAGCTCTTTCTGGAAACCGAGATCGGCGCGGCGGCGCAGGAGCTCCTCCGGAAATGGGAGGCGTCCGATCCCGAAACGGTCGCCCTCTGGAAGTTGATGAACTCCTGGGTGATCGCCGGTTTCAACGAGACGTACAAGCGCATGGGCGTCGAATTCAAAAAAACGTTCCTTGAAAGCGAGACCTATCTTCTCGGCAGGGAGAATGTGAAAAAAGGTCTCGAACTGGGCTGCTTCACCCGGCGCGAAGACGGCGCGGTTCTGGCCGACCTCGGCAAGCTCGGGACCAAGGTTCTGCTGCGTTCCGACGGCACCAGCGTCTACATCACGCAGGACATCGGCACCACTCTCCTCAAATACAACGAATTCAAGCCCGACTCCCAGATCTGGGTGGTCGGCGATGAACAGATCCTCCATTTCCAGATGCTTTTCGCCATCCTCCAGAAAATGGGCTGTTCCTGGGCGGACAATCTCCGCCACCTCGCCTACGGCATGGTCAACCTCCCCACCGGCAAGATGAAAAGCCGCGAAGGCACCGTGGTGGACGCCGACGATCTTTTCGACGAAATGCACGAACTCGCCCGAAATGCCACGCTCGAACGCGTCGGAGAGGGGGAAAATGCTCCGGCCGACCTCGAGGAACGGGCTGAAACCATCGGCATGGGCGCGCTCAAGTTCATGCTCCTCAAGTTCAATCCGAAGACCACCATGATGTTCGACCCGCAGGCCTCCCTGAAATTTGAAGGCGACACCGGACCGTATGTCCAGTATGCCTGTGCCCGGATCAACTCCATCGCACGCAAAGCGGCCGACCGCGGATTCGTCCGCGGCAAAAGCGCTCCCGCCTGGTCCCTGCTGGATTCCGGGGAGGAGCGTTCCCTGGCGGTCACCGCGTCCCTGTATCCGGAAGCCCTGAAAAGCGCGGCGGAAAAAATCGACTGCTCCGTGCTGGTCAATTACCTGCTGGATCTCGCCAAGGCGTTCAATCGTTTCTACCGGGAAAAACCGGTGCTCAATGCCGAAGATCTGGCGCTGGTCAACACCCGCCTGGAACTCTGTTTCGCGGTGCGCGACATTCTGACGGACGGTCTTTCCACCCTCACGATCGGCGTTCCCGAAGCCATGTGACGGAACTTTGACGGATGTCTGACGGACGCAATTTTTCCGTCATTCCGTACAAAAGTCAAAAAGGCGCCCCCGTCTCAGGCATTGGTCTGAAACGGGGGCTTTTCCTGTGACAGGAAAGGGGAAGATTATTCCACAGAAATCCGGTGAATCTTGGCCCGTTCCGATTTCGGCAGGGTCAGCGTCAGTACGCCGTCCTGGGTTTTCGCGGTGATATGTTCAACATCGACCGCGTCCGAAAGCTGGAAGGAGCGTTTGTAAAGGAGCGGCGCCCCGCAGTGGCAGAGCGTGCTCTTTGCTTCCACCGTAAGCAGCTGGTTCTTGACCTCTACGGTGACCGTCTTTGCGTTGGCGCCGGGGACTTCCAGCGAGAGGATGGCATCATGCTCCTCATCGATGATGTCGGCGGCGGGAATCACTTCCAAAAATTTTTCTTCTTTTTTGGCGACTTCTGTACTCATTTTCGTGACCTCCTTCATCGTTTCGGGTTATTTATTTCACTTGGACTACGCGTGACGATTTTGCACTTTCGGCCGCACGGGGAATTGTGAGCGTAAGAACCCCATCCGCATATTGGGCCTTGGCCTCAGAGCCTTTGACCATAACCGGGAGTCGCACACTCTCTTCATATTCCTCCACGGAGCGTTCATGACAGATGTAATGCTTTTCTTTTTCATCTTTCTTCTCGCTGGAATGTTTGGCTTTCACGGTCAGGAAATCACCGACAATTTCCACCTGGAAATCTTTGGCGGTGCAGCCCGCAAAGGGGAGTTTGACACTCACCTCCTTGTCATGCACTTCCACCTGAAGGGAAGATTTGGCGTGTTCGCGGAACCAGCTTGAACTCAGTTCCGGGAAATGGCCGAACATCGCCCTTACAAGGTCATTGAAGGTGACCGGCGCACTCACACCCGTGTTCTGGTTTGCATTGCTTTTTGCCAGCATGTTCATTTTCACACCTCCTGTTGTTATCGCCTTTTCCGGCGGTCATAAGAAAAACATCGACCACCGAAAGTTTCAGCAGAAAGCATGCCAAAATAAAAAATGCTAATAAAAATTCAATTCAAATGACTGTTCCGCAGAATTTTACAAAATATTTGAGATGCGACATTCTGACACAACCTGCGCCTTCTTGTGTGTCACAATTTAAACAAGAAGCTCCCGCCACGGACCGCAGACCGGGGAGGAATCCGGCCGCAGAAGGACGATTTCGCCGCAATTCCCCCACGCGGGCAGAATTTCGGCGGAAACCCCGTCCGGCAGTTCGATATTCTTCCGCACGTGGAAATGACCCGAAAAAATCGTATGGATTTTTTCCCGGCCTGCCGTCTGCCCGTAATTTTCCAGGTGGGCGACGGGAAGAAGCCGTTTGTGCTGGAGGTTGGTGGGCTTCAGGGACACCCGCACCTTTTCCGCAATGGCCGGCCCGATGCCGGAAGCCGTCAGGCGCAGCAGAAAGCGGGTGAACGGATTCCGGACGAGTTTCCGGAGCAGGAGATATTTGCGGTCCGCCCGGTTGACCAGATCTCCGTGAATGAAGTGAATCCCATTTCCGAAGGTGTGGGAAACATCGTCGATCCAGGAGAAGGCCTCCCGATGCGTATCGGAAACATAAAATTCGTGGTTGCCCTCGATGAACCCGATTTCCATTTCGGCTTTGTGCGCGGAACACCATCCGACAAAACGGGAATGCTCGGAGGATTCATATCCGTCCAGCGCGATCCAGAGCTCGAAAATATCGCCCAGGAAGATGACGCCGGCGGGGGAGAATTCCGCGATGCGGTCCAGCATCTCGAAAAAATCGCCCTCGTCCTCCGAATGGGAGCAGATATGACAGTCCGCCACAAGTACATATACATTGTTTTTCATCATTCCGGAATATAGCACGGATTTCCGAAAAAGTCAGCATTCGCCCGGAGAAAAATTTGATTTTTTCGATTTTCGTGGCATATTATTTCTGATTTGCAAATCAAGCCAGCTTAGCTCAGTGGTAGAGCTACGGTTTTGTAAACCGTCGGTCGGAGGTTCGAATCCCTCAGCTGGCTCCACTTTTTTGAGCTCAAATTAGCCTAATTCCCTTCCTTTTGAAAGATACTGAAAATCACTGAAAATCATGGCTATTTCGCCTCAGATTAGAACATTTTTAGAACATTTTTTGGAAGGGGAATCTTTTGAAAGAATGCTGAAAATGAATTCATCTTGTCTCAAAGAATGATGATCCAAAGCATTCTTTTTCATGAAATGTTCTAAAAATGTTCTAAATTGAGTTCATTTACCTACGAAAAAGGAGGGAACCGATTCGATTCCCTCCCTATTACTTCTTGGTGGGTTGCGTGTGGCTGTTGATCCATTTCTCAAGGGAATCAGAGTTGAGGAGAACTCTTCCCTTTTTGCTGTTGGATGATTTGAAGTATTGGATTTCCCCTTGCGAGTATGCTCTCCAGAGCGTCGAGTAGGAAAGGCTCGTCAATTTCATCGCTTCCGATAAATCAATCCATTTTTTGGCTTGCCCTATTTCCTCTGGGGAAGTTTTTGGATTTTCAAATACCCCCTATACTGTCAATCCATATTTTCCTAAAATCACGCTTAAAACAGCTTTGTCATAGGTCACAAATCCTATGTTGAACAGATTTCGGCAGAAATCATTTTTACTGTTGCGGATAGCTTTGATTTCTTCCTCCGAAAATGCTTCACGGCAAGTTTCCTCTCGGGACAATTTCGGTATGAAATTGAAAGGGTTGTCCAGCAAGCCGCAATCTCTCATTACCAACGAGAAAACTTCCTTACAAATCATAAGAAAATCGTTTGCGGTTTTGTTTGAGAGCTTTTCAGGAGTTTTCCACTGCAAGCTTTTCCCTGCCCTTTCATATACAACGTCCTTGCTAAATCTGCCGTGTTCTCGTATGAAGGCAATGTATTCTTCGGCATGTGCAACTTGAACTTGCGGAACATTCACAATGTCAGGATACTTTTCAGTCATGAACGCGATGAAATCGTCAAAAATAGCTTGCTTCCGCTGTCCTTGTTTTTCCGAAAAGGCTCTCTTTCGAGGCTTACTCATTGCCAACTGAAAAACTTCCGATAGTTTTATTTCATGTCCACCCGTCAAAAGATCACGCAGATTCTCGGCATACGCTTTGGCCGTTCTCTGTTCACTTCCCCTTTTTAATGTTTCGATTTGAAGTTTCTCATAGGCTTCCGCTTTCACCTTTGTAGTACAGCCTTCACATACGCCATAGTAGGTTTTCCTCTTGAACATGAATTTGAAATGATATTCCTGTGTGTGCCCTTTGCTTGTCGCTCGCTGAAAAACCGCCATATTTACCTCATTTCCAATCGTTGAAAGATATGGAAAAACATAGCATGATACGGAAGGCTTTCAAGAGGAATTAGAACATTTTTAGAACATTTTTGCCTTTTCAGGGCATTTTTGTGCGTATGAACTACAAGTTTGTAAACCGTCGGTCGGAGGTTCGAATCCCTCAGCTGGCTCCATTTTTTGAAGCGAAAACACATGGTTCCGGTTCTTGCTGGTTCCATGTTTTTTTTTATTGGGTTCAAACATAAATTCCGGCAAAATCGTGTATGGCTATTCGAGAGAAAACTACTTTTGCTATAAAGTTCTCCACCGGGAATAATGACCGGGCAACGACTAAGATTCCCTTGTTGTTGCCGTAACTGCCATACCTTTGCAAAAAGAGAAAGCCCGGAGCGCTTTCGACGGTCCTGGCGGCGGGAATGTCTCGCTGCGGCTACGCTTCGATCAAGGCATCCGCCGGACATCCGAGCGCCACGTGCAGCTTTTTAATCATCGCCAGAGTAAGGTTGCGTTTGCGGTTCAAAACCTCATACGCCCGGCTTGCCGTTCCGAAACAGGGCGCAATGTCTTTCACTTTCAAGCGTTTCTGCTCCATCATGAACTTGATGAAGTCTATCGGGTCGGGCTCCGGGAAGTGAAAGCGCTTATCTTCGTAAGCCCCAAGAACAAGGCTCATCAATTCCAGTTCCTCGGCATCCTCCGGCTTGAGGTTGTCCAGTTCGTCGGCGTGGGCGGTAAGAAAAGCGTTGATCCGCTCGCTCATGATCCGCATTTCTTCATCGTTCTTTATCGTTCTGATTTCCATCGTCTCAACCTCCTTCAAAACTTCTTCTTGGTGTATTCGGCATGGGTTCCGATCCACTGCACATAGACGCGTCCAGCCGTATAAACCACCACGACAAGCAAGCGGTGTTTGTTGCCGCCGATATTGAAAAACACCCGGTTCCCGGAAAGGAAATCGGCGCTCCGGATCGCGTCCCTTATGTCCTGCGGCATTTTCCATCTGGCCAGCTTGACAAGCTTTATCCAGTTCGTCAACGGGGGTGACACTGTCCGCATGTTTCCGCATGTAGTCATCGAGGAAAATTTTATTTCGCAGTTCCATGTGTGTTCCCTTTTCGTTTGTATAATATAGTCCCATGGCGGGACTATTCAAACCCCGCTTTGATTTTTCTTCAAAAAAATCCCCGCTGTTCTCAAGCCGGGTTTTCTGCCGTCGGCGGCCAACGTGGAACGCCAGCAAATCCCGTTCCAAGAGGCACACTACATCACATCGGGCAACATCACAGGTCAAGGAGGTTTCCCGGTTTCCTCAATGGTTCCGGCAAAGGGAAGGGAACCCGCGTAATTGAGGGTTCAAATCTCCGAGCAAGTCCTTTCGTTCAGGACATTTGACACAAGCGTACTGGAGTTTTCCATGCACGGCCCGACGCGATACGATTTTTGTCAAAAAAAGAAAAATTTTTTCATTTTGCTCTTGACATTTCAGACATTTTGATATATCATTAATAGTAGCACGCATTGTATCACACATAATGCGCATAACGAAGGAGTATGGCTTTGCAAAAGGGTGAAATGGTTTATCAAAAACTGTTCGAGGACATTATGCTTGGCCGGTTGCTGCCCGGAGAAAAACTGCCTCGAGGGACTGTTCTGGCCGAACAGTATCAGGTGGCGCATTTGACCATGCGGCGGGTGCTGGAACGGCTCCAGCGCGACGGTCTGGTGAACGTTCGAAGAGGGACGGGCATATTCGTCAGCAATCTTTCCGTGTTCGAGGAAGTGATCCTGATCACCGACTATATGACCGACCGTCATGCATTGTTCCCGCGGCCGCTTCAAATCGCCCTGGCCTCTTCCGGATTCGTGCTGAATGTATTTGATGTCCGCGAGTTGCTGAACAAGCCCGGTTTGTGGCGGATGCTCACCGAAAAGTCCTGCCAGTTTCCCGCCGCGGTGCGTAAAATTGCTTTCAACCGCTTTGAACACTCGCAGCAGAACTATCCGTGCGAAACCATTCTTTGCGATGTGGTTCAAGCCGGATATCAAAGCGCCGATGCCCTGGTTAAAAACGGCAAAAAACGCATCGCGGTCATCGGGGAAAAAATCAATGACCTCAAAAGCCGCTGCGGAACGAATTTTGATTATATGTGCGGCGTCAGAAAACGGCTGTCCGAAGAAGGGCTCGCCGCGGTGAAGTTTGATTTCTCGGGATGCCTCACCGAATCCGACGCCATGGAGTGGCTGGCCGCGCCCGGCGGCTGCGATGGAATTCTGAGCAACATCGACTATTTGCTGGTTCCGTTTGTCGAGGCCGCGCAAAAACTCAATTTGCGAATTCCCGACGACGTCGCCATCATCGGCCGCGGCGACACCCCGTTTGCAAAAAACTGGAAATTGACCAGCATCGATGTGCAGCCGGAGCTTCTGGCCAAAAAGCTGGTAACGGCAATCCGTTCGGCTTCCCCGGTTAAAATGATGATTCCGCCGAAAATGGTTTTCCGCGCCAGCTGTCCGAAAAAATGAAATCATGAATTGTAACGATCGCGGTGCGGTAAAAACGGACATGCACGGGAAAAACGGCATCATTTTGAAAGAAGACAACGAAAATGACCGGCTTGAAAAGCAAAGCCGAATTTTTCAGGTGAAGCCGCTTTGATCCAATAAACTTTTACGGGAAACAAAATGGAAATTCAAAGACAGGGTTGGGCTTTTGATGAATCCGCTTACGCGCCGGTTCCGTGGTGGGCGTGGAACGGGAAGCTGGAATACAATCAGATATGCCGCCAGCTGGATCAGATGAGGTCCGGCGGCATCACCGAATTTTTTATCTATGCAACCTCCGGATTGGAGGAGCCGGAATTCCTTTCCGCGGCGTGGTTCGATTTCGTCGGCTTTACCATCCGCGAGGCCGCCCGCCGCGGTATGCGAATCTGGCTTTACGACGATCTGAACTGGCCCAGCGGAGCCGCCGGCGGAAGGCTGATGCGCGATTATCCGGAATATCGGCTCCGGCCGCTGGTGAAGCAAACCGTCCTCGCCAATCCCGGATGCGCGGTCTTTTTCGATCTGGCCGAGGTGCCGCTGTGGTGCGGTGCATTCGACGACAGGGGCGACATCGGGAAAATCGAGCTCGACGGGGATTTTTCCTTTATGAACCGGAGCGCTTCGCCGTTGGAGGTTGTGGTCATTACTCCCCAGTATACCAACGGCATCGACCGGAACAGCACCGGCGCCGACGGCACCTGGAATCAGCACGGTTACATCGATTTGCTGAATCCGAATGCGGTCAGGGCGTGGATGGGTTTCATTCACGAGCAATACCGCGCGCGGTTCCGGGAGTTTTTCGGCACCGTGGTCAAAGGGTTTTTCTATGACGAGCCGAGCCTGTGGAGCGAAGGAGCCTGGGCGCCGTGGACACCGCAACTGCCGCAATGGTTCCGCGAACGGTATGATTACAATTTGGTTCCGCACCTGGAGGCGATCTTTTACGATGTCCCCGGCGCGGAAAGAATCCGTTACGACTACTGGCGGCTGGTCAGTGAACGGATGGGGGAAGCTTTCGCCGGACAGATCGCGCGGTGGTGTGCCGAAAACCATCTGATTTCCACCGGACACGGCACACCGGAAGAGCCGAAATTTCAGATGCAGATGCTGCGCGGAACCGGAGAACTTCAGGATCAGATTAAATACAACCAGATGCCCGGCGTCGATTTGCTCGGGGACGTCACCTGTTTCGACGACCGGCCGAGTCCGTGGAACTATGGTTCCGAGCCGGGATGGACGCGGAATCTTGCCTCCACCGTCAAAAGAGGCGCATCCATCGCCCGTTATTCCGGGGCAAAGCGGGTGATGTGCGAGACCTTCGGCGTGCTGCCGTGGCGCAGTTCATTGCAAAACCAGAGAAGGCTTGTTGCCTTTCTGGCCGGAATGGGAATCAATTTCATCAATGACAACAGTTTGCAATACACCATTGAAGGGTTCCGGAAATATTTCGCCAGCGGAAAACATTTCACCCAGCCGTTCTGGAGCCGGTATGCGGATTTTTCAAGGTACTGCTCGCGACTCTCGTCGTTCGCCGTTTTCGGAAAATGCGACACTGAAATCGCAGTGCTTTATCCGACGACGACAAACATGTGCCGTACCCGTGTCGTCAGCGCCACCTGGAATCTTACGCCGGAATCGACCACCGCGGAACCGCTGAACCGTGTCACCGATGCGCTTCTGCGGAACCACCGGGATTTCGAATTGATTTTCGACCGGATCATTCTGGAATCCGAGGTGAGGAATGGAGCGCTTCATACGCCGGGCGGCAACTTCACGACGGTGATTGTTCCGGGCGCTCCGGTGCTGGACGAACGCGTTGCGTCGCGCCTGGCGGCGCTACAGGCTTCCGGCGGCTGGGTGATTTCGGTTGGAGTTCCGGCCGGAACGCTTTTGATGACGGAGGCCGGCGGTTTTCGTACAGCGGAGAATGCGGCCGGGCTTCATCTCAAAATCGACAAGGCGTTTTCCGGGAAACTGGAGGCCGTGTTGAAACCGCCCGTCTTTGAGCTTTCCGGCGCTGGTGCGGAAACGGTGTTGACGAGCCTGCGGCGGGATGAATCCGGCAAGCGGTTGCTGCTGCTGGCGAATCTGGCCGAAAATACGGCAGAATTCGATATCTCGACTTCAATTATCGGGGAAATCGCGGTGCATCATCCCGACGACGGCGGAGTCTGCCGCCTGGATTCGACGCATTTTCGTTTGATGTCAGGCGAGTCGATGATTTTGGAATTCGACCGGATCGGTGCGACAGAGTTGCCGCCGGTTTCGGAATCCTTGCTGTCTGGTCGGCGCATTCTCGGAAAAAGCGAAACGCCGGAATGGAAAATCCGGCTGCTGTCACCCAATTTGTTCCAGCCCGAGCGGGAGATCGCCTTCGATCCTCATGGCATGCTTGCGCCGGATTACGATGCTCCGGCCGCATGGATGCCGGTGTCGCGCATGGGCTGGTTCGAGGCAGGAGTGACCCCGGAGGAATCGCCGTATTATCTGATAAGGGGAGAATTCGCCGTTTCGGAACCGGTGCCGGAAGACATCGCTTTTATTGTCGATTCGGCGGAATTGCTGGATGCGTTCACCGTCAATGGCAAACCGGCCGTTTCGATGGATCGGTTCGAGCTTTGGGACCAGGCCAATCTCCGCCTCCCGGTCACATCGCTGGTTCAGCCCGGCGGAAACCGTTTTTGCGCCCGGTTCAAAACCTCCAAATGGTTTGCGCAAAGATATATGCTGGTTCAGGAGAATCCTCTGACGAACCGATTGCTTGACCCGCTGGTGCTGGCCGGACAATTTCTGGCCGGACGCGACGGAATTTCCGCACTCCCGGAAACGTTGAATTCCGGTCGGATTTCCGGATTGGAACTGTTTACCGGAAAAATGGAATTGTCAACGTCTTTCGACCGGGTGGCGGCGGATGGCTTCGAAGTCGATTTTTCTCCTCCCCGCGAACGTGATCAAAGCTCGTTGTGCGCCCTATCCGACCGGGTTTCCCATCTGGTAATGACGGCAGAGCTGAACGGCGTTCCGCTGGGGGCGCGCTGCTGGAGTCCTTACCGCTTTTCCGTGCCGGAAAAAACGCTGCTTCCGTCGGGCAACCAACTGAAACTGGTCATCGGCAACACTTTGGGCGCGCTGTTGCCGCGTTCGCTCTACATGCGGACGCTGAGGCCCGAATTCGTGCTGCCCCGGGAGATTGCCTGGTTGAAAAAATGAATCCAAAGATGACCGGTGCTTCGCGCACGTTATACTTATGAGGGAACTGTACATGTCAAAAGATCCGAAACGATTTGAGTTTGACTTCAATCCTGAAAAAATACCGGACGGCAGGGCATTCCGTTTCGATGGTTCGGAAAATCTGCAAGCCGGCGACGGGTTGACCATGATTGCCGTCTGCCGGATGAATCCGGCTGTTGGCGAAGTGTTCTTTTTCAAGGAAAATCACCTGGTGTTTTCCCACGAAAAAGACAAGCTGTTCGCGAACTTTTTCAACGGCAGGGAATGGATTGCCTATACGCAAAGCGCCGGAGTGATTCCCCCCGATGGAAAATGGCATCAGGCGGCCATGGTGATACAGCATCACTGTGTCGCTTCCCAGGGAGAGGACTGGACCGACGTCAGGCTCTATTTTGACGGAGTGCCTGTGGCTTACGCGCGCCATGAGCATTCCCATCCCGCCGAAAGCCCGGACCCGCTGGTTTTCGGGCGCGGCCGGAGCTATGGCGGGGAATACGGCTTCTGCGGCGCGGTGGCGTCGATTCTGGTTCACGGCAAGGCTTTTACGGAACAGCAGATTCGGGAATCGGTATTGTCCAACAAGCGCCTCAAACCGGGATTTCATCCTCCGGTCGAGCTGACCCCCGGGGAAATGGAGCTGCTGAAACAGGTGAACGCGCCTCCTGAAGTGGGGTCGGCGCTGCGGAACCTTGCCCTGGGCAGACGCTCCGGGGTGATCGGATGGAAGGAGCTGGCCCGCGATCCGGACGCCGCGTTGCGCGACCGGAAGCTCCGGATTCTCGATGGCGGAAATTCCCGGCTGGCGCTGGCGGACGTCAATGGTTTTGCCGGAGTGGTTTCATGGTATGATACGGTTTCCCGGCGCGAACTGCTGAGTGCCGAAAATCGCTTTTTCCGGCTGAACTTCAAGGTGGACGGCCAAACCTTCGAGCTTGATCCATTGGAGCCGCAAGTGGTGTCGGAATTGATTTCTCCGCCGGTCGAATCCGACGGAGTTCAGCGTTTCGTCATCGGATACCGGCATGAGCCGGAGGAAACTTGTCCGGTCCGTTTCACCGCAACCAGCCGCTTCTGCTTCGGTCGGGACCGGCTGGAATATGATCTGTCCGTGGATGACAGCACTCCGGAAACGCGAATCAGTCAGGTTGTTTTCCCGGCAATGCTCTTCTACCCGCTGACGCATGGCAGTGACGTGATGCTGGTTCCGCAAATGTCCGGCGTGGAAACACCCGAAGCGGTGAAGCGGAACGCCTGTTACACCAGTTTCTATCCGCGCGGCAACGCCTTTGCTCCGATGGGAGCGTACTACGACAATGAAACCGGAATTTATTGCGCGGCGGAAGACCCGATCGCCCGCCCCAAGGAATTGGAATTTTCCGCCGGCTTTGCCGGATGTGAATTCAATTTCAAGTGGACTCCCGACTATGAATCACCGGAAAAACCCAACTCATTTCATCCCGGATGCAATGCCGCCGCCGAACTCTTTCGCGGCAACTGGTACGACACCGGAACAATCTACCGGCGGCAGCTCGGCAAAATCAACGCCCTATGGTGGGAGAAAGCCCCGGACCCTGTCGCCCGCCCCTTATGGATGCGGGAGAATACCTTGTGGCTCCGGATCGACATGCATTATCAGAATCTTTCGGTATTTGCACCGGTGCTGAAAAAACTGCGGGACTATCTCGGGCTTCCGATCGCATTGCACCTCTACGATTGGAATGAGCCGGGGAGCTGGCTGTCTCCGATGGTTCGCGCGACACCGCAGCTGATGGAGGACGTCGCCGGGCTTCAGGCGGCCGGGATACGGGTGGTGCCGTACACCACGGCGCGCATCTGGCAGAATCCCGACCGGCGCGGAGAAGATTATCTTTACAGCAAAGCGGCGCTTCCCGCCGCCGTCATCGACCCATCCGGCGAAGCCGTCATCGAGTATTACGGCTTGCCCTGTGCAGTACTGTGTCCGCATACCGAAACCTACCAGACGTTTGAATACGAAATGACCGTTCGGCTGGCGGCGCAAGGCTTCGACGGCGTTTACGCCGACCAGATCGGCGCCGCCGCGCCGCGGCTTTGTTATTCGACCCGGCATGGACACCGGATCGCCGACAACGAGGCGTGGTTTAAACATGGACAATATCCGGTTTACCAGCGTGTTCGCGACCATTGGATCAAACACTCGCCGGAAAAGGTGCTGACCACCGAGGACAACGCCGAACATTGTGTTTCCCTTTTTCACGGTCTGCTGAATTGGCGCTGGATGCTCGAAAATCAGGTTCCGCTGTTTGCGCGCATTTATTCGGGACGCACCCAGCTGATCGGATTGGATTCGGTCGGAGAGGAACCTGAAGCCGCTTTTGTCAAGGCCGCGACCCAAACCGCAAACGGCGAACAGATCGGCTGGTTTCAGCATCAGAAAATCACCTCGCCGCTCCGGTACGAATTCCGGGTTTTCATCAAGCGCCTGATGCATTTGCGCCGGTCGATGCTGGATTTCTTCAATGAGGGAGAAATGGCGCGGCCGGTTGAATTCCTGCCCGGACAGCGCCGGATTTCCCGGCTGTGGGGACGGCATGGAACCTATTACGTCTCAAGTCCTCCGGTGCTTTCCAGTTCTTGGGATTGGAACGGCATGCGGGCAACCGTGTTCATCAACCACACCGACAAACCCGAAAATTTCCGTTTCCGGCGAACGCTTCCCGATGGCGGAGTATATGCGCTTGCCTCCTTCGACAGCGGCGGCGGATTTTCCGGAACTTCCGCTTCGGGCGCGATCGAAGAAGTGCTGACAATGCCGGGGCGTTCCTGCCGGGTGCTGCTGGCTGCCCCCGCCGGCCTCGATGCGGCCGGTCCGGTGGAAAAATTCCGTCGGATTTTCACGGTCATCGCCGCGGTTCCGGAAGACAGGGACCCGTTTCTGTTCGACCCCGCCGCAATGCCGTCGGGCGGGGTTCGTTCCGCCTCCGACTGGCTGTATCCGGAAGGGGAACCGGACAATACTTCGGTCATCCGCTTCGGCAGCATCGACTATGGCGGCGGCGCCAGGGTCATCGAGGCCGAATTCGATGCGCCGGTGGAACACCCGACCGGCCAGGTCACCATGCATGTCGATTCACTGAAACCCGAAGACACCGTCGCGGTGTTCGACGTGGGCCGGGATTTTCCGGGCGGCCATTCCGGCCTCGAACCGGCGGTGCTGCGGCTGCGTCCGGCATGTCCGCTGTCCGGAATTCACAAAACTTTCTTTTTATTGAATGACAGTTCGCATTGCGTATTCGTCCGCTGGCGGGCTGTGAAAAATCCGGAGGAACAGACAGTATGAAAAAGATCGGATTCATCGAGCCGGATTCCGGATTCGTCCGCGTGAACACACAGAGGTTCGGGTGCACCTTTTTCCACGGACACATGTTTCCCGTATATTTTGTTTCCGGTTCCGGGAAAGCGTTTCCCGGCGTGTCCTGGCGCGACGAACTGACCGACGAAACCGGCGTCTGGCGTCTTCAAGACGACCGCTGGGCCGAATTCAACCTGCTGGATAATTCTCCGGAACGGTTCGTGATGGAATGCACCGGCACATTCTGCCGGAATGATCTACGTCCCTTTTCCCGGGGACTTTCCGGAGTTTCCGCATGCTTCCGCTATACCATCGAAGCCGGAAATCCGGTCATCCGGGTGGAAGCGAAACTGACCAACTCCGTTCCGCGGCAATTGGAACATTCCGCATTGTTCCCGGTGACCGCCGGCGGGGTCACCCGGGACTTCATCGGACCCCCGCCCGGCAAAGTCTGGAATACAAATCAGTTGAATTTTACGGCCCTGATCCGAATGAAAGAGCATCGGAAATGAAAAAGTGGAATTTTCTTGCATCAAAATAAAGGAAACCGATAACCGAGGAGAAAAGAGTATGCACGGGAAACTGAATTGGAGCGTGTATTTGTTCGTCATGGTCGGCATGGCGTCTGTTTTTCATTCCGCATTTGCGGCGCCGCTGGAATTGGAGTCCGGGAAATACCGGGTTGGAATCTCCGACAAAACTTTTTGTCTCAATTCCATCGAGTTCGACGGAATCTTGCTTTGCAATTCCGGATGTTCCATGATTTCTCCGAAAACGGCGAATTTCATCCGGGAAGACAGCAAAGATTCCAGGTTGATCTCTGTCCGGTTTACCGTTGACGGCAAAATCGTCGATCCGCCTTCGGGAAAATACGCCGGAAATAAACTGATTCTGGAGAAAACGTATCAGCTGGGCGGCATAAAGATTGTTTCCGCCCTTACTTTGACGGCGGATGAAATCACTATTGCGTCCCATTGGGAGCTTGTCGCCGATCAACCGCTGGTTTCGTTCTATTTCTATACCTTCCATTGGAGCAAAGTTCACGATCAATGGTGCGCCCGGTTTCAGAATGATATTTCCGCCTCGGGAACCTTCGAGGGCAATGAGAAATTTTACCTGACCCGGAATCCCAGCAGCATCCGGTGGTTTGCCGTTTTTTCCTCCGTCGAACAAAAAGGAATGATCGGAGTTTTTAACTCCGAGGCGGTCCATGCCGGATATTCCCGTTTCTGGGATCGCGCCGGTTCCCGCGTATTGCTGTATGATCTTGTCCTTCCGCAAAACCCGGCTGTGAAAAGGAAATCGCCGACGTACGCCGTCGTGCTGCGGGGATTCGGCACAAAAGCGGATCAATGGAAGGAAACAGCGGAGAAAATAGCAAGCCGCCTGGTCCGGGATTAAGAATTTCCATGACCGGTTGCTGAAACTGAATGAAACGGAAGGAGTGAATCATGTACTTCGTTTTTTGGAGCGTGTCGGTGTTCCTGGCCGGAACATTGTCGATTTTGGCCGCTGAATTGCCGGATGTCAAAACAGCCAAAACCTTTGTCCACGGAGGCGGAGAAATTATTTTGAATGAAAGTTTCGATGCTCCTCCCGGGTCCCGCCTGCCGAAACAGTATTCGATTGCTCCCGGGGAGGGCGTCAACGGCACGTCGGCCCTGAAACATGAACGGACCGATTCTTCCATGCGGCCTTCTTTTTCTCTGCCGCTTGCCGGCCTGAATCCGGCGAAAGTGTATAATGTCCGGATTTCGATCCGTTCGCAAAACCTCAAGCAGGACGCAGGGAGCAAGCAGAAACTGGTTGCCTGTGCGGTGGAATATTATAATAAAAATGGTGATTTGACCGACATCGACTATACCGCTTATACGCCCGACAGCAAGTATACCGAGGTGAAGTTTTCGTTCAAGCCGCGTCCCGGCCGGGACGCCCGGTTTGTCTGTTACCTCTGGCACGGCTGGACCGGCACCACATGGTTCGACGACCTCAGGATCAGCAGCGCCGGGCCGGATGTTTCCGTGCTGCTGACTTGGCCGACCCATCTGACCTTCCGGACCAATGACAGCCGTTTCACGCTCCATGCCGACCCCAAATCGCCGCAGCCGCCCGGGGCGCTGGTTACCTTCGCTCAGGCGGGAAAAACCCGGGAGATGGTGTTGCAGTCCGACCGCAATTCGGACTTTCAGGGCGATCTTGGCAAATTGACCGAAGGCCCGGCCAGAATGACGGTCCGGCTGCTTGATTTGAAGCGGAAACAATATCTCTATGAAGGAATTTTCAACGTCAATGTGATTCCGCCCCAGTCCCCGCCGTCCAATGCGGCGACGCTGGACAGGCACGGGCGGCTGATCGTCGACGGGAAGCCGTTCATGCCGCTCGGGGTGTTCGGCTTGTCCGATGAAGTCAGCCTGAAACGCATTGCCGACGCCGGATTCAACTGCTTGCAGCTTTATTCCAGTTTTTCTCTGTGCGGGCCGGAAAAAACCGGCGACCCGGTGGCGGATCTCCGCGCCGGAATGGACCGGATTCAGCGGCACAACCTGCGGCTGATTTTTTCTCTTGCGGCGCAAATGAACGACCACCCCCACGGGACCAAACAATGGGCGGGGGAAGCCGGCGGATTCAATGTGGCGAGAAAAGCGGTCGAATGCTTCAAAAACCATCCGGCGCTTCTGGCCTGGTATGTTTCCGATGAAACGGCCCAGTCCGGTATCCCCGAACTGGTCCGGCTGCGCGAAATGGTCAACCGCATCGATCCGTGGCATCCGGCCTGGACTTTGACATACCGGGTTCAGGATATGCCTTATTATGGCGTTTCCGGAGATGTTTTCGGCGTGGACCCTTATCCTGTCAAAGCGACGGCCAAAGAGCAGAAGCTGGATGAAATCATCGATTATATGGAAGGGGCTCAAACCACCGGACTTCCCATCTGGGCGGTGCCGCAGATCTTCAACTGGGCCATCATCGGAGCCAGGGATGCCAAAGCGCTCGAAGGAACCCGCGGCCCCAATGCCGAAGAAATGCGCGCCATGCCGCTGCTTTGCGCGATCATGGGAGCCAAAGGATTCATTTTTTACGGGTTTACCACGCTGTTTCACTGGCTGCCGAAGATTCAGCCGGAAGCCCCCGAAAAACTCTGGCCGCCGGTGGTCGCCATGGTACAGGTGATGAAATCGCTGGAGCCGTTCATTGTAAGCATCACTCCGGCGCCGGAGGTGAACGTCGAAAGCAAACCGGTCGGGCGGGTGCGCGCCCGGGCGTTTCAAACCGCGGACGGACAAGTGAGAGTGCTGATCGTCGCCCTGGGCCCGATGCCGGTTACCGCCGAGATAAAAGTCCCGGGATACAATCAGCTCAAGTCACGGTTCGGCCTTACGGAAAACAGCGGGGCGGGAATCTATCACTTCAAGGCGGGGGCCATTGATTCAGATATTCTGGAGAATTGAGCCCGGACATGGATTTGCCGGATTTGCCCGTTAACCCATACAAGGAGGTAAAAAATTCAAATGATCGGTTTTGAAACCCAATTTTTCATGAGCGCAATTGTCGGAAATCAAGGAGAATGAAAAATGAAAAACAAAAGAAACAAGGTATTTTCCAAGTGCCTGGCTATAAGGAAGTTTACACTTATAGAACTGCTGGTCGTGGTAGCCATCATTGCCATTCTTGCCGGCATGCTGCTGCCCGTATTGAACAAAGCCCGTGAAAAGGCCAGGGCGACCGGTTGTTTGAACAATCTCAAACAATGCGGACTCGCCATGGGAATGTATTACAGCGATTCCAACGAAATCGCGTTAATGAAATACAACGACGCGCCGAATGGAGCTTTGTTGTATGGCCTGGTCACCGGACGGTTCTGCTCTTCCACGATCAGCAGATACATCGGCCGTTTTTCTTCCGCCGTCTGTCCTGCCGCGGAACCTCTCGTGCCGCCTCCCGGGGCGGAAGAGGACGTCAATTACAATTATTTTTACGGGGTTCCATACGCCTGGAGTTACCATCCCGGCTGGTTCAGCACCAAATACCTGGAACAAAACGACGGCGTAACCTACTGTGCGGTCAACGGAGCCCCCAAAGCGGGCACCACGGTTTACCAGCAGAGAAGAATGAAGAATCCTGCTCATTTTTTACAGTTTGCCGACACTTTCAACCCGAGTGTGAATAAGCAGTATTCTTCTTTTTCATGGAACACCGGCGGCACCTCCATCGATTTCCGCCACAACAGCCAGGTTCAAATTTCATGGGGCGACGGACATGCCAGCGCGGAAAGCCTGCTTACATTGCGCGAAATGTATGCTCCGATCTGGCCCGCCGGCAAATATGTCATTGTGCGTTCTTCGGCCAGCGTCCTTTTTTTGTAGTGAAATCCGGTCGGCATTCCACTTTGTAAATGGGAGAAGTCAGAGTGAATCAATGGATTTGTTTTCTGGGAATTATCAGTTTCATCACGGGAGCATCCATGCGGGCGGATATAACACTTGAGTCGGGCCCTTACCGGGTAAAAATCCTCGAAGGGCAATTCTTTGCGGCGGGGCAGATCTTTTTCAATGATGTCATGATCTGCAACAATAACGGGTACAACGGTTCGGTTTTCGCGCCCGCCGGGGGAAAATTTATCGGAGCGGGGCATCAGGAAGGAGGCGTGGAAAAATTGATTGCCGCCGAACTGACCGCCGACGGCAGAAAAATCAATCCTCTTTCCGGCGCAATCCGGGGGGAAAAACTGCTTTTTGAAAAATTTTCTCAACTGGACCGGCTGAAAATTGTTTATCGGATTGAATTGACTCCCGGACAAGTCAACTTCTCCGCGCAATGGGAAGCCTCGGCAGACCAGCCGGTATCCACTTTTTACGTCCACCAGTATTGCTGGAGCGAGAAAACCACCGGGTGGACGGCGCGGATGCGGGATGGAAGCAGGACCGCGGGAGAATTCAAAAGTGACGAAGGCTGGCATCTCAACGGTCCCTACTGGACGTCCTGGTTCAGCATGTATGATCCGGAGACACAGACCGGGTTCGTCGTTGCCCTGGACGACACGACCTCGTCCTCCGGAAACTGTCGCTTCTGGGACCGGAAAATTTATCACAAGCTGTATTATCAGCCGGTTCTCAAGCCGGTCATTCGCGCCGGGGAAAAATCCCCGTTTTACCGGCTGATGCTTCGTGGATTCAAAGCTCCGCCGGATGCCTGGCAAAACGAGGCGGCAGAAATCGCGTCCGCATTGCAGAAGCCATAAACGATGCGGTCCGGGCCCGGACCGGGAATCTCCCGGTTTTCCGGACCGCCCCCTTTATTCCACGCTTTTTTCGATCGTGCCGAACTCGATTCCGGAAAGTTTCAACTGCCCGGTGAAATTGCCGAAAATATACGGGATGAACGAATCCGTTCCCGGATACAAATTCCCCGTGCGGGCATTCAGGGTGAAGGCTTTGTCGCCCGCATACGAACGGGCTCCGGCGATGGTGAACTCGGAAGCAAGCGTATGGAGCCGCACGGCCGTCCCTTTCCGGAAAGCTTCGCGCAACGGCTGTTTCAGCGCGACAACCCATTCCTCCCCGGCCTTTTCCACGCCGGCGACCGGAATCACGGAACGGTTCGGCAAATCGCCCCGGTCGGATTTTACATTGAACGCGATATATTTCGGCGGACCGGAGAGTTTCCAGCGCGAAGCATCCTTCACCCGGAGGGATGAATCGCCCGCCGCGGCGTCCGCCGCCAGAACGGTTTCGCTTCCGGCCTCGGTCACCACTTCCTGGGGACGGATCTGTTTTCCGTCCTTGTCGAAACACAGGAATCCGGCATAGACGATTCCCCGGCCGTTCCCGGACGGAGCGCATTCGGCTTTCAGGAAATAATCCGGCCCCGGTTTCAGCCGGATTTTTTCCTGAAGCGACAACCTGTTTTTTCCGGGCAGAAGGGTGAATTCGGCTCCCTCCGGCGCGGCGGCAAGCGGGATCGGAGTGATCCGGTCGACCAATTTTGCATGATATCCCGTCGGGGCCAGCCGAACGGAAACTCCTTTCGGATTGACCGAAGGATATGCCGGACGGTCCGGCCGCGGGGATTCCTCCACCAGCTCGAAGAGTTTGACCGTGAAACCGTTCGAACCGGCAGGGTTTTCCGCCGCGATCACAAAAAGGGTGTCGCCCGCCGGAAATTCGAGGATCCGCCCGACTTTTCCTTCTTTTCCCTGCGGCGTTTTGCCGTCGATGCAGAGCCGCGCGTCCGAATCCGAAGCGAACAACAGTTCCAGCCGTTTCGGGGCGTCGCAATGAAGGTAGAATGCGATCAGTCCGCATTGTCCTTTCGAAATTCCGAAACCGGAAAGAAGATTCCAGACGCCGGTATGATACGCTTCCCAGGAGAGTTCCCGGCCGTCTTTTCCCGGAATCCGGCGGAGAAGCGCCAGCGGAGAGGCGAGGCTTTCCGACTGCTCCGGCAGAGGCCCTTCCCGGAGGGCGCGCTTCACTTCTTTGACCGATTCCGCCAAGGCGTACAGCTCCCGCGCGGAATCGAACGGCCCGGCGAACACCATTGCGTTCGGGACAAACGATGAAATCGGGAACGGGCCGTAATTCCACGGTTTCGGCCTCCTGTTGTTCAAGACATAATTGTACCAATTCCTGCCGGCCGGCGGCGCGGGAGAAGCGGCTTTGAACTTGTCGAGCGCGGAATCGAAATGCTTTTCCGCTTTTGCGAATTCAGCCTGGAAACGCTCGATATCGCCCCAGTAAAACAGCTTCGTTTCTCCTTTCCGCGCATGGAAGACAATCCGGTTGTTCACCGGGGAAAGAATTGTTCCTTCGTAAAAATCCAATACTTTTCCGTCGGACTTGAACAAAACCTCGTGCTGTCCGTCGGACGCGGTATGAACCGCTGCAAACGGACCGCGCTGAAACACGGCGTCTCCGTTTCCGTTATAGAGGTGGCATCCGGTCATCCTCGCGATTTCGCGGACGACGGGAGCCGGCAGCAGGCACGTGGCGGAGTAAACCGAAGTCCAGCCCGGAAACCGCTTCAGGGCGAACCGTCCGGCGCCGTCCGGCGTGCGTCCCAGAATGACCGCGTCCGGATCGGCGACCGCGACCGGGAAAAGGTTGTTGCCGCCCGGCATCGTCTTCGTGTCGACCAAATCGCAAGATGAAATGGAAGCGTCCGAGATTTGTGTCGGCCCGTCCATGGAGGAAAGAGAATCCGCCGCGGCGCCGAGTTCGCGTTTCATGTTTTTCAGGTCGGCCGTCAATTCCACCTGGCCCCACTTGACGGAAGTTTTGGCGGGTTCCAGTTTCATTCCGGTCAGCCGGGAAAGATTGTCCGTCCAGTCGGATTGGGTATGGGTCAGGTCGGTCCGGCCAGGGTCATGAAAGAAAAGGATTGTCCGGCCGCCGGACTTGATTTTCTCGATTCCCGCACGCTCGCTTTCGGAAAGAGCATTGAGATTCAGAAAAATCACCAGTTTGTATTTTTCGAAGACTCCCGGTTTCAGGAAATCGCGCAATTCGTAAAAATCATGGTCAGCCCCGATAAACGGGGAAATATTCTCGCGGAAAGCCGACGGATTGGCAAAATAGTTGCCGTAAAGCTGGCTTTCCTGATCGGACACCAGCGCGATTTCCGGGTCGCGCCGCAATTTCATATCCTGGAGAATGGGGAAAAGAAGGTTGAGCGTCCGGACCTCTTTCAGGATCTCCGGATGCGTGAACCACCGACTGCTGAATTCCATCAGGTAAGGCCGGTATCCCTTCAGCATCGCGGAAAGCCCCTGCCGTCTCATGAGCTGCGCCGCTTC
>MWCA01000002.1 GCA_002069785.1 Lentisphaerae bacterium ADurb.Bin242 | reverse complement strand
ACGCGTACTCCATACCGGCGACTATGGTGCTCTGCGTTTTTTGGTGGCGCTTGAAACCATGGTTCACGGGATTTTGAACTGGGCCGACAAATGTTCCTCGGAATGTTTTCATCTGGCCGCAGAAACGACTGATCCCGTACGAAAAGCCGAGCTTCTGCGCATGTCCGGAAATTGCGCCCGTGTGCCGAGGTTTCCGGCACGGACCTTTGAGGAAGCTGTTCAGTGTCTGTGCTTCTGTTTTATGTTTCTTCCGGACAGTATCGGGCGGCCTGACCAGTATCTTTATCCGCTTTACAGAAAAGACCTTTCCAGCGGTGTCCTGACCCGCCAATGCGCGAAAGAACGGCTTCAGGAACTCTTCATTATCGTCAATGGTTTTACGAAATTCAACCACCGTTGGGCAGATCGCGGCGGAGAATCGCATTTTGTTGTGGGAGGGTATACGAAAGCGCATGAGGACGGCTTCAACGAACTTTCCGAATTGATTATCGAGAGCATGATGGAGCTGAATCTCTGCCGTCCTCAGGTCTCGCTGCGCTGGACTGAAAAAACGCCTCGCAAGGTGTTCCGTTTTATGATGGACTGTGAACGCAGGGACAGACGCCGGCGCATTGCGTTCGTCAATGATGAACCGCGCCTGAAAACGCTTATGGAGATAGCCGGACTTGACTTTGAAACCGCTTCGGACTATATCATGGTTGGTTGCAATGAACCGGCCTTTCAAGGTTCAATCTCCCTGGGAGGAAACACCGTGAACATTTTGCGGAGTCTTCTGAATGCATTGGATTCCAACCGGGTTCTTTACTGCGGCACTTTCGATGAGTTTTATGATGTTTACGAAAAAGAATTGTTCCGCGATCTGGAAAAAATTCTGGACGACACGAATCATTTCAATCTCCGGCGTGCCGCAGATATCAATATTTTGAGTTCTCTGTTTCTCGATGGCTGCATTGAATCTGCCCGAAGCGCTACGCGTGGTGGGGTAAAGACGCCTTCGACTTGCGCCGATCTGATGGGCTTTGTCAACGTCATTGATTCTCTCTCCGTGATTCAGCAGTTTGTCTTTGAGGAGAGGCAGGTTTCGATGTCCGGACTGATTGATGCTCTCAAAAATAATTGGAAAGGAGCAGAAACACTCCATGCGAAAATCGTACGCTCCGGACGCTTTTTTGGAAATGCGGATGAACTTTCCGATTCAATGGCGCGGCGTTTTACAAACAGTCTTTATAAGTTCGCATACGGGAAAAAGGACCTGTTCGGTACGCCGCTGCGTTACGGGAATCTTACAGGATACATCACACATTATGCAAACTACGGCAAACTGACCGGAGCTTCTCCGGACGGCCGGTACGCCGGTGAACCGCTCAAGTTCGGCAGCGGTCAGAGCAATGGATACGACCGGAACGGTTCGACCGCGCTGTTGTCTTCCGCGGCAGGGATGGATCCGAGCGGCATCATGGGGGGGAATACGGTTATGAATCTCATGGTGGATGCGTCGGTCACTTCCTCCGAAGAAGGCTTCGGGAAATTAGTGACGCTCGTCGAAACCTTTTTCAAAATGGGCGGACTTCATATTCAGCTCAGCCATGTATCCCCCGAAGAAATGATTGCCGCGCGGAAAAGTCCGGAAGAATATCAAAGTCTGCGTGTACGAGTTTCCGGTTTTTCCGCCACATTCGTGAAACTTGACAACACCATTCAGACGGAACTTATTCACAGGACGGGGCATTCGGAGGTTTGAGCATGACTCCTCTTGTTTTCGACATTCAGAAATTTTCAGTGAACGACGGTCCCGGAATCCGCACAACCGTTTTCCTGAAAGGGTGCCCGCTGCATTGCATCTGGTGTCATAATCCGGAATCGCAAAAAACGGAACGGGAATTCTTTTTCGAAGCAAAGAAATGCATCTTTTGCCAACAATGCGGACGCGTTTGTCCGAAACATTGCCATACTTTTGAAAATAAAGTTCATTCCATTGACCGGGCGAAATGCATCCATTGCGGAAAGTGCACGGAAGTTTGCTTTCCCGGAGCGCTTGAGGAGGTTGGAAAATGCATGAGTGTCGGTGAGATTGTCGCCGAGGTAAGGAAGGATAAAATCTTTTATGACAATTCCGGGGGCGGCGTGACACTTTCCGGGGGCGAACCGATGTTGTTTCCCGAGTTCAGCTCAGACCTTTTGCGGATGTGCAAAGAAGAAGAAATCCATACGGCAATCGAAACCAGCGGTTTTTGTGCGGAGAAATATCTGTTTGAAATTCTTCCATACACCGATTTGTTCCTGTATGACATCAAGGCGGTGAATCAGGAAAAACATAAAAAATTCACGGGGGTGGACAATTCTCCGATTCTGGCAAATCTGCATAGACTGGATGAGGCGGGCGCGGCATTCATTCTTCGCTGTCCGCTGATTCCCGGCTTGAACGATTCGGAGGCTGATTTGGAAGCACTTGCGGAGCTCGCAAATTCCTTGAAAAACATCCGTCAAATTGACCTGGAACCGTATCATCCGCTGGGAGAAAACAAACACATGCTTCTGGGACGAAATCCAACCTGTAAGGCATCGATGGTCCCCATAGCCCAAGCGGATGCCTGGATTCAATTTCTCCGTCTTCATACCGCAGTTTCTGTCCGGAAGGGGTGATGGATAGTGGGGAGAAAAAAATTCTCTGTGTTTTTAAGCGGAAGGCGTCCTTTTTGAGAACCAAAGAAACATTTTCTGTGAGGGGGAGTGCTTTCCCCTTACACTCAATGAAATTCCCGGAGGGACTTTTTTTGCGAAAGAAAACGGGCTCGGAGACGCTCCGCGTTGCCGTGGAAAAACTTCTCCTGTTCTTCCGGGAGACCCCAGCGGTAATAGAGTCCGCCGATGAACTCGAAATAGGATTCCCAGAACTTTGCCAGGCGGAGCGCCCGGGCGTTGGAGGCTTCGTTCCCGTAGAATTCGTCGGTGGCGAAGAGGAGTTTTTCATTGAAGAAACGGTCGGTGCCGTCATGTGCGCGGCGGTCGAGAATCTCGTTCAGGCGCGGGACCGAGCGCAGATATCCGCTGATGTCGCCGCAGATGTTTTTGTAATAATAAAGATTGTGCTCCATTTCCTCCAGGTACGGGTATCCCTGATGGCCCGCGAGGATGATCAGTTCCGGAAACGCTTCGGCCACCCCGGCCAGATGGACCGGACGCATGTTTTCGGGTCCGAACGCATGGGTGACCCTGCCGTCATAGGGGGTTCCCTGCGCGATGAGCCCGGTATGGAAGAGAATCGGCATGCCAAGTTCCTGCGCCCTGGCGTAGAGCGGGAAATAGATTTCGTGGCTGTAAGGCCGGAGCTGTTTATAGGGTTTCAGGCCGCAGAATCCAAGGTCCCGGAGACGGGAAACCTCATCGGGGCGCGCATGGTCCAGGTCGATGTAGCCGAAGGCGAGGAAAAAACCGGGGTAGTTCCGGACCGTCCGAAGGAGTTCCTTCTGTTCCGCGAACCGGAGGCTTCCGAGGCTCCCGACGCCGGAAAGGTCCATCAGCCAGATCTGCTCGAAGACCCCCGATTCGACAAGGGCGTCGATGCCTTCCGGTTCATGGCACAGATGCGCATGCGCGTCGATGATTTTCATGACGGACTTCCGGTTCAGATGTTGAATTTGGGGGCGCGCGCGGTGGCGAGATCGGAAACGATCAGCAGGTTTTTGTGGTTCCGCGCATGCGTCACCGGATAATCGTCGCCGGGCTGTCCGACGGCCGCGATCCGGAGAATGGTGTTGGCCCAGTAGAATTCATCGGATTCGTTCCGGGTCATCAGAAGCATGCGGCGGGCTCCGAGACACTGTTTCATACCCAATGTGATGGCGCGGCGCGGGAAGTTTTCGAGGTTGCCGCCGACGCCGCGGTGGCGCGTGGAGTCGATCGTGCGTGTGAACTCGTTGATTTCGAGGATGCGCGGATTGGAGTCCTTCACGCCCGGGCCGGGCTCGTTGAAGGCGACGTGGCCGTGGATGCCGATGCCGCCGTAGCAGACCTCGATTCCTCCGGCGTCCTCGATCCGTTTTGGGAGGAAAGCGAGGTTTTCGGGCGTCGGGAAAATGATCTGGTCTTCGGGCATCATCAGCTCCGGACGGATGCGGTGGAAAAGCAGCGGCCCGATCTGTCCGCGGAAGCTAAGCGGATGACTTTCCGGAATGAGTTCGTCCTTTTCATCGTCGACATATTCGTCCATGAAGAAGAAGCGGACGTTTTTCAGAGAAAGGCTCCAGTAATTGATTTTTTCCGCCATGATGCGGTAGGGCTGGGTCGGGCCGACCGGCATGATGAACGACACGATCCGGTTTCCCTCCGCGGCCTTCCGGAATTCCCGGACCATCTCGTCCGCGAGGAATTCATAAACTTCGTCGAGGGTGGGGAACAGCTTGAGTTGTCCCCGGGCTTCGGTGACAAGCTCCTCCGTGGTCAGGCCCAGGATGCGGCGCACTTCTTCGGAACGTTTCATGATGACAACCTCCATTTTTTTGAGAAATCGAAATAATTCCGTTTGCAGAAATACTATACGGTGCTATACTAAAAAGAAGAATGACACTTTTGAAGCAATTCTGATAGTATTGATGCAGGAGAGGAACAGGAAAAATGGGGCGTGTCAAGATCGTAAGCCGTCCGGCGCCGAATCAGCTTCCCCGGTTCAAACTGCCGTTTCATGTCCGTTCGGCCGGGGTCAATGAGAGCGTATGCACGTGGAACGAATCTTTTGCGGCGGAGAAGAAACCGTTCGTCCAGATTTTCTGGACCCGCAAGGGGAGGGGAGAGGTCACGCTCCGCGGACAGAAGATCGTTCTGCGGGAAGGGGATTTCTTCTATCATCTGCCGGGGGAGGAGCACCGGCACCGGACGATCGGGAAGGTCTGGCATTATCACTGGTTCGCGTTCGACGGCCCGGCGGCCGCGGACTTCATGAAGGCCTACGGCTACGAGCAGTGCGCACGGTATGCGGGCGAGTGTCCGGTCTCCCTGTTTTCCGAGCTGGAACTTCTGCTTCAGGAGCGGACTCCGTACGCGCAGCGTCATGCGATCTCGGTCGCAACGGAGATTCTGGCGCTGGCCGGAGGGCCTCCGAACGCTGTTTCCGGAGCGGACCCGGTCCGGCGCTTCATCGAAATCGCGCGGGAAACGCTGTCCGGCGGACGGCTGAGCGCGGGGGAAATCGCGGCGGAACTGGGAATCCACCGTACCACGCTGAACCGTCTTTTCAAGTCGAGAATGGGGATGAGTCCGGGCGACTATCTGCGGGATTTGAGGGTTCAGCATGCGCTTTCCCTGCTGCGGGATACGGACCTTCCGGTCAAGGCGGTCGCCGCCGGGAGCGGCCTGCCGTATGCGAGCTACTTCTGCCGCATGGTCCGGAAGATTACGGGCATGACGCCCGCCGGGTACCGCCGGAGCGGGACGGCGGAATGTTCTCGGCATTTTCATGCAAACGAAGGTTGATTTCTTGTGTCTTTTGAAGTATATTTCCGTATGCAGTAATCAAGGAGGAACAAATTATGTATGATGAATCATCGTTTGAAGTCAAAGAGGGAAGCCGGAGCACGGCCCTGATGTCCTGTCTCGCCAACGTGTACTGGTGGATGACGTTTGCGCTGATGATCAGCGCCCTGTCGGCGTATCTGGTGGGGACCTCGCCGGAGCTGACGAAGGTGTTTATCCAGAACCGCATGCTTTTCTTTATCCTGCTGATTGCGGAATTGGGGCTGGTGATCTGGATTTCCGCCGGGATCAACAAGATGACGGCTTCGACCGCGACCGCTCTGTTCATCCTGTATGCGGCCCTCAACGGCCTGACGCTGTCCTTCATTTTCGCGGTGTATTCCATCCAGATGATCGCCATGACCTTTGCCGTGACCGCCGGAACCTTTGCGGCAATGGCGGTGATCGGAACGATCACGAAAAAGGACTTGACCAGTTTCGGCAACCTTTTCTTCATGGCGCTGATCGGCCTGATCATCGCGTCGGTCGTGAACCTGTTCTGGGCGAACAGCACGCTGTACTGGATCTGCACCTATGCGGGCGTCCTGATCTTCGTGGGCCTGACCGCCTATGACGCGAACCGCATCAAGCAGATGTATCTGACGATGGGAACGGACAATCCGGAGGCGGTCCGCAAGGTGGCGGTCCTCGGGGCGCTGGCCCTTTATCTCGACTTCATCAACCTGTTCCTCTATCTGTTGCGCATCTTCGGCCGCCGCGACTGAGCCGGACATGGGAAAAAAACAGGCAGAAAGCGGTCCTTTTCAGGCGCTTTTCGAAGGACGCATGGCCGATCCGCATTCCATTCTGGGAATGCACACGGAAAAGAATTCGGTCGTGATCCGCGTCTACGATCCGGAAGCGGAATCGGTTTTCATTCTGGCCTTCGGAAAACGGACTCCCATGGAGAAAACCGCCCCGGAAGGTCTGTTCTCCCTTTCCTTTCCCCGGCGCAAAACCCATTTCGCGTATGAGGTGGAAAAGAACTTTCCTGGAGGGGTGACCTTCGTTTCCGAGGACCCGTATCATTTCCTGCCCGGAATCGGAGAGATGGACCTTTACCTCTTCAACGAGGGCAAGCATCAGCGGATTTATGACGTCCTCGGGGCGCATCCCCGGAAGATGGGGGAGGTCGACGGCGTTCTCTTCGCCGTATGGGCTCCCACCGCGCAGAGGGTTTCCGTCGTGGGCGATTTCAACTGCTGGGACGGACGCCGCCACATGATGCGCCGGATGGGCGCGTCCGGAGTCTGGGAGCTTTTCATTCCCGCGCTCTGCCCGGGCGACATCTACAAATTCGAGATCCGCACGGTTTCCGGTGAGCTGCTCACGAAGCTGGACCCTTATGCGCAGCGCACGGAACTCCGGCCGGGCAGCGCCGGACGGATTCCCTCCGCCTCCGGATATACCTGGACCGATTCCGCGTGGATGGAGGCCCGGCGGAAGAACAATATCCTGGAACAGCCCGTTTCCATCTACGAAGTGCATCTCTCCTCCTGGCGCGGACCCGGCCTGAGGGCGCTGCCTCCCTCCTCGAAGGACTCCTCCGACCGGGACGATTTCCACAACTACCGGGAACTGGCGCATGCCCTCGCGGCGTATGTTCTCGAAATGGGCTACACCCACATCGAGCTCCTGCCGGTCTGCGAACATCCGCTGGACCAGTCGTGGGGGTATCAGGTCACCGGCTTCTACGCTCCGACCGCGCGCTACGGGACGCCGGAGGATTTTGCCTATTTTGTCGATTACATGCATGGAAAAGGGATCGGCGTGATCCTGGACTGGGTTCCCGCGCATTTCCCGAAGGACAGCTTTTCCCTCGGGCGTTTCGACGGCACGGCGCTGTACGAGCATGCCGACCCCCGGCAGGGCGAACAGCGCGACTGGGGAACCTATATTTTCAACTTCGGCCGCAACGAGGTCCGGAATTTCCTGACCGGGAGCGCCCTGTACTGGTTCGACCGTTTCCATGTGGACGGCCTCCGGGTGGACGCCGTGGCCTCCATGCTGTATCTGGATTATTCGCGCAAGGGGGGGGAGTGGATTCCGAACCGTTACGGCGGCAACGAGAATCTGGAGGCGATCGCCTTTCTCCGCGGTCTGAACGAACTGGCGCACGAGCTTTTTCCCGGAATCATGATGGTGGCCGAGGAATCCACCGCGTGGCCCGGGGTTTCCCGTCCGGTCTATCTGGGCGGGCTCGGGTTCACGTTCAAGTGGAACATGGGGTGGATGCACGACACGCTGGAATACTATTCGCTGGACCCGATCTACCGCAGTTTTCACCATTCGCAGATCACTTTCTCGCTGCTGTATGCCTTCTCGGAGAACTTCATCCTGCCGCTGAGCCACGACGAGGTGGTCCACGGCAAACGTTCCCTGCTGGACCGCATGCCCGGGGACTACCAGCAGAAATTTGCGAATCTGCGGGCTCTTTATACGGGCATGATCACGCATCCCGGGAAAAAACTTCTTTTCATGGGCGGCGAGTTCGCCCAGTGGATCGAATGGAACTGCAATCAGGGGCTGGACTGGAATCTGCTGGAGTATCCGCGGCACAGCGAAATGAAGACCTTCTGCGCCGTGCTGAACCGTCTCTACCGTTCGGAACCGTGCCTCTGGGAAAACGATTTTGCGCCGGAAGGCTTCCAATGGCTCGACGGCGGCGACTCCCGGCAGTCGGTCCTTGCCTACATCCGCTGGAACAAGGCGCACACCGACGCCGTGGTCGTGATCCTCAATCTGACGCCGGTCGTGAGGGACAACTTCACCATCGGAGTTCCGCTTCCCGGCGAATGGGTGGAAGTGCTCAACACGGACCGTTCCTGTTTCGGCGGCACGAATCTCCTGAATGAAAAACCGATGAAGGCGCATCCCGGAATCTTCCACGGCCAGCCCCAGCACATCACCCTGCGGCTTTCCTGGCTGAGCGCCGTCATTCTGAAGCGGAAAGGAAATCCGGCATGAAATTCATTCGTTTCGACAGCGTCGGCGGGGCGGCCGGGGACATGATTCTGGCTTCGCTGGCCGGGCTCGGCGCCGACCTCAAAGCGATCGGGGCGGTCTTGCGCGCGGCCATTCCGGAAGATGAGTTCGTCATCGAGACAATCCCCTTTTCCGCCTCCGGCCTGAATGGGCTCAAGCTGACGGTGAAGATCACGAAATCCTCCGGGATCGAGCGCGGCCTTCACGAGATCGGACACATCATCGACCGGGCGGAAATGCCGTCCCGCGCGAAGGAACTGGCGCACAAGGTGTTCGACCGTCTGGCTGAGGCCGAGGCGCACATCCACGGCTGTCCGGTGCACCACATTCATTTCCATGAAGTCGGCGCGGTCGATTCGATCGTCGACATCCTCGGCTCCTGCTTTGCACTGGTTCAGCTCGGCGTCGATTCCGTGACCTTCGGCGTCCTGCCGGAAGGAACCGGGACGTTCCGGTGCCGTCACGGGGTGTATCCCATTCCCGCGCCGGCGACTCTCCGCCTCCTGGAAGGAATTCAAATCCAGCAGACCGGCGAGCCTTTCGAAATGATCACTCCGACCGGCGCCGCTTTGCTGACAACCTTCCCCGGCGGACAGGATCGGCACGTTTCCGGCCGGGTGCTGGCTTCTTCCGTTTCGTTCGGGAGCCGCGAATTGAAAGAACGTCCGAACATTCTGCGCGCCACCCTGCTGGAATCCGACGCTTCCCCCGCGGGAAAGGAGGAGTTCTGCTGCGAACTCGAAACCAATCTGGACGATGTGACTCCCGAGCTGACCGGGGCGCTCTCCGCGAAACTGTTCGACCGCGGGGCGCTGGACGTCTGGCTGATCCCGTGCACGATGAAAAAACAGCGGAGCGCCGTCTGCCTTCATGTCCTTTGCAAACCGGAGGAGACGGATGCGTTGTGTTCCCTGATTTTCCGGGAGAGCGGCACGCTGGGAATCCGCGTGAATGAAAAGAAGCGCCGGATTCTGGACCGCGATGTCGTGACCGCCGAGCTTTCCCCCGGCGTTCAAATCCGCGTGAAGCGCGCCTGGATGAACGGTCAGGTCATCTCCGAAAAGCCCGAATATGAAGACTGCCTGAAAGTTTCCCGGGAGCTGGATGTTCCCTATGCGGAAGTCGCGGCATCCGCGTTGGCCGCCTTGAAAAAATGAACACCCGCCCCTGGGAGAATCTGTATGTCCATGTGCCGTTCTGCGCGGGAAAGTGCGATTACTGCGCCTTTTATTCCGAACCGGATTCCTCCCTCGCGGACGCCTGGTTTGAGAAACTGGCGGAGGACGCCGCCCGGCATGCGTCCGGGGCTCTCCCGCTGAAAACGGTGTATTTCGGCGGAGGCACGCCGACTTTGCTTCCTCCGGACCGGCTGGAACGTCTGTTTTCCATGTTGGAAAAACACTTTCGTTTTGCCGGAGACGCGGAGGTCTCGATGGAGTGCAACCCCGAGAGCCTGACCCCGGAAAAAGCGAAAGTGATGAGCGGTTTCGTGAACCGTGTCAGCATGGGGGTGCAGTCGTTCGACGAGGAAAAACGGCGGCTTATCGGTCGGCGCGGAGATGTCCGGAAAGTGGAGTCTGCTCTGGAAATGCTGCGGAACGCCGGGATGGAAAATATCGGCATGGACCTGATTTACGAACTGCCGGCGCAAACCCTCCGGGAGTGGCGCGGTGAACTGGAAAAGGCGGTCTCTTTCGGGATTCGGCATCTTTCCGCCTACTCCCTTTCGATCGAGGAAGACACGCCGCTGGCGAAACGGTTTCGGGAAAATGGATCGGAGGAGCTTGGCGCGGAAATGGGCGAACTGGCTGTCCGGTTTCTTGCTGAATACGGTCTGGAACGCTATGAGATTTCGAATTACGCGCGGCCCGGATTCGAGTGCCGCCACAACTGGGACGTCTGGCACGGCGGAACCTACCTCGGGCTGGGGCCGTCCGCCTGTTCCTTCGACGGACGGGTTCGCTGGACAGAGGTTTCTCCGGTCCAGTCCTGGCTTGCGGGGGCGCCGCCCGAAACGGACGAGATTCCGGAGGAGAAGCGTTTGGCGGAGATCTGGGTCATGGGGCTTCGGATGGTCCGCGGCTGGAAAAAAGGCGAGTTCGACGCCCTGACCGGAATCGATCCGGAAGAGCATTGGTATAAGGAATTGGAACATCTGGCGGCGGAAGGTTTTCTGGCTTCTTTGTCCGGCCGGATTGCGCTGTCCGAACGCGGGCTTGCTTTCTGGAATGACGCGGCGGCGGAATTTTTCTGAACAGAACCGGAGGGAAAAAAATGAACTCAAAACGAAACGACTGGCTGGCGATGGAGGACGAAATCCTTCTCCGCGATTGCGTGCAGGACTTTCACAAGGCGTCGGGACACGGCGGACAGAAGGTCAACAAGACCTCGACCGCGGTCCGGCTCACGCACAAACCCAGCGGCGTGGTCGTTTCGGACGCCTCCAACCGGAGCCAGACGGAAAACCGTCTCCACGCCTTGAAAAAACTGCGTCGGCAGATCGCGCTCGAATTCCGGGAAGAATATCCCTCCGACCCGGACTTTCAGTTCGAACCGATACCTTCCGTGAATCACGCCCGTTACATGTTCTGGACAGCGAACGTGCTGGATTGCCTGGCCGCTGCCGCATGGGATCGGAAGGAAGCCGCCGCACGGCTGTCCGTCACCCCTTCGAAACTGCTGCGTCTGCTGTATCGCGATTCCGCGCTGTGGCAGGAGCTGAACCGCCGGCGCATGAATGCCGGTCTTCCTCCCTGGAAAGGATCCGAATGAAAATCTCCATCGACCATCTCGTTTTAAATGCGGACCGTCTGCCGCCGGACATCGATCACGACCTCCGGAATCATATCGCGGCGTTCTGCGGAGTCAAAGCGGACGACGTGCTTTCCTACCGCATTCTGCGGCGGAGCATCGACGCCCGCAAAAAGCCCGTTTTGAAGCTGCTTTATTCCCTGACCGCCGAACTCCGGGATTCGGCGCGTCCGCTCCGGGAAGTCATCCCCGCGCCCGCCGAGGCGGAGAACGGAACCCCCCGGTTCGAGTGCGCGCACCCGCCGCTTCATCCGGTCGTGGTGGGCTCCGGTCCCGCCGGACTGTTCTGCGCGCTCGTCCTCGCCATGGCCGGATGCAAGCCGCTGGTGCTGGAACGCGGACGCGACGTTGTCCGCCGCAAAGCGGACATCGACGCCTTTTTCCAGACCCGTTTTCTCAATGAGGAAAGCAACCTCCTTTTCGGGGAGGGCGGCGCGGGCACGTGGTCCGACGGCAAGCTCTACACCCGGATGCGCGATCCGCGCATCCAGTTCATCCTCCAGGAAATGATCGGGGCGGGCGCCCCGCCGGAAATCGCTTATTTCAGTCACCCGCATCTCGGCTCGGACCGCCTTCCCGGCATCATCGAAAAGCTCCGGGAGAAGATCGTTTCGCTCGGCGGGAGTTTCCGCTGGGATACCCGGGTGGAAAAACTGTTGCTTTGGGACAACGTCTGCAAGGGGGTGGTCCTGAACGGCGGCGAAGAAATCGGGGCTCCGTTCACGGTTTCCGCCTGCGGGCACAGCGCGCGCGAACTGATTCTTTCGCTGGCCGAAGCGGGCGTGAAACATTCCATGAAGGGGTTCCAGCTCGGCTGCCGGATCGAGCATCCGCAGTCCTTCGTGAACTTCATCCAATACGGGATGGAGGAGCCGCCCGCGGCGCTCGGAAACGCCGAGTATAATTTTGTTTCGCGTCCGGCGCCCGAGCGTTCGGTCCGGGGCGCGACGACCTTCTGCATGTGTCCGGGCGGAGAGATCATTCCCGCCACGCCGAAGACCGGCCGTCTGTGCACGAACGGAATGAGCAACGCTGCCCGCAGCGGAAAGCTGGCCAATTCCGCGATCGTCACCAACCTGGAACCGGGATGCTTTTCTTCTCCGCGCGAGGCGTTCGAATTTCTGGATTTGCTGGAACGGAACGCTTTCGCTCTGGGCGGGGACGATTACACCTGTCCGGCGCAGAACGCGCTGGATTTCATGCGCGGAACCCGCGGGAAGCTCCGGCGCGGCTCGTCGTGGCATTTCGGGGTGAGGGAAGCCCGGATCGACGGTCTTCTCCCGGAAGACGTTACCCGCGCCCTCCGCCGCGCGCTCGCCCACTTCGACCGCAATGCGCCCGGCTTCATCGCATACGGTCTTCTGACCGGCGTGGAGACCCGCGTTTCCAGTCCGGTGCGCTTCGAGCGTTCGGAGGAGACGCTGGAAAGTTCCGTGCCGAATCTGTTTCTGGCGGGGGAGGGCGCCGGCATGGCGGGGGGAATCGTCTCTTCCGCCGCGGACGGGGTCCGGATCGCGGAAGCGGTGCTGAGGAAGGCAAAATAACGAAAGCATTTCCCGGCGCGTGTTTGTCCGTTCACTTCAGACAGGTTTTCGGCATTCATCCCGGAATCAAGCGGCATTGCAGGTTTCAGGAGACAATGCGCGCTCCTCCCGGGCGGCTCCCCGGAGACGCTGGAGTTCACGCTTCATCAGGAAGAATGCGACGAAGAAAGCAAGGGTGTCTCCGACCGGTCCGGAGAAAAGAACCCCGGAATAGCCGAAGAATTGCGGCAGGATCAGAACCAGCGGAATCTGGAATACGATCTGACGGGTCATGGCGATGAAGAGCGACACCGGCGCGCGCCCGATGCTCTGGAAATACTGCGACACCAGAATGCTCCCGCTGGCGATCGGAAACAGCAGCAGATAACAGCGCATCGAGTAGACCCCGATTTGGACAAGTTCAGTATCGGACGGATCGACGAAAAGCAGGAACAGCGGACGGGCGAAAATCTGGATGCAGAGATACGGCACGACCGCAAAGAGCGCCGTGAGAAACACCGTGGAGCGGAAGGCGCTCAGCACCCGGGAGAACTTTTTTGCCCCGAAGTTGTATCCGATCAGCGGCTGCATTCCCATACAGACGCCGAAAATCAGGCCCAGCAGAAGCTGGTTGAGGGTCAGGATCACGCCGAAGGCGGACATCGCAAGCAGGCTTCCGTAGCGGAGCAGCATGTGATTCTGAATCGTCCAGATGAGGCTTCCCGCAATGTTGATCGCGAAGGGGGAACAGCCGTTGTAAAGAATGCGCCACAAATAGTCCGGACCATAGAAGCGGAAGGTCCTCCAATCGAGTTTCGAAATGCTGCGGCGGGAACGGAAGAACCACAGCACCCACAGCGTCGAAATTCCCTGCGCGATGACGGTCGCCCAGGCCGCTCCGGCCATCCCCCAGCCGAACCCCATCATAAAAAGCGCATCAAGCCCGACGTTCAGGACGGCTCCGATCACCTGCGTGAACATGGCCAGCCCCGAATATCCTTCGCCGCGGATCAGATTGTTCTGGAATCCGAGCATGACGAAAACCGTTCCGAGGAGTGAAATCGACAGGTATTCACGCCCGAGGTGCAGCGCTTCGGGCGGAATTCCGAAAAGAAAAAGCAGCGGGTCGAGAAAGAGCAGTCCTCCGATCGTGATGACCGCTGCCGCCGTCAGGTAAAGAAACATGGACATGCCGAACAGCCGCTGGGCTTCGGCGTAATTCTTCCTGCCCAGTTCGATGGAATAAAGCACCGCGGTGCCGCGTCCGATCAGAATCGAAATCGCAAAAATGATCATGGTGATCGGCATCGCGGCGTTCATCGCCGCAAGACCCGTCGCACCGATGATTTTGCCGACAAACATGCGGTCGACGACCACATACAGATTGCCGATGATCAGGCCCGCCATGGACGGCAGCGCCAGTTTCAGCAGCAGCGGCAGAATGGGATCCGTGCCGAGCTTTTCCGTATGTTCCCGCATAATATGTCTCTTCTCCCGGACAATGCCGGAGAGAAGCCTTTTCTTTAAATGAAAATCGTATAATATAACACCGGAATCCGCGAATTTCCTGTGCGGATTCCTCTTTTGTGCGATTTTTGCCGGAATGCGGGCGTGAAACAGTGCCGGGAACAGACGGAGTGAAACGCCTGACGTCTTACCGGGTACGGATCACGGCGCGGGTGTCGTCCCATTTCTTCTTGTAGTCGGAATGACCGTCATCGTCCTTGCCGTTCGGTCCGACGCTCCAGACCTGAATCCCTTCAATCTCCTTCGGTCCTTTGACGATACGGATGGCATGGCCCTTCTCCGCGATTTTCCCTGCTTCCACCTTGATTTTTCCTGTCCGGAAAAGAAGAGGCTTCCCGGTAAAAGGATCATCAGGAATCCTGTCCAGATATTTCGGAACGAGTTCGGAGATGGCAGTCGGATATTTTCCCGTGTCCATGCGGAAGAGTTCGCAGGCCAGAATCACGCGTTCCGCCCGGCAGCGGGCGATCAACCATTGGAATTTTATATAAGCCGAGCTCAGCGATGGGGTGAATAAATACGCTATCTTATTGCTGGGAGTTTTTTCCTCTTTTCTGACATCCGGAATTTTTTCAAAGCCTTCCGCATCGTAAAACCGAAGCAGGGAGACCTGATTGCGCAGAAGAAGCCAGTGGAACTGCGGCAGAAAAAGAGGCAGGCTCCGGACCGAAATGATGTGTGTGTTTTCATCCCGCATCATCTGCACCGTTCCGGATAGAACGGCTCCGAAAATATCATTGCCGCAGACGACCTCCGAATAAAGCGAGTTCTTTTCTATCTGCGGAATTCTCTTTTCCAACGCAAGAAGTTCCTGTGAAATCATTTGAATCTGTTCCACGGTGAGCACATGTTTTTCCACAAGTTGTTCGAGAGAATCAAGGTAAAGGTTGTAGCAGGCAATATCGACCAGAGTTCCGATCAGGAATGGTTCGGTTTCTCCGTATTGCGCCATTTTTCGAGTAAGCTCCGAAATGCGGAATGCTTCCGGCTTGTTTCCGGCCTCCAGCGCCATATAAGTTCGCCATTTCGTCTGACGACAGAACGAGCGTATGAGGAGGATCTGTGGAAGCAGGGTGCCAAACATGTTATCAGTCTTCATTTTGATTGGAAATTTCGGGATGTCGTTTTCCAGGCGTTTGTTCAGTTCCGCCAGAGAAGGCGAGAGCTTGATCAGATTGTCCCTGAAAATACGTTTTTCCTCCCCGGTCAGCTCCAGAAATCGACAGGAGAAAATTTCATACAAAGCAATCGCTTTTCCTCCGGGTAGTTTGAACATTTCCTTATCATGCAAATTCATGGACTTGTCGAGATAATCCCAGAACGCTTTGTCCGGCTTCTGTCCTGCGAAGTAAAGTTCGTTCATGCCTTCCGCGGATGGATAACGGCCGAAACGGTCCTGAATCGTCCGCCGGGCGGACTCGGCCTGAACCGCGGCAATTCCGATCAGGAGGAAGAACAGCAGGTGGCATGCGACAGCCGCACCGATGAGATAAAGAACCGGTTTCGGGAAGATTTTTTTCAACGGTTCTCCGGTGAGTTCGGAAAGCATTTTCGCATGGAGAAAATATGCCGCAAAAAGCAGAAGAACGCCGATTCCCGCCAGCCATCCGAAATGGAGCCAGGCGGGCGGAATCTTCTGTCCGAAAAGAGAAAACCAGCTGTAAATATCCGTAATCATGGTTCCCTCCTTTCCTCAGTTCATTTTCTCGATAATGCTGAATGGCGCAACGATGTCATAATAAAGGATCTTCCATGCCAGAAACAACAGCAGAAAAGCGATCAGCACGCAGACAAAACATGCAATGGCATAAAGACCTGCTTTCTTCGACTTTTTGAACGCGGCCGGAAGCGGCATGATCCCGAAGAAATAAACGACCAGAGCCATGCCGAGAAGCTGTCCCCAGTATTTCGGAAAATCAAAATCGCGGATTCGGAGCACAGCGAAGATCAATCCGGAAACCAACAGGATCAGAAACGTATTGAACGCATAATGCGGCATCAGCCAGCCGGTGAAGAGTTCGCGGTTGAGCCGGTTATAAAACCGGATGCTCCGGATGCAATACCAGAGGAAGAGGATAAGCAATACCAGCGGCAGGAAAAAGATGCTTTCCAAGGGGATGAAACCCGGAATCCAGAAAAGGAGAAAAATCGAAATGATCGTATATGCCCCGAAGGTGAGCATGGTGAGTGCAAACATCATCCTGCCGCCCGGAGAGATTTCCCGAAACGGATTCTTCATTTTCGTTACCTCTATTTATCCTGTTTTACATTCAATGGTTATGTGAAATCACAATTCATCGTGTCTGAATTACAGCGCGGATGTCGTCCTGGTTTTTCTGATTGTTGTAAATACCGTCATCGTCCTTGCCGTTCGGTCCGACGCTCCAGACCTGAATTCCTTCGATTTCCTTCGGTTCGCCGACGACGCGGACGATCTTGTCTTTTTCCGCGATTTTCCATACTTCCACCCGGATTTTTCCTGCCCGGAAAAGAAGAAGCTTCCCGGTAAAGGGATCCTCCGGAATGCTGTCCAGATATTTCGGAACGAGCTCGGAAGCGGCTGTCGGATACTTTCCGGTGTCCATGCGGAAGAGTTCGCAGGCCAGAATCACGCGTTCCGCCCGGCTTCGCGCAAGCAGATTCATAAATTTAATGTGCACGGATTCCGATGAGCCAGTGAACATTCTTTTTGCCATCAAGGACGGTTTCAGCGGAATGTTTCTTGAAGAAGGAATTTTACCGAAATCATCAACATCATAAGCTTTTACGAGTGATGTCTGATTAAGAAGGAGCAGCCAGTAAAGCTGCGGCAGAAACAACGGCATACGACGAATGGAATAGCCTTGTCCATACTCTTCTGGAGGATTCAGAATTAATTCCGTCAGGTCTTCACTAGCTCCGACTGCATCCGAAAAAAGAGTGTCTTTCTCCATGCGCGGAAGTCTCATTTCCATGGCAAGAAGTTCCCCTGAGATCATTTGAATCTGTTCACGGGTCAGAAAATGTTTTTCAGTAAGTCGTTCGAGGGAATCGAAGTAATGGTTGTAGCTTTTAATGTTGGACAGCGCACCTATCAGAAAGGGGTGGTTTTCTCCGTATTGCGCCATTTTTCGTGTGAGTTCCGCAAAGCGGAAGGCTTCGCTTTTGTTTCCCCCTTCCAACGCTATGCAACTTTTCCATGATGTGTGTCGGGAAAATAAACGCATGATCATATGATTATGAAAATTGCAAATCATTATCTCTCCTTTTTTGATATTGAATGGATATTTCGGGATTCCCGCATTCATGAAGAGAAGCATTTCAGCAAGAGCGGAAGATTTTTTAGACAGTTCAATATCGAACATACGTTTTTCCTGATCGGTCAATAAGATGAATCGGTCGGGAAAGAAATCATACGGAATGTCTGATGCTTTTGGTGTACGGAACCTATCTTCGTTTGGATTTTCAAGTGCTTTTTCAAGGGAAAACCAGAAATTTTTGTCCGATTTCATTCCTGAAAAATATAGCTTGCTTAATTCTTCCGCGTTTGGGTAACGACCGAAACGTTTTTGAATTTGCAACCGTGCGGATTCAAGTTGAGATGCGGCGGACCAGCAAAGAAGCAAGAAAAGAATATGACATGCGGCCGTCGCACCGACCAGATAAAAAACCGGCTTCGGGAAAATTTTTCTCAACGGTTCTCCGGTGAGTTCGGAAAGCATTTTCGCATAGAAAAAACAGGCAGCAAGAAGCAATGCAAGACTAATCCCTATCAGCCATTCCAGATGAAGGAACGCGAGAGGAACCTTCTGTCCGAACAGTGAAAACCAGCGAAAATCGGTTTCCATAGGGTCGGCAGACAATTTTTCAATAACTCTGTAGAGGGAAAAAAATCCGTGCAGCATCATTTTACACGCCAGAGACAGAAACAGAAAACCGATCCATGCACAAAAGAGCGAGAGAAGCACATAAATTCCGGCCTTCCTCGACTTCTTGAAGGCGGCGGGAAGAGGCAGTATCCCGAAGAAATAAGCGATCAACACCGTGATGAAAAGCTGGCCCCAGTATTCCGGAAAATCAAAATTGCGGATTCGAAACACCACGAAGAAAAATCCGGAAATCAACAGAATCAGAAACGTATTGAACGCATAATGGGGCATCAGCCAGTCGGTGAAGAGTTCGCGGTTGAGCCGGTTATAAAACCGGATGCTCCGGATGCAATACCAGAGGAAGAGGATAAGCAATACCGGAGGCAGGAAAAAGATGCTTCCCATGGGAATGACGCCCGGAATCCAGAAGAGCAGAAAGACCGAAGTGAGCGCATAAGCCCCGAAGGTGAGCATGGTGAGTGCAAATATCATCCTGCCGCCCGGAGAGATATCCCGAAACGGATTTTTCATATTTCCTGCCTCCATTTATCCTGTTTTACATTCATCGGTTATGTGAAATCACAATTCATCGTGTCTGAATTACAGCGCGGATGTCGTTCTGGTTTTTCTGATTGTTGTAAATACCGTCATCGTTCTTGCCGTTCGGCCCGACGCTCCAGACCTGAATTCCTTCGATTTCCTTCGGTTCGCCGACGACACGGACGATCTTGTCTTTTTCCGCGATTTTCCATACTTCCACCCGGATTTTTCCTGCCCGGAAAAGAAGAGGCTTCCCGGTAAAGGGATCCTCCGGAATGCTGTCCAGATATTTCGGAACGAGCTCGGAAGCAGATGCCGGATACTTCCCCGTGTCCATGCGGAAGAGTTCGCAGGCCAGAATCACGCGTTCCGCCCGACTGCGGGCGATCAGCCCCCGGAATTTAATATATGCCGAGCGTAGTGAAGGGGTAAATAGATAAGCAACCCAATTACTTGGCGTCCTTTTCTCTTTTCTGACATCCGGAATTGCTTCAAGGTTCTCCGCGTCATAAAACCGAAGCAGCGAGACCTGATTTTGCAGGAGAAGCCATTGGAACTGCGGCAGAAAGAACGGCAGACTCCGGATTGGAATGATGAGTGTGTTTTCATCCCGCATCATTTGCAGTTGTCCGGATAGAACGGCTCTGAAAACATCATTACCGCAGACGGCCTCCGAATAGAGAGAACTCTTTTCCATCTGCGGAATTCTCTTTTCCAACGCAAGAAGTTCTTGAGAGATCATTTGAATCAGTTCTCGTGTGAGCATATGTTTTTCCACGAGCTGTTCGAGTGTATCGAGGTAAATGTTATAGCAGGTAATATCGACGAATGCGCCGATTATGAATGCTTCGCCTTCTCCATATCGTGCCATTTTGCGGGTAATCTCCAGAATGCGGAACGCTTCCTGTTTGTTTTCCGCCTCCAGCGCCATATAAGTTCTCCATTTCGTCTGGTAGCAGAAAACCCGCATGCTATTGAGGTGCGGGATCTGTGTGGCGAGCATTTTGTCAGTCTTCATTTCGAGCGGGAATTTCGGGATGCCGTTTTTCAGGCGATTATCCAGCTTCATCAGTGATGACGAGAGTTTTGTAATAGTGTCACTGAAAATGCGTTTTTCTTCCCCCGTCAGCTCCGAAAATCGATGTGTGATAATTTCGTCCAACACAACCTCTTTTTCTTCGGGTGGTTTGCTTATCCCATTATCGTCCAAAAACCTGCCCATGCAAAAATAATCCCAGAAAGCCTTGTCCGGTTTCTGTCCTGCGAAGTAAAGTTCGTTCATGCCTTCTGCGGAAGGATAACGTCCGAAACGGTCCTGAATCTTACGTCGGCCGGATTCGCCTTGAATTGCTGCAATTCCCATCAGGAGAAAGAACAGAAGATGACATGTCGCCGTCGAGCCGATGAGACAGAGAACCGGCTTCGGGAACATTTTTCGAAGAGAGTCCCCGGTGAGTTCGGAAAGCATCTTGGCGTAAAGAAGATATGCCGCAAGAAGCAGAAGAAGGCCGAGTCCCGTCAGCCATCCGAAATGGAGCCAGGTGAACGGAACCTTTTGTCCAAAAAGAGAAAACCATCTGTTGACATCCGTAACCATGATTTCCCCATGCTCATACATCTCTTCAATGATGATAAAGGCCGAAGAAAGGTTATAATACAGTATTTTCCATGCCAGAAACAGCAGAAGGAATCCGAGCGTAACGCAGACAAGACATGCGACGGCATACATCCCGGCTTTCCTTGATTTTTTGAACGCAGCCGGAATCGGGAGGATTCCGAAGAAATAAACGATCAGCACCGCGCCGAGAAGCTGACCCCAGTATTCCGGAAAATCCGAATCACGGAGCCGAAGCATTACGATAATCCAGGCGAAGACCAGCAGAACCAGAAACGCATTGAACGCATAATGCGGCATCAGCCAGCCGGTGAAGAGTTCACGGTTGAGCCGGTTGTAAAACCGGACGCTCCGGATACCCCACCACGGAAGAAGAATCAGAAAGACAGCCGGAATCAGAAAAATGCTTTCCAAGGGGATGAAACCCGGAATCCAGAAAAGGAGAAAAATCGAAATGATCGTATATGCCCCGAAGGTGGCCATGGTGAGCACGAACATCTCCATGCCTCCCGATGAGATTTCCCGAAACGGATTCTTCATATTTCTCCCCCTTCATTCAAACAGACGACTGTTCAAAAAGAACATCGAATTCCAGTCCTGCCGCGTCATGGGATACGGCGGAGCTTTCCGGACATCCCTCCCGCTGTTGCGGAGTCAGGCGGGAGAATCCGTTTTCTCCAACTGAAGCGGCAGTTCCAGAAAGAACGAAGTGCCGTTTTCCTCCGATGAGGTGAAGTAAACTTTGCCCTGAAGATATTTCTCGGCCAGCAATTTGGTGCTGTAGGCGCCGAGCCCGCGGCCGCCGCCTTTTGTGGAGAAGAAACGGTTGAATATCTGAAGCTGGACTTCCGGCTGGATATATCCCTTGTTGTGAACTTCAAAGACCACCTTGCTGCCGGCGACGGAGGATTTCAGAACAACCGGATCGCCCGGACCGGAAGCCTCCAGCGCGTTTTTCCCCATATTGATGAGGATTCTTTTCAGGAAGCGGGGGTCCGTCTTGAATTCGGTATCCTCCGATGTTTTTTCCAGGGAGATGTTTTTGTTCCCGGCCGCTGGAAGGTTGCCGAGCACGCCGGCGACGAATTTCATGATGCCGATGCTTGTGACCGGACTTGCGGTCACGTATATCGAACCGTCCTCGGCGGCCAGCAGATCCTTTTGAGAGTCTATCTGTTCCAGAAGTTCTTCCGTCAGGCCGATGAGCAGTTTATGGTTTTCCCGGTAATTGTCGGGATTGTCGTTGATGATCGTCAGCAGTCCGTAAAGTCCGGAAACGATGTTGATCAGGTCGTGAAAGAAAATACGCTCCAGCGCGTTTCGATACACCTCGCTGGCGATGTCCCGCAGCACCACCAGGGTAAAATGGCAGCCCTGGCAGTCAAAAGGACTTGTCCATACCCGGAAGTTGTGCGCCTTGTCCGATACCGTGATGATGCTGCATTCCCGCGAGGTGTTGTCGTGGAATTGCCGGGTGTGGAGGATCGAGTTGACGGCGCCGCATACTCTGCAGAATTCCGTTGTGCCGCATCCGCCCGAATCGTTTTTGGCATGGACGCAGTCGAGCAATTCGCCCGGACGCATGCCGAGGATGGTGGAATCGTTTTCCAGGTGCAGAGCCTTCAGCAGGGTGCGGTTGGCAAAAAGGATCTGGCGCTCGTCATTGAGAACAACGATCAGGTCGGGAAGAACGTCCAGCAAGGAACAGCGGTCCACTTCCCACTTGAGTTGTTCCGATTCCGCTTTTATCAGGTAAGGGCCTTTTCTCTCCGCCGGAGCGAATGCGCTCGGCGTTGAAGGATTTGAAAAACTCATCTCTGTTTTCCTGCTGTTCCGTGTTCTTCAGTCCATTCAGCTTTTGGGAAGAATCCCGGTGAAGTCATCACAAACTGCGAACGGACGGTTTCCCTTGCAACGATCCTTGTCAAATGGAAAATCTCCTGCTGAACTTTTCCTGAAAAGGCCTTTCTTTACTATACTCCTCCGGATTGCGGATTGCAAGGAGGCAATGACCGGATGCGTCATTATATCTTCATCATTATTGCCGTATCCGGTCCATGAAGTTTTTATCCGAAAGGCAGACTTGGCGGGGAATCAATCGATTCCAGCCCGCCGCGGAGTTTAAGGACACGGCCGATCGGAGATATGCGCCGGACTTTTTTTCCATGCTGGAAAACAGAGGGATGCTTCCGGAAATCTGGAACGCCGGTATTCCGCAGCGAATTTGTGCCCGTCATAGCCGGGATCGTCCGGACGGAGGTCCCGGAGAAACATTTCGGCTCCCCCGTTTTCCCAGGATTTCCGGGCGGCCATTGCTAGCAGCTCCGGTTCGAAGAGCGATTCCGGAGCCGTCGGCGGCACATCGCTCATGCCGGTCAGATACGGCAGGGTTTTTCGCAGAAGGGAACGGTAAATCCCGCGATTGTCCACTGTGATCCGGAAGAGTTTTTTATCGGTGGTCACGGCCGCATTGAAGGGCAGGGCCGCGGGTTTGGCCAAGGTGAGAAACGCAGCGGCGCCGTTGCTCCAGCGCATGAAAATCTGTTTTTTCTCCGTTCCGGGCAGAAAGCGGGCGGAAAGCGAGCCGCCGCCCAGGATTCCGCAGATCATGGAATATCCGTGGATTCCATAATTGAATTCATCGTTGCCGATGGAGACGCAGACGGTATGAATCCGGCCCCGTTCGGCTTCCGGAAAAGCGAGCAATTCCGCGCTTTCACGGCAATAGCGGAGACTGGAACCGCCGGTCAGGCGCACCCCGTTCCGGAGTCTGTTCAGCAGACGGAAGACATCGCGCGGATTTCCTGCGAATGGTTTGTCGAGAAATACGCTTTTCCCGGCGTCCAGAAAGAATTCCGCCTGTTCCCGATGACGGTCCCGGTTGGCGGTATGGATGATGACGCCGTCCGTTCCAACATTCCGGCGGGTGCTCCCTGCCGGTATTCTCTTCCGCTTTCGAACAGATTCCGTTAAGGTTAGTAACAGTCCAGTTGCGTTGATCTCAAGGGAACTTTTTTCTTCTGGAAGCTTTCCTGACTTCAAGACGATCCTTCGTTCAGGCCCAAACCGAGGCAGGTTCGCGACTCCGCCGCGAACTGAATTGACGCAGTATTGCAAATGGGGATTATATTTATGCAATATCCCTTTTCTGAAGGTTGCAAACCGTTTCCCGGGAGGTATATTGTACAAATGATCCATTCCGGGAATGAGGTGAAATGAAACGTGGGGGAGGAAAATGAAGAATGATCCGGTTCCGCGTTATGTGGTGCGACTGCCCGACGGCGAAGTCGAGCTGGACGCACTGGAAATATTCGCACTGTTCCGTTCTCACAAAGTCGATTTCCAGACCTTGATCCGTCCCGTCGAGGGTGGCGACTGGCGGAAAATCAGCGAAGAGAAGACCTTCGCGCCAACCCTTCCTTTTCTGTATTCTCTGGGGCGTTCCTTCTGGTGGCTTCCGGGGTTCAGCCTCCTGTTCCTGGCATTTCCGCTCCTTCTCCTTTTCTGGGACAGGGGACTGGGGTGGTGGCCTCTTTTCTGCCTCAAAAACAGTGCTATGTGGGCAATCTGTCTTCTTGCTTTCTTTCGTGCCTTGGAACTCTTTCCGCTGAACAACGGCTTTTCCGCATGGCGTTTGGCCCGGATGATGATTCCATGGTGGAACAGTGTGGAAGGATACCGTTTTTTTCAGGATTGCGCCGCGGAACTTCCGCCCCGTTCCGCACGTTTTCTACGATGTCTCAATCCGTTCGTCTGGATCAGCCTGGCGGTATTTTACTGTTCCTTCTTTCTGGCGTCTCCCGATACGGTCGGAGGACGCTGGATTTTCGCATGTTACGGAATTTTCTGGCTGCTGCTCTGCCTTTCTTCCATCCCGATCTCGCGGGAGTTGAAACGACGCGACATCGCATGGCGGACCTCCAATCCGAAACCTCCAAAGAGCAAAGAAAAATCTCCTCTGTGGAGTAAATTCAAAAACCGCGAGTTTGTTCGGAGCGGTGTGCCTGATGTGCTTCGTTTTCTGCTCTGTCTGATGGTCGCCGCACTTGTTTTTCTGATTCCTTGGCGGATCATTGGTGAAATCCGCTGGGACAGGGCGGTGAAATATGAGCTCCCCGCTCTGCCGGAGCCTCATGCCGCGCCGGAATTGGAAAAAATCGTCCTGCCGAAAATCTCCATTCGCACTATCGAATTTTTGCAGAATAGAGAGACAGTCCCCGCTGACATCCGAACCGAATTGAAGAAAGTCGAACCTCAACTGAACGCCATCCGCGAAATTCTGTGGAAATATCCGACGCTCGGCTTGCGCCGGATTTTCCATTCTGAACAGAAACAGTCCATTGATCTTTGCAATGCAAAACTACGTGAATATCTGCGGTGGCGTCGGCTGGAACTTCGAACCGGAGGAGATTTCCGTGCGCTTCTGCGCGATCTGGAACGCCGGGCCGAGTATGCGGCAGAGGAACCGACTTTCGGAATCTTTCATCTTGAACTGGAAACCCGTATGAAAATTATCGCCGGACATCTTTGTCGATTCTCCGATGAGGAGCTGGCGCAGGAGAAGGTCCGCTGGCAAAAACTCGCGGCGCTGAGCGATTCCGTGATTTCCGGAAATGTGCTTGCACAAAACGCTCAGGTGACCGAAATGCTGATTCCTGATTTCAATGTAAACGTATTCAACCGGATTCTCCTGTTTTTCTTTGCCGACAGTTTGCGGGCGACCTTTCTGGAATACTCCCGGGAACTGACCGATATCCTTTCTCGTGACGCTTGGCAGTCCCGGAACGACTTCAGAAAATTCCAGACCCGGATGGGACAGCTTGGCGGCATCCACTGGATGTGGGCGAGTTTTCTTGACAGAGCAGAAAAGATTTCTGAAGCATCCGATGGTGAGACATTGCCGGTTTCTCCTCAATTCAACCGGGCGTCCCGGCTCCGTGCCGTCTGCCGTCTGGCGGAGTCCGGAATCGAACTGGAACAATACCGCCGTCGGCACGGGCATTTTCCGGAGAAACCGGACCTGCCGAAGGATCCCTTCGACGGCAAACCTCTGCGCTATCTTCCGGGCCGGGCACTCTACAGCGTTGATTCCGATCTGAAGGATGACAACGGGCGGGAGTGGGGCAGGGATAATCCGACTTCTGACATTGTATTTCCTCTGGAAGAGGGCAAACGATGAAAAAATTTCTGAAAAAGCTGTTTTTCTGGGATTCGCCGGCGCAAGGAGTTTTCTTTGCCCTGACTCTTCTGGGGATCGGACCTTACATCATCATGTCAGTTCTTGTCGATCATTCTGTCCTCTATATTTTTTATGGGACTCCATCTGTATGCATGTGCGGAAATACCGAGGCTGAAATCGGGTTCCTGGTTATTAAAGCCAGTTTCTGGATATTTCTGATATATTATATGTTCCTGACGTTCCGTTTTTACCATCTGAGGAGTTGTGAATCCGGCTTCGATTTTCATAAGTATATTCTCCGCTTCGGACTTCCCGTCTTGTTGTTGATCGGCGGATGGTCATGCTTCATGTGGGACCTTTCATCCAGATGGATTCCAATCCTGCTTTTCGGTTTTTTCTTTATTCTGCTCCCATTGGCTTTTTGCGGGCGTCATTGGAAAATTGCTTTATGGAATATTTTTTGCGGCGGGGTTTCAGCAGGGTTGACCCTGTTTCTGTTGTTTTGTGCGAGAGGAATTGACTCGGAGGAAAGTCTGGTAAGTCCTGTGAGACATAGAATCGATTTGTTCCTATCTGCGGGGCAGTTTTTCGGAGTGTCCCTGCCTGCCGTTCTTGGCGTTTGCGGACTGGTAATCCTGTTCTTTTTTCTTGCATGGTATTTTCTGACGGCAAGGCTGCTGGCGGCACAGGGAAAAGTTTCATTGCGCGCCGTATTCGGAAAAGGGACCGTTCTGCTTTGGATTCTTTCCGGAATCGTCTATCTGATTTTCCTTGTCCTTGCCTTGACTTCAATGCGGGAGGTGTCGCAAAAAACGGCTTTGCTTGAAAAACGCTTTGGGCGTCCGCTTTCATTTGAAGAGAAAAGCAAGGCCTACTACGGGAATGCCCGTCCTGACAAGGATTTCTGGCGCAGGGCATTTGAACTGAGCCGGAAATATGAAGTTGATATGCCGGAAGCATTTCCGGTTTCGGAACCGTTCAAATACCTGTCTGAAGCCGATGCAAATTTACTCCGGGCAAAATTGAAAGAGGCCGGGAAGGTATCCGCGGAATGGGAGACTCTGTTTTCCGCTCCCATTCCGCCCTGTGAACGGGAATATGTTTTTGAAAAGATGTTTAATACGGACCTCAAAAATTTGAATTTGATGACTCAATTCTGCAGAATGGAATTCTGGAAACTGTATTTTGCCCTGGCGGACGGCGATACTCAAACGGCTCTTGTCATCTGGCGCCGAGTGGAAAAGGTGCAGAACGGGCTTCTTCGGGAAAATGACTTTACCGGATTATCTGTATGGATGCGTTATGGGACTTTGCGCTTGACGGAAGTAAAAATGCTTTTGGAATCCGGAAGACTCACCGTCGCGGAGCTGGAGACGATTGCCGGTTCTCTGGAGCGGATGGAGAAGCAAATTCCGGCAATGTTTGAGCATGTGCATTTCGGAAACAGTGTTTTTGAACTCGGGGTTCTGCGGATTTTATCCGATGGAATTATTTCCCGTTCAGATAAAATAGAGAGAGTCCTTTTTTTCCCTCTGGGGGCATTCCGCTTTTTCTTTCCGCAACTATGGTGGTATGGATTGCAACTTAAGTTGATCGTCGTCAATGGAATCGGAGAAACGGCATTCGACAAGTTTGACTTGTCCCGTGGTTGCGAAAAACTTCCGATTGTCATTCATGCTATAACCGGGATGCAATCACTTGTTCATAACTTTAGACATTATATTGCGGAATTGCGTGCGGTGCAAGTTCTGGTTTGCGCGGAACGATACAAGCTGGAACACGACCGTTATCCGGACCGGATGGAGAATCTCCCGCTTGATCCTTACAATGGAAAACCGTTGAATTATCGCGTGGGGGAATGCCGTGTCGAAAATGCAAAGATTGTCTGGAATACGGTCACAAATGATTCCGAAAAATTCTTTTTGGGTGGAGTTGTTGACACGGAAACTGTTGTCCCCGCCGTTCAGGTCTGGAGTGTCGGTGCGGACCGGAAGGACAGCGGCGGACTGCCAACCGGAAAGACCGATAAGCGAAACGAATATTCCGACGATATTCATGTGATCAGGAGATTGAAACCATGAGAAAGATCTTCTTTCTTCTTGCGGCGGTTGCCGGAGGGGCTGTTACCGGCCTGCTTCTGAATGCGATCAATGTGTATCTCAGTCCGATTTACTTCGACATCTGTGTCCGCCCTACGTATTTTGCGATCGGATCCGGATTTGATGCGCTCCTGATCGGGATGCGTGACGGTGCTCTGGCCGGTCTGGCGGCCGCCCTGCTGATTCTTGGCTTCTGCCGGGATTTTCGCTGGATTCAGCTTGCCGTGCTTGCCGGAAGCGCCGCGGCCGGATTTCTGATCGGCGGGGAAATCGGCGTTCTGTATGCGCATCTGGATACGGAAACTTTCAGGAATGTTTTCCTCGCGGTTCCGGAAGAGCCCGAACTCCTGCGGCAGTATGCCCGTGCGGGCGGCTCCAGTCCCGGCATGTTGTACGGTGTTCTGCTGGGGACTTTCGGCTGTATTGCTTTCGAACTGGATCGCCGTCACGATACCCTTCCGCCGCGGTCCCGCAAGATTTACGCACTTTTGTGGGTTTTCGGCGGTGTCGCCGGACTTCATTGGCTTTATATCGGACGCTGGCCGTTTGCGGTCCTTCAGGTCGTTTTCTCCTGTTTTTTCTTTTATGGCGGCAGCGTTTCTCTGATTTTCTTTTTTCTTCTTCTGCTGGCCTTTCTGGGACTTCTGCCGAAAAAAGATCGTTGGGGGCATCCCATGTCTCATGCACGGATCGGAAACTGGATCCAGGGAATTGCCGTTGCTCTTTTGTTTTTTTATTCCATTATCCCTTGCCCTGTTACGCCCGCCCGAAAGCGTTGGAGATGTCCTGCCGCAATCAGCTCCGATTGATTTATATTGCCATCGAAAATTACAGGAGCGATCATGATGCCGAGCCCTCCGGATTTGAGGTCCTCGCTCTGAAACCGGAGATTCGCAACTGTACCGGAAGGCACGGCAGGTCATACCGATTTTTCCCTTTTCCGGAAAAGAGCGATCATGAGTATCCGATGGTTTACGACAGTATCGAGGCCCCGCATCCTGGTGGCACGCTGGTCCTGTGGTCGGACGGGATCATCTCCTCGTATCACGGCAAGCGTTACCGTGGTTCGTTCCGGAATGAAAAGGAACTGTATGACGCTGTCATGAAGCAGAAAAACTCTACCCCCTGATTTTTTTTCATTTTTCTTTTTCGAGCGCCTTGACAAAGCCCTTTTTCCGGATATAATATAAGACAGATTAAGTCAGATGGAGACAAAAAATGACACGATCCAGCGTTGCTTCGGGAAACGGCAGTCAGTCGGCGTATGTCGCGGTGATGATCGAGAATGATATTCTGAGCGGACGGCTGGCACCGAATTCCCCTTTGAAAAGCATCCGGGAACTGGCGAAGGTTTACAAGGTTACCCGAACTGTCATCAGCAGCGCGCTGGACATTCTCGAACGGAAGAACCTGATCACCCGAATCTCCCGGAAAGGACTGTTCATCAAGGGAAAGTCCGCCGGGGAGGGGATGACCGACATCCTGTTCTTCGCGATGGACCGCGAACCGGCGAAAAGTGCCTTTGTCACACAGATGCTTCAGCTGATCCATTCCCCGCACACGCACGGAAAATTCAATTTCACGATCCGCCTGGCTTCTTCCCAGAGCGAAGAAAACATCGGACATCTGGAAGAGGAGCTTTTCCGGATGGAAAAATTCGGATATCCGGACTGCGCCATCATCATTCCGATCAGCTTCACCCGCAGAGAGGTGGAGCAGTGTCTGAAACTGCCGTATCCCGTGATCTTTCTCGGGGATTTCAACGACGGCGACTACGAGGATCTGAATTACTACCGGATTTCCCTGGCCTGTCACCGTGAAAAATCCATTGTTCAATATGCAAGGGAACGCGGTTACCGGAGTCTGGTCAACATCGTGGCGGAAATGACCCGGAATTCGCAATTTGAAGTCTCCAATAACGAGTTGTTCGGGAAAGAAGCGCACCGCGCCGGTCTCCGCTTCACCACCTTGATGATTCCGGGGAAAAACTATCCGGAATCTGTTCGGATTCTGCCGTTCATACTGGAGAAAAACCGCAAGGAAGTCTGTTCGGCCGACCTCCTGTTCAGCGACTGGCTGCCGTTTCCGAAGATGGATTTCAAGCTGCCGGAACACATCAACGGCGTCCGGCTTCCGGATTCGGAAACTCCCTGGCTGCAAATCGATTACGATCCACTCTTCGATAGAGTTCTGTCCATGGTGGAGCATGCGAAAAAAAATCCAGGCGGGAAGAAGATAGAAGTCGTTGAACTGTCCCGTGTCACGCTGGAATCCAGAACCGGGCATTCCCTGGCCGCATCGAATTCTACGGAAAACCAATAAAGGGTGTCAAGCATTTTCCATAATGAACCATCGAAAAAATAAAACGGGTGTCAAAATAAAAGAAAAGGAGGATATCATGAAAAAGAAACAAATGGGCAATCTCTTCATTTCCGGAAGGGCAAGGGGGTTTACGCTCATAGAACTCCTGGTCGTGATTGCGATCATCGCGATTCTGGCCGGGATGCTTCTTCCGGCCTTGAACCAGGCGCGGGAAACCGCTAAAAAAATCAGTTGCGTTTCCCGGCTGAAACAACTCGGAACGGCGGTGACTCATTATCTGAACGACTACAAGGAATTCTTCCCGGACAAGGTGAACACGTATCTGAATCCGCCTTTTTATGGGGATGGGGTTTCTCAGGTGAATTCTCTGGCTCCCTACATCGGTTCCAGAAGGCCGGCAAACGCGATTTCCGCTCCGGGTTCCTACAGTTCGTTTAAATGCCTTCCCGAGCCCCATCTTTATGATGCGGCTTCCCCGGTTTATCTCTGTCCCGCGACGGACAGCATGGTGGTGTCGAGCAACAATTTCGCATGGAACGGATACATTTGCAGCAACTTAAAAACAACGATTGCCAATATCCGGAAACTCTCCCAGGTGAAAGCGCCGTCCAGATTGATTCAGATGGCTGATGGAATTACAGGCAATCTGGATTATCAGACCTACAATCAGCCCCTCACTTCCCCGACGCGAATCGAATACCGTCACGGGAAAACCGCCAACGTCCTCTGGGGAGACACCCATGTGGATTCACACCGTCCTTATCTGAAAACACCGTCCTTTTTCATGGGCGAATGAGGTATAATGTTATGAACAAATATCTGCTGTCCGTTTTTTCATTCCTTCTGATTTCTGCATCTCAATGGCTCCCCGCGGAGAGCGTGAGCCTGGAGAAAGGATGTGTCGTGCTGGATTTCTCCACCAAAAAATGGAACAACACGAAATTCGTCACATTGCTTTCCGATCCCGAGAAGACGCCGGACGGACAGCCTTCCTTCGGCTTCGAAGTCCGCCCCTCTGAAAATGCCGTTATCATGAACGGAAAAGATGATCCCGCTTTTCTGGAGGAACTCCGGAAACTGAATCTTCCGTGGGACAGTATTTCCTTCTGGCTGAAGAGCGACGGAGGCGGAGAAAGTTTCACCTTTGTGTTTTTCTGCGATGAAAACCGTTTGTTCTCCATGCCGGTCAAGTTATTGCAGAAAGGCTGGCAGAAGGTCACGGTGAGGGGCCTCTGGAGCAAATACCCATCCGAAGGTCCCCTGCGCTTCGATCGGTTCAAGTTCATTAACATCATCGGAAAAGTGGACAAGCCGATGCAGTTCCGCATGGGACCTCTCGAATTTCACATCAAGGGTACTGTCGGGCTGCGGAAAGTCCGGACGCTTGGCATCGGCCCGGTTGCGGCTGCGCCGGTGATGGACGGCTCGCCGGAAGATGCCATTTGGGAGAAAACGGCGGAAGTCAAAAGCTGGAGCGGCAATTTGTCCCGTCCGGTTTCCGTCCGGCTGGCTTACGACCGGGACAATCTTTATGTATTCTTTTCCGTCGAGTGCAAAACCGGTGAATTGGTCCGCAAGCAGAATCGGGACGGGGAGGTCTGGGAGGATGATTCCCTTCAACTGATCGTTTCGCCGGGCAACGACAACCGGACGTATCACCAATTCGTCGTCAACTCGGCGAATGTAGGACAAACGTATCATTTTTATTTCAACCAGGTTGCCGATACGTTTGTTCGGGAGAAAAACCTCTTCCAGGAATCCGACTGGGAGAGCCGAACGAAACTCAGCCCGAATCTGTGGCAGGCGGAATGGAAAATCCCCCGGCGTCTGCTGGGAGGTCTCGACGAAAAAAAGATTCACGGTCTCCAGATTTTCATTTCGCTCGGCTCCCTCAAGGAAAAAGGGTTTTTTCAGGAGGCTGTGCGTGCCATTGCTCCGGCTGATTTCGGCGTCATGCGTCTTGCCGCCGATGCCGGAACTCTGCCCGTCGATACTCCGGAACCGCTGCTTGTCTTCAATCGCGACAAAGGGATCATCGCCGCGCCCGGGTCGTTTGTGTGGCATCTTTCCTCTCCGGACGGCAGGACTTTTTCCGGAACCGGCAGCCATGTCGTGGAGATCGGTTCATTCGCGGGAAGTTCCGGAGTCCAGCGCATTGCCGTGCTTTCCGCCGACGGACGCTATTTTTACGCGGCCCGCACCGACACGGTTTCTTTCGCCCCCAAACGCCCGTGGGGAGAGCGTCTGCTTTGTCCGGCTCCCAAGGAGCGGAAGACGGGGAAGGGCGTCTTTCCCGTTTCGGGCGTCCTGAAGATTGCCGTGAATCCGAAAAAATCCTCTCCGGAAGCGGCGGAACTCCTGAAAAAAGATTTGCTCGGATTCATGCAGACGGATTCAGCCGTTGTTTCCGACCCGAAACTGCCCGAATTCACGATCATTGTCGGTAAAGCGGAAGTTCCCGCCGCGCCCGCGCGGCCGGAAGGGTATTCGCTGAACATCGCACCGGATGGAATTGTATTGCGCGGACACGATCCGGCGGGGCTGGTTCATGCGGTCCGGACCCTCGCGCAGCTCCAGAAATATGCGTTTCTGCACAATGAAAGTTCCCTGCCATGCACAATGATTCAAGACGGACCGGACTTGCCCGTCCGGGCCGTTCACCGCTGGATCGACGGCAGTTATTTTCAATGGAAATTCGCCGACAAGGGGAAGTATGCCGCCACGGCGGATACCGACGGGGAAATCATTCAGGGGATGTATGATTTCCTGGACCGGTTTGTCGGCGATTCCAAGCTGAACATGGTCCTCATGCAGAATCCGGACCAGATCCGTTACGAGGACCCGCGGAATCAACGCTTCAATCACGCCATGTCGATGGTCGGGATTGGGGAAGTCCGGAAAATGGCGGAACGCTGCCGGAAGAATTTCATCGAATACGTGCCGGCCATGTCCGGCGCTTCCCACGCGGACTATATGCTGACACGGGTCGACAAGCAGGCGCTGGCTTTGCCCGGATATCTGCACTGGGACGCCGATCCGACCCATCCGAATTTCTTTCCGTATCTCTTCGCCCTCTATGATGAGCTGATCGGAGCTTCTTCCGCCCGGTATTTCTGTACTTTGGAAGACGAATGGTGGCACAAGCCGCTGGGACCGGTGACGACTCACCAGAACGGGCGTCTCCGCCGGGATATTTTCTACGACACCATCGTGAAGGAACACGACTACCTGAAGTCGAAAGGCGCCCGGATGATCATGTTTTCCGATATGCTCCAGCGCGCACACAACGGAGGAAAACCGTTCGACAATTCCCTGAACGCGGAAAAACTCCCGCGCGATATCGTCCTGGCGGGATGGTCCGGCGGCGAGGACGCCATCCGGCATTTCGACCGTCTCGGCTATCAGTCCCAGTGGGGAATCTTCAACTATACCGCCATGGGGATACTGGACCCTTCGAAGCTCAAGGATGTCCGGAGTTTTCAGGGGCTTGGAACCATTCTTTCCGGAAGTCACGGCATGGACGCTTCCTACGGAATTCCATCCCTCATCGCATCGGCGGAATGCGCGTGGAATTTTTTCCACGGCAGACAGACTCCGCTGGATGACTGGCTCATGGAAAACGGGCTCAATGTCATGGCGCTTTACAGCGTCCGCCCGAACCCGGCGGCTTCCAGGAAATTCATTCCCGTCGACCTCGGAAAAATCTTCAACGACGATGCGCAACTCCTGAAACTCCGGAATCTGCCGTCCGGAGAAACCGCGATGGGCGGCGTTCCGACCCGGCTTTTTCCTTCCAGAGCGGTTCGCGGAGAAGTTCGGCCGACCGTCATTCCGGTCGGAGCGAAAGCGGCTTCCCTGATTTTTCTCCACACGCAGTACTGCGCTCCGGAAAATCTTCCGAAACTCAGGCTCGGTCACCGGATCACCGGCTGGATGAACGGCAGGAAAACCGCCGTTTATCGGGTCTGTTATTCCGATGGGAGGAAAATTCCGGTTTATTCGCGCAATACGATCAACAACGGCAATGTCTATCCCGTGCGCGGCTACAGCGCTTCGGAGATCGGAATGCGCTATGTTCCGGACGCCCGGTTCGTCCGCGACGACAACGACGGGAAAGACGGCCTTCTCTACCAGTATGAATGGGTGAATCCGAGGCCGGAAGTTCCGATCGAGCGGATCGAGTTCACTTCCATGGGAGACCTTGTGCCGGTCACGCCCTATCTGCTGGCGCTGACGCTCCGGGAACCGCGTGACGGATACAGCAAGCAATCCCCTCCCTGATTTGCCGGAATGAAATCGGCATTCTATGCCGTGAAGCGGACCCATTCCGGATTTTCGGGGCCGAAATGTTTCAGCATGACAACCGGATCGGTGTCCGATTCATTGACGATCGCGACGCCCTCCCGTGCCGCTCCTTCCGACACGAAATATTCATCGTTGGTCCGTTGTCCGTAACGGATCAGCACCGGGGTTTCCAGTTTCATTCCGTTGAGCGTGCCGTGTCCCTGCATCATGATCAATCCATAGGCCGCCTCGTCCCGGATAACCGCGGTGCGGCCCGGCAGAATTGTCAATTCCTTGGCGGAGACTTCTCCGGAACGGTAGCATATCCAGCGGTCGAGGTACCCATCCGCACGCATCGAGACTTCTTCTTTTGCGAAGAGCGGACGCATGAAGCGGTGCTTGGCGAATTCGGGGTCCACATTGAGCTCCCAGTCGATGACTTCCACCAGATAATCGAAGTCGCCCCGCTTTTCCGGCGGACAGTCCTTCCAGAGCAGTTCTTCCGGAACGATCTGGTCGTCCGCCAGACTTTGATACATCGCGTAGACGTCGCTTGCCTGCTGCGGTTCATAGGTGCAGAAGCTGCCCGGCGCGTGGAGAACGCCCGGCGGGACATCCCAGCCTGTGCCGGGTTCGAGCCGGTACGCGCGGGAGAGATTCGTGATTTTGTTGTCGCCTTTCGAAAAATTCACGAGGCATTCCCGGACTTCTTCCCGCGTCGTGCCCGGTTCGAACCCGAAGAAGGTGAACGGAAAATGACCGTTGTGGTTATTCAGCTGGGGCGGAAAATAGTAACACTCGCTTTTGCCGCGCCGGCCGACCTTTTTCGCGTGTTCCTCCCGGTGATGGACATGATGGGGCAGGGGGCCCAGATTGTCGAAGAATTTAGAGTAAACGGGCCATCCGCCGTATTTTTTCCAGAGCCGTTCGCCCAGCAGTTCCGCGCCGAGTTCCGCCACGGCATCCGTCAGGGGAATCAGCCTGTCCTCCGGATCGATCAGGTGGCTGATTCCTTCGTTCGGGGCGGTCAGCGGACCGTTGTCCGCCGGAGTGGTGCAGCCGAGCCAGCGTTCATCGATGCCGCCGCGTTTGCCGCCCGGCGCGTAATAATCGTCGGGATGGAGTTTGATCCGGCGTCCGGGAATACAGAACGAGCGGGGAACCCAGTTCGGGGCCAGCCGGAAAATCCCTTTTCCGGCCTCGAAGGCATGGTGAATGGCGGCTGCATTGGACATGATGACTTTTCCTTCATTTCATAGGTTGATGTTGTGCGGACGGAATATTCATCCTTTTCATTTTTTCAGCTCAAAAAACTCGCCTGCCCGGATTTCCGGAACCGTGAACGAAAGCAAATTTTTCTCCCGCCGGAACGGATGGGATTTTCCGTCCGAGAGGCGACGGAGTTCCTTTACCGGGAATTTTTCCGGAAGACGTAAAACTATGTTCACATCGTGCAGCGGGATCGGCGGCAGTTCCGCCTGGGCATTCACGATTGTAAAAACAAGGGTGTTGCCGTCCGAACTTTCCAGCAGGGTGACTTCCACGGAACCGGGCAGGTTTTCCGAGGCTTCCAGAAAAGCGGGCAGGTATTTCCGGAACAGCTGTTCGCCGAAGGTTCGCTGGGAATGAAAACGGCGTCCGAGAAGTCCCGAAAAGAGATAGACGCAGAGCCCTTTCCCGAACGGATGCTCCGTCAGCCCGGCGAAACCGGTCTCTTTTCCGGGCGGATTCGAGTGGATGGAGGCATACCGCACGGGATCATTGACCGGAAACTCCGGCAGGACGACTTTTCCGAAGATTTTCGTGTCTTTCCCGGCCGTTGCCAGCGGGGCGCGGTCCTCCGAAGAAATCAGGGAGTTTCCGAAAGAAAGATAATTCGTCCCGTCGCTCCGTTTCCCGGAGAAGGATACTCCCAGAACGTCCGCCAGTGCGAATTCTTTTCCTCCGTTTCCATCCGGATGGAACAGGGAGGTCCGTCCGGTCGCAAGAAGGGTTCCGCCGTTCCGGACGAATTCCCGGAGGCGTCCGCATTCCTCTTCGGAAAGATACCCCGCGTTGTTCACAATGATTGCTTTCAGCGAATGGAAATCGCGGGTCCGGTCCGTGACGATCCGATAAGGAATGTGACACCGGGTCAGGATTTCGGCGGTTCCGAGAATCTCGTCGAGAACGGCGTTTTCACGGTGCGCCATGTTTCCGCGGGGATCGCTCAGTTCGCGGAGATTTTTGTGATTCTGCGCCTCGTCGATGCCGCTTTTCATGGAAAAATAAACCCCGGCTTCCGCCCGCAGGGATGGCCGCAATGCTTTGATCCGTTCCTCGAAGGGCTTCAGCCTTGCCGAAAGTTTTCCGAGCCTTTCATAGAAGGATTCTTCCAGTGTGCCGTCCGGGTGAATCGCGTCGATGAAGAAATACGCGCCGCCGTTTGCAAGGGTCGTCAGCGCATGAAGAAAGAGTTCCTCCTCCGACTTCGTGGAAGTATGGTCGCAGAGCGTCACACAGCGGGAGGTCATGAATTCAAACGGTTTTTGTGCGGAACAGGCATCGAAAACCTTCACGCCGAGACGCTGCTGGAGGATGCCTCCGTAGAAGTCTCCCGAGGCGTAATCGGACGCCTCCGCGATCCCGGAGGACTGCCCCAGATACCACCCGTGCAAGACCGGTGAAAACTGATGGGTTACCGTGATTTCCGGACGGAGTTTCCGCACGAGTGCGGAAAGCCGTTTCGCAAACGCGGCCAGCGAGTTCTCCCGGAACCGCTGGAATTTCACCCATTCCGGATTTTCCCAGTCGACTGTTTCCGGAATTTCTTTTCCGGACGTTTCCCGATATTTTTCGCGGCAGGCGCCGCAGCAGCAGACCATCGGCCAGAAAGTCATGTCGATGAAGATTCCTTCCACGGGATAGGCCAGAATCTCCTCCATCTGCCGCTCATGGAATTCAACCGCTTTTTCCGCGTTCGGACAGCAGTAATGGTAACGGCCGTCATGGTCTTTTCCGAGGATGTCCCGCATCCGGCAGTCCGGAAGGCGGAACGCGGAATCGTTGTGGTAAATGACCGTGTAATACGCCACCGGAACGATCCCGGCTTCCTTCAATCCGGCCACGGTTTCTCCGAAGATGTCGCGTCCGTGCAAGTTGCCGTGCGTGTGTCCGGCTTTCGTCGGATAATAACAGTTTCCGTTATGGTCGCACGCGTAGACCATGGAGGCTTCCATGCCGGAAAGCCGGACCAGCCGGACATATTCCCGCGGATCGAACTTTGTCATGAAGTGCGGCAGAAGGTCCGTAATATGATTATCGATCAGCAGTCTTGAATAGCATTTTTTTATCCATTTCATTGAATTTTCTCCTTTGCGTTTCGGATTTCCGGCTGTATATTTCTTTACTATAAAATAAATACGAAAATCAACAAGAAGCGAAAACAATCATTCATAGCACAATCCATGCATTTTGATTATTTACCCTTGCTGAACCCCGGACACGGCCCCCGCTGGCACGGTCTCTGGAAAAAAGGCATGATCGAGCGCAACCGCCGGATCTATGACTTCGAACTGGTGTATTTTTCCGGAGGGAACGGGCGGGTTATCACCGAACAGGAAACTTTTTTCTGCTCCCGGGGAAGCGTTATCATCCTTCCTCCGAACCGGATTCATTGCACGATCGCCGATTCCGCCGTGGAGCGCTGGTGCATTCATTTCGACTGGAAGAACGACTGTCCGGCCCATGGACGGAAGGATACGATTTATGTATTCGAGGACAGCCGGAACGCTTTCCAGCCGTCGCTGTGCGCATCGGTGCCGGAGGAGCTGCCCGTCTCTTTCCCTTACTTCACGGAAAAAGTTTCTCCGGAGATGCTTCCGCTGCTCCGCGAATTCTTCACTTTCTACCCGGATTCCCTTGCCTCCGAACTCAAATATCAGTCCATGCTGCTGCGGATTCTGTCGCTGGCTCTCGGTAATAAAAAGACGGCGGAACGGAAGCGTTCCGGGGGAGGAAACCGTTATTTCTTCATGGCGAAAAACTTCATCGATTCCTGTTATCCGGACCCCGATTTGAACCTGTCCGCCATTGCGGAAAAAGTTCCGGTCACGCCGAACCATCTGGAAAAACTGTTCCGGAAGGAGTTGGGGATGTCGGTCAATAAATACATTCTGCACCGGCGTCTGGCGCAGGCAACGCACCTGTTGATTTCCTCGGGCATGACCGTCCGCGAGACCGCGTTCGCCTCCGGGTTCAACAGCCCGAATTATTTCACGCGGATTTTCCGGAAAACGCTGGGAGTCACCCCCACGGCGTATATTGCCGCGAACCTCCCGTGAACGGCGGATTCATGCCCTTCGGAGCTTTCCGGGCGCTTCTTCCTGAACTCACTTTCCGGAAGTTTCCGGAGAGGAGATTGTCCCGAGTGTGAATGGCGCGTCTTTCGGACGGAACCAGGTCGGCCCGTCCCGCTTTCCATCTCTCGGCCGATAGCCTGATTCCGGCAGAATCCGGACGTCTCCGAGACGGTTGGTCTGGCGCGAGAAATACAGTTCAACAACTTTGCCTTCTTCCGGCAGCTGATAGACAAGCACATCGCGTCCTTTCATGCACGGGGCTGCGGCACCCCGGAAGGCATATACGAAATCCGGCTTTCCGAGTTGTTTTTCCGTATCCGTGCGCAAAGCGCCGAACCGGAGCTTCCGGAAGGATTCGGATTGGATATCCCGGAATACGAAACTGATTCCCGCCGGCATGTTTTTACAAGATTCCAGTTCCTTCCGGATCCGGTTTGCGCGGCTGTTCAGGAAGTCCGATGCACTAATCTTCAGCATCTTGTCATGAGGTTCATCCGGCTCGCGCGCAAGCAGGAACTGATAATAATTGATCGGCGGGACGTATTTTTTTGCAAGCAATATGTCGAGAGCCGCGAGTTCCCGCGCCGCCGCGCCCGGATCGCTTTCCCTCAGATAGTGGACCGCCCGGAAATAACGGGTCAGTGGCATCTCCTGCGCCTTGAGCGAGATTTCCGATTCCGCCAGCGCCTCTGGAATCAGTCCGTTCCGGAGCAGCGCGATGAAATACATCTGGTGATAATAGGCGGAGGTAAGAGGCGTTTCTTCCAGCAAGGCTTTCTGTTCCGGATGGGTGAATCCCTGTTCCAGATTCTTCTGCATGGTATCGTAATTGCCGTAGACGGCCCCGCATTTGCATCCGAAATCTTCGCTGAAGGTGCTTCTGCACCCGACAAGCAGAAGTCCGGCGGCAATCGGGAGGGCGAGACACAACAGGATTCTTTTCATTCGGAGTCCTTCCTTTCCGTTTTTGACCCGACATGGAACAACAAACTCATAACAAGCAGGACGACAGGAAAGCACAGGAGATTCCAGAACGGCCAGCAGGCCCAGCCGAGAAGTGCTGCAACCTTGCAGGTTTTGCTTCGCGGTCCCCCGGCGTATTCCTGCCGGATGTCCGGCGGCATGAGCCGGTCCGCCGCAAGATATCCCTTCCTGTCCTTGCCGAAACGCTCGAGAAGCTGGGCCCGGTAATGGAATCCCGCCTGTACGCCGGTATTCACCTCGAAATAGCTGAAAACCGGCAGAAGACAAAGCAGGGAAAGCAGAAGGACCTTCCGCTTCCGGAGCAAAATCGCCGCCGGTCCGATGACCAGAGGTGAAAGCAATCCGAACCACAGGCAGAAGTAATAAAGGTATTTGAAGCGGCTCACGCCGTCCAGATGGTTGCTTCCGGTGATTTCAATGACGCCGCGTCCGAAGCCGACATCCGGGAACCGCAGCATCGACAGGGACAGATCGAATCCGCCGATCAGCACGATGAATGTTCCGCAGCCCATGATCCCGGCGAGGACTCCGAGCGTCCGCTTTTCGGCATCCGAAAACGGGTTGTCCGGAGGGAGCTTCTTCCAGATCCACCAGACGAAACAGCCGGAGATCGCCAGAATTGTCAGCGGAATCGTGAAAAAAGAATGCGGCATATTCTTCTCCTGAATCTGGCTTACTCTGAAAAGCACGGAAACACGTCTTCCGGGATAGTTTACATCCGGATCCGCGAAAAAGCAACCCTGTGCCGGAGACATATCCGGAAGAAAGACACGAAAAAACTGAAAAACTGATTTTTTTTCAAATGTCCCCTTGTTTTTTTCCGGGGACGGATTATAATTTAAAAAGAAACCGATATATAACGGTAAAAAAGGTGATATATACAGTATCCCATGAAAATGAAAACAGCCAAGCCGAAATATCTCCGGGCCAAGGAACAGCTCATCGGAGACATCCATAACGGAGTCTACTCCGAGGGAGCCCGGTTTCCGAGCAGCCGCCAGCTGGCGTCGCTGATGGACATCAGCTATGTGACGTCCAACAATGTGCTCCGCGCGTTGGAGGAAGAGGGATACGTCCGGCGGGTTCCCGGAGTCGGGACGTTTGTATGCAAGGCCAATCCAAGAAGGAAAAAGGACAACACCTGTCGGGTCGGCTACTTCGTGGATGTGAACACGAGCATCTTCGGCCGTTTTTTCTCTTCCGTCCTGACGCAGACCAGCGGCAAGCCGTACTACAATATTCCCCTGAAACTGCTGCCGGCGACGGAGGGGGTCACCATGGAGGAACACGAGGCCTGGCTCGAAGGGATTTTCCGCACGCACTGGGATTCGATCGTGATCTTCGGGGACCGTCATTTTCCCTTCAAACAGTTCAAGAAATATGAACTCCTCGCCGGGCAGATCAACTTTGTGTTTTTCGACGATACGGAAGTCCCGTTCGGGTATGCCAACCGGATTCTGGTGGATACGGAGAAAACGGGGATCGCGGTCGCCCGCCATTTCCTGGCGCGGAAGAAAAGCAGGCTCGGCGTGCTTTCCCTCCGGCATCTGGATGAGGTCTATCGCCGACGGATGGGGGTTGCCAACAACGATCACGGCACCTCCATTTTGAACGGGATCGAGAAGGCTTACGGCGAAGCCGGAGTCGATTTCTACTCCCATGTGAAGATTATTCCGCGGGAACTGGATATTTCCCGGAAGACGATCTGCGACGCTATCCGGGACGGGACGAGGGCTTTCTTTTCCATGGGGGATGCGTGGGTCACGACGATTTACGAAGCGGCCGCCGAACTGGGGCTCGCGGTCGGAAAGGATATCGAGGTGGTCGGGATGAACAATATTCCCATTGCAACGATGCTTGTCCCGCCGCTTTCCTCCGTGTCGCTGAACGAGGAAAAGATCGGAGCGGTTCTTTCCCAGGCGATCCTCGGAAAATGGACCGGCCGCGAGGTTCGTGTCGAGCCGGAGCTGATTATTCGTGAATCGTGACGCTGCCGAACATTGTAATGTGAATGGCGGTCTGTATGATATGGACGTTGTAAAACAGATAAGAACGGATTTTACATTCATAAACAGAGTATCTCGTAATTGCAAGGAGGATGAAATGAAGAGAAAAGAAAACGTTTGCTGGAAAGAGGGATTCCGGAGAACAATGGCCGGATGGTTCGGGTTCACTTTGATAGAATTGCTGGTCGTGATTTCGATCATCGCGATTCTGGCGGGAATGCTGCTTCCCGCGCTGAACAATGCAAGAAACACGGCCCGGAAAGTTGCCTGTGTCAACAATCTCAAGCAGATCGGAACGGCGCTGCATATGTATATTTCGGACTTCAGCGACTACATTCCGGGCTATTATACGGCAAAGGGAAACACGGTCACCACCAGCCGCTGGGTCGGGGTGCTGGTCCCTTATACGAAGACGGCGGTTCTGTGGGTGTGCCCCGCTTCAAAGGATTACGGCAAAAAGGAGTTCAATGACCTGAAAACGCGCAAAGACCCGTCCGGCACGGAGATGTACTCTTCCCTGGCCGGCTGCCAGACGATCGGCATCAACAGCTACAACGGAGTGACCAGCGACCGTGCTTTCGCCTATACGAATTACAAGATCACGAAGATTCAGCATGCCTCCAGCCTGATCTACGCGGGCGACGCGACCGGCAGCGATTCCGCTTTTTACGGCGCGCAGAACAACCCGAACGGACAGCTCTTCCTGCTGGCTTATCTCTGGCCCGATTCCGGAACCTCCTATTATCCGCACCATAACGGAAGCGTGAACCTTCTCTATCTTGGCGGCAACGTCGACTCCGTCAAGTCCCAGACCCTGAAAGCCTGGACTGTTCCGACCAACAACGGGCTCAAAAACAATCTGAGCATGCACTTCCGCGCGGATATGTGAAAACGGGATTGTCCCCCGCACACCGTGAATTATTTTATCTGAAACAGGAACCGATGAGCAAGAGGATATCTTCATGAAATCATTCACCTTCCTGATGCTTGCCGCGGCGGGAATCCTTTCCGCAAACGACATGATTCTGGAATCCGGCCCCTATAAAGTGGTCTTTTCGGAAAAGGAGTTCTATTGCAGCGCCCAATATTTTTATGAAGGAGCCGAACTTGGAACCCGGACCGGGTTTTACGGCACGATTCTGTCCACCACGGGACCGAACCGCTTTATCGGGTCTGGTCACAAGGAGGGCGGAGTTGAAAAACTCGTTTCCCTGAAACTGAACGTTGACGGCGCCGAAAAGAAAGTGGAAAACAATCTCTTTGAAGGAAAGAAGATCGTTTTCGACAAGATTTCCATGCTCGGCAGCCTGAAGCTGAACGTGAACTTCACGATCACCCCGGAGGGGATCGTCATCCGGAAACAGTATGAAGCGGTCGAAGCCCAGCCGATCCATTCCTTCTACATCTTCCAGTTCTGCTGGTCGAAAAACAATGATTCGTGGCTGATCGGAAGGCCCTACGGCTCTTTCCGCGACGGTCGTTTCAACAGCGACGAGGGCTGGTTCCTCTGCCGGCAGGACAAGGAACCGGAACTGCTCTGGTTCGCCCAGTTCAACAGCGACGAAAAGAAAGGCATTCTCGGCTACTTCGGAAAGTATTTCCCGGGGCAGGGAACCTATATGTTCTGGGACCGAAAGGTATACCATAAGTTCTATTTCAGCGCCAAAACCCCGAAGATCGCGGAAAAGGGATACCGTTCGCCCGAATACGTGATGATTCTCAAAGGGTTTTCCTCGCCGCCGGATGCCTGGCAGTCGAAGGCGAAAGAGATTGCTTCGGAGCTGAAAAAACAGTTCTCGCCGCCCCCGCCGCCGAAGGTCATCGAGCCGGAAGAGGCGAAGAACCTGACGCTTCAGGGGAACGGTAATTTCCTCTGCAAAAAACTGGAAGTCGAGCTGATGCCCGGAAAAGAGTATGAAATTTCCTTCCGGATCGCCAAAGGAAAAGAAGTGAGCCTGAAAAGTTCCGACAACTGCGTGCTGGTCGGCCAGTATGACCGCGCCCGCACGAAATTCCAGGTAATCGCCTCATTTGCCTCCGGGATCGCGAAGGACGGCGGATATCACGAGGTTTCGGGAAAGTTCCGGGCTCCGGCCGAGTTGAATTCTCCCGCCGTCTACATCTACAACAGCAACACCGCCGATGTTCTGCGGATTCAGAATCTCCGGCTTGTCAGAAAGGATTGAAATGAAACACATCGAAAGGATTGTCGTTTTTATGGGAATGCTTCTATCAGGCTGGAGTTCATGGGCCGCCGAACGCGTTGTTCCGTTGGAGGCGGAAACCCTGACCGGATGCTATATCGAGAAGGGAGTCATCAAACTCCACCGCGAACTCCCGACCCAGGAAGGCGGCGGAAACCTGATCCTGGCCTGTGCCAGACCGATGAACATTTTCTTTCAGGAGGATGTTTTCGCGCGGAAGGCCGGGGCGAAGGCGGATGAACTGATCCAGATTAAGAAGAGCGCGGCCGAATACACCCCGCAGATAGACGATCCGGAAGCGTCCTGCGGCTATATCGACTATGCGAAGCTGGCCTCCTACCAGTATCAGATCAATACGTCCGGGAGATACACCGTCTGGTTCCGTGTCTGGGCGCCCAGCAAGGCGAACTGGGAGTTCCGCGTCCTGGACGACAAAGGCGGCAAGTTCGCCGTCAATCTTCTGGAATCCATTCCGGCTCCCGGCAAATGGTTCTGGAAAAAGGGATACTCGACCGAACTGGGAAAAGGCAATCATCAGCTTCAGATTGCCGACGCTTTGAATGGAAAACGCATCTCCGCCATCCTTTTCACCCGCGATCCTTCTTTTGTGCCTGAAGGCGACCTTCGTCCTACGCCGCTTCATGCGATCTCGGAAGGCAGCGTTCTTTTCAAAACCAGCCATCCGGCCGGTCTCCGGCAGTGGGAAAAACTTCAATATGAGGAAACCGCAAAGGGCGGAAAATTCCTGTTCTCCACCTCCGTCGACGCCGGAAAGACGTTTGTTCCGATGAAGGGGAGGGAGCTTTCCGCCTTCGGTTCCGGACCGCTGACGCTGAAACTGGAAATGGTCCGCGTGAATGGCAAAGCCCCTGAAATTTCCTATGCCGCAGCCTCCTACGCCTATGACGCCGCCCAGTTCGCCGAAATCGTTTCCGGGACGACGCTCCTTTCCTTCTCCCGGAAAACAGGCTCGCTGTCCGGAATCGTCAATACGGAAACTTCGACCTGTTACCAGCCCGCCGGATACGACGGCAATATGTTCGAACTTCTGCTGAAGTCGCCGGGCAAAAATGACAAGCGTCATCTGAGTATGAAAGAGGCGAAGCTCGCCGGACTCCGGACCTCCGGGAAGGACAAGCTGGCGATCCGCTGGGAATTCCCGGCGGAAAAGATCGGCGTCGGATTCGACATCACCACGAAGGACGGCGTTTTCGAGTGGAACGTCACGGTCGACAACCGCCATCCGTCCTCCGACGTCATCGAAGTCGAGGCCCCGATCCTTTCGGAACTGAAGGCAGCGGAAAATGCTTTGGACGACACGCTGATCTGGCCTTTCTCCGCGGGCGAATTCATTCCGTTCCCGGCAGAAAAGGGCGAATTCTCCATCACCTATCCGGACCATGCGGGGCTGCCGTTCACTTTCCTGGGAAGCGGCCGGGAGGGATTGTATTTCGGATGTCACGACAAAAAACTGCTGATCACCCGTTTCACTTCCAGGGCCAATGCCTCTTCGACTGCCGTCGAACTGAGCATTACCCGGAAGCACCGGATTGCCTCCGGCAGTTCCCGGACGGACACCTTTATCGTGGCGGCCTTCCATGGCACCTGGCACAAGGGCGCCGATCTCTACCGGAAATTTTTCTATTCGGTCTACCCCGTAAACGCCTACCGTCCCTGGCTGCGGAACAGCGACGCCTGGCTTCAAGGCGGCGCGGCGGGACATGCCGGGCTCATGAAGCAGTATGAAAGCTATTCCGAATTCCAGCGCGACTTCAAGCGTGCGGCGTTCCTTTCGCTCGACTATATCCAGATGTGGGGAAGCATCTTCAACGGGGCGTGCCCCTCCTTCTATCTGCCGCGTCTCGACAAGGGCGGCGAAACCCTCTTTGCCTCGGAAATGAAATATTGGCGCGAGCAAGGCGGCTATATCGGACACTATTATTTCGCCAACGGAATTTCTCCCTACTATCTCCTGACCGACGTGTATTTCGGGGTGCCGTGGTCGAAGTATCCGGCCGAATACCGTCCCCCCTCCTTCGACTGGTATGTCAAAAACCGCGAATACATCTCCGACGGCGTGAATGTCGACGAGGCCGACCTCCGGGAGAAAACCGCCCGGATCAACGAGGTCCACCGCCAGAAGAAGATCGTCAGGGGCAACTACGAGGAAAGCCTGACCGGATATATGCCGATGTCGTGGCGGAACGGCTCCTTCGCCGGATTCCTCCGCAAGTGGATCTCCATCTATGTGGAGAAATACAACTGCAACACGGCCTATCTCGACACCTTCGCCTTCCGCAACGATCTCGCCGATTTCAATCCCTACATGAAACTCAACGGAGAGGGCGACAAGCCCGTCTTCAAGATGGCGTTCCTGGACGAACTCATTCCCGCGATGCGCAAAAAGGAACCCGAGTTCTGCGCCCTCACGGAAGGCATTGCGGACGTCTTCGGTACGCATCTGTATTTCCTGCTCTCAGGATTCGCGCGCGATCCGAACATCTTCCGCTACACTCTGCCCGACCAGATCATTTTCCAGGGAAGCTGCAATGGTCTCTGGAGCAAGCCGCTGACCCAGAAGAGCATTCTCCAGGCGTTCCTGTGCGGCAACCGTTTCGACCTCGTCCTCATCTACCCGGAGACCTATTATATGCTCCGGCTCCACCAGCGGATCAGCCCCTTCCTGAACCGCGCCGTGTTCGACGACGTGCGCGGCCTCGATGTCTCCGATCCGGGCGTCCAGGCCTTCGTGCACCGGATGCTGCCGGAAACGAATGCCGTCATTCCCAACGGCGGGACGAAGGCCGTCACGCTCACGATCGGGAATCCCGATCTCAAGGACGCTTCGATCTCCTATACTCTCCCGGCATCGTTCCGGCTGAAAAAAGCGCTCCTCTGCGAGATTTACAAGGACCCGGTCCCGCTCCGGTTCACCCGGAAAGGCGATACAATTACCTTCCCGGCTCCGAAAAGCTCCGCTTCCGCCGTCCTCCTGATCGACGAGGTCAAGGGTGTTCACCAGTTCACCGCCGTGGCCGAGCAGACCGCGACGGACACCTTCACCGCGGCGGTTTTCAACTTTAGCCCGGCGGAAACCGAGTTCTTCATCGAAGCCGGAAAAATGAGCCGGAAGGTCCGCATCCCCGCGTATGAGGAAAAGACCGTCGCTTTCACTGATCCGGGGCAGGGCACGAAATTCGGAGTGGTTCCGGTCACCGTTTCGGCGAAGGGAATGCCCGCTTTCCGCCGGATTATTTCGATCGGCGAGACCGGCAGCCGCATTCCGATGCCCGAATTTCCGGCGAAAGAGATTTCCCAATCCAATCCGCTGGTGCTCGACTTCGAGGAATCGGTCTATTCGGACAAGGCGGCCTTCTCGGGAAAACGCGGCCTGCTGCTGACTGGAAACGGAAAAACACAGATGTACAAAATTCCCCTGAATCTGGCCCCGAACGCGCACTATGAGATGACGCTCGCGCTCCGGAAATCTCCGGATGTCTCGCCCAGGGCCGGAGACTGCTTCGTCATGGTGGCCAACTACACCAAGGAAAAGAAGCTGGTCCGCTTGGTGACGCTGGGCGGGAATGTCGCCGCCGACGGCGAATTCCACAACCTCAAGGCGGAATTCGATACGGACGGCGATGTCTTCAACGCCGGGCTTTATATCTACAACAATAATTCCGCCGGAACGCTTTCGATTGATGATGTGAAGATCGTCGAGATCAGCCGCGCCGCTCCCGTCGCGGTTTCAAAGCCGCAGGAGAAACCGGCCTCCGTTCAGGGGGAGACAATGATTCCGATCGACGTGGGGGAAACCGTCGTTGATGATTCGGTTCCATTGGAAAACAAGACGGTGATCCGGGTAACCGGGAACGGCAAATACCTCCAGCGGAAGATTCCCCTGACACTCGAACCCGGGCAGACCTACCGAATCTCGTTTTCCATACGGAAAGGGTTCAATGTCAGCAAGGTTGCCCACGAAAGCATGGTGGCGGTCTGCAACTATACCAAAGACCGCAAGCTGGAAACCTATCTCACGCTGGCCGCCTCGATTGAAGGGGACGGCAAGTTTCACCGGTGCCAGGGGACGTTCACGACCTCCGACAAACTGGATTCCTGCGGCCTCTACATCTACAACCGGAACAGTCTTGACACGATAACGGTCGGCGACATCAAGCTGGTCAAACTTTCCAATTCTTTATAATACCGGACGCAGGACGCCCGGAACGCTTTTTCGGGCGTGAGGTCACGGGTCGAGCCGGAAGAGCGTCGTGTCGGGGGATGAAAAGAGAGAGTTGAAACGATCCGTGTTTTCGGCAATCACTTTTCCGGTAACAGTTCCGTGACTTTTCCGAGTGGAGACGCACGAAGCGGAAAGTTCTTATTCGAGGCTGATTTGAGCTTGCCGATGGGATTTCCGGGAAGATCAGGATTTGGGAGGCGCAAGGGTCTTTCCGGGATTGAAAACGGGCTGGATCAGGTATTCGGTGCAGTTATCCGGGGCATCTCCCTGAATTTGTTTGACAAGGACGTCCAATGTCTGCTGAATGATTTTTTTCCAGTCGTAGCAGAGGCTCGTAACCGGCTGGGGATCGGAGAACCCCAGTCTGGATTCTGTGGAAATGATGGACACATCTTGCGGGATGCGGATTCCACGTTTCGGGAGCAGTTCATACAGCGTGGAGGCATAGGAGAGATTCACGCTCAGAATCAGGGTAATCTGTTTTTTTCTGACTCTGACGGCGATTTCATCCGCGGTTTCATTCATGACCGTCCAGTGGGTGGCCGGCGAAATTTCCGGACAGAATATCTGATTTCTGGAAATCTCGAGGTTGTGGAAATTCAGCGCGGACAGAATATCGTTCCGGAAAGAGACATCGCCCGAAATAAAATGTTTTTTTTCGGAACTGCCAACCAGGGCGAAACGGCTGTGTCCGAGCGATTTCGCTTTGTCGACGGCATCGATGAAGCCGCTTCTCATATTGACGTTCACGCGGGGAATGTTCTGGATGGAGGGGGGAATCGGAACGTCCATCAGGACCATGGGGAGTCGCCCGTGGAACATTTTTATGATTTCGAGGTGCGGAATGCCAAAGACAACACCGTCGATCAGGTTGTCGATCAGCGGGGGACACTTGAAGCCCTGTTCCCGGTAATACCAGTAGACGGTCGGAAAGAACCCCCTCTGAAGCGTTTCCCAGTCGAAAATCTGCTGGCGCACCGCCTCGAACGGATTGTCTTCGATGGACGGTCCGCCCATGTGGTCGATCCGCATGATGAGATGGTTCAGGCGTTTTACTTCCGGATTGGCTCCGTGGCGAAGCTCCTGCGCCTGGCGGTTCGGCACATAATTGAGTTTGTGGGCGGTGTCCCAGACCCGTTTGCGCGTGGCTTCGGCATACATTTCTCCGCCGCGCAGGATGTTGCTGACGGAGGCCAGGCTCAAGCCGGTCTCGCGTGCGATGTCTTTGATGGTGATTCTTGTTTTCAACGGAGAAATCCTTTTTTTTAATAACGATTATATATACACCTTGTCATGTGTGTTTTCAAACTTTTCCTGATTTTTTTCGCTTTTTTTTCATATTCCCCTTGTTTTTTGTGGAAATTCGATTATAATTAAATTATGTAAACGTTATTAAAAACTTTATATTGAATGTGGCGCAGATGAAAGGAGTTCCGGAATGAGAAGTCAGACATGGAAAAAAGAGTCGGTGCGGACAAGGGCGCGCGGAGAGTTTACATTAATAGAACTCCTGATCGTGATCGCGATCATCGCCATTCTGGCGGGAATGCTTCTCCCCGCTTTGAACAAAGCGCGGATGTCAGCCCAAAATATTGCTTGCGTCAACAATCTGAAACAGATCACGCTCTCCTGCAATCTTTATCTTGCCGACAGCAAGGAATGGATCCTGGAGGCTTGCACGCCCGATGCCCGGAAACAGAAGTGGTTTGCAACATTAAGGGACTCCAATTATCTTGGCAAGACAGCTGAAAAAACGTTGGTCTGCCCTCTCGACAACACTCCGGTGAAAAGTGGAAACGACGTGGTCGGTTCCTACGCATACAATGACGGTCTCGGATATCTGAACAACAATTATCCGCCGAGGAAAATCGGAAGCATCCGGAAACCCAGCGTCGTGCCGTATCTGGGGGATGGAAAAACGAACGATACCCCCGAACAGTGCCTCGCCGCCTGGGGAAGCGGTCTCTGGGATATGAGTTACATCAAGGTCTATATGATTATCCAGTTCAAAGCCGGGTGGCCGGTGCAATGGGGATTGGCGCGGCATAAACGGAGCGTCAATGTCGGCGCCATTGCCGGAAATGTCGATAAATACCTGGAAAATCGCCTCATGCGAGGGCTTTGTTACGAAGCCTGTTTTCTCAATACCTGGTATTATTGAGTTTGCATTTACAACAAGAAGGATGGAAGCATGAGAAAAGCACTGTGCGGATTGATTTTAACGGTTTTGTTCGCCTGGGAAGGGGTTTGTCTCGATCTCGTGAAGGACGGCAAGACCGATTTTATTGTCGTCATCGGAACGAATGGACTTTATGACCGGTTTGCCGCCGGAGAATTCACCGGGATCATGCAGCGTTCCACCGGCGCCGATTTCGTGCGCGTGAAGTCCGGTTCACCGGAGGCTTCTTCCGCAAAGAAGCGTATTTTCATCGGCGATTCCCCTGAAATGAGGAAAGCCTTCCCGAAGCTGAAACCAGAGACGTTCGTCAATCTGGAATCTCTCGTTATGGAAAATGGCGATTCTCTGGCGATTGCGGGCGGAGGAAATCACGGTACGGCTTATGGAGTTTATCATTTCCTGGAGTCCGAACTCGGATACCGCTGCTTCAGTCCGAACCCCGGAGGCGAAAGGGTTCCGAAGCATCCCGATTTTTCGACCTCCGGAAAAGAACTCCGCAGAAAAATCGCGTTCGATCTGTATCGGACGGCCCACACGCTTTTTCTTTATCATCCGGACGCGGCTCTCTGGGTTTACCGCAACAGCGGCAGTCCCAACGCGGACAAGGCTAGGGCGACCAAAATGAAGGGGCTCCTGCAAGACGATTGTCCGAATCTGGATTCCGGACACGGTTTCTTTCTTTATGTTCCGGATGAACGATATGTGAATTACTATTCATGGAATGAACCGAAGGATTATTTCAAGAGCAATCCTGAATATTTCAGCCTGAACCGGGACGGCAAGCGGACCAACCGTCTTCAGTTCTGTTTTTCCAACAGGGATTTACGGAAAGAATTTACGAAACGCGTGCTCGAACGCGGGCGGCGCATGGGAGGAAAGGGGTATCTTGTGATCGGCGCGAATGACGTTCCCGGTCCCTTCTGTTTCTGTCCGGAGTGTCAGGCGTTGGAAAAGAAATACGGAACCAAGGCCGGACCGTTTATCGATTATCTCCCGGAACTTTGCGCAGTAGTCGCAAAGGAACTTCCGGAGCTCAAAATTTCCACCCTCGCGTATCGCAAGGGACAGAGTGAAGTTCCGCCGAAAGGGATTGCAAAAATGCCGGACAACTGGATCTGCGACTTTGCGCCGGTGGACGACGATCAGGGACAGGCTCTGGACGGAACACGCAACCTCGGAACCTTGCAGAACCTCAAGGACTGGAACAAGCTGGCCAAACATATCTCCTACTGGTATTACATCTGTATGGATTCCGCTCCGTTCGGGTTGGTGGAGCGCTTGTCCAGAGATATGGAGCTGATGTATGAAAACGGGGTGCGCGGGGTCGGAATTTGCGGGGTCGGCACGCCGGGAATGTATCCCATGCAGGAGTATCTGCTGTTCCGCCTGATGATCGATCCCTGCCAGGACCCGTGGGCGATTGTGGAAGATTACAACCGGCACATGTACGGCGACGCCGCGCCGGAGATCAATGCCTATATCCGTGAACTGGAAGAGGTCTGGCGGGAACCCAAGAAATATATCGGACTCACGGGACCCGGCGCCGTCATCATGAATTATACGCCGGAGCGTCTGATCCGCTGGCAGAAGATGTTCGACACTCTGGAGAAGAAACTCGCGGACAAGCCGTTCGAGCTGAAAAATCTTTCTCTCGCCCGCTGGGATGTCGATATGCTCACCTTGGACCACTGGGCGAAGATCAAGGAAAAATATCCGGATTGCGGAATCACACCCGATTCCGTCATTGCGCGGATGCGAAAAGTTGAACTTCCGAAAACATACAGTCAATCCAATATCAGGCAGCGTTCGGAAACGGCCTGGCTGATCTGCAAAGCATTGGCAAAACCGATTCCGGCGCCTCTCGATCAATTCCCGAAAGAACAGGTGGTTCAGATTCCACAGTGCGGAGGTCAATATAATATGACGGACCCGGATGCCGCCTGCGGCGAGGCCAAATCTCAGCCTTTCCGTCCGGGACAGATGAAGGAGTCCGGAAAAAAAGTCGCCTTTGATATTTACGACGAGGCGGTGAAACGGATGTTGAAGCATGGTGAAATCGATGTTTCAAAATGCACTCCGGGGAAATACAAACTGTATCTTGTGGCAAAATCGATTATCCCGCGGGGAGGTCTGCTCGCTTTCGATTCCTGGTGGGGAATCGGTGTCAAGCTGGCTCCTTATTATCCGGAGGGCGATGAGTTCCGGGAATTCGAGATATGGGCTTCTCTGAAGTTTGTCGGTCCCTCGTTCGGCATTCAGACCAAGGACAACAAGGACCGCATGCTGTGCGACCGGGTTTTTCTCATCGACCGCAAAAAGTAAGAAAATTGAACATATTTTCAGTCAGTATCCCTGAAAGTAAAGAAGGTATCTCCATGAAAAAAATGATTCCCGGCATGATCGTTCTGGGCGCGGCGTGTTTCGCTGTCGCGGCGGCAGAGGTTGACCTTACGCTCCCGGAAAACTGGACGCTTGCGAATGTTGCAAAGGATTGCAAGGCGGAATTTGTCAAAAATAAGGACGACTCCCTCACTCTGAATACAAACAGTCCGGTTTGTTATCTGACGAGGAACCTGAATTTTGAAAAAGGAAAGAGTTTCAGAATTGAAGGCAGAATCGAAGCAAATGGCTTGTATTATATCAAATTGTATTTTCTGAATGACAAAGGCAAGCTGATCAATCAGGAAGACTTTCGTCTCGTGCCCGGCTCCGCGACTGAACTCGTTGCCGCAACCGATGGCGGGGAAACGGTCATCAAGGTGAAGGACGCCTCCCAATGGCAGAACGGAAATTCCATCTCCGTTGAAACCGGAACTCCTCCCGCGCCTTCCGTATATTCCGCCCGAAAAGGAATCAAGGAGATCCGGAAAAAAGACGGGACTTGGGAAATTGAGCTGAAAAAACCGTTCGGCATCAAGGCCGCACAGGGGGCGAAAATTGTTCAGACGTTTTGCAGCGACGGAAAAATCCTGACGAATCAGTATCGTCTGCCGGTAAAACCGGTGGAACTTTCCTTTACTCTTCATGCCGATCATTCAAATACAGCGGAAGCCAACAAATGGTGGCCGGACGCGAAAAGCGCTTCGCTTCAGGTAATCCTGCATGGAGATGCCGCCGAGAAATCGATCAGACTGTCCAGACTCAAAATTTCAGAAATCAACACTGACTGGTGACGGTTTCTCTGTTTTTTCTGTTTTTTTTCATGTCCTTCTTGTTTTTTCATGGATGAGATTATAATTTAAGGAATGAAAACGTTATTAAAAAGAGATTGATATTCGATGCGAAAGGAGAGTCCGGAAATGAAACATTGTGCAGAAGAAAAAGAGTGGGTGCGGACAGGTGTTCGCGGGAACTTTACATTAATAGAGCTCCTGGTTGTAATCGCGATCATCGCCATTCTGGCGGGAATGCTTTTGCCCGCACTGAATAATGCCCGCGAGCGGGGACGTTCGACCGCATGTGTCAGCAAGGAAAGACAGATCGGCCTTCAGTGCGCCATGTATTCCAACGATTATAAGGAATGGATTCTTCCCAACAATTTCGGCAATGCCGGGGACAGGGTCTGGTTCACAAAACTGGTCGCATACATGAATCCACCCAATACTTCGGTGAGAACAACCGCTTTTCTCTGTCCGACGGACAAGGAACCCCAGGCTCCGCTCTGGAACACGACTTACCGGATGTCCTACATTTATTCTTATTCGCTTGGAAACGGTTACGGACAGGCCGCCTACCCGACCAACTGGAACTATCAATACAAGAAACTCGGGGCATTGAAGTTTCCAAGCAAAACCGGTCGGCTGACCGATGCCGGTGCATGGGCGAAAGCAATTTCCACCGGAGCCATGATGATCTGGTACATGAGCGATTTCAACCCGGTCACAGGCGTGGAATTCCGTCACAGTTCCAGAGCCAACGTGCTGCTTCTGGACGGTCACGTTTCACCCTATTCCTATTCCATGATGAACTCGAATCTTGCCTGGGATGAACTGAGGGGGCTCAAATAATGAAACTTCCGGATTTTTGCCTGAAAAACGTTTTCGGACTGCTCGCACTCGGACTCTGTTTTGCCGATCTCTCCGGACGTGATCTCGTGCTGGCTGAAAATGGAAAAACCGCGTATTCAATCGTCGCGGCTGATCCGGATTCCATCTTCGGGAAAATGGCAGTCGACGACCTGAAATATTTCTTCAGGGCGTCGACCGGCGCGGAGCTGCCCGTTTCCCGGACCGGGACCGGCGGACGGCATATTTACCTTGGGATGACTCCGGAAACGCGGAAATTCTTCCGGGGGATTGAGCCGCGCGACCAGGAATTATTCATCAGAACCCATGACGGCAATCTCTACATTTTCGGGGGAGGGAAGTTCGGAACTCTTTACGGCGTTTATGAATTTCTTGAAACTCAGCTCGGAATCCGCTGGTTTACTCCTTACGAAAACGGCACATGGATTCCAAAACATGAGAAACTGATCATTCCCGAACTCAATATCCGAAGCGCCCCGGTGTTTCAATACCGCTATCAGCCGAACTGGTATGTGCAAGCCCCGGACAAGGCCAAGTTTTATCTTCGGAACAGAATCAATGAAAACCAGAACGCGCCCTCCCGCGAATATTCCACCCTCCCGCTGGAATACGCACAGTGCCATACTTTCTTTTCATATATCAGGCCGGACATGAATGCGCATGTCTGGGAACTGCAATGGCCCGATCCATCGGAAAAAAGCAGAACTTACTTCAAAGATCACCCTGAATATTTCTCCATGGGCGCGGATGGAAAGCGATTTCCCGGACAGCTCTGTTTCAGCAGCCGGGAAATGCGCAAGGAGCTCTCGCGCCGCCTTGAGATTCAGGTTGCGTCGAGGAACGGCGGAAAAGGGGTTTTCAATTTTTCCGCGCAGGATGTTCCAGGGCCTTTCTGCTGCTGTGGTGGATGCAAGGCACTCGAAAAGAAATATGCTTGTTCCGGAGGCCCGCTTTTTGACTATCTCATCGAAGCCTGCAACGGATTCATGACAAAATATCCGGAAGCAATGCTGTCCACACTGGCCTACAGAAAAAATCAGACCGAATTCCCCCCGAACGTCGAAAAACTGCCGGACAATCTGCTTATTATTTTTGCTCCGATCGACGACGACGTCACAAAAACGCTCGATCATTCGAACAATATCGGAACTTATGAAAATCTGAAGAAATGGACGAAGCTGTCGAAGAATGTGTGGATCTGGTATTACGTGTATTACGGAGGGCCGTGCGGCGTTGCCGGGCGTATGATGAAAGATACGGCGCTGTTCCGCGAGGCTGGAGCGAACGGCACCTTCTATGAGTTCAATAACGATTTCAAAGTCGGGTTGAATTTTGCCGATTTGAATACATGGCTCGTCATGAAATCCTACTGGGATCCGCGCCTGGACGCGAAGAAAAAAATCCGCGAATTCTGCGACTTTTACTACGGCTCTGCGTCCGGAGAGGTCGTCGCATGGCTGGCGGATCTCGAAAAGCATCGGATGGGAATCCGCAATTATCTGCTCTGGTCCGATGGTTCGGCCTCCTGGGGATATTACACTCCGGAAAAAAATATCGAGGTCCAGAAAATGTTTGACAAATGGGAGGCCATGACTGCCCGTGAACCGATGGCGAACCGCAACATAAAAGCCTTGCGGATCGGGTCGGATATCGAGCTGATCAAGTCATACCCGGAAATGATCGGAAAGTATCCTGCATATAAGAGCGGATCGAAGGCCGTATATGAACGCATTGAAGTGCGGATGAAGGAAACCGGCCTGGAAAAAAGAAATCCCGCCGTGGCAAATCTCATTTTGAAAGGATTGAAAGATTCTCTGACTGTCGCGGAAGTCATTCCTCTGCCGCTCCCGGAACAGTTCGGTTCCATCACGGATCGGAAGGTCATCCGTCTTTTTCCTCAGAAATCCCGGCTGACGGTGCAGAATGAGATGAAAGATGCCGCTTACGGCCTGGCGTTTGGTGTGGAGGTGGAGACGCCTGAAAAGCCGTTCAACTGCGGGTTTTACGATGGCGTTGCGAAAAAATTCTTTCATTTGGACATTCCGCCTCGCGATCTGAAAAAAGGAACTTTCGCTTTCTATAAAATCGGGACTCATAAGCTGTCGTCGATTTGCAGAATATGGGTTCATCCGTCCTGGGCGACAGGCTGCGACCTCGGCCGGTTTTTCGACATCGACAAGCCGGACAAACGGTGGGATATGTATGTTTCGCTGAAATTCACCGGTCCGGCTTACAACGGGACAACGGGAAAAAACAGGGTGTATATCGATCAGCTTCTTCTTATTGAAGCAAAATAAACGGAAAAGAAAGAATCATGAAAAAGAGAATTGCAATGCTCTCGGTCGCGCTCGTGAGCGCGGTATGTGCCGCCGGCACTCTAACGCCGGAAAAATATGACCTCGACTGGCGTATGAAGATTTCGGAAAGCTACACGAAGGAGGCTTCCAAAACGAAATCCGTCAATCTGCTGTTTCTCGGCGATTCGATCATGCATGGCTGGACAATGACATGGATGAAACACAATGGCATGAATATCTGGAAAGGAGAACTTGGCGGCTATTCAAAACTGAATTTCGGTTTGAGCGGCGACAAGGTTCAGAATCTCCTGTGGAGAATCACGGAAGGCAAGCAGCTGGATGGGACCAGGGCGGCCGTTATTGTGCTTATGATCGGAACCAACAATATCATCAAGGGCGATTCTGTTCAGGATATCGCGGACGGTATTCAAAACCTTCTGAAAATCCTCCGTGAAAAGCAGCCGGACGCACAAATCATTCTTCTGGGAATCCCGCCCGTCGCATGGAAAATGAAAGAATCCGCCGCATTGAATCCGCTGATTGAAAAATTGGCGGACAATGACAAAATCGTTTATGTCAATCTCGCGCCTCTTTTTCTGGGCGTGGATGGAAAAACGAAAAATCTGCATGACGGACTTCATCCCGATGAGGCCGGATACAAGGCTGTCGCGGACAAACTCATTCCTGTTTTCAATCAAATTCCTGGAAAAAAATAATAACAGATCTGCCATGAACGACACAATCAGACAACGTTTTCTCGAGTTCGCTTACGGGATGTTCATTCACTATGGATTGTATACGCTTTATGAGCGCGGCGAGTGGGTCATGAGCAAGGAACGGATGTCCAACGAAGAATATTTCAAGGTCATCCCGCAGTTCAAAAATCATGCTTTTCTCGCCGAAGAATGGGTCGGGATCGCCGCCCGTTCCGGAATGCGATATGCTGTCCTCACGACGCGGCACCACGACGGCTGCTTCATCGGGGACGAACTGGTCGGGAGTTTCTGCGATGCGTGCCGCAAACACGGCCTCGGCATCGGATTATATTATTCTGTCGGCGACTGGAGCGACTTCGATTTCCGGGGCGGAGCGAAGGGTCCGAACTGGGGCCGTTTCGTCGAAAAGACGCACCGCCAGTTGAAAGAACTGATGACGGATTACGGTCCGGTCGATTATCTCTTCTATGACGGTTGTCCGTCGCCTCAATCCTGGAAGGCGGCCGAGCTTCACTGCGAGCTGCGGCGTCTCCAGCCCGGACTGCTGATCTCCTGTCGCTGTGGACTGGAGGAGGATGTCGCCTCGTCCGAACAGCATTCCGGTTCTCATGCGGGCCTCTGGGAGAGCTGCTACACCCTCAACGATTCCTGGGGTTACAACCGCTATGATCAAAACTGGAAAACGCCGGAAAAGATCATCGAGCTTCTGATGACGCTGCGGCACAACGGCGGCAACCTTCTGCTGAATGTCGGCCCGGATGGAAACGGCCGGATCGGGGAGGAAGAAGTCGGAATTCTGAATCAGGTGAAGGCATGGCTGGACCGCAATGGCGAAGCGGTCTACGAGGTGGTGCCGCATCCCTTCGATTACAAGGATCAGGAAATTTCCGTGGCGCACGGAAACACCGCATACATCCAGCTTCAGGCGGATTACCGCGGTCCGGAAAGAATGATCTGCGGGATCGGCAACCGGATCAAAGACATCACCTTGCTTTCCACCGGGAAAAAAATCGGATTCGTCCAGAACGCCGACAAACTTACGTTGACCGGTCTGCCGTTCAAAAAGAAAGACGAACTGCCGCGTGTGCTGAAACTGGAGTTGGACGGCGCCCCGTTCGGCATTCACAATCCCATGTGGCCGGAAGATCACTTCCGCGTGTGCTGATCCGGCGCAGCTTTTTTACTTCGGATTCCATCCTGTTTTTATGCCCGGTCTTAAAATAGGCAGAGATATGCCGTGCCGACGGCTTCGTGATTCCGTCGCAAACCGGAATGATTGCTTTTGGAACAGTGATTTTCTCTGTTTTAAAGGAAACCCTCCCCATTTTTCCCAGGAGTTTTCTAGGGGAGGATGAGAATGACTCATTTCCACTCGTCACGGGAGAAATGAGGAAGCGGAGGAAATAAACAGGAAAACGTTTCATTGTGTCTGGCAGTCGAACTATTGTTTCCGGTTTTTCGGTTCTTCCGTGTCTGAATTCAAATTCCGCGTTCTGGCAACGGGTTGAGCGGGAGGCTTCACGCAGCTGAAGATAATGAAGGATCCCGCCAGCAGAAAGAGCGCTGCTAGGAGGCCCGCCTTGTAAAATACAAGAATCAGGCCGCCGAATTCGGAACATGGCGCCAGAATGAGTGTTGTTTCGGACGGCAGATCGGATGGCGGCTCCTTGATTTTCAGTTTCAACTGATAGCGGCATTTTCTGAGCATGGAAACATAACAGGCTGGAAAATTTTTTCCTTCCCATTCACACTGCGCCGGAAAAAGCAGAAGTCTCCAATCTTCTCCTGAAGGACTGACGAGGGAGAGTTCCAACCAATTGGAAAGCGGGTCTTTCAACGCGGGAACCAGAAAAACTTTCATTGTCCGCACTTCAGTCAAAATTTTGATCTCAAGCGGAATAACCTCTTTCTTCGGAAAGGGCGGGGAGATGGGAATCTTCAGATAAGGCTTCTGGTATAAGGATAGATTGTGATATTGCACCACAATCATCACTCCGAAGAAAAGAGCCGCACAGGCAAGCAATGAAATCCAGGTCCGCCAGATAATTTTCAGAAACTTTTTCATGTTTTTCAGATCCGTGGGTAATTATTTCCGTCGGAGAGATCGCCGGGACTTTTCCGCCTGACCGTCAGAATACAGAATGCCGTGAAATGTCCCCGGATGATTTTCCGGACGGTCTTCGACTATAATGAATGGTTCATCCGTATTTTTCTTTCCTTTTCCATGGTAGCGATAGTTTGAGCCGCAGTCCGAATCGTTCCTGCCGCCCGGACAGCGGATCGACGCCTTGTCAAGACTGAGTGTCTCCAGATCGGGGGGAAAATAACCGTTGTTCTCCGCCGCATACTGATTCAGGGAAAGTCCGATGACCTTCAACCTGCTGATACAGGAGATTCTCCGCGATATCTCCGAATAGTCTGTACAGCTGAGTAGAAAAAGGTTGAACAGCACGAAAAAAAGAGCCAGTGAATACCCGATCAAAGCGAGTACTTTCTTTTTGCCCGTGTGGGGCTCCCAATAAAATTCCAGCACAAGCGCCGTGAGAATCAACAAAAAACACAGGGACCAGAGCACGCCATACGTTTCCAGTATGTTCCCGATGAATAATTCAACGAGTTCCCGCTGAAAGTTTTCGGATAGGATACGGCTTTTGTCCAGAATGTTGGATTTCAGGATCATCGGCAGAAGAATGATTCCGGTCAGGAAAACAAAAAAAGCACCTTCCGCATAATGACACGGGTTGCGAAAAAAAGTCCTGCTGAACTTCATGGTATCCCCTTTCCGGCAAACTTACCTGTTGTTTTCATGATCCGCGTCCGGGTCCGATTCATCCGGGAAGAAGACACGTCCGTTGATCCACTCGGCGAGATAGAGCGCACGCAGGGGCGTTGTTGCGTGCGCGATGACATATTTTTTGTTTCCACGGAGTTCGACCACTTTGCCCGTAGTCACGTTCCTGCCGACTCCGATTCGGGCTGCGGCGAACAGGATTCCCGCGCCCATCGCAAGGAGACCCGTCAGGGAGAACATCAGCCACGGATAGGTGTACAACGGAGCCAGGATAATCCACGCAATCACCAGAATCCCCGGATAGAAAAGCCGTTTGTCCGATAAAAAATTCATTGTCTTCCCCTGTTCATCCGCGGTTTGAAAACAGACGCAATAGTCAATTTGAGCTTTTTCTGTTTCTTATTCGAGAAACTCCAATCTTGATTTGATCTTGAGGTGTTTGGATGACGGCATATCCAGACGGAAAGAACCGTCCGGCAGAAGTTCATAGACGAGCGGCGCGCCGTCGGCCGGATCGACCGGGAGCTGTTTCAGGAATTCCGGTGTCAGTTCCTGAAGCGTTTTCGGGTAATGCCCCTTTTCGCAGCGATACCATTTCAAGGCTAGCGCGGCCGTCATGATTGATTTCGTGTATGCCGTATGGAGACAGGTCATCCTGGCTTCTTCGACAGCCGTTGTCCGGGAGGAATCGGTCTCCGTTTTACCGATTACCGACTGGTTTGCAAGCCGCTCGATTTCTTCTTTGTGCTTCATGAGCGCGAATGCGTCTCGTCCGAAAATGATTGCCGAAAATGGAAAGGAAAGAATACGATTGTACAAAGAATTGCCGGATTCCGGATTATAAGGACACAGACGGAATACCCTTTCGATTTCCCGTGCATACCGCGGGGCTTCATTCGGGATGCGGATACGGGAGTTGAGAAGCGTGTCCAGTTCCTTCCGGTAAAACGAAGCATATTCCGGCGATAACGGGCCGAACTGAATGATCGTCACGGAACGAATGAACCAGATTGCCCTGAGAATGATGGATTCATACAGCGTTTGCTGATTTTTTTCAATTGCATTTTCAAATCCGACAAGTTCCTCCAGCGCCGGCAGCACTTCCTTTTCGCGTCCGAGATAGGCCAGAAGCTCGGCCCGTGAACAGGTGCGTCTTGCGGAAGCGCGCCATCCGTTCAGTGCGGAAATGGAACCGGAGAAGTTCCAGTCATACAGCGGAAGTTCTTCTTTGTAACGGGCGATCAGTTCCGAATTCCGGCGGAAGTAATCCGCCCCTTGCGGGGACTGAAAGATGTCGAGAGTCGTCTTTCTCATTTTTTCCGTGACGGGATTCCCAATACCGGTAAACCAGGAACGGACCGATTCCATTGGAAGCTGAAAATCCGGGTTCTCTTCATTGAACTTACGGAACCATTCGTTCTGTTTTTCATCCGCGTCGAGCATGGCCTGCGGAACGCCGGGACGTTTCGCCATCGGAAACAGGTGCGCCGATTCCGCGATGGCGGCGTGTCCGTAGGCGAGGGCGACCACCGCGGCTGCCAGCCAGACAAACACGCAGACCCCCGCGGTGAGTCCGATGTCCTTCAGCAGCTTTTTCCAGTTCGGACCGTTGCGGCGGAGATTCAGGAATGTCCAGAAAAACAGGAGCAGAAATAAGAGGATGATCGTTATGCAGAGCGCGGGAATCATGTGTTTTTCCATGAAAAAGATTCCCGTATATCTTTTCGGGGTGAGGAACACGTGAAATGCCAGAAGACCGTAAAAGGTCCATGTGAAGGTGAGACTTGCAATCCCAAGCGCGACAATGGCGGCGGGAAATGAAAGATATGGATTGCCGACGAGAATACGGCAGTTGAAGAATACGATGAAAAGGACAATGGTTACCAGAATTACGAGGCAGATCAAAGTCCATGTCGTCCAGTCGGGGATCGTCTCGGAGGCAAGAAAGGCTCTTCGCCATTGGTAATCGTTCGGAAGGAGCTCTTTCAACATGGTTTTGAGCGGACGGTTTTCCAGTGCATTGGCGACAACGGCGGGAAAGGAAAGCAGGATTGTGCCTCCGAGCCCGATCAGGAAGTGTTTCATGCTCCGCTCTCCGGCGAACCAGACTCCGGCAAGTGCGGCAAGGAGACCCGTCAGGGCAAACATGCACCACGGATAGCTGTGCAGTGGTGTAAGAATGATCCATGCCAGCACCAGAACCCCCGGATAGAAAAGCCGTTTGTCCGATAAAAAGTTCATAGCCGCCTCCTGTTTCATTATTGGATTGATATTCCCGTAAGTTTTTCTGTTCCTGTCCATATTTTTTTGCGTTTGTTTCTCCCCCGAATGCTATGAGGTCGGCATGGAAAATCCCAGGAAAAGCAAAGCAAGAACGGCACTGACGATCCGGAGCCAGAGTTTGTCCGGTGGATAATTCAAAATGAATTCGACCGCGAGCAGTGTCAAGGCGGTCACGAAGCATAAAAAAGACGTTTTATCCAGCCGTGCGTCTCTCGGCCTGAGCCAGTGCCAGCTGGTGTAGCTCCAGCCCATGAACGCGCGAACCGCAAGCCATAGAACGGCGAGATAAATGAAATTGGCATTCCTGCTTTTGATGTCCATGAAGACTATCTGGTTCATTCAGGCACCTCCTTGGCGTTTTTGTCATTCAACAATAGGCGTTTCATTTCATCAGCGGCTGTCGTTCGGAAGTCGGCAGCATTTCGATCAGCAAGTCCAGCTGGAATGAATCCGATTCAAGCCGGTATAAGTGATCGGGTTCAAGAAAAACATTCTGCCTGAATTTTCCGATGGGCTGAGGCAGCGCTTCCGGACGGAGGGTTGTCCCGTCCTGAATACGTCCGTAGTCGGTGAAGATGGTCGGAGCCCAATGAAATTCTCCGAATATCTTTTCCGACTTCGGATCAGGCTGCAAGTAAATTCGATACCAATATGCATTCGAACCAATATGGTATGTCGTCAGGTTCAGTTCGCTTTGGTTTCCTCCGTCGATCAGGATTTTCGACTTTTTCCACTCCGGTTTTTTATCTTTCAGGTTCAGCACCCGGAAAACGGCTTCCTTTGCCTCCGCCAGCGCAACCGTCCCGAAATCGATTGATCGTATTCCACCGTTGAAATATTTGGTCCGCCGGACACAATTATTGGCGGTGAATTCCAGTTCATACGGAATCCGGGAAAGACCGGTGATGACCGTCTTCTTTCCGGGTTCGACTCTGAACTGTTCCATCACGACACGGGTCGGCGCTGCGCATTCATGACCGTCGTCATTCGAACAGGAGGGGAGATTGCCGTTCCTCAGGGTGACAAGGGCATTTTTGATTCCCCGCGGCAGCTCGACGGTGAACGATATTTGAGAAAGGTGTTCCGGAGACGCCTTCCGGAGCACGATATTGCCCACATCAAAAGAACGTATTCCGCGGAAACGTTCCGGGGCAAGATGGATGTCCAGCGGCTCATAACCGTGTTGGACAAAGCGCAGCGTTTTTCCAATACAGACGGATTGTGCAAAAACACCGTCCTCCGTGACAAACGAAGTTTTTGCAGCCACCCGTTTCACATTCTTCATCCCCTCAACATTGAGTTTTCCGGTCACTAGAATCCCTTTCCCTCTCCAATAGGGTTCCGCCATTCTCTGTTTCCTCTCATCGACCCGTTCGGCAAAGCCATTGACCATGGAATAATCCACTTCCGGACCCGGCTTGATCGGCGGCGCTTTGATGATCGGAAGGCATCCGGGAGTTTCATCCGGGGGGAGTTTGAGTTCAATTTCTTCCGGAAACATCTGCACTCGAGACATCTTATCCTGATAGCGGTTGTGAAGGGTGTTCCATAAATCCCTGTAATCGCGATCTTCATTTTTCCGCCATTCCCGCAGAATTTTGAGAAGTTCGGCGGACTCGGCGGGATCATTCGAAGATCGGGAAATGGCAAGTCTGAGTTTTGTGAGGCCCAAACCGTTAGCGTTGTGCCTGTACCCTGTTTTGACCGAATAAAGAGGAGGCAACACGATCAGAACAAATAATGCAGGAAAAAGGAGCGTATAAAGAACTCGTGTCAACCTGCTGTTTTTTGAACTCCAGATCACATAAAAATAAAATCCGATTCCGCATAAGAATCCCAGCAAGGGTGTGATGAGCAGCAGGTTAACGAAAATATCTCCAGGCAGGATGCCGAAAGTGGGCCTTGCCGTTTCCATCATTTTCCCTCCGTCTGTTTCACAACATCCGCGGAAAGTGCCCGGAAGCGTTTCAGTCCGGCATGAAGGATGTGGTTGTCAGTATCTTTTTCAAGACGTTTGGCAAGTTCGCTGATTTTTCCCCGTTCCAGAATGAGAATGATGTTGTCCACGAGGGCGTCCGTGTCGGTCTTGGCTTCCTTCAGAAACAATTCGGCGGAACGCAGGATCAGAAAGCTTCCGACGACGGAAAGAAGGATGAGCAGGACAAGGATCACTTTGGTGAGGCGTCCATCCGGTATTTTATTGACGGCCAGCCAGATGAGTCCCAGAGGAAACAGAAAAAAGATGTCTCCAAAGAACGCCGAGATGACTCCCAGTGGAAGGAAGAGAACGGCCACCGCCATCCATATCATGCCGCCGGTGCGTTTATCTGCGCGGTATTGCTTCCAGCCGAAGCGGAAAAGCAGGAATTCCAATAATAAAACCATTACCACCCCCTTTTTTTCGTTCCGCTCGAAACCGATGGATTAATTATACACCCGTTATTCCGAATATGCAAGGAAGATTTCTTCCAGAGAGAGCGAATGGATTTCACTGTTCGCAATCCCGTTTTCCGCCAGCGCTTTTTCGACCGGCTCCCGGGCGCCGCCGAACACGATTTCGAGGTCGTCCAGCTTCGGTATCCGCTTGACTTCGCCCGGAAGCGGAGGCAGTTCCTTCGCCGGTTTCCGGATGACAAGTCTGGAGGTGTTGCGTTTCAGCGAATCGAGGTCTCCCTCGAGCACCATTTTCCCGTCCCGGACGATTCCCGCGTGGTCGCAGAGTCCTTCCAGTTCGTTGATGATGTGCGAAGAAATCAGGACAGTGTGTTCAAAATCGGAAAAGGTTTCCAGAATCATGTCCATGAATTCATGACGCGCGGCAGTATCGAGTCCGAGCGTGGGATCGTCCAGCACGAGGAGTTTCGGTTTCCGGCAGAGCGCCCCGACCAGCGCCGCCTTTGAATACATCCCGCGCGAGAAGGAGCCGAGTTTGGCGTCCGCCGGAAGTTTGAAACGCCGGAGAATGGAGGAACACATTTCGTCGTTCCAGTCCGGATAGAATTTTTTCAGGAAAGCGCAGTATTCCGCCAGCGTGAGTTCATTAAAAAGACGCTGGTTTTCCGCTACATAACCGGTCTCGCGCCGGAGCTCGACGCCGTCCCGGACCGGATCGCGTCCGAGAACGCGGATTTCGCCCGCGTTCGGTTCGAGCTGGCCGACCATCATTTTCACGCTCGTGGATTTGCCGACGCCGTTGCAGCCGAGGAGCGCGTAAACGCTTCCCGCCGGGACGTTCATGTTCATGGACCGGAGCACCTGTTTGCGCCCGAATTTCTTTTCGACGTTCTGAAAACTGACTGCCATATCGCTCATTTCAAGACTCCTTTTTCCGGAAGCGGCTCTTCCGGTTCATCAAGTTCACATTCATAGATAAAATCATAAAAAGGCAGTTTCCTCTCTACCAGATGCAGACGGGGATGTCGTCGTGTTTCTTTGTAATCACCGCTGATGACGCTTCCGCGCGGATAGGATTTTTTGTATTTCGGATGGACGCTGTATTCGAGTCGGAACAGTCTGCCGTTGACCTTATGGATGATCTCGTCTTCGGAAAGGGCGTCGGAGAGTTTTTCCGGGAGGGTTCCATGTTCCAGCGCGTATTTCCGGAGCTTGAGACGCGGCAGCCAGAAATATTTTTTCGATACATCATTGTACCAATCCTCTCTCAACCTGACGTCGTTATAATAGAAGGCCCCGGTATCCTGCGACCAATTAAGGCAAGATAGAATTTCCCCGCTTGCGGCACTTTTTGCAATCTCAGCGCGCTTCCCGACGCTCCAGATCCATGCCTTCATCGATCGGATGGACGGTCTCAAATCTCCTCCCCGCGGATAATTCAGAGCGAACCTCCATTCAGGAACCATTCGGAAGACAAACAAGGCCACATCGAGGAACCGGGAAAAACCGTGTTTCTCGATCCCGGGCAGAAATGTCCGCAAGCCTTGCTCGAAATAATATCTTTCCCAGGTTTTCTGGGAGAATGTCGAGATGACTTCCGTTCCGAGCGGCAGAACCTTGATGGGACGCTCCCTCCATACCGACTGATTTTTCATTCGTTCGATCATTCTGTCCAGAAATGGAAGGGTGTCTTTTTCAAAAGGAAGAATGAGATAAGGCATGTCTTTTTTCTCATCGTTGCTCTTTCCTTTCAGCCTGTATTTGCCCTGATAAAAACTGCCGGGAATGAAGTGATCCGCCTGGACAAATATTTCTTTTCGGTATTTCCTTTTCCACCTTCCATTCTCGTCGAATTTTCCTCTTTCCTGGAAGAATGTGAACCATGTCACTTGCGGGATAATGGATTCCGGTATGCTTTCGTAAGCGTCCAGAAGTCGGAGCGCCCTGTCGTAGTGTTTGAGGCTGACTTCGCGAGTGATGAAAAGATTCGAATCCAGGAAGAACCGCTGAAGACGGTCCGCGTATTTCCCGTAGTCTCCGACGGAGATTTCAATTGTGGTCTTCAGGTCGGCATTCAGCACATCGTCGGCCGATTTCGGGACTTTGCCCTCCCAGATTGCGCGGACAACGGCGATCTTTCCCACCGGGATATCGATGCCGGGCGTCTTTTCGAACTCGGCGAGCGTGACCATGTATTTCGTGATCTGGACAGAGTAGAAGATTGCAAATGAAAGCACGGAAGCGGTAAAGAGGATACCCAGCGATTTAAGCGCCAGAATCCACATCGGACGTCCCATCCCGATTCCGCGTCGCCAGAAAAGGCCTCCAATGAAAACAAGAATCAGCACATATACCAGAATCTGTGGAATGCATCCATAAAGCGTCACCGGATAATCCCGCGAGAACCAGATAAAGGAAGGCAGAAGCAGAAAGAACACAACCGGGATCAGGAAGAAAGATGCGGCAATCCCGCTGCTTCCCTTGAACGCAATGCACCACATCATGACCGAGGCATGAAGATACAGCAGGATCACGGCAAAAGACGTTATGGAATAAAAGGCGGCGATAACCGCGGAATGCGTATCGTGCGGACGGTCGATCCGTCCCAAAATCCACGGCAGAGTGCCGATGCTGGTGAAGAATGCGGTCAGCGCGACGGAAATCAGCAGAATCACGAGGAAAAGGGATGCGCTGAAAAGGTATTTCGCAAGGTAGATTTTCCACGGTTTTACCGGAAGCGTGAAGAAGATCGGAGACGTTCCCTGGTGAAAATCCCGGGTGAAGACATCGAGGGAAAGGAAAAGTCCGCCCAGCGGCACGATGAGCATGAAGTATCCCGCCAGATCGTCCTTCCAAGTATGCGGAAAAATTCCGCCGAACGCCAGCGCGGCAAGCACAAAGATCATGGGAAATGCGATGCAGAGGTTCAACCGCTGTCTCCGCAACTCGAAACGTCCGATTTTAAGAAAGTCCGTCATTCGTTGTTCCTGTTTCCTGTTGTTTCAGATTTTCTGTTCATTTCGCGCCTCTTTTTTCCGGAAGCGGCGGTTCCGGCTCGTCCAGTCCGAATTCTCCATAAAGGCTACCCACTATATTTTTGCCGCCCCGCTGCAGCAAGTGAAGATGCGGAAAACGTCTCGGACCGTCATATCCGCTGCAGACAATCGTTCCTTCCGGATAGTCTTTGGCATATCGCGGGTTCACACAATATTCCAGCTTGAGAACTCCGTCGTGACAAGAATGTGTAATTTCAGCTTCGGAAAGGGCGTCCGAAAGTTTTTCAGGAAGAGTTCCATGTTCCAACGCGTATTTCCGCAGTTTGAGGCGCGGCAGCCAGAGATATTTCCTGCGGACAGAAAACTTGTAAGCCATTATCAGGTTGATGTCTTCCGTGTATTCGTCATTTTCCTGGTGCGGCCAACGGAAGACGAGCAGTCCTTTCTCCCGGATGCGCCTTGCCAAATCGGCACGTCTCTTGATACTCCACATACATGCTTTCATCGAATAAATCGAGGGCATCAGGCGGCCTCCCTGCAGAATGCTGGAGAAGAATTCGTCGGGGCTATCGACTCTGAAAATGAAGGCAACCGCCGCGCAGAACCGGCCGAATCCTTGTTTTTCAACTCCGGGCAGAATATCCCGCAAGGTTCTTACCTTCCATGTGTGTTTTTTTCCTCCCGAGGAATAAACATAAAAGATGTCTCCGCCGGACGGCAGAACTTTGACAGGGATTTCCTGCCAGTCCGGAGCCTTTTCAAGCCGTGCGATCATGACGTCGAGAAACGGCAGCGTATCTTTCCCGAACGGCAGTGTCAGCCCGGTGGACCAGATCGACTTCAGATCACGCGTTTCCAATATGAAATGACGGCTGAAATTGATTTTGGGCTGTTTGGATTCAACCCACAGGCGCAGTTTCTTTGTTTTCGAGTTTCCCGATATACCGTCCTGCATGGTGCCGGGATTGAAAAGGATATACGCGTTCCACGAGATTCCCGGAATGATGCAGTCCGGAAGAATTTCATAGGCATCCATGAGCTGAATCGCCCTGCCGAAGCGCTTCGCCTTGACTTCGTCATTGATGAAACGGGAAGCTTCCCGCATGAAATGAAATTGACGGCTGAAATATTTTCCATAGTCCCCGACGGGGATTTCGACCATGGTCTTGAGATCGGTGTTCAACACGTCGTCGGCTGACTTCGGGACTTGACCCTCCCAGATTGCGCGGATGACGGAGATTTTCCCTTTCGGAATCTCCATGCCGGGCATTTTTTCGAACTTGCAAAGCACGTTCATGTATTCATTGATTTGAATTCCATAGAAAACGACGAACGAAAGGATGGAGGCGGCAAAGAGTATCCCCAGCGATTTGAGCGCGAGAATCCACATCGGACGTCCCAACCCGATTCCGCGCCGCCAGAAGATTCCGCCGATGAAAACGAAGACCAGGGCATAGAGGAAGAGTTGAAGAGCGACTTCCAGATCGATTAATGAGACAAGGTGGTATTCCCGGGAAACCCATACAAGAGAGGGCGACAACAGGAGAAATACGCCCGGGATTAGGAAGAAAGCGGCGGCCACTCCGGATATGCCTCTGAACGCAATGCACCACATCGCAATCGAGGCGTGAAAATACAACAGGAGAGCGCTGAAAAACAGTGTGGAAGATACTGCATCCCGGAACTGGCCGGACATGTCGTGACGGGACAGAAACCATTGCAGGGTTCTTCCTTCTCCGAAGAACGCATGCAGCATGAATGCAAGAAACAGGATCAGGAAAACGAGGAAGACGCTGAAGAGGTATTTTGCCAGATAGACTTTCCACGGATTCACCGGAAGAGTGAAAAAGACCGGAGCCGTTTCCTGCTGGAAATCCCGTGTGAAGACGTCGAGCGACAGAAAAAAGCCTCCCAATGACACAATAACCAGAAAAAACGTGACCATATTTTCCTTCCAGTTTTCCGGGAAAAAGCCGCCGAATATCGCCAGTGCAAACAGGAGAATCAGAGGAAACGCGATACAGAGGTTCAACCGCTGTCTCCGGAGTTCGAAACGTCCGATTTTAAGAAAGTCCGTCATTCGTTGTTCCTGTTTCCTGTTGTTTCAGATTTTTTGTTCATTTCGCGCCTCTTTTTTCCGGAAGCGGCGGTTCCGGTTCATCGAGTTCACATTTTTCAAAAAACGGACTATAAAAAAACTGCTTCCCTTCTTTGTATTGCCTCTCAGTCAGGTGAAGATGCGGATGCCGTCTCGTTCCTGTGTAATCGTGACAGTTGATGCTTCTCGGAGGATAGGAATCTTCCTGTTTCGGGTTGACGCAGTATTCAAGTTTATAAATTTTGTCACCTGCCGTATGAATGATTTCATTTTCGGGGAAAGCGTCCGACAATTTTTCCGGGAGGGTTCCGTGTTCCAGCGCGTATTTCCGGAGCTTGAGGCGCGGCAGCCAGAGATATTTCCGGAGGATGCCGTTCTGGTATTTCTGGTGCATCATATAGTCATCGTAAATGACGGAGCTGTTTTGTGCCGGGTCAGGAAAACGAGGAATCTCATGGCATGTCGCGTCTTTCGCAATATCGGCGCGCAGGCGTGCGCTCCACATCCAGGCTTTCATGGAGGTGATCGCTGGAGCCAGACGTCCCCCGCTCATCAGAAACCAGAGGCTTTCATATTGTTGGCACGGTTTGAAGACGAATGCGGCGGCCGCGCGGAAACGTTCGAAACCCTGCTTGTCGAGGCCGGGAAGAATATCTCTCAAGGCTCTATCCGTCGAAAATCTTTTTCCGTCGGAAGAATATAGAGATTTTTCTCCCAGCGGCAGAATTTTGACGGGAGTGTCTTTCCAGACCGGCTTTTTTTCGAGTCGTGCGATCATCGCGTCGATCATCGGCAGAGTGTCTTTTTCGAACGGCAGCGCGAGATAGGAATACGGTTGTTTCTCTTTCCCGGAAGAAGGTGTGCCGAGGAGATATTTGTATTGGATGAAATATCCGGGTGTGTAAGGATCGGAGAAAGCAATAAACTCCTTCTTTTTCCGCTGAACGATTTTTCCCGGCTTTCCCGTCGGTTCCGAAACCGTATGAATCCGTGTCTGCCATGTGACCTTCGGAATGACGTATTCCGGTATGCTTTCATAGGCGTCCAGAAGACGGAGCGCCTTGTCGAAATTCTTCGCTTTTACAGCTTCGTTAATGAAGTGATTTGAATTACCGACGAAAGCCAGTTCTCTGTCGTAATATTTTCCGTAGTCTTCGACGGGAATTTCAATCATGGTCTTGAGGTCGGTATTCAGCACATCGTCGGCTGACTTCGGAACCTTGCCTTCCCATATTGCGTGGATGACGGAGAGCTTTCCCATCGGGATTTCGATGCCGGGTGTCTTTTCGAACTTGGCGAGCGTGGTCATATATTCCGTGATCTGAATCCCGTAGAAAACGACAAACGAAAGAAGGGAGGCGGCAAAGAGAATGCCCAGCGATTTGAGCGCCAGAATCCACATCGGACGTCCCAGCCCGATCCCGCGGCACCAGAAGATTCCGCCGATGAAAACGAAGATCACTACATACATCAGAATCTGGGGAATCGATTCATAAAATGCAGCAGAATAGTCACGAGTGAACCAGATGAAAGAAGGCAGCAGCAGAAATAACACGCCCGGAATCAGGAAGAAAGCGGCGGCAATCCCGCCCGTTCCCCTGAAGGCTATGCACCACATCGTGATCGATGCATGAAGATACAGCAATATCATCGTAAAAGGCAGCAGCGGATAAAATACTGCGGCAAACGCAACGTTGGTTTCCCGCGACTGGTTGAGCCGTCCAATAATCTTCGGCAGAGAGTTGTCGTCGCAGGAAAGCAGCGTGATTGCATAAACGAGGAAGACAATAAGAAGAAAAAGAAAAAGACTGAAAAGGTATTTCGCAAGGTAGACTTTCCATTGTTTCACCGGGAGCGTAAAAAGGATCGGAGCTGTCCCCTGCTGGAAATCCCGTGTGAAAACATCGAGGGAAAGGAAAAGTACGCCCAGAGGCACGACGATAAGAAAAATTCCTGCCAGATTGTCTTTCCATGTGTAGGGAAAGAACCCGCCGTACACCAACCCGGCAAACACCAGAATCGCAGGAAGTGCAATACAGAGGTTCATTTGCTGTCTCCGGAGTTCAAAGCGTCCGATTTTGAGAAAGTCCATGACTACGAATCCTTCCTGTTATCGATGATTTCCATGAGCCGTTTCAATACGTCCGTACGAGGAATTCCGCAAGAGTCTGTCTGTGCGAGAAAAGAGATGATTTCAGCGTCCAGACGGGCCGCGCGTTCAGAGCGAACCGCGGAGGCATCGCGTTTCGCAATGTAGTTGCCGCCGCCCGGACGGCTTTCGATCACGCCCTCTTCCTGGAGCATCCGGTAGGCCTTCGCAACGGTGTTCGGGTTGATCCGCAGGGCGGACGCCAGTTCGCGGACGCTTGGGATTTGTTCCCCCTCGCGCCTCCGTCCAGAGAGGATTTCCGCCCGGATTCCGTCCGCGATCTGCTGGTAAAGCGGAATATTGCTGGCCGGATCGACTTTCATGCAACCTCCGTTGTTCTTTTATTTAAACTGTATCACTCGAATAATACAGTTCAAGTCCGTCAAAGAAAAAAAATGGATTTTTGGGAGGAAAGAGGCGGGACCGGAGGGGAGGGGAACGAAAAAGTGAGGGTCCGCCGTTTCACATTCCTGATACAGGGGGATTTCCGGCGGAAGTATCCGTTTTTGATTTTGCCCTCAACAGTGTTCCTGTCGGAAAAGCGTCAGGCTGAGAATGCTGACGATCACTTCGTTTGCAACGGCTTCCGCACGAAATGTTTTCAGTTCTCTGGCCGGGTTCAGGCGGATTTTCTGCACGGTGCCGTGCGTTCCTTCGCTGAAATAGAGCGATTCATTTTCCTTTTGCAAGGCCGGAACCAGGAAGTCATCGAAGTTTTCCGGATGCACAAGTTCGACCGTTTCCGATGTGCCGTCCGTGTACAATACGGAGAATCGGGCATTCACCACATGCGACTGCATGGCGTTGGTTGTGCCGCAGAAGAGAACGGCGAGTCCTTCGGCTTTTCCCGAAAGCGGAATCTCCGCCGCCGTCGGGAAGTTGTCCCACAGGGAGACGCACAGCGCGTTGCGCCCTGTTTCCGGGGTCTTGAATTGTACCCCGGAGGAAGAGGTAATGATCCCGCCGCTGTTCCGCAAGCCGGAATCGTCGACTTTCAGCGCATTGTGTCCGTAATGGTTCCACTCCCAGGCGTAGCGGCCGTTCAGGCGCATTCCGATCGAATATCCTTCCGGACGCGGCGACCGGAATTCCTGCTGATGGATCTCCGTCAGGGAAGCGTTGAAACAGGACGATAAATCGACCGTTTCCTGTTTTGAAAAGGAAAAAATTCTTTCCGGTCCGGCAAGAGTTTTGACTTCAAAAGTCAGCGGCAGGATTCCCTTTGCATCTTCCTGTTCCGCGTGCACGAAACAATCGTAAAGTCCGGGATTCTCCGCCATGATTTTCACGGTTTTTCTTTGCCGGGTTTCGTGTAGAATTTCAAAGAGTCCGCAACCGCCCGTCAAGTCTGTCAGGGTTCCGTTGACCACTTCGATTTCCGCAATGTTTCCCGGAAATACCGGAAGGATATTCTGTTTCAGAACGGGAAGCACACTTTTCCGATAAAAGACCTGAAGTTCGATCTTCCCGGTCTCCCGGGTCTGGACTTCCAGAAAACAAGTGCGAATGCCGGGCACGACGGAATATCCGGTCTCTTTTCCGTTCAGAAACACCTGATCGATTCCGGCGTGACGCATCGGCAGACGGATGATCTTTTCCGCTTCGCTCTGCGTGAATACGGAAAGGGTGTCCGACAGTTCACTCCGTTTCAGATGCAGAGCGATTTCCGGCAGCGTCAAGTCTGCCTGCGGCCAGTCGTCCGGGAGCTGGGGCGTGAGGTGAATCCGGTCTTCGGACAATTCGAACCGGACGCCCCACAATCCTTCGATCAGCATCCTCAGATAACAGCTGGAAACGTCCGTGAAATCGATGTCGCCGTTGTCCGTGCCGCCCTGCGCGGAAAGCACATGGGTGATCGAGCCGGGATATGGCGAAAGGGCGAAAGCGTCGGCCAGCCCGTTTACGATTTCCATTGCTTTTTCCCGCTGACCGTTCCGGAAATACGCGAGCGCGAGACAGGCGTTCTCCGCCGGGAAAATTCCGCAGGTGGAATATTTTTTCGGAAGCCAGTTCGAGGAAAAATAGAGACGCCCTTTCCGGTTCGCGGTCAATACGCTTTTGATGTTCCGCTCGGCCCATCGCAGCATGCGGAAGGTCTGGAGGGAATCGACCGTTTCGCAATCGGCCGCAAGGTAAATCGTGGAGAGCTCGGGCGACGGATGCACCTGTTTGTTTCCGAGAGTATCGATGGATTCGGCAAGAACGCCTTTCTCTTCCAGCCACAGTTTTTCCTGAAAGGCGGCCCGAATCTTTTGAGCGCGTTTTTCCAGTTTTTCGACGTCTTTTCCGATCTGGCGTCCCAGCCTGGCCGCCCGGAGATTCGCATAATAATTGTAGGCGCTGGCCTGTGCGCATGCGCCGCCGTTGTAGGAATGCCCGTCGGATATCCATGTATTGAGAAAGTTCTGATACAGGCCGTCGCCGTCGGGATCGAGAATGCGTTCCTCCCAGTCGAGGATTTCACACAGACGATCGAAAATGAGTTTGCCGGTTTCCAGATCGGCGGTGTGGTCGAGATGGAAAAGCGTCATATCGACCGCCACTTCCTGCATGTCGTAGATGTCGTCGCGGTGCAGCAAGGCGGTCAAATGACCGGAAGAGTTTTCAAGATGGTGGTATTGCGTGCCTTCGTGATCGAGATCGGGGCGGTCCGCGCCGTCCCACCAGACCCTTTCCTTTCCGGGACTCCGGGTAATCGTGGCGAAGTGGCTTTCGATCGCTTTCCGGACCCGTTCCGTCCAGCCGAGAAGCGTCGGCGCATACCACCCGCGCCAGCCGAGAAACGGCGCATGATAGCCGATCGCGCCGTGATAAAAGCTCCTGCCGTGGAACGAGGCGTCGAGTGCGATCAGGGTGTCCGGCACGCTCGAATCCAGCACGGTATCCGGGGTATGGAAAGAAACGCCCGCGAATTTTTCCCGGATTTTTCCGCGCAGAAATTGACAGGGATCGTCCATCGTCAGATATTTCTGCAGGATTTCCGGCGAACCGTTGCGCACGACCGCCAGATTCCCGGACAGTGTTTCGCCCGGAGCAAGAATCCGCCGCAGTTTGACGATCTGTCTGGCCTTTTCGTGTTCCGTCAGAAACAGCGACGGATATTTTTCCGTCATGGCCTCGGCGGAATCCGTGGAATACTCGCAGGAAAAATCCGTCCCGATCCACATTGCGACCTCGTTCGGACCGCGGACCGAGGCGCAGTTTCCGAAGGCTTCGGCCTGCGTGTTTTCGCAGTCCTCCGCGCTGAAATCGCGCCGTGCGGAAGTATGATACTCGAAGCGTCCGAAAAACGGCGTGATGCCGCCGAATCCGGCGCAGAAGATCACCCGCTGGTCGGTTGTGATCCCGTAATGGACCAGGAAACCGTCGTCCGGATTCAGCGGATATATCTGCATTTCGACACGCACGTCCGGGAACCACGGCGAAAAACGGGTGAACTCATACGACATATATCCGTGACGCCACACGGCCAGAATGTCGGAACATTCGTGGAACCAGCCGGAAAAGAGGTCGTGCGAACCCATTTCCGCGTGCCCCGGCGTCAGCGCCAGTCCGCTCATCAGTACGCCGTTTTTCGCCTGATAGCACCAGGTGTCCTTCGTGTAATCGCTGGAGGCTCCCATGAAAATGGGCGTGTCCCCGGCGAAGGTGAAGAAACGCTCCTGTTTTCCGTCGTTTCCGTGCCCGCCGTACAACACCCGGTTGAACCGTTCATACGAGCCGAAAATAGAGGCGCCGCTTTCCGAATACGTGTAGTGAGTTGTCATTTTCCATATGCCCTTTTTAGACGCCGGCAGGAGAGGCATTCCTCCGAATCGCACAACAGGAGGAACGGGTCTTCTTTCAGCAGTTTGATTCCGATGTCGTAGAGTTCCCGGAGTTCCATCGACAGGATTTTTCCGGGGCCGAGCCTGGTTTCCCGGATATGGAGCCCTTCCGGAACCGCGGCCTTGAAAAATTTGATCGTGTCTTTGACGCCCCCGTAGAAATCACGGTGTCCCGGGAGGTTGCGCGGGACCGCGGCGCATTCCGCATAACCGTTGCTTTTTTTCACCTTGCACAATACCGTTTCCATGCCCGGCAGGTCAAGGCGGTCCTCCAGCAGGTGAAGGAAGGTGGTCGAACCGATCGTACTGCCGAAATGCACGATTTTTCCATTCTGTTTCAAGGCGAATTCGAGCGGACTGCGTTCTCCCGTTGGCGGATCGGCCGGGAGATGCGCGGAACAGGCCTCGCGTGCGAGTTTGCCGAGCCCGCACCAGCTGTGCGTGATGTGTCGGCTCCGGACCGCTTCCGGGTGTTCCGCGATCAGCGTTTTCGGCAGCGACCCGGTCCAGATCTGCTTCCGATCCGTGGGATCGAACGGGCGGTATCCCGGATTCCGGTTCGGTCCGCCGATGAACACGAAGGAAGAGGTGAAGGCCGGCAGAAGGAAGGTTCCCTCCGGTCCGACGGCATCCTTCAGCGCTTCAATGACCGTTTCCGTGCCGCCGTCGATCCGTCCGAAGGCGGAAAGCGAGGAGTGCACCAGCAGGAAATCCCCTTCCGCAACGCCCGCGCGCCGGAGAGACTCGACGATTTCTTCTTTCGTAATGCCGCGGAATCCCGGCAGGGAAAGATAACCATAATTGGCCAGATACAGGACCGCGCGGATCTGCTGTTTGACTTCCGCTTCGCTCAACAGTTGACGGGTTTCATGCTCCACCATGCGCAGAATTTGCGCCAGATTCCGCTTGCCGTCCATGTCGGCCAGGACGGCCGCCAGCGGACCGTGGAGCACGCGGTTCGGGAGGGGGATGCGTTCTTCGGGAGGAACGTCGGCGAGGTCGTGCGGCAGGCCTGTTTTGAGGCGGAGCGGAACGATTTTTTCCGCATAATCGCGCCAGGGCGAATGCGAGATTTCATCGGAAAGCAAGCCGACTCTTTTTTCGAATTCCGCCCGGAGCGCGTTTTTCATCGGATCGATTTTTTCCGCCGGATAACTGCGCTTGAAATTTTCCATGTCCTGAAGGAGAATTTCGAAACGTCTGCTCAGGTGTTCTTTCACGGAACCGACCGCAAACGGAAGCTCCCGGTCAAGCTGTTCGAGCGCGGACGGCAGTACCCGGGCGAGCATCCGTTCCTCCGGACGGATTACCGCCGATACAAAGGCCGTGTGGATGGCGATTCCGGTGGCGAATTCTTCCTTCTGCACATAGTCGATCGTCTGTACGGAATTGTGCCAGAAATTCTTTCCCGTGCGGATGGGCCAGACGGTCGGGACTCCCGTGGTGGAGTCGCTCAGGAACGAATCGTCGTCATACATGCTCGGAAAGCTGTTCTGGAAAATGATTTCCGGCACGCCGGATTCATTTTTCAAGTCGTCGGCCAGCATTTGGAAGAGATAGTTTCCGTGGAACGGCGAGGCCGGCCCGGCGCAATGGAAAAGGATCGACCAGCCTTTCCGGAGATACATGGCGTCGTAATTGCATGCTCCGATCACTTCCCGGGAGAGATTGCCGCCCCGCGTGGAGGCGTAGGCCGCAAAGCCGTAATATTCGAGCCCGAAAATCAGCCGCAGCGAGTATTCCGGTGTTCCTTTGCTCATGACCAGTCGCGCCGTCTCGACGGCCGCCGCGACTCCGCTGGAGTTGTCGTTGCCGAGGGGTTCGTAAAGGTGCGCCAGAATCCAGAATTCCTCCTTGCGGCGGCCCGGCACCAGCGCGGTCACCACGTCCACCGTACTTTCGAAGCGATGTCCGTCGGATTCGGCCTTTGCCTTGACTTCGCCGTTCGCCAGCGCGTTCCGCAGAAGCTTCCCTGTCGCGGGCGTGACGGAGAACGCGATGAACGGGCGGTCGTCAACGGTCACATGCCAGTTGGCCCGTTCGGTGAAGGCGTTGCACCACTGGATGCCGTCGGGCGCTTCCTCCGCGTTTTTGGCGAAGTCCGAAATGATCCCGCGAGCGCCGAGGTCGAGACAACGCGCAATGACATCCGAGACAGTGGGGCCTCCTCCGGGCGGGATCATCACAAAGGCGTCCCGCGGGTCTTCCCCCGCAAGAAGCTGTTCGTGGGAAAGAAGGCGGACAATCTCCCCGCCGGGCGCGGTCGAAACCGAGCCTTTGATGAGGTGGAATGGGTGTTTTTGATAATCCGCCGCCACGAATCCGGGTTCGATGCCGTTTCCCTCCAGGATCGTGAGCCTGCCGACGGACGCCTCCCACCCGAGCGGGGTAATTTTGTCCTGATACGCGGTTCTTCCGTCGGCAGGAAAGGTGATCTTTTCCGCGTTCGGAATACCTGTTTCCCGCAGGATTTCAAGTGTCTTTCGTGCCGAAGCGTGATAACAGGAAAAAGTCTGTCCGAGTTCAAGGTTCAGCAGTTCTTCCGTGTTTTTGAGAATCCTGTCCGCATCGACTTCCGCGCGGAACTCCTTGTATAATGTAATCATTTTACTCCGATGTAATTCTTATTTTCGAAAGAGCCATGCTCCGCTTCCGGCAGGAACAAGTTCCATGGTGAATACATTGCCGTCCATGGTGACTTGATTGCCGTCGAAGAATTCGCGGCATTCTTTCAAGCTTGTTTTTGTGAACTTGCCGAGATCAATTTTTAAGTTTGTTTTCGTATCATTGCTCTTGCTTGCCGCTATGATGAGGAATTCGTTTTTTCGTTCATAGACGGCGTAACAGACTTCCTGCTCATTCACAGACGCGAGTTCACGACAGGCATCGTCACAGATGAATTTCGCAAAGAGCGGGAGACGCCGGTTGCATTCGATCATTTCTTCCCAGGTCTCTCGGACCGGTGCTATGCCGATGTAGTTGTAGAATACGCGGTATCCGGCAATCAGCGCCGTATAAACTTCCGCACGATATTCCGCCGGAGTCGGGCATTCGCGCGCATCCTCGCCGAGATTGTCTATATTGAATATCTGTCCCAGAGGACGCCGTGCGATCCGCGAAGCTTTCGCAATCCGGAACAATTCATCACAGTGCTTCCGGAGATTGCGTGTGTAGACGTCGACGATGAAAAAATCGGCTCCATCGACTGAACCGAAAGGTTCTCCGTTCGTATCCCAGTGCGGAGGCGCCCAAAAGCCTGTGATTGGGCGGTAGGGATCGTTTTTCTTGATTTCGGGCAGGATTGCCGCCGTTCGGTAAGAATCAATGATCCCTTTGCCGCCGCGGTAATAGCCGGGCTCGTGATACGGGGCATATGCCAGAATGCCCGGTTTTCCAAATGTCATTTTTTGAAGTTTCCGTGTATATTCAACCATGATTTTTTCTGTCTCCGGGCCACTCAAGTTGTCGGCAAATGTTCCGTCATAATACCCGCGCGGAAAAACTGCCGACATATCGATCAGATACGGCATGTCGTGTTTTACCGCTTTGGCAAGCCATTCGTCGATTTTCTCCTGTGATGCAAGCCAGAACCCTTTTTTCACGGAATTGAAGCCTGCCTTCTTTGCACCGATAAACAGAGCATCATTTACAGGGCCGTAATCGGGGTCGTAGGCATATGAATGATCCCCAGACGAATAATACGACATGGATATAAAGTTGCCTTTTGCATCCGCAAGACATATCATTTTACGATTCATGCGCACAAGTTCCTGTCGGAATGGTAATTTCATGAATGATTCATGGCAGCGGACATCCGCGATTTTACCATCTTTCAGGGCTTCGACCTTGATTTTATACATTCCATCTGCGATCCTGGTTGAGGGAAGAAACAAATCCGAATCCGTTTCTGCGGAATGTGCTGTTTTCCCATTTGAGTCAATCAAAGTTACCTTGAGCCTGTCGAATATTTTTTTATCCATGTTGACGATGAGTTCGACATATTTGTCCTTCTCTGTAAATATATTGTATTTCGGATAAACTTCCATCGCCTTGTTGTGCCGTGCATATGACGAGAACAGGAGATAGAGCACGCGGGATGCCTGGTAATATTTCTGGTCATTTTTCCCTATGACTTCAAGCGCAATACGTGTTTCCGTTTCAATCATTTTTTCATAATCGGCGGGCAGTTCAATCTCACCTGTCATCCCGTTGAACGGTTGCCGCGTCTGCCAGAGCGTTTTTCCATTCAGCAGTATCCGGATGTCAATCGAACTTCCGACCATCTCGTTTTTGAATCCGGAAAACCCGTAGAAGAGCTTTTTGCGGTCCATTGAACCGTAGAGTTTTTCAAGTTCAAGCGAAGGTACCGGCAGAACTGAAACCCCCCGGAGCAATCCGAAGTTAGCTGTATTATGGCGACTGCCCGGAAGAGACCAGTCGGATGCAATACGACCGTATTTTTCGTGATCATAACAGCGTCCGAATGCAATTTTCCAGTTTCTGTTTGCTTTGAAAAGCGTAAGTGGGACTGTGATGCAAGCCGTCCATGAATCTCTCTTTTTCGCTACTTCAGAAGTGATTCCGAGAATTTCCGGCGTCATATTATACGCGCTGTAGCTGTGCCCATTGACATCAACGGCATAATGAATGTAAGTGCCGTCATTCGCGGTATCCGTAAGAAAAAGTTCGACATTGTCGCAGATATTTCCCCAGTCGATTTTTGTTGGATTGCCGACCTTGATTTCCGGACTTGTTTTTGATTCGAACAACACGAAAATGAACTGGTCGTTATGCAAAATTCTCGCGGTTGCCGGTATCAACGCCTCCTGTCTGCCTTTCGTTATATGCGCAACAGGATACGCGGGCGCTTTTGTCCAGTCCGACTCATTTGGTTTTCCGGAAATTTTCCGGCTCTCGGCTTCGGCAACCGCCTCCCTGATCGTGGTTACAACAACGCTCTTTTCTGTCTTCGGCGGCACCCACGGCTGGGCCTGTGCTCCCATGACAAGCTGGGGCGCGGAGAAATAAAAAGAAGAACCGGCTGCGGCGCGAACACTGGTGGCAGGCCATGCCGTTTTGAGTTTGCTTGTGAGAGAATAGCGGGTCCATTTGTCAGAGAGCTTCACGCGATCCGATTTGTTATCGAAACGGATCTGAATTTCAGTATTCGAACCGGATACAACATTTTTAGCGTAGAACGAATATGTGTAAACTTGTCCGGGCACCGGTTGCTGAACTTTCTGTCCGGAGACAAGGCAATTCGCAATTTTGAATACTCCTGCACCATTGATTGGCGGTGTCTGGTTTGTAAGTTCAAAAATGTAGTCATCCGGTGTCGCAACAGGGGTCTGGATAGCCGGAGTCCAGCCGTCTGGAACGCTTTTGTAACGGGTTTTGGTTTTGAAATCACTGTTTTTAATCAGGTTTTCGACTGGCATATTGTTGCCTTCCGTTACTTTGATGTCGGCAAACCAGGCTGTTCCGGCTCCGATGACGCGGCAGATGACAGGCATTTCCTTGGCTTTTCCGCTGTTCAGAATTATGTTGACGTCGATCCAATCGGTCGACCTTGTAAACACTTGCGATCTGGTATTGTATTTATCTGCGTCCGGCGTGCGACAAAAGAAAAGATAGACTTGCGCACTGCCGTCGGTTTTGATCTTTGCTGTGATGGTGTAGTCCGTATCAGGTTTGACCTTGAGGGAATAGTTTGCCACGTAGTGTTCCTTCGCAGAGACGAGTTTGAGTGCATTCAACCCGCCGGGTGCGACCTTTTCTTCGATTGTGACTCCGTTTTCATTATGCGGGAGCCAAGATTTCATACCGTTGCAGAAGTCACCGTTGAGCAGGAGATTTTGAGGTGATTGCGCAACGGCAAGTCCGCAGAGTAAAGTTGCTCCGATCATGACAATGGATTTTTTGAACATGATTTCCCTTTCTTTTTTCCGACTTGCTGAATGTTATAATTTATTTTGTCCAAATATAGATTTTCCCCGTAGCCAGGTCCCGGTAGTCGGCAGTCTTCACGTTTCCCCCAATGAACAGCACATTTGCATTCTTGTTATGCGCCAGCCGGGGTGCATATGTGACCGTTAGATAATTTGAAAAAGAAGGATTTGAAACAATCCTATGGGTACTCGTGGATGTTCCGCCGTGTTTTTCCGGATCCCGGCAGTCTGCCACAAGAATAAAACTTGTAATGTTCCGCGAGATTGTAGATTCGGTGATACGGGAAGAGCCGTATTCCTGGTCCGTTACGCCATTTGTGCTCCAGATATTCTGATTCAGCCCGTAGGTCAAGTGATTGGTCACATTTTTCAACATCGTACATCCTTCTGGAAATGTTGGACACATAAAAACTTTTGGAATGGATGGCGTAACCCAGCATGTGGATGCTAACAACTTCATTTTTCCTGGAGCGACATAATCAAAAAGTCCGGCAATATAGGACTGCGTGCTTACTGTCCCGTCATCTGCTTTCAACTTCATCAGGGGCGGTGTAATCCAATCCTTGTTGTCGTTGAAATACATGCCGAAGGCCGTTCCGATTTGTTTGAGGTTGTTCGTACATTGAATTCCCTGGGCCTTTTGCTTAGCCGCATTCAGCGCCGGCAGGAGCATCCCGGCCAGGATCGCGATGATCGCAATCACGACGAGGAGTTCTATGAGTGTGAACTTTTTCCTTTTCTGCTGATCCTTAGTAATCTCGAACGGCTTCATTGGCGACCTCCTTGTTTCATTCTGATTCTTCCACGATTTTATAATGATAGTTTATCGTAACGTGCCTGTATTTTTCCGACGGATTCCGGGCATTCTCGATGAATTCGACCACCGTCCGCTGGAAGTCCGCATAGTCGCGGAATACAGATTTGATTCGGCATGAGGATTCCGGGAGAGTCAACGTCAGCAGATCGATTCCCGGGTATTTCTTCCGGGGAAGAAGCGTCCGGGAATCAAATTCCTGCGAGTGAATATTTTGCGCCGTCAGCAGAGTCCCCGGTGCAAGGGACGCGGCCAGCGATGGCGCCATCGAATTGAAGTTTTTGCGGGTCTCCCGGAGATCGGCTCCGGGGATCGGAATTTTGCGGAGAGGCAGGGAATGACTTTTCAGAAAATCCTCCATTGCCCGGAGCGCCTTTTTTTCGTAACGGTGCGTTGCCGGTTCCTCCCAGTAGGCCAATGCCATCTCTTTGTATTGTTTTTCCACGGCATATTTCGCGGCCGTGAGGAGCAGTCCCGTGGAATCCGGAGAGATCATCCGTGCGCCGGACGGAAGTTTCCCGCTGTCCGGCACTTCTCCGAGAAAGATCACGGGGTAGGGCAGGTTCATACACTTCCGCATGGACGCCTCATCCATGAAACAATAGAAGAGAGCGCAGTCGATGAATCCGAGGTTATCCAGACGCGCCAGTTCGCGGTCGAGACGGTTCGAGGTGAAAGGTCCGCTGGAAGAGACGATCCGGCTGAAAAAGTCATAGCGGCGCAGATCACCGGTATTCAGGATCATTTCATTGACCGCCTGATAAATACTGTGAAGGCCGATTTCATCGCCGAACGCAAAAAACAAAATTTCCTTTGCGCCGTCGACCACGGAGCGGGCCTTGACATAAACCCGTTTTCGTTCCTGGCGGACAAGCACGTCTTTCTTTTCGAGGAGGTCGAGAGCGGAAAGGACGACGCGCTGGGAAACCCCGAACCGTCCGGCCAGGGCGCGCGTGCTCGGCAGCGGGGAATCCGGAGGAAACGTGCCGGAGAAAATTTCTTTTTCAATCGCTTTTGCCACACGGGCGGAGTGCGGACCCGTTTCACAGTAAGATTTCATAATGGCTCCATCTGATGCAATCTGATTCTTTGTTATATTATAGATCAGTTTGCATCAGATGTCAAGCCGCAAAACGCATCGAAACAGTAAAAATTTTGAAAAAAGTTGATAAAAACAGGATTTTGAGCTTATCATTCTGGGAAAACGGGCTGTCTTTGTTCTTCCTGCCGCCGGGCGCATTCCTGATCCGGATGCATTCCCCGAGGCATTCTCCCAATCCTTCTCAAAACGAGTTCAGTCTCTTCGCCCGAGTCCGAATTTCCAGACCCGATGACGGGGCCGCCATAAGAGGAAGTTCCTTTCCGGAGAAGAGGCTTGAAAAAGCGGAAAACCGGATTATATTCAAACATGTATCTGTTTCCTGTCATGGGAATTTTTTTTTGAATTCAACCTCTTATGGCGGAGGGAAGGACGTTCCTGCGTCTCTGTGTCAAAAACAGAATCTGTGAAATTTTCAGGAAGGAGAGTTTCCATGAGTGCATTCCAGTCCGGCGGCAGCGATTCTTTCGTGAAGCAGAGGCGCCGCCATCTGTTGAAAATCTGTCTTGCGGCTTTGGCGGCCGCCGGACTTTGCGGCTGGGGGGGCTACCGCTGGTTCAATCCGCCGTCGGAATATGCCAATGACTTCACCGTCAAATCCGCCATTGCGTGGCTGGAAAATGCCGATGCCGGAAAATTCGATGTCTGCCGGAAAAATATTGAGGACGGCGATTGGTTCGCGGGGTTTGAAAAAGACCGTCTCAGCCTGGAAAAAACCGGCGGACGGGAGCTGTTCCAGCGCCGGGAAATTGCCGGGACGTCCGCCGGAATGAAACGGTATGAGCTCAAATTCGATACGCGTTTCCGGATGTTCAAGAATCCGAGGAATCAGGTCACGGAACGGGTCCTCATCGAATCGGACGGCAGGCAGAAATACCGTGTCCTGCTGGCGGACTACTGGCTGAGACGGGCGTTCGACAATCCTTTGAGGCGCACTCCTTCCAAGGAAGAAATGAGTTCAATCAGGGCGTTGTCCGGAAAAGTCCTTGAGGCGATCGAGGGCGGCAATGCGGACTTCTTCAAGGAAGCCGCTTTGGTGCAGATGAAAGGAGCGGATTATTTCGGATGGAAGAAATACAGGCTGGCGGAGTTGAGGAACGGAAAAAGGATCACGGCCTTGAACAATCTTTTCAGGAATCAGCAAACTTCCCCGAGAAAATTTTCCGGTGCGGGAATTACTTCTTTCCGCGGACGCACCGGTTTCGAAGAGGCAAGTGTTCGTTATCGTTTTACCGTGGATAAAGGCAAGCGGGAACGGAATTATGTTCTGGTGATAGGCCTTTCCCGGGATTTTTATCTTGACAAATCGGCTCCGTGGAGGTATGAATATATTTATTCCACCGAGGTGAAGAAGGAGAAATGAAGATGTCTGCAAATGAAAGAATTGCAAGAATTTTTACGCTCGTGGAACTCCTCGTCGTGATTTCGATCATCGCGATTCTGGCGGGACTTCTGCTGCCGGCGCTTCAGTCGGCGCGGGAGAAGGCGATCATTACTTCGTGCGGAAGCAACGTGAGCTCGATCCAGAAAGCGCTGATGCTGTATATCGGCGACTGGGATGAGCGGCTGTTCTGGGGAGTGGAGCCGGGCAATCCGAATTACTACATGGACATGTATGTCTACGGTGGGCGCGAAACCGGCAACAAATATACCGGCCCGCAGGGCGATCTGTTCGAGCATTATGTGCCGCGTCCGCTGAATTCATACGTCAAAGGCGGACAGGGAATTTTCCGGTGTCCCCGCGACAGCGTGAAATATCCGAAAGGCGAAAGAGAGTACGATGCGAAATATGAGGAGGTCGGCAATTCCTATGCGTTCAACTGGTATTTGCGCAACCGGAAAATCTCTTCCTTCAAGCGGCCGTCGTCGCTGCTGTGTTTCACCGAGGCTTTCGCAGCCGATTTTTCACCGCCCCGCAAACGCCATATCGTCTGGCACCGTTCGGAACGCGTGAACGTCGGTTTTCTGGACGGACATCTGGAATTCACCGACGTGCCGACCGGAAACTCCGAGGCCGACGGCACGACGGACACAATGTGGTGGCACACTGTAGACGGAATAATACCCGCTTCCGTTTCAGCGGACTGATTCTGCATTCAGAAGAAGACGACTTTTCCTGTGTCCGCGGATTCCTGAGCGAGAAGACAGGCGCGGGTGAGGGCGAATGTGGCGGCGTTGTCCACCAGGCCGGGCCGGACTCCTTCGATGTCCAGCACGAAGTCGGAAAACAGCTTCCGGTCGGGCATTTCCGGGACAATTTCAGACGTGCCGTTCGCGTCGATGAGGGTGATTTTTCCGCCGGAGACTTCCAGGACGCCCCCGGTTCCGGCGATGCGGATGCGGTCGTCTCCGTGCGTCGGAGCCGCGGCGGGCCGCAGATAGTCGGTGCTGACGGAAGCAATCACTCCGCTTTTCATGCGGAAGAGACACTGCGCCGTGATTTCCATGTCGCCGTTGCCGAAGTTGTCTTCCCGGCTCTGTGCGCCGAAAACGGAATGGAAATCGGCGTCTCCGTAAAAAAACAGAATCCAGTCGATCGCATGGCTTCCGACCCAGGGGAGGGTGCCTCCGTACGTGGCACGGGCATGGAAGAAGGCGGGACGTTTTCCGAGCTTGTAGGATTTCTGGCACTGGATCAGTTTGATCTTGCCGACGGCCCCCTTCCGGACCCGTTTCCGGGCAGTGTAGAACGCCGGATCGTAGCGGAGGCCGACCATGGAGACGATTCTGGATTTCGAGGAGGCGGCCGCCTGTTCCAGACGCTCCAGATCGGAGAGAGTCAGGGCAATCGGCTTTTCACAGAAAATGTGGATGTTGCGGCGGAAGGCTTCGATGCACATTTCGGCATGTTTTTCAAAAGGGCCGTCGATACAGACCATATCCGGGCGAAGTTCGTCCAGCATGTTCCGCCAGTCGTTGAATTCCCGCGGGGTGAATCCGGCGTCCGCGCAGCGCCGGCGCATTTTGTCAATGGGATCTTCGCAGCCGGAGCTGATTCCGGCGAGTTCCACACATGGGACCTCCCGGAGGCTTTCGAAAACATATCCCCAATGTCCGCGCGAACCGATGCAGCAGAGTTTCATTTTACGTTTCCTGTTTCCAGAATGAGCGGGCCGGAATTCTCGAAATATTCGCGGAAGATGCGGGGGAGGTCGGGGATGACCGCCTGTTCCGTGTCTTTGCGATATTCCACACTGGTTGGGGAAAGGTCTTTCTGGACACAGTTGCGATAGAGCCATTCGATGCAGAAGGTGTGTTCGCGGGCGATGTCCAGGGAACAGGTGAAAACGGAACGGTCGGAGACCTTGCGAACCACGTCCAGGAACATGTCCGCGTGGAGGGAAGTCATAGGTTCATCCTTCTGAACCGAACCGTCCTTGCCGGAAATGTTCCAGCGGCTGTTCCCGAAATCGATCCGGATGATTCCATCCCGGCATTTGAGTGTGAGAAGGGGATGGACGGTCACATCCGAGGCATGGCTGAAACAGGCGCGCAGGGAGATTCCATCCGCGGTTTTTGCCTGAAGTCCGCAGGTGTCGAAATATTCGATGTCCGTGCGCGCCCGGTAGAGCTGCCCTTCCAGTTCGACGGGGTGCGCGGATTTTTCGAACGCATTCCCGGCGAGGAAGAGGGGGACGTTCAGGTAGTGTGCGAAAGCGTTGTTGATCGGGGAATCGAGGACAATCGCTCCGGATGGCGTCTTGATTTTTCCGGCCCAGCCGTTACGGCTGTAATAAATCCTGGTCCGCGGCCAGATGCCCATGACCGAGACCGATTCGAGTTTTCCGAGCTGTTCCGAAAGCAGGATTCTTTTGATCTGCTGGATTTCGCGGGAATAGACATGCTGGAAACCGACCGCGACGAAGCATCCGCCGGATTCCGCCTCGGCCCGGCGCATGTTGTCCACCGCCTCGAGCGATCCGGCGGCGGGTTTTTCCAGCAGCACGTTTGCGCCGTTCGCAAGACAGCAGACCGTCAGCGGTTCGTGGGAGGGGATGCCCACCGGGAGGCAGACCAGCTCCGGTTTTGCGGGAGACTGCCGGAACATGTCATCCAGAGAATCGTAGATTCCGCAGCCCGCGGACCGCAGCCATTCGGTGTTTTCCGGGGTTCTCTCGTGAGGAAGAATGACCGCGGCGGTCATTTCGATCAGACCGTCCTTCTCCAATTTTTTCAAATGTTGCAGATGAACCCCGGCATATCCGTTGATGCCGACCAGCGCTGTCCTGACTTTCATCTTCGAGCTTTTCCGACCTTTCCGGCAGGTAAAGAGTTTATGGCGCGACCCGGAAGGAGAAAGTCTTCACCTGTCCCGTCGCCGACTCCGCGGCGCGGATGCGCCAGTCTCCTGCCGGCGCGTTCAGGGGAATCGTGAACTCCCATGCGAGCGACCCGTTTTTCAAAACATTCCAGCGGGAAAGGCTTGAGCGTGTTCCGTCGGGAAGAAAGAGTTCCAGATTCACGGGAATCAACCCTGAGCCGTTTTCGAGCGAGAGTTTCACGGACATGCGTGCTCCCCGCCTGACTTCCTTCTCCGCGGAAACAGCGAACCTTCCGGGCTGTTTTTCCGTAAAGAGTATAATATTGCCTCCGGACGGCGGAAGTTCAAGGGAGATTTCTCCATTTTTCACGGGAATCGGAGTGTTCGAGTTCAGATGGAAGGCATGACGGAGTTTCGGATCGTGAATCCTGAAGGAAACCTTCTGCGCCACTCCCTGTTCCCTGACCTTTCCGAAACGGCCATAGATTTCGCCGGGAATGCGGAGATCGTTCACGACGAAGAGATATTGGGCGTCCCCGGCCCGGAGATGATTCCAGAAAAGATTCGTGTTCGAGGTGGAAAAAGTCGTTTTGAGGCGTTTCCGGAGGAGTTCGTTCAGCCCGGGCGTCTGCTTTTGCCTGTCCGTCTCTTTCTGAAGTTCCTCCATGGCTTCGATATATGCGGGCGTATCGGTTTTTCCGCCCGCCTGCCGGAGAATTTCCTGTTCCTTCTGACGGAAAGCCTCCTCGTCCCATTGGGCCGGGCCCTGAAGAATGACCGCTCCCTCCAGCCCCTTGACTTTCAGTTTGTCATCGGCGACGACGGTTCCGCCGCGCCGGATGAATTCGCGGAGATTGTTCACGCCCTTTTCCGGCAGGGCGGAACAGTTCGGAAGCACGATCACATCATAGTTTCCGATCCCTTTTTCGAGGTCGTTGTCCAGCAGAATGTCGAAAGGAATTCCGGACTCGGCAATGGCTGTGCCGATTACGCCCGTATTGGGCCAGCGGACATTTCCGAACAAATCCGAGGCGAAACTCCTGACCACGGCAAGTTTCCGGGGAGCGTTTTCCCAGTTGGGCATCAGCGCGCCGAACGGAACCCAGAGTGTTTCCGAAAGGGAGCGGAATTCCTCCTTCAGCCTCGGATCGAAACAGAACGGATTCGCTTTTTTCTCTTTCATTGTTTTTGCGGTCTGTGCGTAATCCGCATTGCCGAGCAGTTCCTTGATCTCGTCCGCCGTCATCTGATTGCCTTTGAGGAAAGCATTGCCCGTGTTCCAGAAGGAAATGACGCGCATGGGACGGCTGGCCGCGATCCAGCAGGCTTCCCGGAACATGTCGCGCGGAGGCATTCCGGCGAACGGAGCGGCCATGCCCTCCTTGAAGAGGAACTGAGGCATCGTGGAGGTCGTCATTTCCGGAAATCCACGCCGGACCGCTCCGAGTCCTTCGACTCCGTTCACCATCACGGAAAGCTCGGTGTAATAAAACCAGTCCTGTGCGACATTGATTTTTTCATAACTCCGCAGGGCGGGACGCCGCATTACAGGGTCCTGCATCATCAGGAGGTCCGGGCGCACTTTGAGGATGGCTTCCGCCAGCAGGTCGTTGATGACCACCTCGGTTCCGCCGTCCGGGCCGTGATGGTCGAGCAGATAGGCATACAGCGGATTGTCTGCCGGGATGGCGCGGGATTCCGGCACGAGTTCCGGCGCGACGGTGGTTCCGAGGTAGCCCATCGGCATGAATTTCCGGAAACTTTCATTGGTTTTTTCGCCGGTCAGACGCCATTTTTCAAGGTCAAGCCCGAACGAACGGGCGCGCCGAAGTTCCGAAGGGGAGAAATTGGCCCAGTTGCCCGCGCCGCCCGCATGATGTTCCGAGTTCAGCACGATCGCCTTGAAGGTGGGCGCCAGCTTGATGGCTTCCGCCACTTTCCGGCCATATTCCGAAACATCTGTTTTGAGATAGGGAGAACGGATGTCCGGATAGAGCGTTTTTCCGGACGAATCCACCGCAACGTCTTCCGGATATCCGGGGCGCGGCGTTCCGAAATAATTCAGGTTGTAATTGCCGTAAAGCTGTTTTTCCGCAAGGGCGTCGATCTTGTGGGCTTCCAGGCCGCTGGCGGCAATTGTCACGCCGGACCCTTCGAACTCCGGACGGTATTCATTCCAGGTGTTCACCTGAACATTTTCCCAGGGACGCAGCGCCTTGCCGACCTTGATCGGGAAGGAAAAATTTCCAGTCGCTCCGTCCGTGAACCGGCAGGCGAGTTCCAGCGAATAACTTCCGGGCATCAGCAGCGCGGGATCGAAACGGCAGGTCAGGCGGTTTCCCGTGACTTCGACGGTTCCCGTTTTGAAGGAAGCGATCCGGAGTTCCGCCGAGGCGGCCGGTTTGGCGCTGTCGAACAGAATTGTGCTTATCCCCGCGTTGACGGGGAACACACAAAAGGGCTGGCGAGAGAAACCTCCTTCGCCGGCAGAAGCTTCGTCAGGTCGGCGTTCAGGAAGAGTTCTTTGATTTCCGCATCATCCAGGGGCGCTTTGAAGATGGCGAAATTGCGGAAGATTCCGTTGGATTTGATTTCGATGTCGCGGCTCCCGAGAAAGAGGTCTTTTGTGGTGAACGGAGCTCCGGGAGCTTTCTCTTCTCCAAGCTTTTTGCCGTCGAGCCAGAGGGAAAAGCCGTCTTTCGTGTAATTCACGAGCAGATGATACTTCTGTCCGAGTGCAAGACGCGCCTGCGCCAGCATCTTTTTCCCGCGGAACTGGAGCGTGAGGCGCGTATTGGTCGGAGCGTAGACATTGTAAGAAAGCTCCAGTTCCGGTTTCCATCCGCCGCCCGCGGAAAGGAGCGCCTGCCACCAGCCTTGCGAAGTCGGTTCGAAAACGAAGGCGAAGGCTCCTTCCGTTCCCAGTTCCGGCGTGATGACCGGAAGTTTCAGCTTGTCCGCGGCGCGGAAGGCTCCGTTCGGGATGTAGGTGCTCGGAGAGAATGTCTGAAAATAGATGCAGGGACCTTCCAGCATCGGTGCGCCGACCGTTACGTTTTCAGCCTGGAATGAGCCGCCGAAGGAGAGCGCCGGGTCCGCGTCTTTCGCCGGATTTCCGGCGGAGAAGGAAACATGGAACCGCTGCCACTCGGCGGTCAGGGGGAAGCCGGCCGCCGGAAGTTTTTTCGCGGTCCCGCTTTTCAGATTCAGGAGAGGCGTCAGGGAAAGATTTCCTTTTCCTTTCGCGTAAAAAGAAAAGACATGCGCTCCGCCGGTTTTGAGCGGAATTGCCTTCAGTGTCTTGGCTCCGGAAAATTCCAACGCGTCGCCATGGATTCCCTTGACCGTTTTGCCGCCCTCCAGGAACGGGACTCCGGCGGGCAGGAAGTTCCATGCGCCGCGTTCGGGCGTTTTTCCGCCGTTTTCGATCAGGAGTCCGCCGTTGAAGAAACGGGGAATGTTAGTCTCGAAGCGCTTGAAGTCCGGGGTGAACGCCGCGGATTCGCGGGTGAAGACCGCTTCCTGCGAGCGGGTTCCGTTTCCGGAAATCACCCCCAGGTCGGATTGAAGAGGCATGAATTTGAAGACTTTCTCCTTGAGATCGGCGTGGAGTCCGAGCGAGGCGGCGGCCAGTACGGCAAATAACAACTTTTTCATTTCTTGATGACCTCAAACTGCTGGTTGGTTCTGATGTTTCCGGCTTTCAGTTCTTTTCCCGTGCGGTTCACGATGACGTAATACGTTCCTGAATCCGCCTTGACTTCCCAGACGGCGGAGAGCGGATCGGCCGGCTCGAAGGGGAGGGAGCGGACACTTTCGATTCGTTCCTTCCCGCCGGTTTTGACCGTGTCGAACGCAGCGGCGAATTCGGCGTCCTTTCCCTGCTGGCGGAGCAGAAGCATCGGGCCGGGTTTGGGATTGTGTCCGCGCCCGATCCGGAACTTTGCCGCCGTCGTTTCCCGGGGCAGGGCGAAAGTCATAGAAAGGCGCCGGTCGGACTTTTGCCTGACGTCGAACCCTTTCTCAAGGGTGGACGGCGGGATGTCGACCGAAGCCTTCAGGCCGTCTTTCACGGGGGAAGAGACGGCGGAAGCCACGTGACGATAGGAGGTCTTGAACGGAGTTTGGAAATCGCCCGGAAGGGAGAACTCCCATTCGCCTTCCTTTGCCCAGGGCTGCCAGGGAGCATAGAACGGCCAGTCGAAGGTATGGACTTTGCCGTCCTTCGCGTATTGCCTGTCGCCCACGAACAGGATGCCGTCGAAAAGCGCAATGACGCGGGAGAACGCAATGTCCGGATAGAGCGGAGATTGTGGATTTTCCGTAAACAGCGCTCCCGGCAGGCCCTTGCGGTCGAGGAACGCGGCCAGCGCGGACGGATTGGGCGCGGAATTTTTCTCGTCGACCACGATCGTGTTGTGGGAGACGGTCGCCTCCATGTCCGCACCGGGATTCGTGTAGCCGACCCGGCTGACCTCGTGGGAAAGCATTCCGTGATCGAAGAGACGGAAGTTCAGACGGTCGTGCTCCAGACGGTCCCAGCCCATGATATAGTTGATTGCGATGGCGCGGAAACCGTAAGGACCGTCTTCCCTGATCCAGAGATAGCCGTTGTTCTTCTGGAGGGTGTTCCCGAGGAACAGCGTGTCCGGCACGTCCTTCGCCTGAATTCCGGGCGGCAGTTTCTTCATGAGTTTCAGGGTCGGCAGATACTTCGGATCGCGGAAACGTTCCCAGGCCAGCGGGTAGGTGGAACGGAGATTGCCGTCGGCGATTCCCTGCGGGGTGCAGAGGATGCCGTGGTCGAAAATCCGTTTGAAAGGATCGTTGACCAGCTCGATTCCGCATTCGCGGATTTTGGCGGCGAAATCCAGCAGGGGAAGGAGTCCGAACGGATGATAGGCGCCGCCTTCCAATGCAATGCCGTCCGCGGTGAAGCCGTCCCGGACGAAGGCGTAGAATCCGTGGTCGCCGTACAGGGCGTCTCCGAGCAGGTTCCAGTAACGGTTCAGCAGAATGGCGGCGGAACCGTAGTTCGCGATATGATGGAGCTGCATGTTGGTGAATTCGATGTCATGGGAATAAAGATTCTTCATGAGAGGCGCGAGGAAGGAGGATTCGATCTTTTCCCGGTCCGCCTTGCCGAAGACGGGCGAATCCTTGACCGCGACGTATGCTTCCACGCCGTCCGTGAAGAAGTAGCAGAGGTCCAGCGTCGTCGAGGTCAACCGCGACCCGCCGCCGGTGGAGGAGGGGCCGCGCGGCGGCAGATACCGGAACCAATGGGCGTATTCCAGCAGGATGTCCCGGATTTTTTCCGCGTAGGCGGGATTCCCGGTCAGCTTGTACGCCTGAGCCATGAGTTTCAGGTCGCGGAAGGTCTGTTCGTTGTGGTGGTAGATGTACGACCCGGTGACGCCGGGTTTTTTGCTGATGTCCTCGCCCGTCTTGCGGTCGCGCACCCGGTAGAAGGAGAGCGCTTCCATCTCCCGCGGCTTGAAGATCGCGCAGTATTCCGGATGGACCTGCGGTGGAACGGCAAAAGTCTTTGCGGCGGCCGCTTCGGCTTTCGCGGTCAGCTCCTTCCGCTCCCGGTCCGTTTTCGGCACGGCAAGGGAAACCCGGACATTTTCCACGGGCAGGGTCGCCCATACGTAGCGCGGACGGTATCCGATCAGGGGAAAGATCGGCGGATCGTCTTTGAAAATCAGTTTCGGCAGAACCCGTTCGCTGTAGAGCGGAGGCAGTTTTTCCGCTTCGGAACGGGGAATGGAGAGGACCAGCGGGAGGTTCACTTTTTCGCGCGGTCCGAGCGACAGCGTCTTTTTCGTCCAGTCGGCCTTGAAATGCTTCAGTCCGCCGGTGTCGAGAGAGAGTTCCAGTTTCTGCGGCACGGCTTCGCGGTTTAATATTTCCAGATGGTATTTCCATGAGATGGATTTTGGGTCGGCACTCAGGACCGCCGCCGTTTCATCGAACGTCAGGTCGGCTTTCCGGCGGATCAGTTCGACGGCGGCGATTTCGACTTCGCGGCCGGGCGGTTCACCCGGGACGCGTTTGTATTTCTTGAGAAGGGTCAGTTCGAGTTTGTGCCCGTCCATGACCGGATTTCCGAACCACCAGCCGTCGTCGTCCATCCGCAGGTCGAAACGCTGGTCGATGAACTGGTTTTCCGGCAGGGCGGTTTTGGAATACCAGTTGCGGAGCTGGTCCGTCGCGGGATAATTGGTGAGGCGCGCGGCAAGACCCGCGACGCCCTTGCGGTTGCAGAATAGAACGCGGATTTCATCGTAATCGTTGGGCGTAACGCCCAGCTTGTCGAGGTCGAAGACGATTTTACTGCTTTCTCTGTCCGCCGGAATATGCCAGAGCCGGTTTCCGTTCTTCATCTTTTCGAGTCCGGTGGAACTCAGGTCGAAGCGCAGGACCGCGGGTTTTTTCTCCTGCGGCAGGGGTTCCGCCGCGGACAACGCGATCACAGCGCCTAAAGCGGGCAGCAGGATTTTCTTCATATCGCTCTCCATGTTGATCAGTTCGAATAAAATGTACCCTCAGGGGCCGATTTCAACCCTGAAATTCCGATTTTACGGATGGGTATTCCCCCACGGGGCTTTTTTCCAGTCCGTCTGATAGAAATACTTCAGATTTCCGCTCAGCGTATAATTGTAGCGTTTGGAAAGCACCTCGAAATCCTCCGAAGGACAGTGGACCGCACTGTTTTTCAGCTTTGTGATTTTCAAATATCGGACGATTTCGGAAAAGCCGACGAGCGTGGTTCCCGAACTCGTATAGCGCAATTTCGGAAAAGTGTCTTTGTAGTCGTTCAGATAGGCAAAAGTCGCCAGTGAAAGCTGCTTGAGGTTGCCCGCGCAATTGATGGATCGCGCTTTCTCTTTTGCCTTGTTCAGCGCCGGCAGAAGCATTCCCGCCAGAATCGCAATAATGGCAATCACGACGAGGAGTTCTATTAATGTGAATTTCTTGCGGAAAGAAGGAGGGACAGGATGTTTTCCTTCCATTCGCGGCCGGAAAATCGAATACAAGGCGTTCATGTTCGTCACCCTCTCTTTCCTGGTTTTCATTGGACGGTTCTGAGAATCCCGTTGTTGTCCTTATAGATCGCCTTCAAGGTGCCGAAGGCCTCCTTGATCTTGAAGAAAGCGGCCATTTCGATGATCGAGCTGCTCCCGATGGACCCCACATGCGTATCCAGATAAAGGATGTTGCCCCGGCCGTTGTGGTGCAGGGAGTAGACGCCGTACGTGCCCACATAAATGTTCGTCGCCTGCGACATGATGCTGCTTCCGATGGCGTTGTCCCGGGAATCCGAAACGCACGGGAACGAGGAAAGATTCTTCAATTTTGCGACATCGATGAAGGAACCGGTCCCGTCGACGCTGAAATATCCGGTGTCCATTTTCGCCCTCACATAGCCGTTCGACATCATGGCCTCCTGTCCGTAGCATTGGTAACGATTGATTCCAAGAGCCCTTGCCTCGGTTGTTGCGTCAGGGTATACCGTCGGGCATATCGTGTTGAGTCTCTTCAATCCCTCCAGTTTTCTCAGATTTTCCCACCATACATACGTGCCGTCCACCGCAGAGCGGGACAGGTTGAACGGCCAGTAATTGTAGTCCGATTGATATAGACCATGGACGATGCCGACTTGTTTCAGGTTATTGACGCATTGAACAGCCCGGGCCCTTTCCCTCGCCTTATTCAGCGCGGGCAGAAGCATTCCCGCCAGAATTGCGATGATCGCAACCACGATGAGAAGTTCTATCAATGTGAACGTCTCTCTTCTCTTTTTCATCGTTTTTACTCCTTTTTTCTCATTTATGATCTCGTTTTTCGATTCGCCTGATGGAAGTTCCTTCGACAAGTTCGAGCTCCACATATTCCACACCGTCCCTGCGGCCGGTGGAAATCGCCCGGGAAACGGCGTCGGCGAAGCTCCGGATGTCCAGCCGGGTCGTCGCCAGATGAAAATATTGCGACCAGGGCGTATGGTAGGAACCGATGATGCTCAATTGTTCCGGAATCTTGATGTTCATTCCCCGGGCGGTCTCGAAGACTTTCATGGCAAGGAAATCGGTGGCGCAGAGGATTGCCTCCACCGGTTCCGGAGAAGAAAGGAGCCGCCGGATCTCATCGATGTCGTCGCCGGAGGAGCGGATCGCAATATATTCGGAAAGACCCGCTTCGATCATGGCTTCCGTGTAAAGCATATTGAACTTCCGGTTCGCTTTTCCGGCGAGGTAATCCGGCGCGCAGCTGGGCCCGAGATAGGCGATGCGTTTAATCCCGGCGGCCTTCAGGCGGTCCACACGCGCCTGAAAAGACTTCCTGTAATCGGGCGTTACCTGGCATCCCGGAAGGGGTTCCGGAACGGCGTGGTTTCCGAAAATCCGCACAACGGTTTTAAAATGATGCAGGTTCTTTTCCAGGAAATCGATTGCGTCCGGGAATTTTTCCAGTTCCGTCTGCATGATGACCAGATGTTCCACGTCGCAATCCAGCATTTTCCGGATTTCCGGCAGGATGCTTTCCCGTTCCCTGCCGGTCAGTGCCGAGATGCGGCAGAGGCATCCGAGCTCCTGGAGATTGTCGATGATCCGGGTCCGCACCAGATTGAAGAGGTGTTCTTCCTCCATCATGATGATACCGGCGACCGGGTGTTCGGAATTCCTTTCATCCCGCGGGAACTCGTTGAAAAACGTTCCGTGCCCCGGAATTTTGTAAAGGACGTTTTTCCGCACAAGCTCCGCGCACGCGGAACGGACGGTCAGATGGTTGACGTTCAGAAGCTTCCCAAGGTCTTTTTCCGGGAGAAGGCGTTCTCCTTTGGAGATTCCGTTCTCGATAATCATCCGGACGATCTTCTCGCGGACTTCATCGCGGAGCAGGGCTTTGTTTTTCAGATTGATCATTGTCATGATGCCTTCCGGTCTTTCTGTTTTTATTATATAACAAATATACTTTATTGTCAAGGGAGCAATTTAAAATATTTTAAAAAAAATATACTTACACTATATTTTAGGTATGAAATAGAGAATTTGAAACTATGCTTCCGGTAAAAATATGCCGGGAACGCCCTTTCCGCACCGACGCAAAAAAAGACGGGTCGGGAATGCAATGGGGATCGACCGGGGAACATTCCATCTTTTCAGCGGACGGAGAACGAATGAGTGCTTGTCAATGCCGACGTGTGTTCCGAGACCGTGATTTTCCAGGTGCCGCATGGGGCGTCCGATCCGATTCGGACCGGAACGGAAAGAATGCCGTCTTCCATGACATGCCAGCCGCCGTCATCGGTCTGCCGGCCGTCGGCGTCGGTGACCTCGACCCGGAAAATCTGCCGTCCCGGCGCATTTTTCCCGGTTCCATCCGTCAGAACGCACCGGAATGCCGCAGTTTCTCCCCGGCGGATATCCTTCGGTATGGTCATTTCCAGACGGGAAAGAGCCGACGGATAAACGCAGAAAAGTTTTCCTCCGCCGGGAGCGAGCACTGTTTCAAATATGGCATGGTTCCCTTCCTTCCGGAACGGGACTTTCCGTCCGGTGGAAAAGTCATAGATCACAGTTTCCGCCGCTTCGGAAACAGTCAGAACAGCCGGTTGGGAGACGCCGTACGGACGGTATTCGAATCCGCGCGGGGATTGATCTGCGGCACAGCGGCTCAGGAATCCGGTTGTCCAATGATTATTGACCACCAGCAGGAAACGGACTCCCTTGTACATTCTTTCAAAATACATGACATTTCCCGACTTGCCCTCCGCACGGAAGCTCCGTCCGGTTCCGGACACTTCCAGTTCTTTCAGGAATGGAAAAATATTCTCGAAGGTCTTCTGATCGTAAGGCCGTCCGGGATTGTGCGTATAATTCAGCCGGAGCAAGCCCGGATATTCCCGTTTGCAATGGTTGTCTGCGACGATCCGCGCCTTTGGCGCAAGCGCAAGGAGCCTTTCGTGAAGTTCGCGGGAAATTTTTGAAGCCATCGGCAGAATCACGATCGAATAATCCTCCAGCGCCCGCTGCGTCAAACTCGCGGAGTAAACAACGTCAAAATGAATGTTGTACAACGACAGGTTTCGTTCCCACATGCACATTGTACGGTAATACTCCCAGCTTTTTTCGGAATAGAAAGAAATCTCCTCCGGCACAAACAGGGCGACGCGGGCGGGCGGTTCCTCCGTATCGCGCAGCAGAAGGGCCGATGGGTAGAACTCCTGTTTCATGAAACGGCCGAATTCATCGCTCATTCCCTGGCCGGGGAGGAATTTTTGACCGGTATTTTCCGCGTCATACCAGGCATACGCGTTGAAAAAGCAAAGATCGTGCATCGGAACCATGCCGATCGCGGCCCAGCAATCGGCTTTGAGTTCATCCACGGATCGTGTCATAAAATATTTTTTTCCATCGAGAACAGCCTTTTCCCTGCTGTTGATCCAGTAATACATCGTCAAGGTCGGCTGAAAATATTTCCTGCCGGCTGAACGAATACGCCCCCACTCGCGGCGCAGCTTCCCTGCCACTTCCTGAAGCGTGACAAGATAGGCCCATGCGCCTCCCATGTCGGTCTGACGAAAGATTCCGGCGGAAAATCCCGGTTCGGTCCAGACAAGGTTCTGCGGATCGGCTTCCCGGACCGTTTTTGCATTTGCATTGTTCAGGGCAATGACGGGGTGCCCTTCATTCACATACCAGTCCAGAAAACGGTATGCGCACCCCGTTTTTTCATAGATTCCGCTTTCGTCCTTTGCAAATTCGGTATCTTCCCGGCGGCAGGACATCGGATTGAGTTTCAGAAGATCGAACGGCGGATCGAATCCGAGAGACTTTCGGGCATGATCGAGCAAAACCGGATATTTTGTTTTCCATTCGGAAAAATTCCCCCATGCGCCATAGGCCTCCGAGTTGAGCAGGGTTCCATACCAGTTGTAACGGCCGCGCATCCGGTGAATTTCATTCCGGCTTTCCTGGAGCGTTTTCAAGACATCGAAGTTATTTTTCTGCAGCTCCTTATGATTGCGGAAATCAAAATTCACCAGCATCCCGAGGCGCGTGGCCTCTTCTTCCCATTTTCCCGGAGATGTGTTCACCGCATTGATCCCGAGCTTCTGCAAGTATTCCAAAGGCGTTTCACCGTCGCCTCCCCAGCTCAAAATCCGTACGAGATCCCGGCGGACAGCGCCGCGGACTTCATACGGAGCCGAAAACGTATAAAAATTTTTCCCGTTTCCATCATACAGGGTGATCCGCAGCAAACCTTTTCCGGGGGAGCGCCGGTCCGGGTGGAAAGGAAGATGAATCCGGTTCCACCCCTGTTTTAATGAAAACTCTTTTGCGATACGCTCAAATGATTCAAGTTCCGCACGTATTTTTCCCTCGTTCTCTGCATGGATTTCAAGCGGAATTCCGGCGTTCGGATCATCCCTGAAAAACGGATGAACCGAGAAGGGGGCGATCCGAAAAGATTCCCCGGCAGGCGGCATGAACGGTTTGTTCGAAAATGCCAGCTGCGCGATTTCTTCCGGCGGAAGAACGCGTCCGAAAAGAAGAAATTCGTCCAGCACGGCATCGGCGCTTTCCTCGGGCCAAAGCGTTTTCCCGATGGAGAACACACATTTTTCCCGTCCTTCCATAGAACAGTTTTGCCGGGAAGATTGACCCCATAGCTTTCCATCCACATACATACAGCTTTCCTTTTTGTCCCACGTGACCGCAAGGTGAATCCAGCGGTTCGAAGGCAGTTCTTTTTTAAGGCTGACCGCACCGGAAGCACCGGCTTCAAAGCGCCGGGGACGGAATTGCCACATCGGTTTTCGCCATCCTTGTCCGAACCCGAAAAAAGGAGAATTCGCCCGGGGGAATCCCGGTTCTTCCGGGAGAAAAGCATACAATGCCGCCGTCCCTTCGTTGATCGGGAAATTCTGCTGAAGGAACTGGTCTGTAAGACAAAGGCCGGAGCTGCCCGCCGGCCGGGAATTTTTCCCGGGAAGCCAGGAAGTCGGAGCATGGGTGCGGTATGGATGACGCATCGTCTGTTCTGCCTGGAAATGGCGGAAGGAGGCTTCTTCCGCTCCCGAAAGAATCATTTCGACGGAGGCGGTCCGGTTTGCCGCGCAACGTCCGTCGGTTTCCGCAAAAGCGGCAATCCGCTGCCATTCTCCGGTGAGACGGTATGTTTTCGAACCGGCGCTGTCCGGAGAAAAGGGTTCCTTCTTTCGGGAGCCTGCCAGAATTTTCTCTTTCTGTGCATCGGTCGCTTTCCAAGGGGCAAAATGGACAGAAACGGTGACTTGTGCTCCCCTGGGACCTTTGACTTCGCAGCTGATTGTGAGCGCGGTCCGGGGAAAAACGGTTTCCTGTTTCAAATCGGTTTCAAATTCCGGAATGGAAAAGGAAGCTCCCCGAAGAGACAATGCGGCATTCGCTATGGAAAGGCTGCTTCCGGCGCCGGGACGGAACCCCTTCGCGCTTTCGGGAAGAGCGACCGGACGAGGCAGAAAGTTGACGGCCGGCCGTTCAAAACAATATCCCTTTCCGAAACGTCCTTCCCGGTATCCGTTTTCGGGGAGAGGATTGTCTTTCCGGGTTTGTCCGATCCGGATCGGCGAATCAAAGTCGACGGCCAGCAGCGGCTCCTTTCCGGAATCCGCCGCAAGGGAAAGAATTCCGGAAAGCGGAAGAATGACGGCAAACGGAAAACGCATGATGGATGGTTCCTTTATTTTACAAACAGAAATTCAAACCACAGTTCAGGATTCGTATGATAATTGACCGCCGCGCCGCCGAAATAGGAAAGTTCTCCGTAAAAATACGGAACATTCCGGAAATCGCGCGCATCGAAATTGGTCAGGGAAAGCCGGAAACCTCCGCCGGGTTCGAGCTTCAAGGGGAATAAAGAGGAGACGGGATAAGCTATTTCGTAAATATACCCGGAAGAGGTTTTCTTCACGACAGCCCGGACATTTTTCATGTCTTTTTCCCCGCCGGAAGGAATATAGTTGCCGGCGCGGTATTTTCCCGTAGTGCCGTCTTTGTGGAGTCCGATGTGCTCGCGATAATAACCGGCATGAAGTTTTTCGCCGGTGCGGGTAATCCATGGGTAAATTCCAATGAGAAGGTTGTCGTCCATCCAGAGATTCAAATCCATGGAACGCGATTGAGGCGTCGCATCTTCCACCACGACTGCAAAATATACGGTGTCTCCATGCCAGACACTGTAAAATTTCCCCGGACTGTTCCTGTTTTCCGGCACAGGAAGATCGACATCCGTCATGCGGACTCTTTCGAGCGGGACGGGATACAGTCCGGAGAGGTTCCAGTCACTGAGATCGCCGTCGATGACCGGAGGCTTTTCCACATAGGGGGAAGCGCGGAAATGAATTCTTCCGCGGATCGTGCGTTTTTCGCCGCCGGACAGCAAGACATCCAAAGCAATCACCTCATTGAAGTTCATGCGGATCATTTCATCCGGGACCTGGAAAAAAACCTGCTTCGTTTCGTGAGGCGGAACAGAGAACTTTCTTTTGGTGATGGCCGGAGACGGAGACCGGGAAAACCAGCGGTCTTCGAAACAAATGGTTCCGTCGGCTTGCCGCGCGGAGGAATTCGTAATTTGAACGGCGAAACCGGCTTCTTTTCCGGCTGTTTTCACACATTTTTCCAGCGTGATTTCCAAAGAATCCGGCACATTCAGTTCCGTATGGTAAATACCGCAGACAGCATCTCCTTTCCGCAGAAACGCCCGCACCGGACGTTTCCCCGGCTTCAAGTCCGCCGGCAGCGGAATTGTTCCTGAAAATCCGGTTTCATTTCCCTTCAGAACTCCCCGTATTTTTTCCGGACCGGAAAGCTGAATCCCGAAGGTCAGTCCCGAAGCGCTGAACGGCGGTTCGAGGCGACAGGGAAGCTCTGATCCGGGTGAGGCGGCGGGCAACGAGAGAAATCCGCGGGAAAGCGCCGTGAATTCCGGGACATCCCCGGACGAATCGAAAATCAGCGTGCAGGGATATTTTCCGGGCTGAATCACGGAGAGATTCCCGACCGGAACCATCCGGGTAGTGCGTCCAAGAAGATCCCGGAATACATAAGGCGAAGCGCTTTTCACCAGCAGAAGCTGCTCGGGAGCTCCTTCCAGAGGTTCAATTCCGCAGATATTTTTTGCCTGGTCTCCGAAGGAATAGATTTTGCATCCGCCCCGGAGTCTCATGCGTTGGAAGGGAAGATAGTCAAAATCATGAATCAGGTTGTAATACGCCATGGCGGCGGGCGTGGGCATGATGGAACACCCCCCGCCGGAACCGTCTCCGGGTCTCCAGCGTTTGGACAGGGAACCCGGTTTCATGACGATTTCGGGAGCAAAAACCGGACGGTCCGCCAGCTGCACGAAACGATAATTGTCATAACCCGGGCTTGTCGGATCCGAGGTGACGGAATCCGTGATGTCCGGATTCTCCAGCGCCGTCCGGTTGCGCTGATGATAGTAATAGATTCCGGTAAAGCCGTTTTCCAGCAGACTCCAGATTCCCCGGACGGTTCCCGACGCATAGTTGAGATATCCCGGAGGCGGGCGCATGGCGCCTTCCGTCAGGGTAAACGGCGGAACTTTCTTTTTTAGGACGGTCTTATAAAAATTTTTATACGGATCGACTTTGTCGTCAAACGGAAATCCGAGGGAAGAGCCATACATATGAACGTTCAGGAAGTCCGTGTAACGGAAAAGTTCATGTTTCCGGAAATCGTCAAGACGGATGAAATTGATGGTAAAACCGATTTGAATGGACGGATCGAATTTTTTCAGTTCCTCATATACTTTCTTCTGCAGGATCGGCACCCGATGCGAGAAAGGACGTTCCAGTCCGGAGGGAATCACATGCGTGATGGCGCGATGGTTCCGTTTCACGTATTCGACAATGAAATCCGCATAGGCTTCCGCATGGTAGTCGAATTGAAGCATTCCTTTGCGGCCGGCATAAAACACCGGATTTTTTTCCGGAATCGATGCCCCTTCCGGAATCATGCGGGCCACACGGACCTGCTCGATGTTCGGCATATAGAGGTTTTTGGGGATTTCCGGAAGAAGTTCCGGAATGAGGATGGGACCGGGCCATTTTTTCTGGAGTTTACTCCAGTTGTAGGCGTTGTCCAGGGTGGCTATGCGGGTGGAACGCATTTTCCGGACGAACTCCTGACCGGCAGCGCTTTTTCCGCCGGTGGAAAGACTGTCGTAATACGGAACGCCCTGATCGCGGGTGAAAAAGAAACTTTTTTCGGGATTTTTCACAGCAGGAAGGGGTTCGACCACTCCGTAAAGAATCGTATCGGATGCAAGCACTTTTTTATCGGAAACAAGTTCCGCCTTCAACAGAAAAAGAATTCCCGGCTGTTTCGCGGCGGGATCGTCAAGGATGAACCGCTTGACCGCATGATTTTCCGGTGTGATTTTTTGTTTCCGGGCGATTTCGGATTTGTAAAACTCCCCATCCCGGATTTGGGTGAACTCACGGGCATCCACCCTCATTTCTGCGAGTGGATTCCGTTCAAAATCGCAAACTTCGACATGGAAGTATGTTTTTTTAGGCAAGTTTATTTTCTCTGCGGAAGGCTGGTAAAGGAAGGCATCGAAACGCAGGGAATCGCCCTGGAAGAAGAGTCCGCCGGAAGCCGGAGAACTCAGCAGAAGCCGGGTTTTCTGCCCGCTGTTCCTTTGTTCCGGGAGAGGAATGGATTTTTTCGTGCTCTCTGTCACACGGACATCGGTCAGAAGACAGCGTCCCCGCACAAGCGGCGCCCGGAAATCGAAAAAAAGTCGGATGAACGGATTTCCGGGACCGATTTCCATCTCGTAATATTTCCAAACGGCATTTTCCCGAGTGCGCATTCCCCACATGTAGGGACTGACCAGCGAATTGTCCCATTCCGTATAGACTTTTGCGAGTTCCGTTTCGGGAACCCCGTCTGCATTGCAGCGTTTGACCGAAATCCCCGCCGAATACGAATAATCCTGCTGGCGGAGATAATTGTCCGCGGCCCAGAACCCGATTTTCACCGCCCGTCCGTCCAGTTTCAAAACGGGGGAGCGCCAGGCGGGAAGAGAATCCTTTTCCTGTTCAAAACGGAGGACGAGCGAACCGTTCTTTCCGGGTCTTCGCGCCTCCGGGCTCCAGGACGCATTGCCGGAAGACTGCCAGTTTTCCGGTCCGTTTTGAAAAGAATATTCGTACAAAACGGTTTCGCCGGGTGCGGTCAACCCGAAAAAGCACAGAAAAAAAACGATGATTCTTCGCATGAAAGACCTCATTCAGTTGGGAAGGGTTCATCCGCTTCCTTTTGAGCAATCATTCCGCAGGCGCGTCCCTTCCAGAAGGCGCAAGCGGGATACAGGACACCGGAATTATTGCAATTCTCGAAATCGATTTCGCGCATCCTGGAAAACAGCAGGATTTTCTGGAATTCGCTGAACCGCCACCCCGGCGCCATGAATTGAACGATCGCCGTCTGGAACGAATTCCGCAGTTTTTCAAAGGCGTCTTTCATTTCCGGACGGAAAAGCGGAATGCGGTAAGGCTCTTTTCCGTAGAAGGACTCCGCCTTGCGCCAGTCGCTGAACAGAATGGAAAAATCGGTCTTCTTTTCATGATGACGGGTTTCCCACGCATAAAATACACCGAGTTCCGCAATCATGCGCATGGAGCGGGCACATTTTTCCCGAAGGACGTCATCCCCGACCGCGACATCCCGGATGAGTTCGAGAGAACACTGGATCTGGTACTGAAGAAATCCCTCGATTGTCACGGGAGGCATCCGCAGGGTAATGTCCGCGGCCTCGTGAGCATATTCCCGGAATTTCTCATAGTATTCTTTTCTCCCGGTGACACTCCATGCGGCCGCGTAAAACATCGGCAGCCGGGCGTCGGCCCAGGAGTTGCGTTTCCACACCTTGCATACGCTGCACGGCTTCTGCATGTCAAGTGCCGGAAAAGACCAGTCGGACTCCTCCTTCACATGCGCGGTCATGAAATCGCAAATCCAGGAAAGAATCCCGCGGATGGTTTTCCGTTCCTTTTCTCCGGACAGGGGACTGTTGTAAAACTTGAACAACCCCTGAACATAGTGCGTATATTGATCCCGGGAACTTTCGCGGTAGACACTCCGGCAGTCGAACGGCGAAATGGAACGGGCAATGAAGCCGTGCACGCCGTGAACCGTCGCGCAGTTCACCATTCCTTTGAAAATCCTGGCGGCGCAGTCGCGCATGGCTTCCTCTCCGGTCACGGCAAAACGGTTCACGACACCTTCCATCATGATGCCCGCGTTGATACTGGAATCCTCCATGCCGGAGTTCCAGCTGGTGCGGTTCGGCCGGTCCGCGGCGATTTCTTCCGGCTTCGGAAGATGAACATGCCGCTCCAAAAGGTCTGCGCTCGTGAGATAATCGTAAAACAGACTGGTTTTCTCACAGAAAAACTTGTCCCAGGAACACTTCCACGCGGCGTCCGCCTGTTTCGCAATGGTATTGTAAATCATTTCAGCGTCCCATCCAGCCGCCATCGGCCATAATGATTGATCCGTGAATGTAATCCGAAGCTCCGGAGGCAAGGAAAATCGCGATGCCTTTGAAATCTTCCGGAGTTCCCCAGCGTCCGGCGGGAATCCGTTCGAGAATCTGCCGGGACCGTTCGGGGTTTTCGCGCAGAGCCTTCGTGTTGTCCGTGGCAATATATCCGGGGGCGATCCCGTTCACGCACACCCCGGAGGACGCCCATTCATTGGCAAACGCCATCACCAGTTCTTTCACTCCGGCCTTGCTGGCCGCGTAGGAGGGGACATTGATTCCCCCCTGAAAACTCAGGAGGGAACAGGTGAAGACAATCTTTCCCTGTTTCCGGGCCAGCATATCCCGCCCGAACTCGCGCGTCAGAATGAATTGCGCGGAAAGATTGGTTTCAACCACCTTGTCCCAGGATTCATCGGGATGTTCCGCGGCGGGCTTCCGGAGAATGGTTCCGGCGTTATTGAACAGGATATCGATTTTCGGATGGTTCCGTTTGACTTCCGCGATCAGTGAATAAAGGGCGGCACGGTCGGAAAAGTCACAGCGATACCCGTGGAAAGAACGTCCGAGCGACTCGACTTCGTTCTGAACTTCACTTTTGTCCTCCAGGGTGGCGCTGATGCCGATAATGTCGGCGCCGGCTTCGGCCAGTCCGACCGCGATCCCGCGTCCGATGCCGCGGCGGCATCCGGTCACCATCGCCGTTTTCCCTGTCAATTTGAATTGATCCAGGATCATTTTTCACCTCCGTTGCATTGAATCAGAATTTTCATGGCGGATTTTTCCTGTTCCATATACTGGAATGCCTCCCCCAGCTTTTCCAGCGGAAAGACTTTCGTAATCATTTTCTCCAGAGGCAGGGTTCCGGAGGCGGCCAGGGCAATGGCCTTTTCAAAATCCTCCCGCTCATACACGCGGGCCCCGAGCAAGGTCAGTTCCTTCCAGAAGAATTTGTGCAGATCGACCGGCGTCGGTTTTGGATAAATGGCGACCATCACAATCCGTCCGCGCGGCCGCGCCAACGCGGTCATGGCAAGCGCCCCCGGAGCGGAACCGCTTACCTCGAACACCACATCGGCGCCGTTTCCGGAATTTTTCAGTTTGACTTCTTTTTCGAGCTCGCAATGAAGCGGGTCGATGGTTTCAAATCCGAGTTTTTCAGCGAACGCGCGCCGGAAAGCATTGATTTCCGAAATGACGACGCGGGCGCCGTTCTGCCGGGCGCAGAGCGCGACAAGCATTCCGATCGGACCGCCGCCGCTGACGACCGCAAAGTCTCCCCGGCAGACTTCTCCGCGCCGCACGTCATGACATGCCACGGCCAACGGTTCAATGAGAGCCCCGAGCCTCCAATTCATTCCCTCCGGAAGACGATGAAGCCGTTTTGCCGGAACTTTCCAATATTGGGCAAAGGCTCCGTCCGTTTCGATTCCGAGAAAACGGATTTTTTCACAGATATGCGTGAATCCGCGGCGGCATGTGGCGCATTCGCCGCAGCTTTCCAGCGGACGCACCGTCACCCGGTCGCCTTTTTTCCAGTCTGAAACATCCGTTCCCACGGAATCGATCACACCGCTCATTTCATGCCCGACGGTTTGCGGAATGTGAAGTCTTGCATCCATATCCCCGTGATAAATGTGAAGATCCGTCCCGCAAATTCCGCAGTACCTCACTTCGATGACCGCTTCCCCTTTGCCGGGGAGCGGTTTTTCCACATCGCGCCAGACAATTTTCCGAGCTCCTTCATACAATGCACTTTTCATGGTTCTTCTTTCTCCAGGACGAACAGAAAGGTTTCCGGTCCGTCCGTTTTCAGTTCAAAACGATCGGTATTGCGGAACGTCAGTCCGGTATAAAGTTCCCGGACGGCCGTATAGGACTGTTTCAGCGTTACAAGAATTGTTTCCGCCCATGCCGTATGAATGCAGAGAAAACGTTCGTTGACACGAACCGCGCGCGGAAGATGGGTGAAGGCATGGCATCCGGCTTCGCATGCGAGTTCACGGAACCGTTCGATGGAAAGAGTCTCCGGACGATATGCGTAAAGCGCACGCCACGTCCGAAAATCATGTCTGCCGATTCCGCTGCTTCCGAATGGAACTCCGCAGATTTCCGGATTTTGCGACTCATCCCATTTTCCGGCCTCATCGATACAGATACCGTAAAGAAAAAGAACCGTTTTCCCATCGCGGAACAGTTTGTGTTCCAGCAGATTGCGCTTCTGCCCGGACAACTGGAACGGATGGCAGAGAACAACGAAGAGGAAGGGAGAACAATCCAGTTCTTCAAGATCGCGGAAGGAACAGACCTTGTAGGGCATGCCCGACAGACTGGCTGAAATGGTCGGCTGATTCAGAAAAGAACCGCAGCGGGGATTCATGTCGTTGAGCAAATACATATTGTCCGGGTCCGCCACAATCAGGATTTGCGCGACGGACGCCGGAGTTTCCCCGGCATGGCGATTCCAGATTTCACGCGTTTTCCGGAAGGTTTCCATCACTTTTTCCCCGCGATAGAATCCGCCCCACATGTCAAACCACCACATGGACTGTCCCTCGATAAGACACAGGGCGCTGTCCCTTTTGATGCCTGCGCAAACATCGCGTTCCGTCTGCCAGATTCCTCCCCCCGGGTCCATGGAGAATTTCCGGGAAAGTTCCATGGAATCGGTCGCATCTTTGAATGAATTGTCTTTGACTTCATTGGCGGAAGGGTCCGGCAGTTCACAATACTCATTGATTTTCCGGTTGCTGGTGAATGTCCGCTGATCCATTTCCTGAAGCAGACGCTTTCCGCAAAGGCGGACGCTTTCCGGGATCGCGGCGGAACTGGAATTGCCTCCGACACGGTGTTCGCGGCCGATGGGAGCAATGATGAAGTCCACGGCGTCGGAACGATAGAATTCTTCATAGGCCAGGTGCCCGGCAAAAAGGGTCCACGTGCCGAAACAGTAGCCGAAAAAGGCTCCCAGTTCCACCTCCATACGGATCATTTTCCTGGCGGCGGTAAAAATTCCGGCTACGGTTTGGGCGTTGAACTCGTTGACGAAGCGCCAGTAATCGATTACATCGGCATTTTCCGCCGGGGTGCGGAGCAGCCCGAATCCGTCCGGGAACAACGTGGAAAAACAACCGGTCGGATCAATCCCGTTGTAATACGTGGCAATGTCGTTGTACGTATTGTCGAAATCGTGTGAACAGGAGCAGCGGCGCATCAGACCGGGAATATCGGTCGGCGCCTTTCCTTGAAGTTTCTGCCATTCACGGAAGCGGGTGACCCGGTAAACGCTCTCTTTGCCATGTGACCGGTCATGCCATTCGGTTGCGCCGCCGCCTCCGAGGACATATGCGACGATGTGGTCCGCATACTCTTTTTCCGCATACGTCAACACGGTCTCCAGATAGGCCATGACATCTTTGCGCCAGGTTTCGGAACCGGAGATTTTTCCCAGTCCGTAATAGGAATCGTGCCGGACTCCGAACGCGCCCAGATACCGGCTCCACCACGCAGGGGTGTTCAGGTCCAGCATACAGATCAGTTTTGCATCCGGCACGGCCCCGAGAATGTTATCGGTTTGACGTTTGAAAGAATCAAGATCATACACCCCGTTCCACTTCCATACAGGGGGATAAGGCGTATACGGAGTTCCGAGCGAATTACAGGTATTGGATATCATATACGCGAAAGTGTCGATCCCCTCCTTCCGGAATGCCTTCATGGTTTCCAGTTCCGGCAAAAAGGAGCGATAGGCAAAATACTGTCTTTTCATACACGATTCCTTGAGTTATCGCTGATCGTATCGTCCGAACATCGGATCGCTGGTGTTGAACGGACGCGGACTCGTCATTGTCGAAAGATTCAACTTGTAAGGGAACCGATTGCCGGTAAAAGCAACATGTCCATCGAACCAGACCATGTTGAAACCTTTGCCGTGGGCATTGTAGAAATTTTGTCCGTCATACGAAAAAATGACACTGCTTCCGTCGGCCATCATCCCGATGGAAGAAGGACGTTTGAGGCTGGCAAGCTTTTCATTGCTGTTTGGATAGAGCGCATTGGCGGGAGACCGCGTATAAGAAAACACATGTTGATTCCCCGCATAGCTGTAAGTGAATGAATTGCCGGATGCGGGGTTGCAGTAAACCCTCATGCTTGGATTGTCCAAGGTATTCCCCCAGAGATAGGCCGGACAACAGAGCGGAGAAGGGAAGGCAATTTCCTTCGGTTGCGGTGAAATGGTTCCGTACCCAATGTTTTTCGGCGAGGGTTTCAGATAGTTGAGAACCACAACCAGCTGGTTGGTCTTGTTGCTTTCACCGGTTTCATAGCACTTTGTCAGATAGCCGTTGTTGTCGTCAGCATAAAAAATATGCGCCATGCCGCAGGACTTCAAATTATTGATGCAGCTGATTTTTTTCGCTGTCATGCGGGAACGGTTGAGCGCCGGCAAGAGAATGGACGCAAGAATCGCGATGATCGAAATAACGATTAAAAGTTCTATCAATGTAAATAAATCCAAGGTCCGGCCGTTGAAATGCGGCATCGGAATTGAATGGTGAAACAGAGGAGTCCCGGCCGGTTTGGATTCCTGCCGGATTTTCTTTGGCGCTGAACTGAAATAATAACGATGTTTCCGGTCAGTGCCGGATAAAGGATTCCCGTTGCCGCGACTTGTTTTTTTCATTTCGTTCTCCTCCCGTTTCATGGTTTTTGTATGAAATACCGGATGCTGGAAAATGGATCAGTGTTTTTCCACAATTCTGCCGAGGGTCTCTCCCCGAATGAGGCCGGTGTGCAGTAAAAGTGAATTCCCTTCGAATGCATCGCTGAGGCCGAGACAGCGTTTTGTCACCTGGGTTCCAATCTGTTCCGACGGAATCGGGTAGTGAGAAAGCACCGGAAAGATTTCAGAAGACATTTCGATGTCATCGGCACACCCGAGCAGTGAAATATCCTCGGGAATCCGGACTCCGCATTTTGCAAAAGACGTCATCATGCCGTAAGCCAAAGTATTGGCACAGGTTATGATCGCAGTCGGCCGATTTTTCCGTTCCAGGATTTTTCGGGCGACAACCGCCCCATAATGAATGTATTTCAATGGACGCCCCCGGTAGGGCGCAGGAAAGATGTCAGCGGTCAGGTTATTTTCTTTCATGGCGCAGCGATATCCCTCTGCAACCAGATAGTTGGCTCCGCCCAGTTTTTTATTCGTATAATTTTCGAACACGGCAAATGCAATTTTGCGGTGTCCGGCACGAACACATTCGGAAACGGCATCATAGCCGAGCCGGAAATAATCGCGTCCGACGAACGGGAGTTTGTCGGAAAGAGAATATTGAAATTGAATGACAGGAATTCCATCCGAAACGAATTTTTCATAAAATGTAAGGTTTCCTGCGGCGGAAGGGGCAACCGGCAGAGTCAGAATTCCGTCGAGATTCCGATGCGACGCGCTCAGCAAATTCCGGCGTTCCATTTCGGCATCGTCGGAAGGATAGAGCAGAAGCTCATATTCATTTTCATAACAGACCTTGCGAATGCTTTCCAGGAGTTTTACCATCACATGCCATCCCTGACTGGCAAAAAATACGCCCAGCAAATAAGATTTCCGGGAATGAAATCCTTTCGCGGTCAGGCTCGGAAAATAGCCGCACGCTTTTGCCGCATCGAGAATGCGGGCCCGCGTTTCCTTGGAGATGCGCGCACTGGAAAGTTTATTGGAAAGGGCTACGCTTACCGCACTCACGGAAACTCCGGCTTTGGCAGCCACATCTTTTATCGTGGCATTCCCTTTTTTCATATTTCAAGAGTTCCTTTTGATATGATAAAACATTACATCATTCTATTTATATAAAATTAAAATATCATTATTTTTTTAAAAATCAAATTTAAAATCCAATTTTTTTCGTTTTTTTAAGAAATGATTTGTCTTTTTTGTTTCCACAAGAAAAAAATGTTTTTTCTAAAAATTGCCCTTGACAAATTTGCTAATACGAATTAAATTATTCGAAGTAACACAGAATTTGAGGGACATTTTTCGATGATTACAATGCAGGACATTGCTGTTGCGGCCGGAGTAAGTCAACCCACGGTGTCGCTGGTTCTCAACGGGCATAGCGGAATCGTTCGGATCAGCGAAAAAACCCGTAATCATATCCTTGCGGCCGCCAAGAAGCTCGGCTACACGAAAAATGCCCTCGCCCTTGCCGTGAAAACAGGGAAAACCAACATCATAGGCATGGTTTGTCTGCTTTCGAGCAAACATGTTCCGAATATATTGTCCGGATTCAATTCAAGACTTCAGGAAAAAGGCTACCTGATGAAACTTTTCGGGATTGTCTATGAGGAACCGGAAGAATTTGAAAGGAGCCTGCGCCAATGTATCGAGCAGCGGGTTGCCGGCATGGCCTGCATCTCGATCAAACGCGAGCATCTGATGCTGCTGAAACCGGGACTGGACAAAGCTGGAATCCCGCTGGTCTGCATCGATTCGTTTTGCCGCCTCCCGAACGTGCCGAACATTCACAGCGACGATTGCAACGGAATGCGGAAGATTGTGAAATACATAACGGGACTTGGGCACAGAAAAATCGGGTATATATTGAATTTCCATCCCCGAAACCCGGAAAGGATGCTGGAAGACGCCAATACCCGTTTCGAAGGTTTTAAAGCGGGTATGAAAGAAGCCGGGCTGCCTTTCGACAAAAACAAGGTTGCATGCATCAGTCCCATGTCCCGCATTACGCCGGAAGAACTCGTTACTCTTGACCGCTTGTATGACCTTTTCAATCCGACTGCACTGGTCTGCTGTTCCGACATTGCCGCGATGAAAGTTCTCCACTGGGCTTACAAACGCCGCATCAGGGTTCCGGACACACTTTCCGTGACCGGATTTGCGGGACTCTCCGAATGCAATATCACAGCTCCGTCTTTGACTACAATGGCACAACCTTTCGGAGAAATGGGAAGTTATGCGGCAGAAACAATCATCCATCTGTCTGCCGGAAAAAAAGGAAAAGGAAAGTTTTTCCCGGTAGAGCTCGTTCCGGGCGAGTCTACCGGTCCGATGATACAGTCAGACAAAGAAAAGGGGTAAAAATCATGAAAAAGAAAAATGTTGGATTCACATTGATCGAGCTTCTGGTCGTTATTTCGATCATCGCAATTCTGGCAGGTCTGCTTCTTCCTGCGCTGAACCGTGCACGGGAAAGAGCAAAATCAATTTCGTGTACAGGCAAAATGAGGCAGATATATCTTGTCGCGATCCTGTATGCGAATGATTTCAGCAACTATCTTACAAACCGTCACAATATCCTGCCGGTTCAGAAATACGACGGGTATCAATGCAATGCAAACACATCCTGGTGGGGGCCCCTGATATCTTATCTCGGTATTGGGAGCGGTCGCCTGAAACTTTTGCGGACAAACAGCAAGTATTTCGAATGTCCGTCTTATGATGACAATTTTATCCAAACGAATTATCCTGCCATCCGGTTTTATGTAACATATGGTCCCACCCGGCCGCACCGGTTTACCACACCAACGGCAGGAGTAATGAAAAGTGGCGGCTGGCAGGATTATCCTTGGGAAAGTCCTTTCGCAACACAAAAAAGAATTGATACTATTTATCCGGCCTCCATTATTCTGATCGAAAAGAACCATTGTTCCTCCACCTCTGCTTCCGGAGGATTGGTTGCAGTCGGATATGACTACAATGCCCCGGAATATGCCGCATCCGACAATTTGTATTTGAAGGAATGGGGGCCTTCTTTCAGGCACGGTCTCAACAGTAATTTCCTCTGTCTTGGCGGAAATATTCAGGAATATCGCCTCGGGCAGCGGTTCAAAGACGACTATTGGATTCCGAATCCATAAACAGCCGATGCAAACATTCATTCAAAAACATCCATGGAGTTCAAACATGAAAATCGTGTCCGCCATCTTTTTGCTTGCCGTCTTGTCTGTCGGTCCTCAACTTGCCGCCACGGTTCCGTCCGGACTTTCTGCGCCTGAAGCCCCTTTCAAGGCCAAGGCGGCTTCCCCTGTTCCGTCCGTCAGAGACAAACCGTTCTTCGACGCGAAAAACCGGACTTTCGTTTTCGGTTCAAAGAGATTCATCTTCAAGGAGAATGCCGCCTATACCTACATGTCCGGTTCAAAAAGCATCATGACAAGTTATTTTTTTGTGAACACTCCTTTTGACGGATGGCAGCCGAACAGCTCCTGCAAAGTGGTCAAGGAATATACGGGCGGAACCCTCTGCATCACAAGTGTGATCGCCGATGCGGATCGCGGGACACTGACATTCAAAGGGGTTGTGCCTTTCCATCTGAAGTCGGATAAGACGCCGGTCTTGCGCGAATGGACGCATACCGTTTCCCTTGCTCCGGATGGCAAATTGGATTTTCAATTCCGTTTTGAAACGCCGGACGGTAAAAAATTCAAGGACAGCGGAATTTTCTTTCATTGCCCCGGAGTCCGATCCGACAAACGCACGTATGCCCCCAAAAATATAAAAGACTGGTATAATTTCTGCGACGACGAGCTCGTCACCGATGATCCGATGGATTCCGTCAAGCTCATCCTGAAGAGCAAATCCTACATACATCCCTTTCAAAATCAGCAGTTCCGTTATTCTCCCATGACGCTTGAATGGCATTATGCGATCGATCCCGGTTCTTATGGCGCAGCCAGGGAACTGCCTCCCGGCGGAGTCGATTTCAAAGCTGGAGACAACCTGATTATTCCGGAACGCGGCTCCCGGAATCTTCTCTTGAATCCATACTTTGCACAAGGCTCCAATTACTTCTGGGTCTGCGGCGAAAATCTTGTAAAAGGTCACTGCGAAGAATGCATTCCCGTCGCGGAAAAGGGAGCGCTTTTCGGGAAATATTGCATGCCTGCCCTGGGGGGATTCTATCTGAATGCGGTACCCGCCGAACCGGGCGATTATGTGCTCAGTTTCTATGCGAAAGGCAAAGGAAGCGCCTACCTTCAGGTTTCGGACGAGGTCACCTGGCATCAGTCTCATAAAAGGGGCACAATCCAGTTCACCGGAAAGCCCGGCGAATGGAAACGGTATGAATTTCCGTTTCAGTTCAACAAACGCGGCGTGATCTCGATCATTTTCAACGGAAAATCCGAGGCAGGCAATGTGGCATACCTGGACGGTTTTCAGCTTGAAGCCGGGACAAAAGCGACGGCATTTGAAGCCCCTCTCGTTTCCGCCGGTCTGGTTTCTCCAGACGGGTTGAATTTTTTTGAAGCAGGCAAGCCGATGAAATGTGAACTGGAACTTTCCACTTTGTCCGAAAAAGTTGTCCGGGGCAAGGCTGAAGTCGCGGTTTCCAACTTTTTCAAGGAGATCGTAATGACAAAGGATTTCACCTTCTCGTTCAAAGATAAGGAATATCCTCGTTTTGCCCTGCCCGTCGAAAATCTGCCTCAGGGGATTTATGTTGTCCATGTGAAGTTCACCGTGGAAGGCGCGAAGCAGTCCGCAAACGAGTTTTTCCGGTTTGCCGTCATGCCGTTTCTGAAAAATGAACATCGGACCGCCCGCATTTTCTCCATGACCTATCTGGGGGGCCATGCTTCGATTCAAAAAGCGAGCGAACGTCTGCTTGCCCGGTATCGGAAGGTCGGCGTGGGATGTTTCGGACATGCTTCCGCCATGAGCAATGACGCATTGGAACTCTATAAAAAATACAAGGTCATTCCATTCGACGGCGGATGTACCGGCCGGCTGTCTTCCGCCGCATATAAAAAAAGATTTCCGGACCTCGATGTTCCGCCGGGCCGCACTTTCTTTTATGTGATGGACCCGACCCGCTATCATTGGAATGATGACTGCGCCGTTTTCCCCGATTATCGGCTGGTTGGCGGATGGACGCCCGAATACCGGGCGAAATTCATCGACGCCTGTATTTCCCAGCTCAAAAAGATGCCCGGCATGATGGCTTACCGGATCGGGTCTGAATGGCCGCTCGAGATCAAGGAGGACCCGCACTACATCGATCTTGTGGAAGCCTTTGCCGAAGCGGTCCGCAAGGTTTATCCGAAGGCGATCGTCTATGAAGCGGGCGACTGCAATATGGATATTACCCGCGGCGTGGCTCAACTGGACAGCATCCTGCCGCGGTACCGGGGACGCGGATTCAAGCCGGAATTGCTTGCCTGCCATACCTATACCAAAGATATTGCACAGCTTTATCCCAACCTCAAAGCCTTTATTGCCGTTGCTGAAAAACACGGCTACGGCAACACGATGATCGCTTTTCCGGAGGGGATGCACTTTTATCCGCATTCCATTCCGGAATGGGGCCGTGAAATGGTCTGCTGGAATACGGATGGATACGGCGCCGGGCCGCTCTCCTACGACCTGGGCTGGTATGAAATGCTCAGTACGGCCTATTACATGCGCTGTTATCTTGTCTATTTCACGATTTTCGACCGGCTCTGGTGCGGCACCAGCTCCGCCAATTACATTAATTCCTTTGTCATGGACACGGCCCTCACGCCCCGCGGCATACAGAAAGTGCCGAACACTCTCGGAACACTCCTCGGCAATCCGCGGAAATATGTGGGAGATTTCACTTTTGCGCCGGAAACCAAATGCCTCGTGTGGATAGATGGGAACGGCTGTCCGCTGGCGGCGGTCTGGAACGAGAATCAGGAAACCGATCACGGAAAAAAAGACAGTCCGTTCGCGGTGATGGATTATAAAGGAGCCACTTATATCGACATGATGGGGGTTGAACGCAAACCGGAAGCAGACGGCAGATTTCCTGTTTCGCCGTTCCCGCTGTTCATTCGCGGACGGAAAGGGGAAACCCAGGCCTTTACGCAGGCATTGTCGAAAGCGGTGATACGGGGATCGGCTCTCTTTCCGTTCCGGATCGTCGATTCTTTCGAGTCCGCGGATAGGTTGAAATTCACTCTGGTGAATGACCTGGCGCGCCCGATCGGCGGAACATTCTCGATTCTCGGGAAGACCCATAAGATTGAACTGAAAGCGTTGTCCTCGCAGGAACTCAGGATTTCCTTGCCGGAAGAACTCAGGATTTCCACTGGAAAGATTTCAAAACTTTCCCTGCCGCTGCAAGTCAATGCGGACGGACAGTCTTTCCGGAGTGTCTTTGAAACATCTGCCTTTGCGGCCGGAAAATTCACGGGGGATTGGACTCGAATTCCCCCGATTGAGATTACCAACCGGGTGCTGAACAAAAAGAGCCCGGAAAATTCCGGGCAGGGTGATTTTGCGGCGAAATTCCAGCTGGCATGGGATGCGCGGAAACTCTATCTTCGGGTTACTGTAAAAGACGATGTTTTCATTGCGGGAACTCTTCCGGTCAACCGCTGGATGTTCGATGCCTGTCAAGTCTATCTGGACACCCGGTGCAGCGCCCGCTTTTTCGGGCGAAAATCGTATGATGAGGATGACTACGATTATACTCTCATGCCGACTGCGGACGGAAAAAAACTGGAAGTCTGGCGTGCGCTGTCGCCTGATATTCAATTGACGCTCGGCATTGCGGCGCCGAAAAACAATTCGGTCGCTTCCGAAATTCCGGCCAAATTCACGAGAACGGAGGATGGCTATATTTATGAAGCGGAATTCCCGGCAGATTATATATTGCCGGCAAGACTGACCAAAGGGTACAATATGGGATTTGCCCTGTATGTGGTGGACCGCGACTGGTCGGAAGTCTGGAAACAGGCCCTTTCTCTGTCGACTCAACCCGGCTCCGGTTGTTATGACAAGCCGCATACATGGCCATTGGTGATCCTGGTTGAATGACGGAACCGCCGGCATGGAGGTTCCGGGGATGGCGGCATGCCCGGAACCCGCTTCCATTTGGATAAACTTATTTCGAATCGGGAGATATTGGCCATCGGCGGCGGGAGACATGGAAGCCCTCGCATATGGAAGGGCTTTATGCTCCGGCAATCCGGGATTCCGGCAAAAAAGTGAAAAAAATCAAAAATCTCACACGTATGAGGTTGACAAATCAAACTTCCGGTGTATACTATGGGAAGAAGAACCTCAAACGTGTGAGATTGAAGAATGATTACGCAGAAGACCATCGCTGAAAAACTGGGCATTTCAACGTCGCTCGTGTCGCGGGCGCTCTCCGGCACCGCCTCCAATATCGGCGCGTCCGAAGAGACGGTCCGCAGGATCCGCGAGACCGCCGCCGAACTCGGTTATGTGCCCAATCCCGCCGCACTCACGCTGCGCGGATTCACGGCGAAAGTCGTCGGCGTGATCATCAAGGATTTCAACGATCCTTTCCTGGGACGAATGACCGAGGTCATTCAGGAACGGGCGCACAAAAACGGCTGTTCCCTGAACCTGACCGGCTTCGATGCCGTCCAGGGGATTCCCCGTGACAGCGCGTCCCTTCTGCGCTACCGTCTCGACGCGCTCATCATCTGCGGAAGCGACATCTGTTCGGACTGGGTGGAGGAGTTTACTTCGCGGGACATTCCCGTGGCGCAAGTCGGCGTCGATAACGACTTCCCCGGCGTCGTCCGGGTGGAAGTCGACGAAGCGGCCGGAATCCGGATGCTGGTGGAGTATGTCCTGCTGAAGGGACACCGCCAGCTCGGTTTCATCGGCGGCTCCTCCGGACCGCATCTGCGCCGCCGCCGTCTGCTGGAAGAGGTGCTCTGCGCCAAAAACATTGCTTCGGAATTTGTCTCCGTCCCGGAGGATGGAAACAGCGGAATCCGCGCCATGGAAAAACTGCTGCAGAAGACCCGCAAATGCCGTCCGACCGCCGTGCTGGCAGCGGACGATTTCACCGCCCAGGGAGGCTTGCGCGCCCTCTATGAAAACGGGCTTTCCGTTCCGCGCGATATTTCCCTGACCGGCTTCGACGACATCCCCTCGGCGGAGCTGATGATTCCGGCCCTGACCACCATCCGGGTTCCGGTCCGCCGGATGGTTGCCGCGGCCTTCGACCTGATCGCCGAGGCCGGGACAAAAAGCCGGAAAGTCCGGAAACTGGCCCCGGAGCTGATCGAACGTGAATCCTGTATCGAATATGCGGAAGTCAATTCAATCTCAACCAATGAAGGAGAATAGTATGAGTGCGAAAAACATGCTGGACAATGCGATCGAGAATTTCAACAATGCCGCCGTCCTGCTGGAGAAGGAGTATGACAAGGAACTCCTTGACATCCTGCGGCATCCCGGTGAACGGACGGAACTCCAGCTGTCGCCCCTGCTGAGCGACGGCAAAATCCATATCATCAAGGCGTTCGTTGTGAAACACTGCGGCGCGATCGGCCCCTGCAAGGGAGGCATCCGCATGTCGCCGAACGTTACGGTCGGCGACGTTTCCGCCCTGGCCATGGAAATGACCTGGAAATGCGCGCTGATCGGCGTTCCCTTCGGCGGCGGCAAAAGCGGAATCGTCTGCGACCCGACTACCCTTTCCAAGCTCGACAAACAGACGGTGATCCGCAGTTTCTCCCGCAACGCGCACAATCACATTCATCCGCTGATTTATGTTCCGGCTCCCGACATGGGCACCAACGAAGCCGACATGGGATACATCAAGGATGCCATCAGCCATTCCATGGGCAACGCCACCACGCAGGGCTGCTATGTGACCGGCAAGCCGGTGATCCTGGGCGGCATTCCCGGACGGCGCGAAGCCACCGGCCGCGGCGTCATGCTGACCGTCCTCGAAGCCCTCGACACCATGGGCAAGTCCCCGAAAGACGTGACCGTGGCGGTTCAGGGGTTCGGCAACGTGGGCGCGGCCGCGGCGTTCGAACTGTTCCGCATGGGCTGCAAGGTCATCGGCATTTCCGACGTCAACGGCGCGATTCTCAACCGGAACGGCCTCGACGTGGCGGCCCTGCAGAAGTATTATCTGGAACACGGCAGTCTGCAAGGGTTCGCCGGCAGCAAATCCATTTCCGGCGGGGAACTGCTGGAAATGGAGTGCGACGTGCTGGTCCCCGCCGCTTCCGGCAACCAGATCACCGCCGAGAATGCCGACCGTATCAAAGCCCGCATCATCGCCGAGGGCGCCAACGGCCCCACCTCCAGCGATGCCGACCGCATTCTGGAGAAGAAGGGCGTGTTCATCATCCCCGACATCCTGTGCAATGCCGGAGGCGTGTTTGTGTCTTATCTTGAATATACGCAGGAGACCCAGCAGGAGCAGATGACCGAGGAGGAAGTCTATGAACGCCTGAGCAAGCGCATGAGAACCCGGTTCCGCCATGTGTATGATTTTTCGCGCGAGCGCGGAGTCAATATGCGCCAGGCCGCCATGCTGCTGGCCGTCAAAACCGTCTGCGACGCCAAGGTCGCCCGCGGCTATTTACCGTGAAACCCCATGAAAGGAGTCGATACCACCATGAACAAAGTCAAACTCGATCTGTGCATCATCGGCGGAGGCATGATCACGCACGACCTGATCCTCCCGTCCGCGTATCACCTGCAGCGTCTCGGCGTGGTCGGCGGGATCAGCGTCTGCGCCCTGAACAACGCGCCGCTGCGCAATCTCCGGGATGACGCCGAAATCAAGGAGGCGTTCCCGGGACAGAGCTTCACGCCGTATCCGTCGTTCGACGAACCGGCCGACAAGATGTTCCCGAACCTCGCCAATGAGGTTTTGAGCCGGATGAAGCCCCGTCAGGCGGTGATTGTGGCCGTGCCGGACCAGTTCCATTACGGCATGGTCATGCAGGCGTTGAAGTGCGATCAGCACGTGCTCTGCGTCAAGCCGCTGGTTTTGAAGCATGAACAGGCCGTCGAGATCGAAAAACTCGCCCTCGAAAAAGGGCTTTTCGTCGGCGTGGAATACCATAAGCGTTTCGACCGCCGCGCCCTGCTGGCCCGCCGTCAGTACCGCCAGGGACACTTCGGCAACTTCACGATGGGCGAAGCCAAGATGATCGAACCTTATTACTACCGCTTCTCCAACTTCCAGAACTGGTTCACCACCGACCAGACCGACCCGTTCGTTTACGTCGGCTGCCATTATGTGGACCTGGTTTACTTCATTACCGGGCTCAAGCCGGTGGAGCTTTCCGTGTCCGGCATCAAGGGCAAGTTCCCGAACGGCAAGGAAGGCTACATGTGGGCCAACGGGCGGGTCCGCTATGAAAACGGCGCCATCCTGTCCGTGATCGACGGTCTCGGCTATCCCGATGCGGGCGCCGGAAGCAACGACCAGTGCCTCGTGATGTATTGCGAAGGCGAGGGCAAGAGCGCCCTGATCCAGCACGACGACCAGTACCGCGGCGTCCGCCACTGCTATCTGGAGCCGATCGGCTGCGCCGGTTCGTATTACAACTACGTGAGCCCCGACTTCTACCGTCTGGCGCCGTGGGACGGCGAGGGCTTCATGCCGATGGGTTACGGCTATGATTCCATCGCCGCCAACCTCGAAAACATGCAGAAGATCGAATCCGCGGTCCAGAACAGGGAATCCGCCGAATCCCTGAATATCCGCCGGAGAATGATCAAGGAAACCGACGATCGCGGCATCATCGCGACTCCCGCCAACAGCAGTATCAACGAGCTGGTGGTCGAAGCCGCCCGCCTCTCCATCCTCCATGATGGAGACTGGGCGCAGATCGTCTACGGCGACAAGCCGCATGTGCAAGTAAGGGCCAAGAACTGAAAATTCAGAACGCAAGGAGACTGAAAAATGGCTGTTTATGATCTCACCCCGGTCCAAGTGAAACCGGTGGAAACCGCAAACCGCAAAATCTGCACCGCGCTTCCGGTCCCGGAATCGCTGCCGGTTTTCGAAGAACTGAAAAAATCCGAACCCCGCTCGATGTCCGGCCAGCCGCCGATCCTCTGGCACAAGGCCGAAAGCGCGAGCGTCTGGGACAAATGGGGCAACCGCTGGATCGACTGGTCCTCCGGCGTGCTCATCACCAACGCCGGACACGGCCGCAGGGAGATCCGCGACGCCCTCAAGGCGATGATCGATCAGGAGCTTCTGGCCACCTACGTGTTCCCGCACGAAGGGCGCGCCGTCCTGACCCATAAGCTCCGGATGGTTTCGCCGGACCCGGAAAACTATCAGGTTTTCCTGCTGAGCACCGGTAGCGAAGCCACGGAAAACTGCATCAAGCTCGCCAAAACCTACGGTCTGGAAAAGCACGGTCCGAACAAGAAGTATTTTATTTCCTTCAACAACGCTTTCCACGGACGCACGATGGGCGCACAGCTCGCCGGCGGCAATCCGAACCAGAAGAAGTGGATCGGACAGCTCGACCCGACTTTCGTCCAAGTTCCGTTCCCGGACGGCTACAAGAACGAGAACACCGGCTTCGATCTGTTCCTGAACACCCTGAAAGCCAAAAACGTCAAGCCCGAAGACATCTGTGGCGTAATGGTCGAATCCTTCCAGGGCGTCGGCCCCGACTTCATGCCGGTGGAATATGCGAAGAGCCTGGAGAAGTTCTGCCGCGAACACGACATCGTCTTCATCTGCGACGAAGTCCAGGCCGGTTTCGGACGCAGCGGCAGGATGTTCTCCTTCCAGCACTATGGCATCAAGCCGGACCTCATCGCCTGCGGCAAGGGCATCAGCTCCTCGCTGCCGATCTCCGCGGTGATCGGGCGCAAGGACATTATGGGGCTCTATCCTCCCGGATCGATGACTTCCACGCACTCGGCTTCGCCGTTGGCCGTGGCCGCCGCCATCGAGAATATGAACATCATCGAGCGTGAAAAACTGGTGGAACGCGCCGCGAAGATGGGCGAAATCCTGATCCCGGCGCTCGACCGGATCCAGAAGAAATATCCGTCCTTCCTCGGATGCATGCACGGCAAGGGACTGGTCGCCGGAATCCAGGTCGTCAAGCCCGGAAGCAAGACCCCCGATCCCGAACTGGCCACGAAGATCAACGTCGCCTGCTATCAGAAGGGCCTGCTGATGTTCGCCCCGGTCGGAATCGCCGGAGAATGCCTCAAGATCGCTCCGCCGCTGTGCATTCCCGAAGACATGCTTCGCGAGTCGATTCAGGTCTTTGAAGAAGCCATCGACGAAGTCGCGGCCAAGCTGAAATAAGTTTTCGCGAATTCATCCGGATCACCGTCGTTTCCGCGGCGGTGATTTTTTTGACACTTCCGCCAGCCCGGTGCGCACTTCCCTGACCGCTATGGAAACTTCCATGACTTCAGGACGATCATTCGACCAGACACAAACCAAGGTAGGTTCGTGACTCCGTCGCGAACTGAGTTGACGCAGTTCGGCAGTCCCTTGCCGAACCTGCCCGTAACGTCGCCATACGAAAGCTGCGTTGAGCCCAATGGTACTTTTTGCTGTCTTTAAGATTGCAAATTGGTATTATCCATTTTTCCGGACCGGAACAGACGGAAGTCAATCCAATTTCAGAACGAGATATCCGTAGTTGTCCTTCACGCTGAGGGGGATTCCTTCGGGCGGGACCGTTTTTCCGCTGTGAAGCGTCACGGACGGCGTCTGTTCGAGGACCGTTATTTTCTTCCCGGCGAAACCGGAGGGCAGGGGGACGGTCTTCTTCGTCAGCGTCTTGTGAAAGTCTAGGTAGACCACGAGGGAGTCGCCCTGCCGGTGCCAGTAGAACGCCGTCGCATCCGGTTCAATCCTCGGGTTGAAATACTGTTTGTAACAGACTGTCTCCATTGTCTTTCCCGGCTTAATATTGGAAAGCGAATAGACATACGGATACATCTTTTTTGAATTCCAGAGATGGTAAAGTTTGTTCCGGTCCGCACCCTTGTTCTCTTTGGCCGTGCAACCCATGAACAACGAATAGCCGAGCGCGATTCCGAGTTCGCGTTCCGTATCGCCCACGACGCGGATGAACCGGTCGGGCATGTCTTCCGGATTCAGGCAGTCCTTTTTCTCGATCCAGCCGTTGACCGGCATCGGCGTCGGCATTTTATAAATGGCCGAGAAATCGCATTCGACATCCGGCGCGCCGTCCGTCCGTTTCACTTTGACCGGTTTGAGTTTCGGAATGTAGAACTCCTCGTTCTTTTTCTTCGCAATCCCTCCACTCCAGCAGAACATGATGTCCATGGAATTCACCTGGGGGAGTTTCGCATGAAAAACGGCTTTTCTGTATAATACGCTCGCGCCGCGCGGCTCATAGCGGTAAAGGTTGCGATAGGTGACAAGAGAATCCAGCTTCATGTATTCCGGAAACTTTGCGCGTTCTTTTTCCGTATCCGCGTAGGTCATTGCCCATTTTCCCTGGAGTTCCGGTTCGGGTTTTTTGCCCGGATTCTTCCGCACCCACTCCATGACCGCGAGCGGGGAAATGACATCATGAGTTATGAGATGGTCAAGGAAACGGCACTTCACTTCGGTCTTGTCCGGCAATGGCGTTTTGCCGTCCGCCAGAAATTGAAGCTCCGTAATCCGGTTCAGCGGATACAGCTGCGTGAACTCCGATTTCTGAAACGGGAGCTCTTTTCCGTCCCGCAACAGCTTGGCGTTCTTGTGCGCCCGAAATCCGTGACGGAGGGTGTCCCCGGTTCCGTCCGGATGAATCAGAATGTGGTCCTTGTCCGGGACTTGAAGAATCCGGTAGGTATAGCCGTCCTTTTCGGTCAGGGGCGCGCCGATGTCTTTATCGGTCATGCCATGATTCGGGATAAGGAGTGTGCGTGCAAAAATGGAACCATGGTTGCCGCTGAGGAAGCCGTAGCTTTCAAAAGCTGTCGCCGGAAACTCATCGCCTCCGGAGTGAATGAGCCTCCCTTTCGCCGCATATTCGGTGATCGCAGCGCTCTTCGGGATCAGATACGCGTTTTCATTTGCCACGCGGTTGATGTTGATGACAAGGTCCTCCCCGGGCGAAAATTCGCTCCGGACCAGCAAATCTTTTCCGTTACGGTAAACGGTGATGTTTTCCTGTGCGGCCGCGGATGTGATCGCCATTGCACAGATGATTCCGGATGCCATGCGCATGATTGCCCCTTCCTTGATTCAATGAGGTTGAAAATCCATAGTAGCGGATGAATTCCATAACATAGCACAGCTTCCGGAAGTTTACCAGCTTTATCCGGTATTTTCGCAAAGACAGCGGATTCAACGGGACGAAAACTAGAACTGTTTCCTTCCGCCGCGGTATTTGCGCGGGGACAGTTTGAATTCGGCGGTGAACTTTTTCGAGAAATAGTTGGAATCCCGGAAGCCGCACCCGTCCGCGATTTCACCGATGGAAAGGTCGGAATTCAGCAGCAGACGTTTTGCGTTTTTCAAGCGCACACGGGAAAGATAATGCAGAGGCGAATCGTCCGTTGCCTGTTTGAAGACTCGCAGGAAATTGTTGGGTGACATGGCTGCCTCGCGGCTCATTTGCCCGAGGGTCCAGTCCTTCCGGTAGTTCTCTTCCAGGAGCGAGAGCAGCCGTCCGATGCGGACGACGGTGTCTTTTCCGTTCATTTCTTCCCGGAAAGAACGGGAAATCCGGATGGTCAGTTCGAGGAACAGCGCGGCAGCGGAGGCTTCGAATCCGGTCTTTTTCTCCTGAAGTTCCCTCTCCAGCCGCGCAATGATCTCCAGTGCCTCCATCAGCTGCACCGGAGACAGCCGGAAGTGATTGCGATAGGTCCGGACTCTACGGAGACCGGGCGTCATGATGAAGATCATGTTGTATCCGGGAATGCGCCGGAGCAGTCCGTGCATGGACCGCAGCAGGGCGGGCGAATAGATGACGTTCACCAGTTTCAGTTCCCGGTAATCCGGAAAATAGTGGTCGGCATTGTCCTGAATGACGAACGCGTCTCCCTTTCCGACCGGATAGGAAGAGCCGTTGATGACCTGTTCCCCGCGGCCGTCCCGGACGATCACCAGTTCGGCAAAATCGTGACGGTGCGGGATTCCGGTGTAATCATGCTCATGATTGACGAAGGCGCCTTCGATCCGGCGCACCCCGAGCGGCAGGGAGGCGGATTCGAAATAATAGGCTCCGGGCAGTTTTTCGCATTTCCGTTTCATAATGGTGATAAATTACCCTTTTTTGGTGATTTTGTCAAGGTTTCCTGAAAAAAAACGTCTATATTTACCACCTGAAAAAAGGAAAGATTCCGGACAAGGAGACGGCAATTCCGGATTTTTCTCAAACAATCGGAGGCATGACATGTCTACATCCTGCGTTACCCTGCGTTCGATGCCCTTCTGGTGCGTCGGCAACCCCCTGAGCGATCCTTTCGGCGGACCCGTCATGGAAAAACTTGATTCGGCCGGGATTGCGAAAATCATCGCTTCCGCCCGGAAGGAAGGCCTGATCGAAGCTACCAGCTACCATGACGACGACCTCGTTCCATGGAACCCGGATGCGCCCGAAGACGATCTCGATCCGAAAAGTCCCGTCTACCGGAAACTCCGCATCCTCAAGGAAATTCTGGACGAGGCCGGAGTGGAAGTCAATGCCTCCATTTGCAACCTTCATGGACATCCGATGTTCCGTGACGGCGGCCTCTGCAATCCGGAGCCGGTCATCCGCGCGCTGGCGGCGAAGAAAGTGGAACGGACTCTCCGCATCGGGCAGTTCTTCGGGGCGAAATATTATGTATACTGGGTTGCACGCGACGGCTTCGAGGTGCCGGTCGTCACGGAATGGAACAAGGTCTATGAATGGCTGGCGGACGGCCTCAACCATGTGACCGGCTACATCCGCGCCAACGGAATGGCCAATTATCTCGGCGCCACGGTCGAACCCAAACCCAATGAACCCCGCGGACACATGTTCCTGCCGACCAGCGGACACGCCGTCGGCTTCATTCTCGGCAAGCTCAGGGAGAAGGATTTCTGGGGCGTCAACCCGGAACTTCTCCAGCACGAAAGCATGTGTCTGATGAATGCCGTCATGACGGTTGCTTATCTCTGCTCCCTGAACAAACTCAAATTCCTTCATTTCGGTTCCCAGATCAAGGCGCAGTTCGACAACGATTTTCCGCCGCTCATCGGACCGGAAGGACTCAAGGAGACCGTCTTCCTGTTCAAAGCGCTCCAGGACCTCGGCTGGAAAGGCGTGGTCGAGTTCGACTGTCACATGCTCCGCGCCGAAGGAACGCCCGGCGATCCGCATGAGTCCCGGCGTCAGTTCATCCGCAACTGCTCCGAAGCATTGGACATCGCGCTCCGGCTCGCCGCCCGGATCAAGACCCCGGAAAAGGGAATCTCTCCCTCCGCCGCCGACCTCCAAAGCATCCGCGAAATGTGCGCCCTGTAAGGAGGACTCGAAGATGCCTCTCTATCTCGGAATCGACGCCGGCACGCAGAGCCTCAAGTGCATCGTGATCGACACGGAGAACGGCGGAATCGCCGCCGAAAGTTCGGTGAACTACGGCCGCGATCTTCCGCACTACGGCGCTCCGAACGGGTTCATTCCCTCCGCCGACCCGCTCGTGAAACAGGCCGATCCGATCCTATGGGCCGAGGCGCTCGAATTGGCGTTTCTCCGTTTGAAGGGCACCGGCGTTCCTCTCAACAAAGTTGCCGGGATTTCCGGTTCGGGACAGCAGCACGGTTCAGTGTATCTGAACTCGGAATTTCCCATGCTCGCCCATGAAAAAACGCTGGCCGAACAGCTCCGCCCGCTGCTGGCGCGTCCGGTTTCGCCGATCTGGATGGATCGCTCGACCGCGACGGAGTGCCGTGAACTGGACGAACATTTCGGAACCAGGATGCAGAGTGAAACGGGAAGTCCTGCGATCGAACGTTTTACCGGACCGCAGATCCGCAAATTTGCAAAGGAAAATCCGGAGGCGTACAGGAAAACCTTCCGCATTCATCTGGTCAGCTCGTTCCTCTGTTCCATTCTTTGCGGCAGCCATGCCCCGATCGACTTCGGCGATGGCGCCGGAATGAACCTTTTGAACTTGAAAACACTGGTATGGGACCCCGAGATCGTAGATTTTACCGCACCCGGACTTCTGGAAAAACTTCCGCCGGTCCGGTCGTCCAATACCATTGCCGGCAGGCTGGCTCCTTTCTTCGGAAAGTTCGGATTCACGCCCGGAATTCCGGTTGCGGTATGGTCCGGCGACAATCCGAACAGTCTTGTCGGAATCGGCGCATCGAATCCTGGAATCCTCGGAATCAGCCTCGGCACCAGCGACACCCTTTTCGCTCCGATGCGGACTTTTAAAACCGATCCGAAAGGATACGGACATGTCTTCGGCAGTCCCTCCGGTGGGTTCATGAGCCTGATCTGTTTCACGAACGGTTCGCTGGCGCGCGAGAAAATCCGGGAGCGGACGGGCGTGGACCGTTCCTTCTTCGACCGGGACGCCCTGCTTCAGACTGTCCCCGGCAACCACGGCAAGCTCATACTCCCCTATTTCGAACCGGAAAGCACGCCGCTCGTATTGAATCCGTGCGTAAAACGCAACTATTCCGATGCCTCGCCCGCGGAGGAAATCCGCGCCATCCTCGAATCCCAGGCGCTGAGCTTGCGCCTTCATTCCGAGTGGATGGGGGAAGAAGTTTCCCGCATCCGCCTGACGGGAGGCGCTTCGAAATCGTCCGGTTTCCGCCGAATCCTCGCGGATGTATTTCAGGCGCGGATCGAAACCATTTCCGTCACGGACTCCGCCGGGCTCGGGGCAGCCATGCGGGCGGTTCACGCCGTATCCGGCATTCCGTTTGAAACGTTGTCCGGAATGTTCTCCGCCCCGGAGGAATCCATTGCTCCGGACCCGGCTTGTGCGCAAATCTACGGAAAACTCCTGAAAGATTTCGAAGCATTGGAAAACTCTTTCGGTACCGGGTCGGCCGACCGGTAAAACAGGCAGAATCCGACGGTGTCTTCCGGCGGCTTTTCATCCGCACGGATGACTGGAAGGATTCATGCCTTTTGCCGGGAGTTTCAGAAACGGAATAATGGTTTGAACTCTTTTTTCTGCGCGATCAGGTCAAACGCGTGCGGCATTTCCGCAAAGGGGAAGAAGGAGGATGCGAAATCCTTCAGTGAAATGGTTCCCCGTTCCACCATTCGGATGGAAGTCTCGTGAATCAGCGGATTCGACTCGTCCGGACCCCTCCGGTCCAGACAGAAACCGGATGAAACATATCGTGTTTCAGGAACACCGCTCACGGCGTAGATTCCGATGGTGCCGCCTTCACAGAGCATTTCCCGGGCAAGAAAGTCAATCCGGTCCAGCATCCCGGCCGCGTCCAGAATGAAGTCGAATTTATCCGGGGAAGAAGAGCCTTCCGACGGCAGCACGCGCAATTCATCCGCACCGCAGTGGAGCGCCCGCTCCTCCCCGCTTTTGCCGGAGGCAAAGGCGATCAATTTCCGGGGAGCGGAAAGCGAGGCGAATTTGAGGATGAACATTCCGACCGCACCCACTCCGATAACAGCTATGTTCTTTCCGTAAAACGAGCCGAAACGACGGACCCAACTGAAAGTTTCTTTCAGGGTGATCAGAAGAACGCTTTCCGGGACGGTGCACCAGGAGTCCGGGAGCTTGAGCTGGAAACGGGAATAACTTGCTTCTGAGGCGGACAGGGGAAATCCGTCCTCTAATGCGGACAGACGGTCTGTGACGAGGCCGTATTCGGAAAAACCGCCGAATTCGTTGGCAAATCCGTTCACGACGGTTCCGGGATAACCGTACACCGGACGCAACACCATGTCTCCGATCTTGAAGTTCCGGACACCCCGGCCGGTTTCGAGCACAATTCCAACCGTTTCATGTCCGAGGATGGACGGATATTTCACATCTCTCGCCGGCAGTTTATTCCAGAGAAGTTTCATATCGGTACCAGTACAGGTTGTCGCATACAGATTCCGGCAAAGGCATTCGTACGGCCCCGGCTTGATGTCCGGTACATCCCGGATTTCCAATTTACCTTTATCCAACATGACCGCCGCCTTCATTTGAAATGGCCTCCCTGCATTCTGTTTTCCTGAAATCAACTGGGTTTTGTACATAATGAAACTATAAGTCCATATCCGGAAAAAACAACTTTTTCCCGGCTAAAAATCCGAATATTTTCGGAGAGGATCCCGGGATGAAAAACGTTCCGGGAAAAGCCCCGAAGGACTTTTTCCGGAACGTTGATGGAAACGGCTGATCGAAATCAGTAATTGAAGGCTTCGACCTCAAAAAAGGCCCTGGGATGCTTGCATGTCGGGCAGGTCTCCGGAGCCTTTTCCCCGATGTGGACGTGCCCGCAGTTCCTACACTCCCAGCGGTTTTCGCCGGTCTTCACGAAGACTTCGCCCTTTTCCACATTGGCGAGGAGCTTGCGATAGCGTTCCTCATGGCGTTTTTCGATCTGGAGGACGCGTTCGAAAAGACGCGCGATTTCCTCGTATCCCTCCGCCTTGGCTTCCTCGGCGAAGTTCTTGTACATGCTGGTCCATTCCTCGTGTTCGCCGGCTGCGGCCGCTTTGAGGTTGGCGGCCGTGTCGCCGATCCCGTTGAGGGCTTTGAACCAGAGTTTCGCATGTTCCTTCTCATTGTTGGCGGTCGCTTCGAAAAAGGCCGCGATCTGCTCGAAGCCTTCCTTGCGGGCCACGCCGGCGAAGTAGGTGTACTTGTTGCGCGCCTGGGATTCGCCTGCGAAAGCATACGCCAGATTTTTTGCGGTTTTCGAGTCCGGTGACAGTTCCATTTTTCGTTCTCCTTCTTGTTCTTGGCGGAGAAATCTCTTTCCACGCCGGTTTTGGGTTTCAAAGGCTTTGTATTCTTTTCGCTTTTATTTTCGGATTTTCAAGACAGTTTCTACAGGTCCCCGTGACGCGGACTTCACAGAATTGGACTTCTCCGAACGCCGCGTACCGATCTTTCGGAACGGAACGGCCTTCTCCGCTCAGGTCGTATACATGGCCGCAGCGGAGACAGTAGAAATGGTCGTGTTCCGCGGTGTTCGGATCGAAATGGCTCTTTCCGCAGCCCTCCAGGCGCAGCAGGACACCGGCCGCCGCAAAATCGTTGAGTATCCGGTAAACGCTGTCCGTGGAGATATTGGGGACCGTCTTGCGGACCGCCGCGCAGACCTCTTCCACCGAAGGATGTTTCATATTTTCCGCGATGAAATTGAAAACGGCCCGGCGCTGGATGGTGCATTTCCATCCTTTCGCCTTGCAAAGCGCGTAAAAAGCATCTTCACGCTGTTTCGCCGTCATACTTCCATTCCTCCGAAAAAACGGTTGATAGTTTCTTTTCCTAAATAAGAATAACCTATATTTCCGAAAAAGCAAGTCCCTTTTTGAAAAAAATGCGGGAATTTTTTGAAATGAGGGCGGGAAAAAGGACGAAATGTGTTTGAGACGGTTGAAAAATTCAGAATTCGGGAATATAATAATAGATATACGGTTCAGGTGCGGAATGCTCTGCCCGTTTGTCAGATAAGTTGAATCATGCCGGGACAACCGGCAGAAAAAGGTTTGCATGCAGAAAGACAGTTCCAATAAAAGCGGCCCCGGGAAACGGTCGTTGTCTCCGAAAATGGTTTTCAGAGGCCGGATCAATGAAAAGCCGAAACATTTCAAGGTCAGTTCGACCAAACGGATCCGGAGCTCGAATCACCGGCACGGGTCCTCTTCCTGATTCAGCGGGAACTTTTCTCCGGTTCGTGAGGTCTGTTTCTCTTGTTTTCTCAACATTTCGCCGGAAACCGGGGAAAAACCGGGAAATTTTGCAAAAAAAAGCCCGATTTTAATTTTTCCGGCTGGAAAAAACGGAAAAGAGATATAGTTTTTATTAAATTCCAAAAGGGGGACTTTTCAGGGGCCTGAAATATCGCACATTCGGAAAAGAGAAAGGTTTGAATTATGAATAAAGGATTGAAATGGGTGTTGCTTGGCTGTCTTTACATAGGAGCCGGAGCGCTCTTCGTTCTCGGGATGACCTATTGCTATTTCCGTTTTCCCGCTTTTAAAGACCTTTTTTACGGGGGAACCGCTTCTCCCGCCGTGACAGTGGCGGAACAAACCGCCGCCGTGGCTGCCGCCGGGCAAATGGCCGCCCGCCTGTCCTTCCTGATTCTGCTGTTCGTGATGACGCTCCAGATTTTTGCTTTTCTGACCGCGCTGCTGGTTTATACCGATCTGATCCGCAGCAGGGAGGCTGTCGCCATCCGCCTGAAAAAAGTGGAGAATGCCGATCTGTTCCTCGACCTGCCGCTGTATTTCGGGCTTTTCGGGACGGTCTCTTCCTTCATCGTGATGGCCTTCAATCCGCAGATCAGCCGCCTGATTGCCTATTCCTCCACGCTGGTCGGAATCCTTTTCAGCGTGATTTTGAGACTTTCCCTCCAGTATCCGCTCAAACAGAAATTGTTCGGGATGCTTGAAGCGGCATCCGCCGGACAAACCAAAGAGGCCGGAAAGTGAATCGTTCCATTCTGATTGTCATCTGCGATTTTCTGGTGCTGTCGGCGCTGTCGCTTTCAAACGGCATCGTCCAGCCGTCCACGAAGCCGGTTGCCGGGTTTGCTTCCAGGGCGGAAACAGTGTCCGTCGAAAAGATGCACACGGAGCTGAAAAAACGGGCGGCCCTCCGGGATGAAAAAGAACAGTTGGACGCGGAGCTTGCCGTCCTGAAGGAGAGTCTCGCAAAGCAAGCCTCCCGGACCGGCGTTGCGCAGAGTGAAAAAGAGCGTCTGGCCGCAGAACTTGCCGTCCTGAAGGAAAGTCTTGCCCGGCAGACTGAACAGGCCGGCGTCCGGCAGCGGGAACAGGAGAAAAATATAGGCGAGGTCCGGAAGGAATACGCCCGGATGCAGGAAAAGGCGGTTCAGCTTGAACGGCAGCTGGCCGGCGCGCAAAATGAGCTTCAGCAGAAGCGGGATGCCCTTGCGCGGCGGGAGACCGAGGTCAAAAATATTCAGGGGCGCTATGACGCCGCCGTCGGTGAACTTCAGGCAGTCTCCGGACAGGCCCGCCAGGCGGAACAGAAGCTTTCCTTCACCTCCGGAAAACTCCAGACGACCGAAAAAGAGCTGCAAGACAGGCGTTCCAGAACGGAAGAGCTTTCCAGGGAACTTCTGCTGGCCCGCCAGGAAGCCTCCCGTCTCTCCGCAGAACTCGAAAATGCCCGTGGAATGCTTTCCAGGGCGGGCAGCGATCTGAACGCAGCCAACCGCTCTCTGGAGGAAACCAGAAAAGAACTGACGCTGACCGGAAAGAATCTGGCCGTTTCGCAGGCCATGCTGACCCAAACCCGCCAGGCGGTCGAAACCCGCGAAAAAGATCTGCGTTTCACCCGGGAACAGCTTCAAAAGGCCGACGCTCTGCTCCGCAGCGATGCCTGGACTTCTTATTCCAGGGCCGTCCACGAGCTTTCCTATCATTTGAAAAATGAGCGGGTCATGAATTCATTCGACCTGAAAAAAACGCTTTATCTCCCCGAGGTCAAGATCAACGGGAAGAATTTCCTGGTCACGTCCTTTGCCTCGATTACCGGACTGGACGGCTCGATCAGCGGCTTCACCCGGGTTGTCGAGCTTTCCTACCGGAACCGGCTGCTTTCCTCCGAGACGGAGGCGGTCCCGCTGACCGGGCCGATCCTTTCTCTGGGCGAAGAGCGGAATGTGTGTCTGATCCCGCTCCGGAAACAAGGGGGCGAGCCCCTGATTCCCATCTCCTTTGCCGAACTCAAGAAACGGGGATTACAGAATCTGACGCTGTTCAAGACCGGTACTTTCGGAAAGGAAACCGCTCCGCTGGATGACCGCTGTTCGCTCGGCCTGAATGCCGCCGCGCCCCATTATCTGATCATCCGGAACGCGATCCGGAACAGCAGCGAACTCCCCGCGGAAGTCGGCGATTTTGTGATTTCCAAGGAGGGCGCCTTCGTCGGGGTGGTCGTCCGGGTGCGGAGCGATGCTTACGGACGTTCCCAGGAAGCTTTCTGCTATCTTTTCCCCCCGGCGGTCCGGTGGACGGACGCCCGGGAGATTCCTCTGACCAAAGCGGCCGGGGAAAAGCTGTATTCCGGTTTTGCCGAGGCGGTCAACCAGATCCAGCAGAAGCTTTCCGACGCAGGGAAATAATGAAGGAGTTTGCGAATGAACCGAATCCTGAAAACGATCCTGATCGTGTTTGCCTTGTCCTCCGGAGCCGCCGCGCATGCGCAATGGGCGGACAAGATCATCCTGTATCTTCCCAACCGCGTGATTGATGTCTTCGATGTGTTCACGCTGAATGTCTGCTTCGGTCCCGTGGTGCGCGCGGAACTGACCGCCACCCATTCCGTCCAGGTCGGCGCGGGCATCGGCTATACGTTCAACCTGATGAAGGATGCGAACCGCCAGTACGGCTATGCCGCACAGAACGGCTGGAATGTCTGCGCGGGTCCTTTCCTTTCGGAAGACATCGAACGCCGTCCCGCGTCCCCCTGGGTGAAGGAATACTGGGAGGTTTTCACCGGGATTCCGTTGCCGTCCGACCCGCTGTATGTCCCGAAAACCGGGGCTCGCGATTATTGGGAATTCGGCGGAAAACTGGGACTTGCTCTGGCGGAAGTGGATTTTTCCCTTCATCCGGTCGATATTCTGGACGCCGTCCTCGGGTTCTTTTTCATCGACCTCCAGGGGGACGATCTGACCTTTGAGAACTTGAGGTAGGCTTTTCCCGATGCGGTGTGTCCGGCGCCCCGGTTTTCTCCGGGGAACACACGCGGGATAATCCGCGTTGCGGACGGGTTCCACCGCGATATCCGGAGAGTGGTCTGCCACGTGCCTCTCTTCCACGGATGGATTCTCGAACTTGAAACCGATCCTGCCGCGCCCGAATTCAGCCGTTTCCTTTTGTCTGTTTTGTCCTAACAGAAACCTTGAATTGCCGTTCCATTCCCGGAAAACAGGATTGACATCCGGTCCGTTTCCTCCTATAATATGGGTGCAAACGTAAAGTTCTGTCACCCCGGGAAGGAAAACTCATGTTGAAAAAGACACTTGCATTTCTGTCGGCCTTTTGCCTGGCCGCTGTGTTCGCCGCGGAGGAGAAGGAAGACCCGTCGCTTCTCTTCGAAGCCAATTTCAACAATTTCGACGTGACCGCGCAGAAGGCCGCCGGATGGAAAAATTCCCCGAACTTCAAACCGTCCAGCCTCATGCTGCGGATGCACGCGGGCGTCGCCGGACAGGGCAATGCGCTTTCCATGAGCAACGCCGAAAACTGCCGCTACAGCAATTACAAGAACTTCGACCCGAAACAAGGGACGGTTTCCCTATGGGTGCTGGCGAAGAACTGGGTCCCGAGCAAGGAAAAATTTCAGATCTTCTTCCAGTCCGTGATGCCCGGCGGCTACCGTTTCCTGGTTTACAAGTTCATCAAGCCGGATTATCTTCTGTTTGTGATCATCCACGAGGGGAAGACTTATCAGGTGACGGTTCCCCTGAAGGATGAGGACTGGACGCCGAACCGCTGGCACAAGCTCGACGCCGTATGGGATTCCACGCAGATGGCATTGTATCTGGACGGCGTGCTGGCCAGACCTCTGGAGTATACGAAAAATCCGGTCCGGTTCCGGAACCCGGTCGATTTTCCGCCGACACAGGAAAACGCCTATATGCACCTCGGGGCGGACCCCTCCTTCAACCTGGACAAGAACGACCAGACCGCGTATGACGAACTGAAAATTTACGACCGTCCCCTTTCTCCGCAGGAGATCAGGGAGGAGTATGAGAAGTTCTATCCGCCGGTCGCATCTGCCGACGATACGCCCATCCTGGCCGTTCCGAAAGGAAACGGGATTACTCTCGACGGCGTGGTCGATCCCGCCGAATGGAAGGACGCGGCACTTGTCCCCATCATTAATACGGGTGTGACAAAAGCGGATATTCCTTATGCGCGGATGTATCTCAAACAGGACGAGGACAACTTCCTGGTTGCGGCGGAGATTTTCGCCCCGTCCACGCGTCATGCGATCACGGGCGGCGATCTGGTCGACATCTGGCGCGATGATGCCGTGGAGCTTCACCTTTCCGCCGATGTCAAAACTCGTTACCAGTTCATCCTCAATTCCAACGGCGCGCTGTACGACGCCTCCGCATTCTTTCCCGACGGCATCTACAACATGGATCAGATGAAGCCTTCCTGGAACAGCGGCGCGAAGGCTGCCGCAAAACAGTATGACGGCCGATGGTCCGCCGAGATCGTCATTCCGAAAAAGAGTATCCGGGCGGATACTCCGGCTCAGATTCGCGGCAATCTCTGCGTCACCAACTACGGCGAAAAAGCCATTTACGCCACCTGGGGGATCGGGGCGAAGCAGTATTTCGACGCGCCCAAGTTCGGACTCCTGCTGTTCGGTCTCGACGAACCGCCCGTCCGTTTTGAGAAATTCGGAGACAGCGACGGCGAAATGGAACTGAAAATCATTTCGGAAACCCCGCTGAACATCCGTTATGTGGATGACCGCAACACCGTTTTCAGCCGTCCCGGCGCCATTCCTCGGAATGAATCATGGAAGGCGGCGCTTCCCGTGGGCGGTTATCGTCTGCGGGTGAACGGGAAGCATTTCCGTTATACCGGCGCTTTCGCGGTCAATCTCCCGCTGGAAGTGACTTACCGCTGCTTCGCCTCCCGCAAGACGATCGAATGTCTGCTGGATCTCGGAAAGTCCGACGCCAAAACCCGCGACGCAATCCGTTCGAAGAGCTTGAATGCGGTCGTGACGCTCGAAGACCGGAATGGGAAGGTGTATTCCAGCGTGACCGGGAAAGCGGAGCTTCTGAAAAATAAATTCGACCTTCCGCTGCCGGAGAATCCGGAGCAGGGGACCTATCAGATCAAGGCGAAGGTCACGGGACCGGGAATCGAGTTGACCTCCGGCCGGAGTTTTCGCGTCCCCGACATGACGCCTTATCAACTGCGGGTCGGCGTGAACCACACCGTGCCGTCTCCCTGGACGAAGATCGAACGCAACGGCAATTCATTCCATGTCTGGAACCGCGTGTATACTTTCGGCAAAGGCCCGTTCCCCGTCTCGATCCGCTCGGGAAAGGATGAAATGCTTCCCGGCGCACCGGTTTTGTCCGTGGATTCCGGGACCGGGAAAAAAGAGGTCGTGTGGGAGGATTTTCAGGTTGCGGAAACCCATGACGACGTTGTGAAATTCTCCGGTAAAGGAACCACGGACGGTCTCCAATTCACCTGGCAGGGGGAATTCTGGTTCGACGGCATGAGCCGGAGCGACATTTCGATGGAGCCCGCCGCCGGGAAAACCGAAATCCGTTCCCTTTCGCTGGAATGGACGGTCCCGGCGGAGTTCGCGCGGAAGATGCTCGATCCCCTTTACACGAAGTGGAACAACCGCGACGGCGAAGTATTCCGTTTCGCCTATTCCCACCCGGCCGACTTCCTCCTCTGGAACATGGGATTGGTCAAGGGCCTCTGCTGGTGGCCTCAATCCGAAGCGAACTGGGTCTATGAACCCGGCGCGAAGCAGTTCACGGTCAGCCGCAAGGGCGACCGTGTCTCGATCCGCGCCGACCTGATTTCCCAAAAGGCCGTTCTCACGAAAAAAGCCGATTATACGATGGCCTTCATGGCTACGCCCGGCCGCCCGCTGCCCGCCCGCTGGCGCGACTTCAACTGCGGGAATATCTGGGGCTATGTCAAGCACGAGAACATCAAGATTCAGGGCTATGGAAACGGTCCGGACCGGCATCCGTGGGCGACCGAGCCGTGGACCGGATTCATTCCCTATGACCGCAAGGCGTTTCAGAAGAATATCGACGACATCGCCGCGCACGGCTCCCGGTTCATGGTCTACGGACAGCCCTGCTACACCGCAAGCATCGAAGAGAGCTATGACTATTTCTTCCCGGAATGGGAGCAGAAGCCCGGCCTTCCCGTCGGCCAGGCGGTCGAATACAAAACCGGGCTCCGCTACGATCCGGTGGCGACGTGCGGTCACACCGGCTCGGGCGACCTTTTCGCGGGACGCTGCGATCAGTTTCTCAAGGACTATCCCATGACTGCCGGACTTTACTTCGACATTTCCGAGGGGCGGAGCTGTTACAACACGCTTCACGGCCACGGCGGAGTCGACGCTTTCGGCAAGAGTTATTCCAGCTCGAACCTGCCGAGCCTCCGCGATTTCTTCATCCGCATCGCCCGCATTGTCCGCTCGCACGGTCCCGACAAGATTCTCTTCCTCCACGCGCACAACCGCTTCGTCCCGTTCGTGCATGGACTCGGGGATCTCTGGCTCCCGGGCGAACAATATAATCACTTCTGGATCAAGAATGTCGACTCCTTCTACACGGACGACATCCCGCTGGAAGAGTGGCAGAGCGCCTATTACGCCGAGGCGCACGGCAGCGCGTATGCCATGCACTGTGCGCTGTGGATGTATCCGGAACTGGCGTTCGGCAAGCCGAAAGGCCCCCGCTATGATACCGTCCGGCATACGAAAATGTGGATGGTGCCGTGTCTGCTGCACGACATCAATGTCACGGCGATGATGAACCACTTCAAAACCGTCGAGCGCTGGTTCGTCATCAAGCATGACATCGATCTTGCGGCGGCGAAGTTCCGCGGATACTGGTTCAGCGATGCCGTGAAATCCGCTTCGCCCCGGGTGTATGTGTCCTGGTATGAATGGGAAAAACCGTCGCCCTGGAAACGTCTGCTTGTGATTGGCAACATGGGCGGGGAAGACCGGAAAGCCGCCCTCTCCGTCGACTGGAAGAAACTGGGCGTCGATCCGGAGAAGGCCGTGTTCCGCGATCTGTGGGAGGACAAGCCCGTTTCCGACCTGGACAGCCTGACGGTTGGTAAGCGGAATTTCCTTCTGATCGGGATTGCGGAGAAGTAAGCGGAGGGGTGAACGAAGGGACGGTTTGGTCGGTTGTTCCTTCGTTTTGTCCCGGGAGTTCAGGGTTTTTGTCCTAACAGAAAATGAATTTTGTGGTTTAATTCTCTCGTTTGCATATTGAAAAAAAGCTGTTTTTCGCATATAACTATAGAATCCGAAAGCAGAAGGAAAGAGAAATCGATGAGCGTAGTCAAATATGCGGACATTACGGTGGATCTGGACCGGCGCGTCCGGAAAGGCGAATTCCACGGGAAACTGCCTTCCACGCGCGATCTGGCCCGGGAATATGGCGTGTCCAAACAGACGGTCACGACGGCGCTTAAACCGCATCTCCGGACGGAGCTGCTCACTTCCGAACGGCGCGGAGGCATGGTCATTCACCCGGAAAAACTTCGCACCGGCACGATCGCCGTCGTGGGCTGGTATTCCGAAAAGAAGCTCATGGAATACATGCCCTGCGACCACCTTTTCGACCGGATCGTGGCGGACGGTTTTTCCTATGTTTTTCTTGCGTTCCGGGATACCCGGATTCCCGCGTCCCAGCTGCATCTTTTTTCCAGTTTCGATGCCGTTTTCTTTGCCTGTTCCTCCTTCTGCCAGCAGCGGATCGCGGAACAGTTGGAACGGGACGGCATTCCGTTCGTCTCCTGCGGCTTTTGTCCTACCTACCTGAATCTGAACTATGTGGAATTCGATTCCTTGAGAACCCTCCGGGAACTGACCGAAAAGCTGGTCGACGCCGGATACCGCCGGATCGGCCTGTGTTTTCCTTCCAACCGGAACGGCTACAACGACATGATCCGGCGGAAATGGAAACAGATCAAGAAGGAATTATCCCTTCCGGAGGTCGACGGGGATTTCTTTCCCTATCGGTGGTTCGTGACGCAGGAGGAGAACATGATCGAATACACCCGCCGGATGGCGAAACGCTTCTCCTGGCCGGAAGTTGTGATCTACTGGCATCCGATCCGTCCCGGACTTTACGCCCGGATGAAAAACGATCTTGACGGAATTCCGGAATCCACTTTGCTGATCAGCCGGGAAATTCCGCTTGCCGACCCCTATCTGCCGGAGCGTTTCCTGCTGTTCGAGTATCCGGACCACAGCGAATATTTCTTTGCCGCGTGGGAAATCCTCCGCAAGCGGCTTTTTACGCCGGAAATCCCCTCCGAACAGGTGTGGCTGCGGCAGAAACTGGTCCTTCACCGGAACATTCCGGCATGTTCCGCTGCCGGCGTTCAGGAATCGGGCGTGAGAAAACAATGAGATTGCATGATTGAAATACTTCAACAGAAGGAGAAAACAACATGAAACAGAAAACTTTCGGACAGGCGGAAAGAATACGGATTTTTACTTTGATCGAACTCCTGGTCGTGATTGCGATTATCGCGATTCTGGCCGGAATGCTGCTGCCGGCGCTGAACAAGGCGCGGGAACAGGCGCGCACGGCCAGGTGTACCGGGAATCTCAAGCAGATCGGGCTGGCGATGTCGATGTACATCAATGATGCCAAGGAATTTTTCGTGCCTTCCAACGAAAAGGCCAACGGCGGCGTCAGTGAAACCAACAAGGCATGGGGCTGGCTCCTCCGGAACAACGGATACATGCCCAACAAGAAGGTGTATTACTGTCCGACCGTGGTGACCGCATGCGATCCCGCCATGCTTCAGGCGTCCGCCTACGGCACGGAGCATACCGGTGTCTACTGGAGCATCACCTATGCTTACAACGGATATTTCGGCGGATATATTTCGTGGATTCCCACCTTCAATACGGTCGCCCGAATGTCCCGGGTGAAACAGGCCGCGGCAAAACTGGTCCTTTCCGATTCGATCGTAAACAACAGCGGCTGGATCGGCTACGCATTCAACAACTGGGCCACGACCTCCGACAATCTGCGCTGGGCCCAGCTTGCCACGCCGCACGGAAGCACGAACATCCGTCTGTGCCGGGACGGTTCCGGTTCCAATCTTTTCGCCGATTTCCACATCGAGCAGAAGAAAAAATACAATTACCTTTCCATTACCACCTTGGCCAATAACGGCAAAGTGGAATAATTCTCCGGCGGCCCGTTTTTCCGGTGCGGAAAACCTCACTCCGTGTTGATTTTGATGTTCGAGTGAAGTTTCCGGTATTGGGACGGACGAAGCGAAAAACGATGGAAAAAGCGTCGCCGGAAATAGGCGGTGTCGTTGAAGCCGCAGGAGTAGGCGATCTCCTTGATGGAACCGGTTCCCGAACGCAGAAGTTTTGCGCAATTCTCCACTCTCGCCTCGTTCAGGGCGTCCACCACGGACATTCCGTAATTGTGATGAAAAACGCGCCCGAGATGATCCGCGTTGCAGCCGAGCTCCCGCGCGATGTCCGAGGTGGAAATATTGTCGGAAAAGCGCAGCCGGATGATCCGTCTGGCCTCCTCGGCAAGACGCGACTGTTCCGCTTCACGGGGCCCCTGGCTCCGGATGGTCTCATTCAGGAGCAGTTCCAGCAGAAGATCGCAGGTTCTGGCATTGTCCCGGACCCGCTGTTCCGCCAGGAGAAGCTCGAAATATTCGGAAAAACTTTCCGGCCTTGCGGCGCATCCGTACTGCGGAAACGGAGCCATCTGCCGTTTTCCCGCGCGGAAATGTCCCCAGAAGAAGGAAAGGTTTTTCGGATAGTCTGCAAGCCCGCCGTGGAGACGGTCCGGATACAGAAACAAAAACTCCCCTTCCTTCACGCAGAACTCATTTTCCGCCTCAAAAATGGAAAGTTTCCCGGAAATGACAAGAATCAGTTCCGTGCTGTCTATGGTTCGCGTCGGATGCCGTCCCCGTCCGCGGGAAATGAATTTTCCGCCGTTCATAAAATGGATTTGTTTCATCATTTGTCGGAATTATCTCCTTTCCCGGTAATCTCTCATCGTTCAGGCATTTTTCAAGGAGGAAGCTCCGGGAAAATGAGGAAAAAAAGACATCGCCGGCATAAAAAAGCTTTCCGACGATATTCGGGACTTGCAATTTTACGGATATGAGTTATTGTAATAAGCAGAGTATATGAACAGCGGAGAATTGCTCCGCTTTCCGAACTTTCCGCACGGGGCCGTTCCGGATTCGACTGGACGCGCTGAGTGCCGAACGCATGCCGAGGATGATCGTTTGCCTCGTAAATCACCGGTCAAAAACTATAACTGCGAACGAAGAGTACGCACTCGCCGCTTGACGGCGACGTCCGCTTCCTGACGAACACTAAGGAAGACGGGCGCAAGCAGTGTTCTGGCACCCGGATTTGATTCATTGGTCCGCGTGCGAGACAATCAATGGAGTAGTCGGAAGGCTGTCTGTCTGTCGACAAAGCCGGAGGACGAAAAACAATAAAGACAGAACAAGCATGTAGTATGTCGTCATGAGGACGTTACAGGACGCGGGTTCAACTCCCGCCGGCTCCACCATTTTAGTATTTAAGTCGCTGAAGGACAGGATTTTAACAATCCTGTCCTTTGTGCTGTAAAGACCTTGTGTCGGGGCGTTTGCGAACGGGAAAGCACTCCCCTTCGCGCCGGACGGAGAATGCTTCTTCTGCACGGGTTCCGGAAAAATCTGCCGTTTCTTTCTCTGTTTTCTCCGTTTCATTCAGACCGAGTCCTGAGGTGGTCGGGAAAAATACCGTTCCGCTATGGATAAAATCATACGAGCATCGTCACCGACTTGAGGACTTGCGAAA
>MWCA01000001.1 GCA_002069785.1 Lentisphaerae bacterium ADurb.Bin242 | reverse complement strand
AGAATAGATCGCTGTGAGAGCCGGTTCGGGAGCAAACCAAGACGAGGCGTTCGCTCTGAATGTAATATATCAGCAGCCAATCCGGTAAGATATGGCACTCCCGGAACCCGCGATAATCACCAACCAAATCATGGTCATGATTCTTCTCCGGGAGTTTTTCCCCGACGACCAGTTTGTCAAGGATGTCTTCGAGAGCCTGAAGGTCATGTCCCCGCTTTTTCATCTTTTTACAGTCCTTTTTGAACTGCGAGGTAACCTGAATTGTGTAGATCACGACTTCAGATCCTCCAGCAATTCTTTAACATTGGAATAAGTTTTTGCATGGGGATCGTTGGCAAGTTCAATTGCTTCCTTCATCGCCGCAAGAGTCGTTTTATTCGGATGCTCTTTGCAAACCGGGAATGGAAGCCCCTGCGTCAGGATTGCCTGGTGAAGAAAAATGTTGAATGCAGAAGACAAGGTCATCCCGAGGTCGCCGAAGAGTTTCTCGGCCTCGTCTTTTACCTGAGTATCCAATCTGACTGTAAAATTGGTGGTTCTCGTGGTTGCCATATCGCACCTCCTGTGTTTCAATCCTTAATATAATGCAAACAATGTGCTTTTCAAGTGCATTGCACATAAAAAAGGATTTTTCATGATATTGCGGACATATCAACAGGCTGCGGTTGATGCCGTGTATGAACACCTCTGCGGCAAAGACAACAATCCGTGCGTGGTTATTCCAGTGGGTGGCGGGAAAAGTCTGTGCATCGCTCAAATCGCAAAAGACGCAGTCGAAAAATGGAACGGGCGTGTTCTTGTCTTGGCAGACGTCAAACGTGGAAACGAATACGATCAATTACCACATCAAGAACGTTTTCGACGACAGGGAACTCCAGAAGGATTCAGTTATTCGAAAATTTCGAATAACTGCTGCGGATGGGGAGAGTTACGACACCAACAACAATCGGCGGATGATCATTGCGGTTGGATTCAATTACACTGGGAATGAAGGAACCGACTTGAATTTCCACCTGTCGCAAGGATTGTTCGGCATACTGATATCAGGCGGGAAAGACACTTCTTTTAAAATCCATACGCGTGTAATCTCCGGAATGTTACCTCACACAATATAGAGTTAACAATGTGGGGCAACGAGAATTTCTCCCCGGATGCGGATTGATAATTTTTTTGGTGCTCATAAGCACCCCACACAGGAAGTCAAGCAAGTACAGTTTCCTGTTTCTTTCTCGGTCTGCCGCCCTTCGTGCCATTCATCCGGGAAGAAGCCGCTTTGCGAATCGACTTCGTGTGCGCCGCGCGAAAAGCGTTTTCCCGGATCGCGGCTTTTTTACGGAACGCTTCCCGGAATGCCAGCCACTTATCCACCGGAGTCGGCGTTCCTTCCTTCTCCGGGTGACGCAGGAGATCAAGTTCGAGATCAATCATCGCCTCCGGCCACTCCAGTGCGAAACCATCGCAAGTCACATGTTCCAGTTCTGCAATCGAGCAGAACCGGAAATAACCGTAGCGGTCGAAAGGAAGGACAAACTTTTCTCCGGTATTCAGTTCCACCGTAATGGAGTCACGGCTGACCGCCGCCAATTTTGCTTCAATGCAGATCATTCCAATACTCCTTGATTTTACGTTTGTTGTCCAATGCGTATTCCACAAGACGGGTTCGGTCGGCTCCGGAAAGTTTTCCATGACCTTCCACCTCAAATGTTCCGTCCAGATAGAACCGGACACTCACCCCGGCTTTTTTCGCATGAAAGTGAATCGGCAAGTGATCATTCAAATAAATCGTGATCGCCCAACCGTTCACGATCTCGAATATCGGCATTTTGAAAATTCCTTCCGTTCATATTGACAATATAACCTAGCATGGTAGGTTATCAAGCTTTTCTCAAAAAAATATTGAAAAAAATTACCCCCAGTAAACCGGTGGAGAGAGCTGGAATCCGATTGCGGTGTCCTGAACACGGAACGACACGGGGCCAACCGGGAAACGCTGTCCGCAAAAGACTTCAATCCCATTCGCTGGCAGAAACCATGTATGCCTACAGGTAAAACCATATGGGGTTAACGATGGGGTAAGAGAAAAAAATAACAACCCCGGAATAAAAAATCAGTTTTTGGTAGAATATCACTTTCATTTACAACCTCGTCATTTCTCGTTGAAGTTTTTGCTTTACCCGAACCGTCTGTGTTGCGGCATGTGAGTTGAGTTGAATGCTCTCCTGTGCCATCCCTCCACACATGCTCCCTGTGCGATGTTGCGGATCAGGGAAAACAGATCATTCCGGTAGAGATCGATGTTCATGGCGGAGTTGTCGAGGAAAAGATCGTAGATTCGGTAGAGCGGAGAAAAAGAATAATGCCGCCATAAAGAATCGATCCGGACAAACAACGGCGTAAAATCCCTCCGGAAAATTTCACTCAGCCAGAGTCCCAGATAGATCGCGTTGCACGTCCGAAACCATAAATACCGTGGAGACAGTCCTTCCCGTGTGAAGGCAGTAATAACGGCATCGACAAAGGAAGAGAAGTTTTCACCGGGAATCAATGGAACCTGATAAAGGAGGACGTGGACGCGTCCTTGTCGCAACAAGGTGGCATCTGTGATTTTAGCGGCTCGTTCTACAATCGTTTCCGGTAAGCTCTTTGGGTTCATCGGCTGGACTCCTTTCTGAAAAAATGAGGCTAAAATTTCCCGTCCGAAATAATATTGGATGTCTATATAATGGTGGAAAAAGGAAAGAATCTCCATTTTTCATCCACTCAAACCTTCCGAATTTTTGAGAATAGCAATTCATGAACTTCCTGAATTATATAAAATATAGAAATATACTCTTGACAAATTCAATAAAAATGGTATTGTAGCGACAGAAAGGAGAAGCACATGAATATCAAACGATTCTACCAGGGAGAGTTGGGCAGCCTGATTCAGCCCGGCAAGGTGTTGGCTCTGTATGGTCCGAGACGAGCCGGGAAGACGACTCTGCTGAAAGACTTTTTGTCATCGTTTCCCGGGAAGTACTTTCTGGGAAGCGGAGAGGACAAATCAGTTCGGGATGTGCTTTCTTCAGAAGACGTTAATCTGATCCGGAGTTCGTTTTCGGGATATGAGCTGGTGGTAATCGATGAGGCACAATCCATTCCGAACGTGGGGAAGGGACTGAAGCTGCTGGTCGATCATCTGCCCGAGGTGAAAGTGATCGCGTCCGGATCGTCCAGCTTTGAACTGGCCAATACCATCGGAGAACCTTTGACGGGGCGGAAAAAGACATTGACCCTGTATCCGGTGTCCGCCATTGAAATTGCTTCGGAATTCGGCAATATGGTGTTGCGTCAACGGCTGGAGGAACTGCTGATTTACGGCAGTTATCCCGAAGTGCTGACGACGGTCAACTTCAAGGACAAGGCGGAGTTGCTTCTGGAATTAAGGGATTCCTATCTGTTCAAGGATATTCTTTCGTTTGAGAAGGTCCGGAATGCGGATAAACTCCATCAACTTCTGACGTTGCTGGTTTTTCAGGTCGGCAAAGAAGTTTCCCTCTCGGAACTGGGCTCTCAACTGGGACTCAGCAAGCAGACGGTAGAGCGGTATCTTGAATTACTGGAAAAAACCTTTGTGATCTTCCGTGTTTCCGGATTTTCCCGCAATCTCCGCAGCGAGGTGACCAAGACCAAGCGTTATTATTTCTACGACAACGGGGTTATGAACGCGGTTATCAACAACTTCAATCTGCTTCATTTACGGGCGGATGTCGGGGCGTTATGGGAAAATTATCTGACTTCTGAACGGCTGAAAAAACAGACCTATCACCGGTTCTTCTCCAACAATTACTTCTGGCGGACTTACGAGCGTCAGGAGCTGGACTGGCTGGAAGAACGCGACGGCAATCTTTTCGCTTATGAATTCAAGTGGGGAGATAAACTGCCCAAGGCTCCAAAGTTGTGGAGGGAGAATTATCCGCAGTCGGAGTATCAGGTGATCAACCAGAAAAACTTTACCGATTTCGTTCTTTGAAGACACGGTACGATTTGATTTTTGAAGGAAAGGATATATATTTCAATGTCGGTCAGTTAAAGGCGATTCCCTGTTGGAATTGCCGCTGACGGATAGCTCATTTGTCACGGTAGAAAAAAGTTCCCCATTTTTCCCCACTTCCCCTGAATAAAAGGCCCATTTCGGCCCGTTTAAAAGTTCTTATGGGATGAGGCTTCAGGAGTGATATGGAGTGTTATTTTGAGGCTGGATCGGGGATTTTTTACAGAATTTTGAACGTATTTCAGAGAAGAAGGAAGCACCCTTCTTCGGCACCATTGATATTCAAGGACTTACACATAAAAAACACCACATTTTCCCATTTTTGTCATTTGTTGTTGTTTTGTTTCGTTTTACCTCATTTTTCCCCGAATAAGTGGATAAAAAGCGGATAAAAAATCCGGAGCCTTTTTCTACTTAAACAAATCCCCGGTGGCGATCCAGAAAAAATCATGCCTTCCCCGATAAGTGGATAAAAAATCCGGAATAAGTGGATAAAAATTATTCCTCATTAAAGAAAATGCGGGGAGGTTCCCAAGCGTTAAAGAATGGCAACCTTTTTCCCGCAAGCGGCGGCATACCGGATCACCGTTTGAATGGTCAGATTCAGCCGCCCGCGCTCCATACGGGCAATCGCGGCCTGGGACGTGTTCAGGCGTTCGGCAAGCTCCTTTTGCGTGATATTGGCCTCTTTCCGCGCCTTGTAGAGCTGTTCGGCAATCTCCATGGCGGACTGTATGCGTTCAACGGCTTCCGCGTTTTCGGGGGCTTCCAGACGGGCTTTCCGGGCGGCTTTCTGTTCAGCGGCCAGCCGGTCAATATTCGTTGCAAATTGCTTGACTTCAATTTTCAGTTCTTTGTCCGTCTTCATTTGACAAGACCCTCCGCTTTCAAGAGTTTTAGAATTTAAACAGCGTAATTCAGTTCATGGTTCGGTATCTGCTGCGTTTTCTTCACATACCCGTGAATGCCGATAATCCGATTCTTCACGCCGTAGACGTAAAAAACGCGGATATTCCCGGCCTGAATTATGCGAATGGCAAACAGATTTTTCCCTTTGATCTTTTCGCCGCAAGGCATATTCAGGTGTCCGTCACGTGCCAGCCGGGAGACAATCACATCGTATTCGTTCCGGACTTCGTGAGACTGGGTATTCATGAACTCCGTCACATCCGGCAACTCAACATATTCCTTTTTATCCCGTCCTTCAACATGGTTTCCCCTTCTATATGGATAATATATCATATATGTTATATTTTTCAAGCCTGACAACTTGAAATATTCCCGTATGCACAGGGGGTGCAGGGTGTTTACCCTCATACTTTTGAGGCTGAATGCGAGAAAATCCCTTCACCCTTCTGCCTTTTTCCAATCCTTTTCTCTCTTTTTCCCCTCTTTTTCCCTCATTCACAGTTTATTCTGTCGAAGAACCGAAAAGATTTCGGGAAAATTCCCCTGCGTATTTGATACCATCCCCTTCCGCCTTTGGAATCAGCGAAACCGGGCCAGGCCCTGTTCGCCGATCCGGACACGGAGTTTCCGCAGGTTCTCCTGCGCCTCGGCGCATCCGGATGCGTCGTTTTCGGAGCGGGCTTTCCGGAAAGCCTTTTCAATGAGCTCCAGTTCGGAGGAGAACGCCGTTCCTGCTCCGGGGTCCAGCTTGGAAAGAAGCAATCTCGTCTGTTGGAGGCCGGACTCGAAGGAAGACACATCCACCGCCGGATTCCAGTCGATTGTCCGGAGCATTTTTTCGATGTTCGGGAGACGTTCCACGAGGAAGCGCGAAATGGCGTCCGCGGGCGGTTCCTTGAAGAAATATCCCAGCGCGAAATGGAATTCGCCTTGATCCTTTTTCGGGAAGAACGTCAGGCTCACGGAGTTGTCGGAATACCCGGTCAGTTTATCGTATTTGTCCGCTTCGAAAACCAGATAGTTTCCGTATTCTTCGGAATAATTGCGGTTGTAGAGCGCCAGGCCGTTTCTTTCGAGGGGAATGTCAACCTGTTTTCTGGTGAGGTCGAAATCCTTGTCCGCGATCTTGAGCCGGCGTTCGCGTCCGGGAGCCTCCCAGTGAGCGCCGCCGGGCCATGCGCGGAAGATCACGGACTTCAGGGGAGCGGCGCTTTTCACCCTCATGAAAACCCAGTCCTTCACTCCGGAAAACTGGATCATCCGGATGGAAAGGCCGTCCCAGAGAAAATCCGCCGCGGATCCGTCGCTGAACTTTACCAGGGTGACTTTCCGGACGGGAGAGTTCTCCGGAATGCTTTTGCCGTCGGTTCCAGCGCAGGAAAAGAAATTCCAGCCGCACCAGGAGCCGTTGTTGACACTTCCATGGCTGAGACCGAAAAAGTAATCTCCCCACTTCTGTCGGATCAGACGGCCGCCGTCCAGATCGACCAGGTTCCGCAGGACCATGCCGCTGCTGCCGAAGGAGATGTTCCATTGTTTCTCCCGCAGGACCCGACTGTCCCGCTTCAGCTCCTTGTCCACGGTTTTCATCATGGGTTCCATTCCGGCGAGAGGCAGGACCGCCAGCAGACCGAGATACAGACAGGTTTTCTTCATCGGAGGTCCTCCTTTACTCTACGGCGACCGTGTATTTTCCGGAAAGCCCGGTCGTGAAGTCCATCACCTCGAAGCGGTAATCGCCCGGGACGGCGTTGTAAGGCAGCGGGAAAAGAAATTCCCGGAACTTCGCCGTGTTGAACACCGCGTTGCGTTCCGGCATTTCCCTGCCGTCCGGGGCGAACGCGCGGAGGACGACGATGCGGCCGGAAGGAATGTTTTTGAAGTCAAAATGAATGTTTCCTCCGGCTTTGACACGGGAAGAAACCTTCACGGAGGGAGCTTTCTGTTTTTCCGCAAAAGCCGTATAGACCCGCAGGGGCGACGCGTCGAAGCAGACGGATATTTTTTTCTGGTGTCCGACGTATCCGGCGCCGCACTCATAGACGAACCGTTCTTCCGGCAGGGTCAGCGTGAGGGTTTCTCCCGGTTTGTCCGCATGAAGCCCGAGCAGCTCGAATCCCTGTCCGTCGCGCACCCGGAAAACGGCCTTGTTGTCCAGTGAATATAGAATCGGGATTCCGCTGTTTTCCAGCAGGCGCCGGAGAAAACCGTCCAGCGGGGTGGCCGCATCGGCGGATGTTTCCACAATGGAAAAATTGAAGTTGAGCAGAAGCGTCTTTCCTTTTCCGAAATTCTTCATCTCCATGAGGGGACGTTCCGGATTCACCAGTGCCTTGGACGCCCTGAGTTCCGGGAGCTGCATCGAGCGGATCTCGTATTTGCCGGGTTTGAGCAGCGAGATGTCGCCGAAAAGCGGGGCCAGCGGGTTGGATTCGCGTTTGCGCATATATTCGTTCAGGGCGGCCGGAGGGAGATCGGCGATCACCGTTCCGCCGTTCTTCGCAAAATCGAGGATGACTTTTGCATCGGCTTCGCTCATGACGTTTGCACCGAGAAGGAAGAGGACCCTGACTTTTTTCAGGCGGTCCGCCGTGCGGGAAGTCACGAATTCCAATCCGACTCCGTTCCGATAGCAGAACCGGAGCAGCGGCCCGATCCCGGATTCCGGAGATACGCAGCGTTCGTCCACCGTGCCGGAACGTCTGGAAAGATGATCCCACCAGACCGCCACGCCCGAATCGTGCAACGGGGTGTCGATCAGGAGCTGCGCCATGCCGAACCGGAGGCGCTGGAGCTCATCGATGAAGCTCTTCGGGAAAGACGGCGACTGATCAACAGCCAGGATGTCGTGGTAGAAATCACAGCCCGTCCCGTACCAGCCGTTCCCGTTGACGCTGCCCTTCAGGAGGTAGTCGCACATTTTCGGATACACGCCCGGCCCGCGCTCGCCGTGGTAGCCCGACCATACAAAACGTTTGACGTCCGGATAAAGACTGCGCAGGACTTCATCCTCGATCGGATTGGAATACGGTCCCCACCAGTCGAGTTTTTCCATCATTTTCTCGATGTTGTGTCCGCCGAAAGTACCTTCCAAACCGACCTTCGCCCGGGAATCGATTCCCTTGATGATCTCGGCGCTGTAGTGATGAACGTCGGCGAACATCTGTTCCATGTATTCGTTGTGGTCGTTCCATTCGACGAATTTCTTCTCTTTCAGCGACTGTTCCTGCGGACGGTGCTCGATCGAATCAAACGAGGCATGCTGACTTTCCCATTCCTTGTTGAGACGGTCGACCGTGCCGTATTTCTTTTTCAGGAACGCACGGAAAGCCGGAAGGTCGGAAGGACCGTATCCCGCGGCCAGATTGAGGACGTTTTCATCGCCCAGGGAATAGAGCACGGGCGCATATTTCGGAAGTCCTTTCATGCGTTCGACGACCTGGTCTTTCCAGAGTTTCCGAACCTCGGGACGGTAAAAGCTCTGGTCGTCCCCGAGCTTTTTGAGTTCATCCCGCTCGCGGGGGGAGAGCATCATCATGGTGACGCCGTTTTTGGCGTTCCTGCTGATGGTCACCCGGGTGAGGTAGGGAACCATCCTGATGTTGCGCAGGGCAAGCTGGCGCGCGCCGTCGGGATTGAGATGGGTCAGCGCGGCTTCAAATCCCAGATTGTCCACCAATTGCATCGCCATCGGGAAAGTTGTTGCATTTCCGAAGGTGACCTGATAGTAATCGCTCAGCACGCCGGAGGGGAAGAAGAGTTCCTTTTCGGCATTCGCAACGGTCTTTCCGCCGGAATCGGCGACCCGGGCATAGAGATACCCGGCCTCGGTCGGAATGCGATATTTCCTGAATTCGAACGGAACCGTCGTTTTGCCCGCGGGAAGGGGAATGTCCATCCGTTCCCATATCCGGCCGTTCGGACTGTCCACCAGCTCCAGAGTGAGTTTCAGGCCGGCGGGGAAAGGCTTCTCCGAACGGAACGTCCCGCTGAAGGGCGCACGCTGGAAGAAAACGTCCGACGGCATTTCAAGGCCGATGTCTCCCAGGGAGGAACTCTCCTTCCATTCAATCATGCCGAACGTTTTTCCCGGAATCATGAGGTCGCAGTAAAAACGGCCGTTGCCCAGGGCGGGAAGCGCGACTTTTCCGTTTTCGGCTTTTCCCTGCGCGAGAATCCGGTTATAAGCATCCCGCAGACGGTAGACGACCGCATCGCCCGCGTTCACGGAATCCCCCTGTTTTTCCACTTTGCCGAGGGAAATGTCCTTTCCGGCGGCCCACAAACCGCAGCGCATCAGGAAGACAAGCGCATTTTCGTATTGCGCATACCACTGGTTGTCCGTGGGAATCACGGGCGTCAGCGCGGGCGCATTGTAGTTGAGGCAGAGAATCCGTCCCTTGTCGAACTGATACGCTTTGATATTCGCCGCCTTCACACCCGGCGGAAGAAGGACTTCCTTCAAAAATTCCGGCGCGGGCAGCGGTTTTGCGAACAGCTTGCGGTACGGCAGGACTTTGGAAATGACGACAAGCCCGGCGCCCTCCTTCACTTTCTGGAGGAGCTGGAATTGAGCGTCCGGAGGCAGGCTTGTGAAGGGTCCGTTGGCAATGAAAATCACATCGTAAGGAGCCTGGGCTTTGGCCCGGATTTCCTCGCCCTTTTCATACGCGCTGGTGCCGGTGAGCGCGGCCGCGTAAACGCTGTCGGTGGAAAGAGCGGCATGATTGTGCGCCACCACCGCGGCATAGTCGAGATTCATCCTCTGGGCCATTTCCACCACGTCGCGCGCCCCGGCCGGAGGAAGAATGAACAGCGCTTTGAGCGTCGGGAGGTCCTTTCCCCATTCGAGATGCGGCGTTTCATACTTCCGCGTCAGCTCGTTGAAATACCATCCGTCATGTTTCGCATGAAGCGGGACGGCGGCGGACACCGCCAGCGCAGCGGCAAAAAGTAGAGATTTCTTCATTTCGGGCCCTCCTGTGTCATATTGAAATTCTTATCCAGATTCATTTGCCATTTCAGATTGAAAAGAGCGGTATTGACGTCCTGTTGTTTTTTCAGTGCGCGCAATGTGTTTTCCTTCGGCACTTCCTCCATCCGTTTGAGAATCTTCCGGAATTCGCCGTCGAATCGCGGCAGGTCCAGCGCTTTGATCTCCAACTGGAGAAGAGTCCCGTTCTTCCGGGCTTCCGCCAGGAGTTCGGAAAGTTCGTCGATTTTCACTTTGGAACCGGTCCGGCTGACCAGTTCAGCGCCGGATTCAAGGCACCACGGCGGGGAAACCCTGTCCGTGAGCAGCTTTCCGACCGCGGCCGGATCGAGACGGGTTTTCCCGTCGGAAAAATAAAGATACCCGAAATTATTGGTGGCGTTATAGTTTCCGCCGGGGGAAGAGGTCACGCCGATGAACCCGTTCGACCAGCCGTAGCGGGTGTGGCAGAACTGCCAGAGGTCTCCCGTTTTCGCCGTTTTGCCCAAGTCCTCCCACGGAAAGAAAGCCTCGATGGTCCAGCGGTCCTTTTCCAGCGAGGTTTTGACAAGCCAGCCGGTGCCGTTCCAGTCTTCCAGCGTCACGGCGGCGTCCTGGCGCCGCATGTCTCCCCGCGTCCCGAGCGCATTGACCGTGAACTTCGTATAGCCGATGCCGTTGGCCTCGGGATCGAAATACAGTTCGGCGCAGTCGTCGGTCCAGAGCTCGCGGTTGTCGTAGTCGGTCACCGCCTTTTTGATCTTGTCCATCCGGTCTTCATAGTTGACGATCCCGAGATACACCCCCCGGGAGTCGTACGCCATGCGGTATTCCGTCCGGAGACGTCCCGGTCCCGGATCGGATTTCCAGTATTCGTAATAATCCCTGTGGACAGGAACCTTGTGCCAGACGGGATCGTCCAGCCGGCCGTCCAGAACGGGCGGGGCCTCCGCCGGTTTGACTTCATAGAAGGAGAGTTCCCTCATTTGAGCGGAGAGAGTGAGCGAGAATACGAAAAGTCCCGCGATCAGTCCTTGTTTTCTCATAATGCTTTCCGGGGTTCGGGTTAGAAATTATTAAAGGTCGGGTTGATATTCGCGTAATTATCGCTGACAAACCATGTGTGAAGGGCGCTCGTCCCCGTAGCCAGGGACGGATAGCCTCTCCGGCAGGGAATGGAATTCGGCAATTGCGAGACGACATGCCCCGCGGCATAAGCGATATTGACTTTTCCAAGATGCCGGAACGCCAGAGCCAGATTGGAAAAGGTGTCCGGATTGCCTGGTTCCAGGTACGTTGTGCTGACCTCTCCATGATTATAATTTTCCCCGAGCATCATGACGTTGCCGGGACGGCGCAATTTTCCCAGCCGGACGGTTCTTCCGGAGGCGTAAGCCAGATAAAACGGATTTGAGTTTCCTCCGAAACTGGTCTTGATCGGACCGTCCAGATACCCTTTGTCGGAATACGACGGACACCGGAAAATGCCATGGGCGCAGCGAAGATTCTTGGCAGTCGAACTTCCGTCGCTTTTCTCGATCTTATACAGCCTGGCCACCGTGTCGAAGTAATAAGAACTGTAGCCGCCCAGCGAACCGCCCGTATAGTAAATGCAAGGGACAAATTCATTGTAGTCGCCTGCATATAAAATAAAAACATTGCTGATCTGCTTGAGGTTGCCGGTGCATTTGATCTGCTTCGCCATGTCCCGGGCTTTGCTCAGCGCCGGCAGGAGTAATCCCGCCAGAATCGCAATGATTGCAATTACAACGAGAAGTTCGATCAGCGTGAATTCCTGTTTTCCTGAAATGACTGTTTTCGTCCGGATGTTCATTGTTTTTCCTCCTTCTTGATTCATCGATCTCTTATAAATGAGTCGCAAGTACTGCCGCTTCTTTTTCTTCCCGCAACATCGGCCGCACCGTTGTCCCGCCCGAAGATTCCCGGTCCATGAATTTCATTCCGCCGTAAAATTGATACGGCTGATAGGTTTCGTTCATGAGCAGCTTCGCAAGCCGGTATCCGGCGCCTCCTGCGTCAAAATGGAAGGCGCTGAGCTGCGGTTTCATCCGCAAATACAGGGGATCGTCGCGGTGAAAAACGAATTTCACGGTCCGGGGCACGTTGAAATATTCGTAAAAATCGGCGGCTTCGGCGATCACGGCCTGCGGCAGATCGAAAAGAATCGCATCCGGACGGAACTCCTTCCATGCGGCATGTACCTTGTTCCGGACTTCCTTATTGGAATAAGACTCAACGCCATTCAAGTCCACTTGACGGGCTTCCGCCCCCAGTTTTCCCGTGGTCTCGAGAAAAACGGTCACACGGGAGTTGTAGTCCGTAAGGAAAACACCGACGTCCATGAACTTCCGGCATCCGCGCGCATATAAAAGACGGATCATGTCCCCGTAAACGCGGTCAAACGGATAAATACACTCGATCCAATGATCGAAAAAAGGCTGGTACGGCATTCGCACCGACTTATCGATGTGACGCAGAATCCCGACCCGGACGCCCCGTTTGAGAAACGCATCGAACGCGGGCCAATACCAGTGGTTGTAGACGATCAGCCGGGAGTCGCGCTGAAGGCATTCCAGCGCGCCCCAGTCGATGTTCGTATTGTCGTTTGTCTTGGAGAAGGGGATGGTCTGGACACGCCATCCATCTTCGGAAGCCGCCCGGATCACCCCGTAAAACGTGCTGGCGAACTCGAAGAATACCTGGTCATGGATTTCCTTGCGCATGAAATCCGGAAAAGGAATCAGAAAGGAAATGACTTTTTCATCGGAGGTGGGCTTTTTCTGCCGGACAAACGTCCCTTTGGATTTGACGCGTTCCAGCAGCCCCTCCTTCTCCAGCTGTTCGAGGGAATTGCGGACCGTTCCGCGGGCAACGGAATACTGTGCGGCCAGTTCAAATTCCGTGGGCAGTTTCATTCCCGGCGCCAGGACGCCGGTCGTGATTTTCTGCTTGAGCTCGTGAAAAATCTGATCGCGTTTCATCCCGTAATTCCTCACTATGTATAGTCTATGTTTATTTTATTATAAAGGATTTTTCAGGAATGTCAAGATGCCAAAATGAAAAAAACAGTTTTTTTTTACCAAGAAAAAAAAATACGGTCGGTGAAAAACGGGATCCAGAACAGACAGGAGAGGAGAGAGAAATTGAAACGTCATGAGATGCGGGGAAAAAGTCCCTTTCCCCGGCAGGCGCCGATGCCGTACGAAATGAAACGCCGCGGTTCCGGGAAGGAACGCACGGCACACTTGTCCCGGTCAGTTCCGGAGCATGATGCCGTTTCTGTCCCGGGACCAGACGATGCCCAGCGCGGCTAGCCCCGGCCGCTGGAGGGATTCCACGTGACCCTCGGCAAACCAGACATTGCCCTTGTTGCCGTGACGCGTATTGATCCAGGCGGTATAGACGCTGTTCATGTGGTAAAATTCTTCCGAACAGAGAATTCCGTCCGTCGTGATTCCATTTGCGGTGTCGGCAATCCGGTAATCCCGGCTCGGGATCACTTCCTTTCTGGCGTAAAGGCTCTGATACAGGACTTTATAGCTGGAACCGACTCCGATATTGGTGTCGGAGAGTCTCCGGAGCCACCAGATGTCCGTATTGTACGAGGTATTCGTGTAACTGCCGTAAAGCGTAATGGAGGCCACGCTGCGCCCGAGGGAAGCGGAACTCGTCCGCATGGGAATCAGCGGACAGGCGTACGGCTTCATCCTTGCATAATCGGTCGCATTCGAGCTGCTTCCATTGGCGAATTCCTTGCCCGTGACATAACGGACGGGAATCCACAGCCAATGATAGATCAGCCCGCCCTGGGGGAACCATCCGTTGAAGTCGCTCGCGTAAAGCGTGACAATGTTTCCGCTGGTTTTCAGGTTGTTCCGGCAGGAGATGTCTCTTGCCGTGTCCTGCGCGCGTTTCAGGGCGGGCAGAAGCAGGGAAGTGAGAATGGCGATGATCGCAATCACAATGAGGAGTTCGACCAATGTGAATGGATATGGAACGGTTTTTCTGTTGTCTTTCAGCATGGCGTCCTCCTGTTATTTAGATGATTCGGCATGATATTCTTTTTCACCTCAGAATGGTCGAGGGATTCGTGGACACAAGCGGAAGAAGCGGGTCGAAAAGAACAAGCGTCACCTTCCATTTCGATTGGGAAAGGCCGATGCTCCAGATCTCGGACCGGGAGGCGTCGGAACGTTTCCCTTCGAGAATGACAATGTCTCCTTTTGCGGCGGCGGAGGCGACCGGCCGGCCGTCCGGGTCGTAGAGTTTCGCATCGACGCCGCCCCCGACTCCGATGGAAAAAGTCCCGACGCCTTCGGGAACCCGGAAGTAAACCCGGCCGCCGGGAACCAGGAAACGGATTCCCTGTTCATCGGCGACCAAGGCGCTGCCGGGCGCGGAGGAAGTGATGTCGAAACAGTTGATGCTTTCGCATTTCAGCGTATGAATTCCCGTTTTCGCCGGAACGAATTTGTGCTGGAGGAATTCCGGTTCCTTCTGCGCCGGCGCGGGATGTTTGAACACGGCGGCCGTTTTTCCGTCGGGATCGGAAACCGTGATGACCGCGCCCGCGTTGTATCCGGCTTTCAGGATTCCGGAGGTGAAAACCACTTCCCGGCCCTGTTCGCAATATTGAAGGAAGGTGCATCCGCGCGTGTACAGGGAGGAATTGCCTTTGCGCGGCTGGAATTCTCCCGAGGGACGGAGGGAAGCGATGTCTTTCACCGTGCCCGGGACAAGGGCGGCGATTTTGCTGAAATACTGCCGCTGTTTTTCCAGGTAGGCACCGAGATCGAACGGAATGGTTTTTCCCTGCCGTGTCACGTTCAAAGTCCCGGTAATGGAATCCGCAATCCCTTTCGTCAGTCCGCTGGCGCTGACCGTGACGGGAGCAACTCCGTTTTCCGAGTTGTCGATGAGTGTCACGTTGTCGAATTCAACGCCTCCGATTTTCTTGCCCGCGCCTTTCTCGCACCGGAGGTTGAAAAAACTGTCTTTCCGGTTGGGCTTTCCGGTCATGACGCAGTCTTTGAAACGGACCTGGACGGTTCCGTCGATCGGATTGGAAAACAGGACGGGATCTTCCATTTTACAGCGGATGATATCGATCACGCCTTTCGGGTCCGACCGGTTGCGCCCGTTGGTCGTATAGATGAAAAAACTGTTCGCGTTGTTCCGGAAAACACAGTCTTTGATCGTGATCGAAACCGGCGCCGTGGAGGCGGAAAGGTTGTTCGGGGAGAGATTGATGCCGTTGCCCCTCGGGTTGTTTTCAAAAACGCAGTTTTCCACGAGACAGTTCACCAGCTTCTCATTGGGGCGGTTCGGCTCGAAATCGATTCCGCCTTCCGGCTGTCCGCCGCGGGAATTCCGGAAAACGCTGTTGCGGACCGTCAGGTCCTCGGCGCTGATGACAGCCATTCCAAGACGGTAATTGTCAGTGCAGACAACCTTGTCGACGAGAATGTCTTTGGACCCGCCGGAAATGTAAATGCCGTCTCCGCCCGCCCTCTCAAAGGAGATATTTTCAACCGAAATGTTGTTGGAACGGGAGATATTCAGGACATGCCGCGCTCCCATGACCTCCTTCGGACCTTTCCGCTTTTCGTATTCGTCCTTGTCCATCATGCAGCGGACTTTTCCTTCTCCGCGCAATTGGACGCTGGATACCTCCCGGAGCTGGAAAAGCGGGTCTCCGATCTTCCGGAAACCGCCCGGCTTCGACTGGACGGTCACGCCGTCCTGAAACACGATTTCCTGATTCGAAACAAACCGGAGAGGACGGGCGATAATCCACGGAGAGCCCGGATTGTCGATGACCACTTTCTTTGCTTTGGAATCGAGGGCGGCCTGGAATGCGTCCGTCGCGTCATTGGGGTCGAACCCGAACCAGCTGGCTTTCGCCTCGGTGCGTTTTCCGGCCAATACTTCCCGCGCCTCCGCGGAAAAACGGGCCGGGGCGGAATCGGAAAGGGAAGAACCGTCCCGCGCGCCTTCCGCGGGCTTCGCCGACGGTTCTTTGGAAGAAGACATCCGGACGTCCGACAGGAAGACTTCTCCGCCGTTGACCGCGATATAAAGGCGCCGGGTCATTTCCGGAACGCACTTGTAGTCGAGGGAAAACGGTTTCCATTCGTTTTCCGAATTGACCGCAAACTGTTTCGAGACGGTTTGGTTTTCCTGATTTTTCATTTTTGCATCGTAATGGACGATCCGGACGGAGAGAGTTCCCTTCCCTTTCGCCTTGAACCGGATCGTCGTCCATCCGATGGCGTCCGCCGGAAGTTTCAGGGTCTGCCACACCGTTCCATCCGCAATGCCGAGACTGTTTCCCGTTTTTTCCTCGACGACCCTGAACTTCCCGTCCACGGCCCGCCAGTGATCCAGCCATTTGCCGCCTTCCGCCTTGCACTTCTCCGTCAGCATGGATTGCGGAACGCTTCTTGTTTTTGAAAAATCGCCGTTTGCAATGAAATTGGCCTCTTCCGCCGCGGTTCCCGGAAAGAAAAACAGAATCGCCGGAATTGCAAATATCCCGAATTTTTTCATTCAGCACCTCTTCCTGGTTCGATGTCAACCCTTGCTGTTCCGATATTATTATATTCCGGAACGCAACTTGACACAACCCCCTTTCCATGCTACTATATATAAAAAATATTGAGAAATATATAAAAACGATGGATTCCGACGATGAGCGAGGAAGTCGTCTCCTTTTACAATGAAAAAGAACGGCCTTTCACCCGGGAAAACATTTACACCTGGAATCCGCCCTCTCTGGAACGCGTGGTTTTATGGCCGTATTTCGCCACGGAAAGCTGGTATCCGCAGAATTACTGGCTGAAGCACAAACATCTGGAAGTGCTTGCCCTGCTGGTGGTCATCGACGGCAGCGCCGTGCTTGAGTGCGGGAACCGGACCTACCGGCTGCTGCCCGGCTGCGCCGCGATCATTCCGTACGGCCCGCGCCGCCTCTCCGTCGGGCCCAACCAGTATTGCCACAAAAAATCCATCGGGATCGCCGGTCTGGCGCTGAAGGGGCTGACGAATATCCTGCGTCTGAATGAGCACGGCGTGATCGAGAACTTTTCTTCGGAAAAATTTGAACGCCTGTACGAACAGATCAGCACGCTGCTTGAAAAGAAGGACCCGGAGACGATTCCCGAACTCTCCACGCTGGCTTATTCCATGCTTCTGGAAATCGCCGCGCAGAAGGAGTTGAACACCCTGCCCTCCCCCTTTGTCAAAGCGCTGCATTTCATGGAACAGAATCTGTTCCGGAAAATCACCCTTGCGGACATCTGCGGGGAAACCGGATGCAGCCGGGAAACCATGCTCACCCTGTTCAAAAAATACGCCGGGATGTCTCCGATGAAATACCTCAAGCAGCTCCGGCTGGACTACGCAAAACATCTTCTGGAAGACAAAAACCTCCAGATCAAAGAGGTGGCGCGTCTTTGCGGCTACCGCAGCCAGCTTTACTTTTCAAATGACTTTCACCGTGCCGCGGGGTGTTCTCCGAAAGAGTACCGCAAATCCCTTCCGGAAGGAATTCCTTCCGGGGAGAAAAGTTTGATTTAAGCGGATCATTCCGCTTTTTCAAAGCGCAGGAAGTCGATGTATATCTTGTTCACAGGGATTTTCTTGTTCAGCCCGCCGACAAAGAAGAGCTGTCCGCCTTTCAATGGAAAGACGCCCAGGTCGATGGTTTTATACTCTTTTCCGGCAATGTCCGCGACCATGACCTTCTTGAATCCGACCGTCTTTTTCGTTTTGGAATCATACACGCCGAGGTTGTGGCTCAAGTCGGGTTCCGGCGCAGCTTCGGAGCGCAGACAAGCGAAGATGCGGTATTTTCCCTCCTGAAAATTTTCCGGGAGAGTATAACTGACGCTCCATCCGGCGTTGCCGTTCATTTCCGCCGCTTTGCCGTCGGAGGCCGCCGGATCGTCCACAAGGGCGGAATCCACGCCTTTCCTGTAGCAGGCGAACGCCGTTTCCTGGATCGTCAGCGGGAAGATTTCAAGCGTTCCGGCCATATCGATTCCGCCGAGGTAGCTTCCGATGTAAATCGGCGTCCAGCAGAGATTGCCGTCCGGCGTGGTCCGTAGGAAGTTCGCCCGCAGAGCGGAATTCCGGACAGGCAGGTTTTTCAGCGGAACAGAGAGAAGCAGAGACCAGCCTTTTTCATCCGTGCGGGAGATCACTTTCACGCCCGGATCGAACTCGTCCGTTTTCTGTGAATCGTTGACCATCCGGTACCGGTAAAACACCTTCTCCCCTTTGGGGCTGAACGCAAGCTGGAGAACCGGATATTTTCCGCCGTCGGCGAAGAAGATTTCCAGATCGTTCTGCCAGATGGAAAGAGGAGTTCCGGCATAGGCCTTCGGGTCATGGAAATTCAGATACAGGTATTCCGAATCCGCCGCGGCGCGCATGGAACAGGCATTCGCCGTTTTTTCGCCGGAGAGGCCGACCCATTCGGCGGTCGCGGGCGCCTGGCTCCAGTCGATTTTCTCCGGATCGCCCCCGGCATCCTTTCCCCGGTTGAAGCTCAGGGAACGCGGCGGCTGTGTTTTCCTGATTTTCAGGAGTTCGTATTCCCGCTGTCCTTCGAGCGTATTTTTCCAGATGCCGTCGATGATGCGCTGGAGACGAATTTTCTCGTTCGGCGTTTTGACCAGTGTTTTCGCCTTCTCAATGAGGTCATTGAGTTTTTTCACGCGTTCGGGCGATCCGATTTTCCAGTTGTAGTCCGGACCGATCAGCCCGGTGGTCCAGTAGGGATGCCGCCGCCCTTTGGAGCCGATGACCTCCTTTTCGTTCTGGAGCCATGCCGCCGGGCAGTTTTTCGTACTCCAGTAAGCGTTTTCGATTTCCTTGTAGAACTCCTTCATGACGGGACCGGCGTCTCCGTAGTATTCCGTGAAATAATCCTCCAGAATCCGGTTCGGGTCCAGCGACGGATCGTAGCAGATTTTTGCGGCGACATAGGCTTCCAGATGGTTGTATTGGAGTTCAACTTCCGTGAACCAGCCCCGGACGCCGTCGCGGGTGAACATTTGGAAGATTTCGCCCGTTTTCCACGGATAGAGACCCGGGAACGGTTTGTATTTCCCAAAGTGAAAGCGGGAATCCCAGTAAGTGCTGAAAAGATAAGTCCAGAGGGTGATGGGCCGCTTTTTGCCTTCCTTTTCCATCCATTTCCGGTAGGCGGAGAACTGTTTCTCATACGCGACGGGATGCCACCAGGAATAGACCGGCAGGCAAAGCTGGACGGATACATTATCGGGAAAGACGACCCCATCCGGATAATCCAGCGTCTGGATGTAGGCCAGCGAGGAGACTCCGGCGGCGGGATGGGTTTTGGCCGCTTCGCGCGCAACGTCCGCAATAAACTGGAACTTGTTGTTGGAGATATTCTCCCTGTTGTCCTGCGGGAAACGCTTCTTGCAATCCGCGCAGAGACAGTGCCCGCCGGTATCGCCGCCTTGAATCGGGTAGAACCAGGGCTTGTCCCCCATGCGTGGAAGAAGCGTCTTGCCGGCCGGGGCGGACCCGTTGGGATTCAGCCAGCCGCCGGGCACGTTTCCTCCTTTGAAATAGGTGATAACCTCGTTGGCGTAATACTTCACCGCATCAGGATTGGAATAACAGAGCTGCGGAGGAAGATCGGGATCGTTCGGATAATGTTTCCGGACGGTGGAATCAGAATGATAGGATTTTCCCTTGAACCCCTTCGCAAACAGCGCCTCATTCTTCCCTTTGAAGGCACTTGCAAGATTCGGATCTTTCGCCTTATCCCAGTGAGCGAAAAAAATGCTGTATTGGTTGTGGCTGGTCATGCCATAAGTATCGTTCAAACGCCAGCGCAGCTGCCAGAGGGCGCGGTCGCGGGGAGAAAACCGGAACTTGGAAATTTGGCTGTCGTCATCATAAATCACGCGGAACGCATCGAGCGGCGGAGTGAACGTGCGGTCCTTCTCCCGGATCGTCAGGGTTTTGCGTTCTTTGAACGTGGTCCCGCTCTCGTCCATGTAGTAGAAATGCACGCCGCAGTAATGCTCCAGGAAATCGTATACGGCGTAAAGAGACCCTTTGAAAGAGAAGTTGATCGGCGGAAACGTTGCATGGTTCTTATAGTTGACGGTTTTATAATCGGCGCTGTCATTGCCGGTCAGCAGGATTTTGTTTTTGGAGAATTGAATCCGGTTGGCTTCTCCGGTCAGTCCCTGATTCTCTCCGCCGACCCGGATCGTGACGAGAGTGTCCTTCGGCGCTTCTCCCCGCACGATGGGCAGGGTGGCTCCGGTGATGAGCCGGATGTTATGCTGGAGTTCGAATGCCCCCATCTGCGCGGAAGCGGTGGGTTTTTCCTCCAGAACGATGGCGGCTTCCGGTTTTCCGTCGCGGACCAGCGTCATATCGGCGGAGAGTCCGAACGGCAGGAGGAGCGTTCCGGCGAGAATCCATGCTTGCATTGTTTTCATTCAAGAACCTTTCCGTATGATTATTGTGCGTTCACAAGAGCTTTTTGAAAATTATAGACTTTCAAGGCAGTGTTCACGTAAGCCGTCTCCCCTTCTGCGAGAAGACGCTTGTATTCACCAGGAGAACAGGCTTCGACATGTCCATCCGCCGCGATCATGTTGATTCGGTTGGAATGCCGCGCATGCGCGTTGGAGGTCCCGTATGTCGTGTTGGAAGGATATATCTGATGATATTGATTGGTTCCCCAGGTGGTGTTGTTCACAACCAGGGAATCGCCGCCCAGCAGATGCATTCCCGGTTTTTTCATCGGCTTGAAGTCGATAAATGCGAAGACGGAAGTGGCATTGGAAATAACAATCCGGTACGGCATAACAAAAATCGGACTTCCTCCCATATGGGACAATATCCCATACGTGACTTTGCATGCAGTGGTTCCGGTGGCGGGAGTGGAGCCCGGAACCGGAAGAGAAGGACAGGTGAAGAATCGATTCGTATTCGTGATGCCGGAATGCGCCCTTATGGTATACAGCCATCCCGGGTCTCCCGCAAGGCTGGACTCCGCGCTGTTATAGGTGGAGTACGGATACAAGCTTTTGTTCTCGTTCGAATACATGTGAATGCCCAGAATGATCTGTTTCTGGTTGTTTATGCAGGAGATGGCCTGCGCCTTGAGCCTTGCCTGATTCAAGGCGGGAAGCAGCATCCCGGCCAGGATCGCGATGATCGCGACCACGATGAGAAGCTCGATCAGAGTGAATACGGACGGTCTTTTCATGATTTTTCTCCTTGTTCGGCATATTGGATTTTACGGATGCTTTCGCCCGGAACGAAAACATAGTTCACAGCATATTGGCGGTTAACAAAATTTTTCCCGGAACGGATGAAGTCGATTGCAAGCTCGGCGAATTCTTCATAATTATGGAGGAAATGAGTCGGCGGCGGATTCATTGCCGGAGCAAAATAATCGCCTTCGAGGCCGACCAGGGAAACATCCTCCGGGATGCGGACCTTCATTTCCCGGCAGAGAATGTAGAAAAACATCTGCGCCGTCACCGGATACACAAAATAAGCGGTGTGTGTCCGATCCCGGAGCCGTTCCTCCATGATGCGCTTTGCCTCGATATTCTGCAAACAGTCGGTAAACGGGATCATATCGCGTTTCTCCCGGACTTCCAGACAGGCTTCCGCCATGGCATCCCGGTACCCCTTCATGGCATTGTAGACACAGGTGCTCGGCGAATGCCGTCCCGGATTTCCCCTCATGTAAAGTCCGAGATACCCGACCCGGCGATGTCCGTTCTCGATCAGCATCCGTGTGCCCCGGTAAGAGGCCTCGTAATGATTGGAATGGGCGGACGGGAAAAAATGCTCGAACCCGATGATCCCGAACACCGGAATTCCATGGTAGATCAAACGCCGGATGTCTTCATAAAGAGCCGCGTAGGGAGAAAGAACCAGAACCGCCTCCACATTGGCGGCAATGAGCTTATCGAAATCCCTGGAAGCCTGTCCGAGACAGAGCGTCATGGAATATTCCGTATCGCTCAGCCTTTTCCGGATTTCCTCGATCAGATTGGTCCAGATATAATAGGCGTATCCATGAACGAGAACTCCGATGATGTGCGTTTTTCCCGTGGAAAGAGACTTCGCGCTGGCGGAAGGACACCAGTTCTGTTCGCGGGCATACGCGAGAATCCGCGCCTTCAGTTCGGCACGGACATATCCGGAACCGTTCACCGCGCGGGAGACGGTCCCGAGCCCCACCCCGAAATGGGTGGCAATATCCTTGATCGTAATGCTCATAAGTCCTCTTTTTTACAATGTGGAAGCGTTTCCATAATCATAATTATATATTGTCTTTCCGGTTTTGTCAAGATGTCGACAGAAATTTTTTGATCGATTTTTTCCGATTTTTCCAGAAAGCTGCAAACAGGTCATGATCCCGGATCGGACGTATGAAACAATAACGGATTTTTGCACCGTGAAATTTTTCTTCGGAGACGGGGAGGCGTCCGTCCGGATTCAACGCATGCCATGGATTCCCGGAATGCTCCTGCGGTAACGATGCGGAGACATTCCCGCATGCCTCCGGAAAAAGCGTCCAAAGTAAGAAGGATCGCGGAAACAAAGTCTTCCGGTGATGGAGGCGATTGGATCGCCGGTTTCGCGCAGAAGGCGTTTTGCTTCGTGAATTTTGAGGCGGGCAACATATTGTGCGGGCGTGACATTGAAACAGGCATTCCAGTGACGTACAAAAGTCCTGCGGCAGAAGCCGAAACGCGAAACCAGCGATTCCATGTCGATTTCCTCGCAGAAATGCAACTGGAAATAAGAGGCGATTTTGAGGATTTTTTCTTCTTCGCATGAACCTTGCCTGTTTCCCGCCCCGATCCGAAGCAGGGTTTCCTGAAGAAGCCGGCAGCAAAGCATGTCAATCCGGTCTGCGATGCCGAATGCGTGGGTGGCGCTGGAATAACTCCGGATTTTCCGGATCAGCGAGATCATTTCGGGAGAAAAACTCATTTCGCACATGACAATATCTTTCCGCAAGCCCCTTTTCTCAAAAAAATCCAGTGCCTGCGGGGCATACGTGAAATAAAAGGTGTCCAGCATCCGGCAGGAATCCGAACGCATCCTCTCTCCGGGACGCTTGACAAAAAAATGCGGAAAACGCGCCTGATGAAAACGGCCATCGATCTCCTGAACATCCATCCGGGCATCCCCGCTGAAACGGAAACAGAACTGGAGAGATTCGGATCGGCTTTCGGGAGACTGGACACACTCGGAAGAATATCCGAATGAACGTACAAAAGGAACCAGTCCGGTTTCGCGCCGGACCGTGTTCAGCCAGATCGGTATCAGCGTCATAGATTCATCCTTTTTCTCGTTCCCGGAAATATACATTCTCTTTCCGGAATGTCAAAAAAACACCATTGATTTGTCAAAAACAGAATGGCGGAAGAGAGTGAAGAACGATACATTTTCCTTGTCATGAAACAGAAAACCGGTGAAACTCCAGAGAGAATCCCGGGCCCGAGAAAAGAAAGGATGGCGTACTCTTATGATGACAGACAAATTGGAGTGGAAAGATGAAAAAGCGGGAATGCTCAAGACGTATTCGTCAAAAGAAATCCGGAAATCTCCGGTCAGCATCGGTTTTGAATGTCTGGACCGGCAAGTGTTCGATCCGGAGCCCTGTTATGAGAAACTGGGACGCATCGGAATCAAGCGGGCCCGCTGTCAGACCGGCTGGAATCGCTGCGAACCCGTGAAGAATCAATACGATTTTACATGGCTGGACGACATTGTGGAAAAACTGCTCTCACAAGGGATTCAGCCGTGGTTCAACGTCGGTTTCGGCAACAAACTCTATATGCCGGAGGCTTTCGGCGAAGCGGCGGTGGGCGCCGTTCCTCTGTACTACGGGGAAGAAGCCCTCCAGGCATGGCAAAGGTATGTCCGGGCCTTAAGCCGGCATTTCCGGAAGAGAATTCAATATTTCGAGGTCTGGAACGAGTCCAATATATCCCCTTTCTGGCAGCCGGAAACGCCGTCTCCCGGAGAGTATGCCAGGCTGATCCATATCACAGCCGGTGAGATTCGCAAAGAGATTCCCGACGCGAAAATCGGGGCATGCATCGCGGGTTCCATGTGCGATTATCTTCTGGAATTTGCCGGGACCGGGATTTTGCGCGAGATCGATTTTTTCTGCATTCATCCCTACTGCATCCAGCCTGAAATCGATTATCCGGAAACCGTTTCGGCTCTCCGAAGGCTTTTCGACAGAAACGGAGGCGGGCATGCCGCACTCTGGCAGGGAGAAGCCGGGTATGCGTCCTGGACGCCGGACCCGTACTGGCACCCGCGGTATGTACGCGAAAGCGAGCGGAATCAGGCGGTCTGGCTCCTCCGCAGATATTTCACAGATATGTCGTGCGGAATTGAAATGAGTTCTTACTTCCAGACGGCCGATATGATGGAAAAGGCCTATCAGGTGGGTTCCGGCACGCAGAAAAACCCCGCACGGCATGGAATCCTGAACGGTCTGACCTATACCCCGAAAAAAGCCTACTTCGCAATGGCAAATGTGTGTTCCATTTTCCGGGATGGAACGGCTCCGGAACCGTTATTCATGTCCGTCAACTTCGATGATGCGTTTTCACGCATGGAAAAACATTCCCGCATCCAGGATCTGGCGGTCCGGAAATATACATTTGTCCGGAACGGATCTCCCTTTTTCGCCTATTATCTTCCGGAAGATCCGCAGTTTCAGTTCGCCGGCTGCGGCAATATCCGGGTGACGCTGATCCGGGATGAGCTTTCCAATTCTTTCCGGAATCCGGTGCTTATCGGAATGCTCACCGGGGAAGTTTATCCGCTGCGTATTCATAAGACCGGACCGTTGCTTGAGCTGACCGGTCTTCCCCTCACCGACTATCCGCTTGTCATCTGCGACCGGGATGCTGTCGAAATCGTCCCGGCCCCCGCCGGAAGTCCGGCATGATCCCGTGTGCAACATCATTTCCGGAAGACGAACACCTTGGGTTCATACGGCGTGAAAAGGTCCTGGAATACACCGTCGGAAAGAGGCGTTTCCACGGAGGAATCGTACAGACGTACGTTTTTTGCATCCACTTTCATTTCGAGCATGCTTTCCGAAGAAGCCGTGCTGACCGCCAGCAGCAGGATGTCATCCCCTGTATCCACCGCCTTCCAGACAAAGCTGTCCGCGGGCGCCTTGCGCACGAATCCGGCGGCATTCTTTCCCCGGGCAAACGCGGGATAGAAACGCTGCACTTCCGCATGGATTCCGGAGATCAGCGACCATACACGGGAGCGGTCTTCCGGGAGAAAGCCGTGTCCCATGTGAAAGATGTTCCCGGAAAAACCATGGGCAATCGACAGGTAGACCCCGCAGCGGAGTTCCTCCGCCAGACGGCAGGTCGCGTTCGGAATGGTGCCCCCGAGCCAGAAGATCACAGGCTTCCCGCGGGGAACCGATTCGACAACCTTTTCCATGTCCGCCCGAAGCCGCGGCACCATGTTCTGCGCATAGCTGGAAGAGTAGAAGGCCACCTCAAAGACGTCGCAGGATTTGGAAAGAGCCTCTATCTTGGAAGCATTGTCCGTCTGGATGGTGTAGATCAGGCCGGGCGCGGCTTTCTTCGCATGCGCATAAATCCGGGCCATCAGTTCGTCCGTATCCCGGGGAACGAGAGTTCCGTCGGGCTGTTTCCATACCGCGGGAATCTGGGCCTCATAGGCGATGCGGTGGAGGATCGGCTTCGCCGGGTCCTGAGCGGTGAGATACGCATCGATTTTCTTCCGGTGCTGATCCCATGGCGGATAGTCGATTCCGGTAAACGGCTTCCGGATGAGGGGCGCCCCCGGAAGTCCGCCCAGGACCACCGCGTTTTTCTGATTGCCGAATTTGGCGTAAGCCAGATTGAACGCGGGCGTGAACTGGAGAAAGGCTTTCGGAGTGCCGGAGATTCCGATCAGATAAACGGGCGCGCCTCCCAGTGCAAGCCCTTTGTCCGTGATCTTCAACTGCGCGTTGTCCGGAATTTCCAGGGGCACGGGTGGCTTGTCCAGAATAAAGAATACGCGGGAGGTGCGGGTATCTCCCGCAGTCACTTCCAGCACATACCGTCCGGGAGAGAGAGCCGGAGGGGCTTTTTTTCCGGGTTCGGGACCGACAAAATGGATCGCTCCTTCGGCGCCTATCCCCGGAATGGTGCGGACCCGGCCGTCCTTCCGAATCCGCAGCGTGACTTTTTCGCCGGTGAAGAACTGTTTATACCGGATCTTTTTGTCCTGCGGTGTATAATAATAACGGTCCAGCTGAAGCATATCGAGCCCGCTGAGGTTGACCAGACTGTCCTTGCGGAAAAGCTCCGCGCCCGTCTCCGGGTTCCGGAGAACCACACGGGCCGACAGAATCGCCTTGAGGGGCAGATACTCTTTTTTCAGGGCGCCGGAAAAGACCAGTTCCCCGTTCCGGACCGGAACGACTTCCGAAAAGACCGTTTTTCCGTCCAGAACAAGTTCCGCTTTCAGCTTCGGGAGAAGTGCCGGGGCGTCGAACCGGAAGGAATAACCGTCGGCGGAAAAGGAAACGCCGCGGAGGAAGAGGGGAGGCACGGGGGGCTTCACGCCGAAAACAACGTCGGCATACTGCTTCACGTCATGGAAGTCGCTCGCGCCGGAAAGACTGGAAGACTCGGTCCCTTTTCCGGGGATGACCGTCGTCCGGGCCAGGTTGATCTTCCAGACGTCGCCTTTGGCGGGCGCGTTTTCCCCGAGGGCCAGGAAGGGAACGGCCAAATGGAATTTCCATTCATCGCCGCTGGTTTTCGTGGAACGGATCAGGCCTTTCGGATTCCACTGTGTGTCGCGCTTTCTGGCGGAATAGAGGTATCCGGAGGGACTGATCGCCAGATGATAATACGTCCCGTCCTGTTTCGGAGGGGCAATCTGGAACTCGAAAACCTCTCCGCTGAAAATGGAAAGGTCGTCGTCCTTCTTCCCGGCGACCGCAAGGGAAGAACCCGGCGCCGCCTTGCAGAACGCGTCCACATACAGATAATCCGCATCGTATCCGAGCTTGACTTCGGACTCTGTCGAAGTCGCCCATTCCCCTCTGGTCGTGGTGAAGACGCCGCATTCCGAGGACGGGTTCAGATACAGTTTTTCCGCCGAAAAGGAAAACAGCGGGAAAAGGAGTACAAACAAGAATGCCGGGGAATGTTTCATTTCATTTCCTCCAGAATATGAAATTATGGTTTCATCCGGATGTTTTGTCCCTTAAAGCAGGATCATCCGGCGGTAGTTTTCGAGTTCGAGGAGCATGCTGTCCATCTGGCGCAGCTTCCAGTCGAGATGCCATTCGTCGCAGACATATTCCATCGAGGGCTCCCAGCCGATCCGGGAATCCACACGCACACACGCGAAGGTGTCCTTGACGTTCCCGATCTCCTCCATGGCAAGCGCCCGGATTTTGTCCAGCAGCTCCAGCATGGCCTCCCGGCCGGACGCGGCCTGAAGCTGCGTGTTGAGCAGCCACCAGCGTTTCATGGAGAGCGTCGTTTTCACGGAATTGCGCATGAATTTGCCGAGGGCGAAAAGGCGTTCGCCGTCGGGACGCTTTTTCTCCGGCATGAGTTTCAGCGCGGATTCGAGCCGGGAAAGTCCCTCGTTCCAGATCGCGAGCATCTTTTCCAGTTCCACGATCTCCTGCGGGAAACGCAGCGGGCCGGGCGACTGGTTTTCGTTCTCGTACGGCATGTAGAGGGTCTTGATGATCTTATAGCCGAAATGAGCGTGCGGGACGGTCGGGAACTGCATGTCCTTGCTGGACATCGTGCGGGAGATGTTCGGCTGGAAAATGAACGGATACGACGGCCCCGTGCGCCACGGTCCGTACTGGTCTTCGTTCGAGGCCACGTAATGGTCCATGGCCTTGCTCCAGAGCGCCCACGTTTCGACCACTTCCGGGGCCGCTTCCGCCCCGAAATCGCGGACCGCGATGCGTTTCAGGAAGACATCCATGTCGTCCGCGGCGTTGGAGGAGAATATCTCTTTGGCAAGGTCGATGCAGGGGTTGGGCCACCAGCCGTAATGATGGTTTTCGTAGAAGCTCGTGACGCCGCAGGTCTTGAGGTAATGTTTGAGCGTGAGCATCCGGCGGATCCAGCGCTGGGGAACCGGAACGTAGGGCGCGGCGCCGAAGTCCCAGGTGGTTCCCGCGAGATTGCTGGTCACGCGGATTCTCTCGATCCCGAGCGCGGCGGCGTTCTCCGCCTCGCTGGTGAAGTAGTAGCCGGGATCGGCGGCGGAAATGGTGTAATCCATCACCGGACATTTGAGGTCGCCGATCCGGTGCTGCTTGAAAATTTCGTAGGTGATCTGGAGGGTGATGCCTTTGGGAAAATTTTTCAGGAAATTGACGCGGGTTTCGAGCGGCGCCCAGCCCCAGTTGTAGGTGCTGAAAATGATTTCCACCTCCGGATTGACCTTGTGGACCGCGTCGCGGATGCGGCTCAGGAACGCGGGATAGTCGCAGCAGGGATACCAGCCCGGACTCGGGCGGACATCCGGAATGCCGTCCACCACACTCTCCCGCCATCTTTTTCCGGAGGTCGCGGGGTCCTTGCTGGGGAACTCGAGGGATTCGCCGACCAGGCTGAGCGCCCTGGCTTTGGGATAGTAACGGATGAGGCTGCCGTAGATGTTGTCGAAAAACTCCTCGGCGTCCTTGTCGTCCGGATGCTTGTAGCAGCGGATGTAGTTGTAAAGAACCACGTCGATGCCGTAATGGGCGGCGCGGTCGATGAGGTCGTTGATGTTGCAGTAGCCGCGCGTGGTGGTGTCGATGTCCTCCGTGAAGACGTCGATCGCGTTGAAGCCCGCGTGGACGATCGCATCCAGCTGCCAGTCCGGGAAGTCGTCGATCCCCGAACCGGAATGGACGCTGCGCATGCGCGTGAGCGGTTCGCGGAGATAAAACGCGTTCTTCAGGAACGGCGCCTCGCGGAGATTCATCCGATCCTCCAGATGGATCGAGCCGTAAAACACCCCGCGCTCCTCCGCGCCGCAGATCAGGACGCCGTCCGCGGACGCCTCCAGCACGAAGGCCCCCTGTTTCCGGGGCGTCTCAACCGGAATTCCCGGATACTCCTCCGCCGTCGCCAGCAGAAGGGTTTTCGGCGCTTTTTTGAGTTCGGAAGCGGGCTCGATCCGGATGGAAACATTCATGCTTTTGAAGAGATAATCCTGAAAGTCGGAAGCCGCGTGACGCACCAGTTTCGAGGCGCCGGACCCGATGACGATCCGCCAGGAGGAATCGATCTCCACTTCCCCCTCCGAAGGCTTCAAACCCGGGTCCCGGCGGTCCGCTTTATGAACTTCGCGCATCCGTTTCAGAAAATCGTAATTCTTTTCCTCTCTCATGAAAAACTCTCCCTTTTTTTTCAACAGATTCGAATACAATAGCACCAAACGATCCGCATTCAAGCACGATTCCGCCGGGCCGACGGAAAAATCGGGCAAAAAGGGACAGGTCAAACGATAAATGAAAGCGGGATATTTTTCGACAGGGGAAAAATTCCGTCCGCAGGAAAAAAACGGTCCTTCCTCACGATTCCGGCGGAGTTTTCTTCTCCAGTTCTTCCAGGAGAATTTCCGCGGGCGTGAGATATTTTTTCCGGTTGTTGCATTCCTTGCAGCAGGGAACGATGTTGCCTTTGCCGCTGCGCCCTCCCCGGGCAAGCGGAACGACATGATCCATGCTCAACTCTTCCGGCGGAAATTTCCGGTGACAGTAGTGGCAGATCCCCTTGTCCAGAAGACTGCGCCACCAGGCGCTTTTGCGGAGTTCCCGCGCTTTGGCCCGTTCCCGGGCGATGTGGGCGGGGTCCTTCTGAATATCGATCCAGTCCGGCATACGGAGTCATACCTCCTGCATTTTGCTGAAAAGCGCCAGCGCGTTCCGGGTGGTGGCCCGGGCGCACTCCTCCAGGGAGATTCCTTTGACTTCCGCAAGCTTCCGCGCCACCAGCGGAAGATACGCGGAGGAGTTGTTCTTTCCGCGATGCGGCCGGGGCGCAAGATAGGGGGCATCCGTCTCCAGAAGAAGATTCGACAGCGGCAGCGAAGCGGCGATCCTGCGGATATTGTCCGCCCTGGCAAACGTGATCATTCCGCCGATCCCGAAATATCCGCCGAGTTCGAGGAATTTCCCGGCAAATTCCAGATCGCCCGCATAACAGTGCAGCACGAAACGGCCGCCCCTCCGGGCAAACGGTCCGAGGAGCGAGAAGGCGTCCTCGTATGCCTGCATGGAATCCTCCTTGTCGCGGCAATGCACGACCGCGGGCAGGTTCCAGCGCAGAGCCCGTTCCAGACAGGCGGCAAAGACCTCCCTCTGGACTTCCCGCCCGCTGAAGTTGTAAAAATAATCCAGTCCCGTTTCTCCGACCGCGGTCAGTTTCGCATCGTTTTCAAAAGAGTCGAACAAGGGCAGATTGTTCCGCTCCGGAGCGGCCTCGTGCGGATGGATCCCGGCGGCGAAATACACACCGTCGTTCGCGCCCGCCACGGCGGACGCATTCCGGGAATCCTCATATCCGGAGGCGCACAGGAGAAGGCGTCGGACACCGGCCTTTTCCGCCTCCGCACAATAGGAAGACATGTCCGCAATGTAGTCTCCGTTATGAAAATGGGTATCCACAAAAACCATGTTTACAGAACTCCGTTTCCAGCGGAACAATGAATCTTTTCATTTCGATGTTCCCGCTGCAAAAAAAATCAAATTTTCCTGGAGATCGAATTTGATTTTTCTTTTTTCTGTGTAATAATTATAGCACAATTATGAACATAATATATATGGATTTCATCCAAAGTTCAAACGATAATGAAAAGGGAAACGGTAAATGGCAAATTTCGCACGATTGCTCAAAGAAGAAATCATTCGTCTTTCTAAAAAAGAAGTCCGGACAGCCATGCTGCCGGCACTGACCGCCATACAGACCCTCCGGAAGGCCAACGCCGAACAGAAAAAAAAATTGGCGGAACTGGAACGGACGTTTCAGAAATACTTGTCCGTCTTTCCGGAAATACAGCCTTCTTCCGATCAGAAAACATTGAGTTTCGACAAGAAAACCCGCCTGGGCGCGGGCGGGATCATCCGGATCCGGAAACGTCTTGCGCTGGACCGTCAGACCATGGCGCGCCTGCTCGGCGTCAACCCGAATTCCATCTTCCTGTGGGAACACGGGAAAAACAAGCCCCGGCCCCCCATGCGGATGAAGATTCTATCCATGCGCAACCTGACCCGGAAAGACATTCAGGAACGGCTGAATGCCCTTCCTCCCGAGGCTCCCGCCCCGAAAGTCCGGAAGAAAACACAGGAAAAGGAAACCGATCAGAAAGCACGGCTTCACTCCCCGCCGGAATAAAATTGTTCACTGACCGCAGGACCAAGTTCATGGATATCATCGAAGAAGACACTTCGGGACGGAATTCCATGAAGTTCGAAAACAGTCAGGGTATTTCTTCCTTTCCGTAGGACCGGAGCCGGGACATACAATGTTTGCTGCGGACCGATGTTCCAGTAACGCCCCAGATTGAAGTCATTGATCCAGCAGACGCCGCGTCCTCCGGGCACGTGCAGAAAGGTGTCGCACGGCTCCTCCCCGATGTCAAAATCTCCCTGATAAAAGGCCGGCTGACCTGTAGGAATTCCGCCGGTGGAAAACTCCAGCTTCCGGATGTCTCCGTTTTTGAGGGGCAGCCGGAAGACCTCCAGATTGCAGTATTCGCCGCCGGAAACCCGAATGTTTTTCAACCCTTTCAATTCATTGTTCATTGCAGTGCCGAAAATACGGCGTCCCATATTTTCGACAAAGATATCCACCTGGAATTCGTCACCGGGACTTTGCAGCCACAGGATGCCCGGGAGATGGGCATTGAACTTCACGTCGTTCCGCCAGAGGCTTCCCGCGCAGACCCCGTTGACGAGCACAATGGCGCGGTCTTGCAGACCTTCCAGTTCCAGGGAGGCGCATTTCCAGCCGTCCAGCCGGATGCGATAATCGATGAACCCGAAGGTCTGTCCATATTCCTCCATGGTGCGCGGCAGATGTTCCTCGTGACGAATCCCCATTTTCGGAAGGGCTTCCAGCAATGAAACGGTCCGTGTCAGATGAATCCGTCCATAGGCTTTGCGCGGGTGAACCGCGGGTTTTTCGGAAGACCGGCCGATTTCTTCCTGGAACATGAAGTATTTCGGAGTCGGGGCGCCGGTTTCATCGAGAGCGCTGTCCAGATCGTAACTTGTGCAGAACGGCCTGTAGTGGTTTTCCCGAAAACACCCGCCGGCAAGAAAACCGAAGGATGTTCCTCCATGAAACGTATATGGATTGATGGATGCTTTCATTTTCAGGAGCCTGCCGATCACTTTGCGCACCTTTTCAGGATTGTTATGCTGTCGTTCGGATCCCCAGCATTGGATTGCGCCCTGATGGATTTCCATGAAAACGACAGGCCCCTCCGGTTGATGCGCGAGCATATTGCGGATCTGTTCTTCTGAACAATCTTTGGAATTTCCGGTCACGACCGCCCCCGGAACGGAGCCGCGTTTGAGTTCAATCTCGCCGGGGCCGTCCGAAGTAAAAAGAGGGACTGAAATTCCATTTTTCAGAAAACGGTCGCACAGGTGTTCCATATACTCCCGGTCATTTCCATAGTAGCCGTATTCATTTTCGATCTGCATCATGATGACGGGACCGCCGTCCGGGTATTGAAGTTTTTTCAGTTTTCCGAGGACCCAGTCCAGATAGCGGTCCGCATATTTCAAATAGACTTCATTCAAGCAGCGCAGCCGGACCCCCTGTTTCCCGAGCAGCCATCCGGGGATGCCTCCCAGATCGACCTCGGAACAGATGTAGGGGCCCGGACGAACGATGACATGGAGCCCCGATTCCTGAGCGATGCGGATGAACTTCACGAAATCGTGATTTTCATCCATGGCAAACGTTCCCTCGTCTTCTTCATGACACACCCACGCGATGTAGGTTTCGACCGTGTTCATTCCGCACTGTTTCAGTTTGGTCAGGCGATCATGCCAATATCCGGGATGAATGCGGAAATAGTGCATGGCTCCGGAAAGAATCTGGAACTCTTTTCCATCCAGCATGAATTTCCCGTTTCGAACGCAAAAACTTTTCATGGGGTTTGTTTACTTTCCTCCTGGTTTCAAAACACCGGTCCTGTCCGAACAGCTCGTGAGCTATTGCACCTTGTCCCGGGTGATGAGATACAATCCGTAATCGTCGGCCGGGATGGTCAGTTTCACCGTTCCCCCGGAACCCGTCAAATCTTTCCGGCGGACAAGATCGCGAACTTTGCCATTCACTTTGATGACGGTTTCGGCCGGGTTGACGGCGGCATAGTTCCCGATGAGTAGAAGCGTTCGGTTTCCCAGGATTCGCGCGGTATAAAGAAGTTTGTCGTTGGACCCCCTGAACGATTCATCGAGAGTTCCTTTCATCAGGATATCCTCGAACGGGACCAGCTCGCTTAAGGTCCTGGCATGGTAGTAGTAGTCCAGAGGGGACTCGAAACTGGGATACATGAAATACTGGACTCCGCCCGCACCGTTCATCAGAACCTCGATCAGATGTTGTCCGGTCCGTTTGGAATAGGCTGTTTCGCAGTGTGCGCCGGCGCCTCCGGTAATCCATGGAATAAGTATTTTCGGGTTCCGGATCCGCATGTAATATTGACGGGCGCGTTTATGGGCTTCGGCCGTGTCGCGTCCATAGTATGAATCCTGGATTTCGTCACAGTAGTCGGGATAAAGATCATTCCATCCGAGAAACGGGACTTTCCCGAGCTGGAAAGAGGTTGTTCCGTCCGGACGGAGGGCATAGAATCCAATCACCGGCATTTTCTTTTTCCCTTCACGGGCGCCCTCGGCGACCGCTTTTTTGAATTCCTTGAGATATTCCGCTTCGGCCCATCCGAAGAAATCTTTCCATTCCATCTTTTTGCTTTTCCGCAAAGCATCGCAGCGGGTGCACTGCATCGATGCGTTCAGGTGGGGAGTTCCCCAGGTTTCCTCATCGAAAGTGATGAAGTCGGCCGGATAGTCCCTGACGGCGTTTTTGATGTTTTCAAGCATTTGGCTGTAATATTTGCCGCGGTATGCCAAACAAGCCGATCGGACCAGGTTGTGCCCGGACGTGCATTTGTACTCGGTCACCCCTTTATTGTACGCATTCATCTTGGCGGTGGGCGACATCTGCTGACGAATGAGGAAACCCTCTTTTTCCGCTTTCTCGATGAGTTCTTTTGCCTGCGGGGCGTCCTTGCTCAAGGGAAAGAACGGCAGCACGTTGAAGCCCAGTCTCTTCTGGGTTTTGAGATAGTCCGGCCAGGTCATGAAATGCCGGTTTTCGGTCCATGCCAGGGAAATATTCAGGTGTTTGACCGGAGGAACTTCCGGGATTGTTATGATTTCCAGCGGCAATTTCCTTGCGGTTTCCTGTTTCCCGTTATAGTATGTCGTGAAAACAGCATATTTCTGATTCTCGGGGACGGTTTTTCCTTCCGTTGCAAAGAAAAACGGTCCCAGCTGGTAGGAGGCGGTGACTTCAAGAAAAGTGCTGAATTTGCATTTCGGCTCAAAAACATAGGTCACACGCCCGTTTGCCCGCTCTTCCTTGAGGAAGGTTCTGGTAAACTGCGGCCAGGATTTTTCCTCGGTGAAACCGATCTGCTCCGGGAGATCGACCGTGTAACTGAATTGACCATTGCTGTCTTTCAAGCGGTTGTCCACGGTAAGCCAGTTCGGGAGCTTCATGTTGCCGGCGACATAAAACTTCTCCATGCGGGGCTGGATGATGATGCTTTCATGAACCAGCGGCTGAGGTGTTTTTTTGTAAACCGAATTATACCCTTCCTCCTTCTGCTGCGAATCGGTTGCCTTCATGACGGCCAGTTCGTCGGTAATCATCATAAGGCTTGTGTAGATGGGAGCCCGGAAAGCGACATACCGGGCGTCCGCTTTGACATCGAGTTCAAACGGATAGACATAATACGTCGGACTAGCCGCTTCATCGCTGAGGGTTTCCGGCAGGTAATAGAGCTCTTTCCAGTTGGTCATGTCCCGTTCGGTGACGGCGACTTTTTTCATGGAATGGGACAGATAGAAGTTTGTACCGTCCCGGCTGACCCAGGCTTCCAGGATTCGCGGAAATTCCGTTCCTCCGATGCGGCCTCCATTGATCCGGATGACTCCCTTTTCGACCGGCTGGACACTTCCCAGATCGACGATGACGGTTACGCCGTGCAGCGCACGATACCAGGCAACGGCTTCCGTGTCAAACCATAACATGTCGTTGGGCTTTCCGAGCCGTCCGTCCGTGAGATCGGCGGCGTCACTCCCGCCGCTGCTGGTCAGGGAATAGTTGGGTTCCGGATGGAAAGTTACTTTTTTCTTGTAAGCCAGATTGACTCCCTGGGTGCGTTCCTTCCAGAGCCGCCGGTTTTTGCCGGGAGAAAATGCGGTTGTTTCGGAGTCGGAGAGCTTCCGGTAGGTTAAACAGGAATACTCTATGCTGGAATTCGGGTTGGCGGCGAGGAAGAAGCAAATCCGGTCGGTATTCTCCTTTTGAACCTCAAATGTCGTCTGACGGAAATCCCATTCTTTATTGATCGGGGTGAATTCGAAAGCCTGATATTCGCAAAGTCCTTTTTTGTCCATGCCGTACAGTCCGACACGCGCCTTGTGATTATTTTTGCTCCGGAAAACGACCGTGACGGAAAAATGATCTCCAACTTTGGCCGGAATCGACTTGTTGAGGAGCACATCCGTCGGTTTTTCCGTGGAAGCAATCTGGAGGGCCTTCTTCCATTTCCCATAAGGAGCGTCGATCAGTTCAACGGTTCCGTACGGCTTGAAATTCGGGGCCTTGTTCTGGTGCCAGTCAACCGTCAATCCGTTCTCAGCCGGCTTGGCGTCAAAGCCGATTTCAACATTCTGCGCATTCAGCGCCAGCATCGGGAGAAGCACCGAAAACACCCTCAGCGATTTTTTGATTTTTCCGCTCATTTTTCTTCCTTCCGTTTTATTGATTTCAACCGGTGTGATCTCGCTGTTTTCTCAGGAGTTCCATTATTTTCCGCCATGCCATTTTTAGACGGATGTAACTTTTCGTATCGCAGAACTCCCAGATCGCAATTCCCAAATAGCGGGAATTGCGGAAAACTTCGTTGACAGCTTCTTCAAGAAAATCGGCCGGAAAAATTTCCCGGACAGCGATTTTCCGGCCCTTCGCAAGACACCGCCGGGAAAGGCCTTGCCGCTAATAAGGGGAATAATCAATGACGGCTACCCCATTGTTGTACAGATAAAGAGTATCCACATTGAGCAGACGGCAGTTTATCGGATAGTAGTACGGCAGCTGCCATACTGTCCAGCGGTAATCCAGAGGTTCGACATGACCGGCCATCATTCCGATATTGCAGCGCTTCGAATGCCGGAGGGAGAAATAAGAGGGATCGTCCAGACAATATTGTCCGTCTCCGCGGTTGGCAAGACTGCCATATCCGCGCTGGGTATCACAGACGACCACCTGTCTGGAAGGTTTTGTGATTCTGTTGATTTTGAATGGAAACGTTACATAGGCATCCATCTGCCAGCTGGTTGCATGTGAATAGTCGTTGCCGCCGAAAAGGGCGGTGTTGTATCCATAGGAAATACGTCCGGACGAACCGCTCCAGACTCGTTGGGTGGGACAGCCCCATATCGATTTCTGCGGAATATTTCCCTCCTTGGTGTAGTAATTGTTTTTGATATACGGGTCCAACTGCCACATCCAGTTGGTCGCCGAGTTTCCCCCGAATCTCGCCGGCGGCATATAATCCATGTAATCGACCGTATAACCGGCAAATCCGAAATTGATTTGTTTCAGATTGCCGATGCAATGGATTGCCCGTGCTTTTTCCCGTGCTTTATTCAGGGCCGGAAGCAGCATACCCGCGAGAATTGCGATGATCGAAATCACGACCAGAAGTTCAATAAGTGTGAATCGCCCTGTTTTCAACGCTTCTGTCCGGTTTCCGATTTTCATTTTTTCAGGCATCCAGTTTTGTCCGCTGCTGTTCATTCTTTATCCTTCGCTCCTTTCCACCTTGTTCATTCTTTATTATAATAATATTATGACACAATAGCAAGGCTCATTTTTCACTATATTGTGCCAAAAAATATGTTTTTTTTGCCATTCCTTTCTGGATATATTTTTTTCACATGATATATTCTGTGAAAAACGGGGAATATATGAAGACCTGGCGACAGATTTCCACACAAAACGCAATCCGGCGTTTTAATTTTCCATTCCCGATCATGGGAGCGGGATATTATACAAATCAGCCCGACGTCTGGCAGAAGAATCAGGTCCGTTGTTTCAATTATGTGGAAATCGGCATCCGTATTTCGGCGCTGGAAGATCACGCGGTCGACATCATCCGGGGGAAGAGATATGAAACCAAATTCCCGCATGCCATCATCAAACCGTACGGTGAATATTACAAGTATGATGTGGAATGCGGACGCGAGGCTCTTTTATTGGATTATCCGCTGAACTGTGTTGAAAGATTCGAAAAAATCGGATTCGACATGACCCCGCGCATCTGGAAAATGAAGATGACGCACAAAATAAGTTCCCTGATCCATTTTTTCACTGAATTCATGGATACCCCGCTGAAACCGGGCGATCTCGAATCTCTTGACATAGCGGCCTTTCAGCTTCTTGAGGAAATATTGTTTCAGGAAGTCAAATTGGATACGGATGCCAGCCTGAATAAGACAAAAATCCAGGAAATCGCCGATTATTTTCAGCTCCACTTCATGGATGACATCTCCCTCGACGATATCCTCCGGCGTCATGGCTTTTCCCATCGTTCATTCTACAGACACTGGAATACAGTGTTTGACATCAAGCCGATCCAGTATATCAATAACCTGAAACTTGAAAGAGCACAGAAATTCTTATTGGAAACCGATCTTCCCGTCGCCGACCTCGCGGAAATGTTCAAATTCAACGATACGACCTATTTCATCAGCATGTTCAAACGCAGGTTCGGGCAGACTCCGCACCAGTTCCGTTTAAACGCGCTTCGGATGTATCCGTGATTCCGGGAGAAGAGTTTGAAACAGAAGGATTCATTTCCCGCATTTGTTCCGGGAATTCCGGGAAAGCGGAATATTCCGGCGGAATTTTTCATGCCGCTCCGCCGGAAAACCGCTCTTCGATTATACGGCCGCCGTTCCCGGAGAGAGGGTCCTCTTCGCGAGTTCGGCATCGATGAAAAGAAGCGCGGACGGATTGTCTCTGATCCGGCTCAGCTTGTCGATGATGACCTGGACATTCCGCTCTTCTTCGACCTGTTCCGTAACGAACGTATTCAGGAAAACCAGCGTGGCGAAACTGTGCTCCTTCACGGAAAGCTCCGCCAGTTTGTCGATTTTCTTGCTGACCAGCTTCTCATGTTTCAGCGCCGCCGTGAAAACGGCAAGCGGGGTATCCGCGCTGATCTCCGGCTTCTGGATGGTTTCCAGTTCGATCTCGGCGTCCTGTCCGACCAGATAGGTGTAAAAGCCGTTCGCATGGCTTATTTCCTCGTCGGCCTGCATCTTCATCCAGTGGGCGGCGCCCGGCAGATTCATCTTTTCAAGAGCGGCGGAAAGCCCCAGATAAAGATAGGCGGAATAAAGCTCGAAAACCATCTGCTGATTGATTCCCTTGGCAAGCTCGTGACTGATCATTTTCGAAATCTCCTTTCATTTGGGGTTGCTCTTTCCGCTTTGGCGGATTATCTTTAAACTAGCACCGGATCAAAATTTTGCAAGGAAAAGAAAAAGATTCAAAAAAAGGTGAAAATGAACTTAAAAAATCAGAAACTGTCACTTTCGGGCAAAAAAAACAGGAAGTAAAAAAAACATTTTTTGAGACTGCATGAATTTCCGGACAATAAAAAAGATGTGCCGGACGTTATGAAGTCATGGAGTGGCGTGCGTTTGTTTTTATAGGAGAGATTCAAAAATCATGAACTGGAAAAAAATATTTCTGCGATTCGGCGAGGTAGTGATCGGCGGTGCGATTCTGGCCGCAGCCGTCATTTTTTATTTTCAGACCGGAGGCGAACGCAAAATCACCGCGCGGCGGCAAACGGATATTGCGCCGACGGTCAAGCTGGGCAAAATCAAAGGACAGATCATCCAGTCGCGGGTGGAGGGAATCGGCACGGGAACCGCGCGGGAATCCGTCGACATCATCGCGAATGCGACCGAACTGGTCGTCGGATTGTATTTCGAGGACGGCCAGGCCGTGGAAAAGGGTACGCTCCTGGTGCAGCTGCGCGACGACCAGTATCAGGCGGAGCTCCGTCAGATGAAGATCAATGTGGAGGAACAGGAACGGGAGCTCAAGCGCCTTACCCCGCTCTATAACGCCCGCATCACCTCCCAGAAGGATTTCGATGCGTCCAGGACCGCGGTCGCCCGCGCCAGAACGCAAATCGATATTGTGGAATACCAGATTGCCAACCGCAAGGTGCTCGCTCCATTTTCCGGAAAACTGGGCATGCGCAAGATCAGCATCGGGGACCTGGTCTCCCCCGCCACGATCATTACGACGCTGGACGACATCAGTGAAATCAAGGTCGATTTCCGGATCTCCGAGAAATATTACCCGCGGATCAAGACCGGACAGAAAATCGGGGTCACCAGCGTGGCATACCCCGGGGAAGTCTTCGACGGAGTGATCCGGGCGATCTCCCCGCGGATCGACACCACCACCCGGACGGTCGAAGTCCGGGCGGTGGTCCCCAACCGGGACGGCAAGCTGATGCCCGGCATGCTCTTCCTGGTAAAGCTGGAACTGGGAAGCCGTTTTGCCCTGATGATCCCGGAAAAAGCCGTCATGAGCCTGGGGGAAATCCAGTATGTGTTTGTCTACCGGCCGCGGGTCAAGACGGTGTCCCGCCGTGAAGTCCAGCTCGGGCAGCGGGACCGCGGAAGCGTCGAAGTCTCCAAGGGACTGCGCGAGGGAGAAGTGATCGTCACGGACGGCGTGCTCAAACTGGTCGACGGCTCCACGGTCACCGTCAGCGGAACGGTGGAAGAAATCGTCCTTCCCGACTCCGCTCAACCGGCGCCCCAGCAAGCTTCCCCGGAAGGAGTCCGTAAATGAGTATCTGTTCGACCTCGGTGGTGCGGCCCGTCCTGTCCGTGGTGCTGATGCTGCTCGTAATCGTGTTCGGACTGATCGGACTGAAACGGATGCCGGTCCGGGAATTCCCGGACATCGACGTGCCGATGATCTCCATCACGACCACCTACGAGGGAGCCTCCGCGAGCGTGGTCGAAACCAAGATCACGCAGATCATTGAAGGGACCGTCGCCGGAATCGAAGGGCTCGACTCCATTGAATCGCAGAGCCGCGACGGACGTTCCCGGATCACGCTGGAATTCTCCGTCAGCCGCGACATCGACGCCGCGGCGAACGACGTCCGCGACCGCGTCAGCCGGATTCTGTACAAGCTGCCCGATGAATCCGATTCGCCGGTCATCGCCAAATACGACTCCTCCAATTCCCCCGTCATGATTCTTTCCGTAACCAGCTCTTCCATGACGCGCATGGAACTGACCGACTATGTCGACCGCTATCTCCTGGACCGCTTTTCCGTGATCGAGGGCGTGGCCGACGCCTCCATCCTCGGCGCCCAGGAGCAGTCCATGCGGATCTGGCTGAACCGCACCGCCATGGCCGCGCGCGGGATCACCGTCGGGGACATCGAGAATGCGCTGGAATCCGAGAACGTGGAAAATCCCGGCGGCCGGATCGAATCTTTTGAACGCGAATTCGTGGTGCGCCTCAACCGCCAGTATTACACCCCCGAGGACTTCCGCAGCATGGTGCTCAAGCGCAGCGCGGACGGTAATTACATCCGCCTGGGCGACGTGGCGGAAGTCTCCCTCGGTCCGCGCAACACGCGCCAGCTCTTCACCACCAACAAGCAGCCCATGATCGGCATCGGGATCTACAAACAGTCCACCGCGAACACCCTGACGGTTTCCTCCGGCGCCCGGTCTCTTCTGAAGGAACTCCTGAAAAGCCTGCCCGAAGGCATGGAGCTGCGGATTCTCCGCGATGAATCCAAGTTCATCAACGCTTCCATCCACGAGGTGGAGGAATCCCTCGTGATTGCCGCGGTGCTGGTTCTCCTGATCATTTTCCTTTTCCTCGGTTCGTTCCGCGCCTCCCTGATTCCGGCATTGTCCGTGCCGATTTCGCTGATCGGCTCGTTCATTGTTCTGTACATGTTCGGCTACAGCATCAACATTCTCACGCTGCTGGCGCTGGTGCTGGCCATCGGGCTGGTCGTGGACGATACGATCGTCGTGCTGGAAAACATCCACCGCCGCATCGAGGAGGGAGAACATCCGCTCCTGGCGGCCGTGCGCGGCTCCGATCAGGTGATCTTCGCGGTACTGGCCACAACTTTTGTCCTGGCGGCCGTGTTCATGCCGATCTGCCTCTGGGCCGGCCAGACCGGACGCCTCTTCACTGAATTCGCGGTCGCCATGACCGCCGCCGTCTGTTTTTCCAGTGTGGTGGCGCTGACTTTCACCCCGATGCTCTGTTCCAAGCTTCTGACGCACAAGGAAGTCTCCTTCCTGGGCCGGGTGATCGAGTTCTGCATGAAGAAATGCGAACACGTCTATGACCAGCTCCTCCGGGCGGCCGCCCGGATTCCCATCCTGATCCTGTTCCTTTTCCTGGCCATCTGCGTGCTGATGGTCTGGGGCTGGGCCCGCCTCCCCTCCGAATATGAGCCGCTCGAGGACCGCGGAATGGTCAATATCCGCATGCAGGCGCCCGAGGGGACCAATTTCTACACGATGAACGACGCCTCCATGGAAATGATGAACATGGTTTACCCGATCGTCGAATCCGGAGAGGGAACCATCCTGATGGTGGTGGTCCCCCAGTTCGGCGACAGCCAGGGCGCGGCCAACACCGGTTTCGCCATGCTGGAACTGGAAGAATGGGCTAAACGGAAACGCACCTCCCAGCAGATCACCGCCGAACTGCGCCGGAAACTGGCGGAGATCCCGACCCTGAAGCTCCAGCCGTTTCTTCCCAGCGGAATCGGGGCGCGCGGCAACCCGGTCCAATTTGTCATCGGCGGCCCCGATTATACGGAACTGGTCCGCTGGCGCGACATCCTTCTGGAAAAGGCGAAAACCTATCCCGGGCTCGTGGACGTCGACTACGACTACAAGGAAACCACCCCGCAGCTTCACGTGGAGGTGGACCGTGAACGCGCCAACGAACTCGGCGTCCAGGCAAAAGTCATCGGAACGACCCTCGAAACCATGCTCGGCTCCAAGCAGGTCACCACCTTTGTGGACCGCGGACAGGAATACGACGTGGTCCTTCAGGCGGACCGTTTCAGCCGCGCCACGCCGTCGGACCTGAGCAACATCTATGTCCGTTCCTCCACGTCCGGGCAGCTGGTGCCGCTGGACAATCTTGTCAAAATCCGGGAAATGGGCGACGCCGGACGCCTGAGCCGCTACAACCGCATGCGGGCCATCACGATCACCGGAAACGTCGCCCCCGGCTATGCGCTGAGCGATGTCCTGACCTTCCTCGAAAAAACCGCCCGGGAAAACCTTCCCGAATACGCCCAGGTCGCCTATAAGGGCCAGTCCAAGGAACTCAAGCAGACCACCGATTCCATGCTGTTCATCTTCGGCCTCGCGCTGCTGGTTTCCTATCTGGTGCTTTCCGCCCAGTTCGAATCGTTCATCAGTCCGCTGATCGTGATGATGACGGTCCCGCTCGGCATGATCGGCGCGGTCACAGCCCTGTATTTTCTCGGCATGACCATGAATATCTACACGCAGATCGGCATCATCATGCTGATCGGGCTCGCCGCGAAAAACGGAATCCTGATCGTGGAATTCGCCAACCAGCTGCGGGACTCCGGACATAAGTTCGAGGAAGCCGTTTTCATGGCATCGAAGCTCCGTCTGCGTCCCATTCTCATGACCGGAATTTCCACTGTCGCCGGGGCCATCCCCCTTCTGGTGGCGACCGGCGCGGGAGCCGTCAGCCGGCGCTGTCTGGGAGCGGTGGTCTTCTACGGCGGAACGAGCGCCTGTTTCCTCACGCTTTTCGTCGTTCCGATCGGATATCTGCTCCTTGCCCGCTGGGAAAAATCCCCGATGGCGCTCCAGAAGAGGCTCCAGAAACTGGACGAGGAAAACCCCGTTTCCATCGAATGATTCTCCCGCAGCCGGCGGAGAACGGGGCGGAAAAGCAAAACCGCGACTACGGACCGGCCGGGCTGTTCTCCGGCAGCGGCAATGCGGGGAACTTCATTCCGGCAATCCGGGCGGACTCTTTTTCCAGAACCGCCGGGCATGCTTTCGCATCGGGCGCTTCGAATCCGCGGAGGAAGACCGAATATACCGGCGACTGCCATCCCTTCGCGCACCGGATCGGGAAGGCGGCCATCATGTAGAACTTGTTGTAGGCGCGGGGAACTTCCCAGTAGCAGGCCTTCCGGCTCGAGCCCCGGATGATTTCGGGATAATAGAGCAGGACGCCTTTCTTCGCCCCGGCGTCGTAAATGGCGGTCCAGCGGATCTCCTTCTCGAGATGCCAGAGCACTTTTTCCTGCCGGAAGCTCCCCGATTCGAACGCGCCTTGCGCGGTCCGGGCGAACCAGTCGGTGGTCTCCTTGTTCCAACAGAAAAGATTGACGTACAGCAGGTGAAATTTCTGCTCCGCAAGAGTGATGAAACGCTTCTGTTCGAGGAATCCTTCGGGCGTCAATTCGATGCGGACCCGGAAAAGGGCATTGTCGAACTGCGAAATTTTTTCCAGCACGAACCGTTGGGCGCGGAGCACCTCGTTGTCCTTCGGCTCCACCGCCTTTCCGTCTGCGAGAAGATTCCATTGCAGAACCTTTTCCACGCCGCCTTCCGTGTGCCCGGAACCGATGTATTTTCCCTGTTCCGGAGCCATGACCGTTCCGTAAAATCCGGTCCGGGTTCCGATCTCGAAAGAGCGGTAGCGGATGGAACGCACGGTATGGCGGAGCTCCTCCGCAAAGCGAATGGAGTAGTCTCCGGATTCCAGCGTGTATTCCGCCGCGGCGGCACTCATGACACATGAAAGAAGCAACAGGATTCTCAACATTTTGTCTTTTTCTCCTTGATCGTGAAAATTATTCAAACAGTCTTTTTCGCAAGGTTTCTCCCGCGCCGGAAAAGTAATAGAGTCCTTCCCAGGTGATCATTTTTTCCACATAGGGCGCGGCATTGTTGATTTGCGCGATCACCCGTTCCGGAAGCGCGGGACACCGGGCATGGGCCGTCCCGAAAGGCTCGCACAAATCGAACACTTCGATGTTGGCCCACAGATGAATTTTATTCTCCGTGCAGACGGATTTCCAGTTCCGGTACGCCTCGTCCTGATGCTCCAGCGTGATGCAGTTGCAGCCGATGGAATCCTGCGGGGCAAGGATGTCCAGCGGAACTCCTTGCAGAAACGCGTTCCAGGCTTCGCCCATGAGCCGCATCCTGCCGTCCGGATAGTAGAAGGTGGCGGGGGACATCAGGATTTGAAGGGAGGAATCGATCGATTTGATTTCCTGGAACAGTTCGCCGTACAGGGTGCGGAGGAAGGCTTCGCGCCGGGAGTCCCGCTCTCCCGGAAAGGCGGATTCCGGGGCGAAATAGAACCCGTGGAACAACCCCTTGTAGCGCATGAGCTCCTGAAAGCATTTGAGCTGACGCCTCTTCTCGTTTTCCACAAGCGCCTTGTCCAGCTTGTCCATCCAGCAGGTGACGGAGCCGTATCCGCCGAGAAACACTTTCAGGCCGAGTTCAGACGCCGCCCGGAGCATGGGTTCAAGCACATTCCAGGTGCGGTAGTTCCGGAATTCTTCGGAGGGATAATAGCACTCCTCCAGCTCATTCCAGAGCGCGGCCTGGAAAATGACCGTGTCCATTCCGAGGTTTTTCAGCTTCCGGAGTTCGCGGACCCAGTCCCCATGGGTGAAGTCAAGCGTGCATACCCCCTGATAGTTCGGCGGATGGGCGTAAATGAACGAGCCGGTGATGCGGCTTTTCGGTCGGAGCGGAGAATTCTTTTCGATGAATTCGAGGTTGGCGCGGACATTGTTTCTCCATTTTGCCGGACCGCTGCCCGAGGGATTCGGCGGCGGCAGAAACAATTTGTGTCCGTCTATTTCCGAAATAATATACATGATGGCTCCTTTTTATAAACATGTATATATTATAGGGCGTTTTTCCGGAATAATCAATCCCCGTTTTTGAAAAAAAATGACTTTTTTTATTTTTTGCCTCTTGACAATGAAGTATTTACCTGTTATAATCTTCTCCAGACAAAAAAATATACATGTATAGAAAAGGCACTGTCATCATGAATACCGGAACCGTGGGAAAACATCGGCCCGCCTACCTGAGACTGCGGGATGAACTGCTGAGCGAAATCAAAGCCGGAAAACTCAAGGGAGGAACACGGCTGCCGTCCGAAGGCGAGCTCAGCCGTCAGTACCGGATTCACCGCCATACCGTGCGCAATTCCCTTCATCTTCTGGAACAGGCGCAACTCATCACCAGCCAGCCCGGAAAAGGCTGGTTTGTCCGCAGCGCCGAGGAAAGCGATTCCGGGAAGAAAACCAAAGTCCTGGGCATCTACGGCGTCAGCCTGTTCTACATGCACAGCCCCATGATGGCGTCTCTGCTCAACACCCTGCTGAAAGAATCCAGAAAAAACAACTTCGAGCTCCGTTTCCTGTGCACCCGGGATTTTTACGACCTGGTGGAAAAAGGCATCGGAAAAGACCAGATCGAGTGGTTCCTGTTTTCCGGTCCGAACTCCTACCATCTGCCGAGCCTGAATGCATTGAAGGAACAGAACATCAAGGTCTTCGCCTTCAACCGCAGGCTGGCCGGAACTTCTTTCCCGTTCGTGACGACCGATCAGTATGCGGGAGCCCGCGAGGTGGCCGGGCGCCTGGTCGCCGCCGGACACCGCAAAATCGGCTATATCGGCTCCGCCTTGTGCAACAGCAGCTATGTCGCGGAACGCTGGCACGGTTTCTGCGACGCCCTGACGGATGCGGGCATCGAAGTCGAGGAAAAACGCGTCCTCCGGATTTCCGATCATGAAAAACATGGCGACGCCGTCTGGAAATTCATGGCGGGAAACCGGGACATGACCGCCCTCTATATCGCCGGCGAAGTCTTTCACAACGCCGTGTTCGAATACCTCTTCCAGAACCAGATGCGGATTCCGGACGACATTTCCATCGGAGCCTTCGACAAGGTCGATCCCGGCTGGGGCGCCTCCATGGACATTGTCACCGCGGAACCTCCGTTTGATGAAATGATCCGGGAAGTTTTCCGGCAGATGCGTCGCGTCGACCAGGGCGGAAAGCCTGAAAACCGGGTCTTTGTGCCGCACATCATCGAAGGCCGGAGCATTCAAAATATCAATGACGTCAAAAAGGGACCATCATGAAAAAGACAGCCGCTTTCCTTCTGTTCTTGGTTGCCGCCGTTCTGTCGGCGCAAAGTGCCATCCCCTCGCAGGGGACTCTCCGGCTTCAGTCCGGCCCTTATTCGCTGACCCTTTCCGTCCCGTCCGCTTTCACGCTCACCGCCTTCCATTTCGACGGCACGGAACTGCTGGCAAAAAGCGGGGCAAACGGGACGATCCTCTCCTTCCCCGGCGGCAAAATGCTCGGGGCTTCCGCCGCCACTGAAAAAGTTGAAAAGCTGCGCCTGACAGTGGACGGAAAAGAACAGAAAATCCGCGAAAATGCGCAATATTCCGGGAAACGGATCGTGCTGGAGAAGGAAAGTGTCATCGGCGGATACCGCGTCTTCTCTTCCTGTATCCTGACCCCGGACGGCCTTGAACTGCCGGTCCGGTACCGCTGCGAAAGCGATCAGAAGCCCTCTTATTTTTATCTCTACGCGATGGGATGGTCGCCGCAATTCAGCGAGTTTCTGACGCCCGCGGGACAGGGTTCCTTCCAGGCGGACGGCGGCTGGCTCCCGAACTCGGATTTTCCCTGGGCGGCCTTGTATATGAAGTCCGCGGGAACGGGCGTCGTGCTGAGCTTTCCCCGTCCGATTCCGTCGGTCGCGCGGAAAAACACGTTCTGGGATCACAAGGTCTACAAGAAATTCTACCTTTTCCACGCGATTCCGGAGTTCAAGCCGGGGAAGGAATCCCCGGTCTATCAGATGAATGTCAAAGCATTCAAGGCCGCGGAAAACAAATGGATCGACACGGCAAAGGAGATTGCGGAAAAAATGAACGCCTATCCGAGCAGCGAGGGGAACAAAGCCCCGGGACGGAAACTCAACACGACTCCGATCCCGGATTTCGGCGACACCTCGAAGGAAGACTGGAAGACCAACCGGCGCGGAATCGAGGCGCTTTCTCCCGATTTCGTGCTGCCCCCGTTTGAAAACGTCCAGGCTGATTCGAACGGCGCGAAGGTCTGGAACCGCCGTTATGAACTGGCCGGAAACGGCCTGCTCTCCAAAATCCTGATCGGCGGCGAATCCTTTCTCTCCCGTCCGATGAGCCTGGAAATGACCGTGGACGGCAAAAAAGCCGCTTTCCGTCCGGCCGGTTCCAAAATGCTTATGAACAAAAAAGGCCGGGCCGTTTTCGAACGGACCATGACCGCTCCGGAACTCGACCTGAAAACCGTCACCACGATCGAATTCGACGGCATGGTCCGGATCGACATGACCCTGATCCCGAAAAAGAAGATCACGCTCGACCGTTTTTCCTATGCCTTCCACCTTCCGCGGAAAAACGCGCTGTTCACCCATTTCATCGGCTCTCCGAACTCGTATATTTCGATCATGATTCCCAAAGAATCTTTTTCCATGCCGGTCCCGGAAGCCAACGGCGAATTCTTCTCCGAGCCGTTCAAATCGCTGGTCTGGTTCGGAAACCACGACAAAGGATTTCTCTGGTTCTGCGGTTCGGAACGGAACTGGTCCCCGCAGGAACAAAGCCTCCGGCCGGCCGCGCTGACCGCCACCGCCACAAGCGGGGAGGTCACGTTCAACGCCGTCCCCGTGAGCGCTCCGTACACCATACAGTCTCCGGTCACCTACACCTTCGGATTCTTCGCGACGCCGGTGCGCCCGATGCCGGAGGGCTGGCGCGACTGGTTCTGCTCCACCCGGCGCGGCATTTATGACTCGGAGACCCGCCACGGCAAGGTCGGCACCCTGCCGATGATCTGGCCCGACGAATACCGCACAGCAGGCGCTTCCATGCGAATCAAAGACACCGCCAAAGTGGAAAAGTGGATTGAAGAACTCCATGCCGCCGGCCATCCGGCGCTGACTTACTGCGATCCGATCCGGGTCAGCATCGGATTCCTGAAATATCTGGATATGTCGCCCCGCGGACAGCAGCTCAACGATATGTATCTGGCGAGGGACAACGCCGCCGAAGATGTCTTCCTTTACCGCACGCCCGAACTGGCGGAGAACATGAAGAACTGGCAGACCCTCCCCGAACTGATCTACAACTACGGAGCCGCGCACGGCGGCCTCGAGGTGCGGGTCTCCAGCGCTTCCGGCTGGGCCGATTTCTTCTGCTTCATGGTCGAAAAAATGGCGCTGCTCGGCTTCGACGGTTTCGGGGATATCGACAACTGTTTCCCGATCCGCGACATGAACGAAGCCCACGGAGCGGGATATGTCGACCAGAACGGAGTCCGCCGTTACGAGTGGGACTGGTTCGCCCGCCGCGACCTGATGAAGCGGATCGCCGCGGTCTTCCTCAAGACGCGCGGGAAACCCGGAATCCTGGTCGCCCATTCGTCTGCGACGTGGTCCATTCCGTTCATCAGCTTCTGCGACGCCAACATGACCTACGAACATTCCAATTCCGGCTATTTCTCCAACCCCGGTTTCCTCTCGAAATACGGAAAACACAACAAGGAGATTTCCGAGGACCTGGCGAACGGCGGAAAGAAGTTCCTCCGTTACGCCTTCCCGAAGGAACGCTGGCAGGCGGAATTGACCGGAGCCCAGTTCGGGCTGCCGTGCATCATCATGTCGAATCTCACCAAGAGCCCGCAGGTGGACAAGGAATACGCCAGGTCCAAACGCGCCGCCCGCGAGCTGGGCGCCTTTGTCGCCGCGCACGACTGCATCCTGTGGCCGATCTGGTGCAACACCGCCCCGCTGATCAAGCTGATCGAGATCCGCAAGGAGTTCGGCCTCGGAAACAAAGACGTGGAATTCTTTCCCTACTGGTCCAGCACGAATCCCGTCAGGAGTTCCAACCCGGCGATCAGCGTCACCACGTACCGCCGCCCGGGCAAACTCTTGCTGAATGTCTGCAACCTCACGGACAATGAAGCGGAGGCTTCGCTGGATTTCGGCCCGCTGGCCCCGGTTCAGATCGTCGATCCCGAAACCGGGAAGAACTGGATTCTCGATCACGGAAAACTGAAAGTAAAGGTGGACGGCAGGGATTATCGGATTTATACGGTCGTACTGAAATAGAGACAGCATTCAACCATCCTTCCAACGAATGAAAGGAGCTTCACAATGAGATACAGAGAATTGCATCCGCCGAAGGTGTTTCTAGGAGGGTTGTCCGCGCCCGCGCTCCCCATCCGCGGGCTTTCCGCCGGAGACCGGAACGCTCCCGGAAACGGAAAGGAAAAACGGATTTTTACTTTGATCGAACTCCTCGTCGTGGCGGCCATCATCGCGATCCTGGCCTCGATGCTGCTGCCCGCGCTGAACAAAGCCCGTGAAAATGCAAAGAACATTCAGTGCGTGAACAATCTCAAGCAGCTGAACCTGGCGGGGCTCTGCTACATCTCCGATCACGGTTTTTACTATCCGCCCGCAGCCATCTATACGCCCGACGGCTCGGCATGGTGCGTCTTCTTCCGCAACAACTACGTCAACCGGAGCGACGCCGTTTTCTACTGTCCTTCCTCCATTTCCAAGGTGGCCCGGGTCGGCGGAACCGGCATCGGAACCACCGCCATCAACTACGGAATCAACTACGCTCATCTGGCCACCTCGAACATGGAACCCAACCGCCCCGCCAACTGGGCGGACATTCCGGCCAAGGACACGGAAGTCAAACAGCCGGGAAAAACCATCTTCTTCGTGGAGGCATGGAACCTCAATCTCAACACCGGCGCCTGCAATGTGGTCTCCTACCGGACCAATCCCTCCAACGCCGCCTACGGAAAACACAACCACATCATCAACGTCGGCTGGGCGGACGGCCATGCGTCTTCCGTAAAAGTCGCAAATCCGCTGGACCCCTATGTGGAACTGGGCAACATCACCGCCGCCAACCAGACCTACAAAAACTACTGGAACCGCGCCGGAGTCCGGCCGTAAGATTTCCTTTCCGAAAAACGAACCATGCTTCCTCTCATTGTCCGGGAAAAGAAAATTCCCGGACAATATTTTTTATAACTTCATATACACTCTGTTTTTCCGTGAACGAATTTTTTCGCCTCAAAATACAGAATTTTTCATTTTTTACGGATTCTTTCATTGGCAAATGCCCGACTATCCCTTATAATATTTATATACACTTCAAAAGGAACGCGAATGATCACACGGGCAAAAATCAGCAAGAGCCGCCGGATTGCGGATGCGATGCGCGAGGAATTCAGGACGCTTCACGCGAAAAAGGGAACGCCCACCGCATCCGCCAGCGAAATCGCCGAACAGTTCGAGGTTTCCGTGCCGACGGCGCACAATGCGATCAACCTCCTGGTGCGGGAAGGGCTTCTCTACCGCGTGCGCGGCAGCGGGACTTTTTTCAATTCCCATCCGGAAGATGCGGTTCTACGGGTCGGCATCGGTGATTCGATCATCCCGGATTTGAGTGTGGGAATGCAGAAAATCTGGAACAAGCACATCGAATATGCATTAAACAGTTTCTCCCGGTTTTCCTGTGAAGCCAGAACTTTTTCTTATCCCGAACTGGAAAACATGCGGTCCAACGGAGGGCTTTCCCGGAATTTCGATGCTTTGCTGATAACCCACAATTATCTTGACCCCGCTACCATCCGGACTCTTCTCGAAAGCGGTCTCCCGACGGTGATTTACCGCGGAGAGGTTGAATATGACATTCCTTTTTCACAGGTATGTTATGACGTTAACAGCGGAATCGATGAAGTCTTTCATGAAATAAGCCTGCCTTCTTCGGAATCACCGGTCATTGTCGTGGAAAATACCCCGAACGGAAATTCCGCCAAACAACTGTATCTCAAACATCTGGAGAAGGCGGGATTCAAAAACGAGGCGGTCACCCTGTATGAGATGCCGTACCAACAGCATGATATCATTTGTTTCCGGCTGATCCGGGTTCATTATAAAAAATTCAAGGGCAAGTTCATTTTTGCCGGAGACGATGACCTTGCCTCCATTTTGATCAGCGCCCTGTATGATGAGGGAATGATCGCGGGGAGAGATTACCGTCTGGTCAGCATCGGGAACCAGGAAGAATATGGATATCAGCTTCCGGACAGCGACACTCCGTTAATCGCTTCTGTGGATCTGCCCAAGGAACTGATGGCACAAGAGGCATGCCGGCTTCTGCTTCAAATTGTGAGAAACAGAAGTCTCTGCCGTTTTATTGTGAAAGTGCCGACCCATTTTGTGATGCGCAGAAGTGCCAGTTATACGACAACCGTCAGAACGAAAGGAGATTAATCATGCGGAACAAAGATCAATTCACACTGATAGAACTTCTGATTGTAATTTCAATCATCGCGATTCTCACCGGAATGCTCCTTCCCGCATTGAATAAAACCCGCGAAAAGGCGCGTTCGATCCAGTGCATTTCCCAGCTCAAGCAGGTTTATTTCGGCCTGAGGCAATATGCGAATGACGACAAAGGGGAATGGACCCCTTATGGCCTTGGGACCGATTCCTGGGTGGAATGGAGACGCTCTTATGCGCTGATACTGAATTATTATGGGTATATTCAGGGGAGAAATAAAACCACGCGGAAAAGCCTTGTTTTCGAATGCCCGGAATCTCTTCCCGGCATGACAGACAATTTCCGGACAGGATATGGGATGCGCGGGTATCAGCAGTACCCGGCGGTCGGGTGGCGTTTCAAGGGTTCCAATGTTCAGGGATATTATGCTTCCTGGCCCGGTTATGAATTCAAAGGAGAAGTCAACTATACGGCCAAAACCAATATCCAGATATCGAAGTTTATTCTGCTGGGAGATTCCCGGTTGTATACCGGATCGGCAAATGACCTGAAAGACAAATGGTACAGCAGTGTTGTCATGTCGGAAAACAATTATGGGAATATGCAAAGTCTCCCGGCCATGCTTCATGCACAGCGGGGGAATTTCACCCTTGCCGACGGGCATGTCGAAGCGATTCGCGGGCCGGACTTGATTCGCGGATATTCCTATGACACCAGCGGCAGGTACTATCTTTTCGATGCCTATTGGCTTAGAAGTAGCCGTTTCGGAAATTACACACAATAAGCTATTATGGAACATGAGATGACAGAAAAAAAGAAAGAAGGTGCCCTATGAAGAAGAAAATGTATTTGTTCGTTCTTACAATGGCTGTTTTCACCTTGACCGCTCAGGAGAACCTTATCTCCAATGCCGATTTTGCCAAGCTCACCGACAAAGGGCAATTGGCAAGCTGGAGCATTTACGGAGTCGGCAAATGGACGGTGGAGAAGAATGGGGTCAGGGGGAATATATTGAAAATCACTCTTGTGCAGAAACTGAAAGAATCCGGCGGGGAATGCCGCGGAACCATTTATCAGAAACTTCCTGAACTCAAACCCGGAAAATATGAAATGTCCGTCTGTTACCGCGGCAATATCCGCGCGTTCTGGGTTTCCCTGGCTACCCATAAAGACGGAAAAACCAACAGACTTGGCAGCAGCTGGGTAGAAAAGCAGAAATTCAAACCCGACGCGAAAAATCCAGGCTGGTTCAAGCTCTACATGAGTCTGACGGCGCCGCAGGAAATGAAGGAATGCATGCTCGAAATCGCCGGATTCGGTCCGGAGAACACGCCGCTTGAGTTGACCGGGATTGAACTTTATCCGGAAGGAGAATAAGCCATGAGAAAGTGGTTGATTGTTTTATTGAGTCTGATCGTCGGCCCGCTGCTTCAGGCAGAGATAACCGTTCGCGCCTTTTATGCTGACTGCAACGGAATTTTCCAGCCGGGCGATCCGGTGAATCTGACGCTGGAAGTTTCTAATTCCGATGCAAAGGAGGTAAAAGCCGACATCCTGATTGTCATGACACAATACGGCGGACGGGATGCGGCCCGCTTCTCCTTTCCATTGACCCTTCCGGCAAAGGGAACGGCAGTACATCAATGGAACTGGACAGCTCCGGCGGAGAATGGGTATTTCCACGGAAAGGTTTTCCTGTCGGGGAAACATGATTTTTCAGCTGAATGCGCCATCGCGGTGCTTCCGGCATTTGAACGTCGCGATCCCTTCTTCGGAGTCTCCTGTTCCACACTGGGATACCGGCTTCTTGATGATTACAAGAAGATCGGATTCGGGTCTGTGGAGTTCGGATTTCCTTTCATAAGTTTCCTGTATCCCGAAAAGGAGACGTATGAGGACTACAAAGCGAAACTGGCTTCCAATCTCCATGTCCAGCAGCTTCTTCGGGCAGCGGAGAAGGATGAGTATCGTTTCGTGGGAATTCTCTGTACCGCGTTTCCGCGACGCAATAGTGCGTGGCCGGGCAAAAAACACGGATATCGGGAAATCAGCATGAAGAGAAGCGACCGTCAAGCGTTGTATGCCTATCCGGATGAAGCTTACAAACACATACGGGATCATGCGACCGCCGTATATGAACTTTTCAACGGGAAAATCAAAATATGGTCAGCCGAGGCGGAAATCGACGCTCACATTGCCGATGCGAAAAATTCGGGCAGCGGATTTGCCACGGTGGAATTGGCCAACTTCGTCCTTGCTTCGAGGAATTTCTATGAGGCGATCAAAGCCAAAGACCCGAATGCGGTGGTTTCCGTGCTGGGAATATGCGGAGGAGATTTTTTCCACGGCAATCCGCCCATGCGGGTTTCGCGGATGCTGCTGGAAGACTTGTTGAATTATCATGACGCCATGAGCATTCACGCATATTCGGGCAACTGGAGCACACAGGCGCCGCCGACACCGCCCGAGGAAGGGGGCCTGCCCGAATATTTGCGGGCTTCCATCACCCTCCAGAAGGAACTGGGCAAAGAAGGAATCGTTTATAACACCGAACGCGGATATTACCAGAAGCACAGCGATCCGCTTGCCGGTCCGTCGGCAAAATTGTTCGCCGACCTGAACGCACGTTCCCTGATCATTGTGAAAGGCACTCCCGGAATTGTCTATTACTCTTTCCATTATGGAAGTATCGAGGGAAGCCAGAAATTCCTGGATAACCTCAAGGCAAAAAGCGACTTCGACGACGGAACGCTATGGATTCTTGCTCCAAAGGCCAAATCGAATTTCACCTCGTCTCTGCCGCCGGCAAAAGCATCCTTTACCTATATTCCAAGATTGTCCGCCGTATCGTTTGCAACGGTCGCGAAAAAACTGGCTTTTGCCGAGCCGGTCCGTGGCAATCCGGCCCGTCTGGCCCATCATACGCTGGCTTACCTTTTCAGGAAAGAGGGCAGTGTTGTCTGTGCCGTCTGGACGACCGGCGAACCGGTTTCCCTGACATTTCAAAGCAGCACGGAAATGGATTTCTCCGATCTTATGATGCGGGAGAAAAAACTTCCGCCCGGTGCCGTAACTCTTCCGATTTCGGGTTCGCCGGTTTTTCTTTCTGCGAAAATTACCCCGAAAGAATTGCGGAAACTTCTGGGTGACGGCAAATTCTCAGGGGGTTCCGTTCTGGAAACAAAAGTGACGCGAACCGGGCTGGATTCCGCGATTCTTCATCTCCGGAACCGTACCGGCGAATCCTTGTCCGTGGCTTGCGGCAAACAGGTTTTTTCCCTGAAACCATTGGAAGAAAACAGCGAAACAGTCCATTTCTCCGCCGGAGAAAAGAATCTGCGCTTGACCGCCGGACAGCAAGTGTATGACATTCCGCTGCCGCCCGTTCCGACCGGAATCCATTCTGTACGGGACTTTGCTGTGAACGGCAATCTGACGAAATATCCGGCGGCGGTTGCGAAATTGACATCGCCGGCAAATGTCTTCCCGAAAAAATTCATTATTCCGGAGTACGGACTGCTGAAGTACGACGGAAAAGATGTCGAAGCGGAAGTGTTTGCCGGGTGGGACGCCGCCAATCTCTATCTGGCCGTCAAGGTTCGCGACCGGATGCACATTCAGCGGCACAACGGCGCGGAAATGTGGATGGACGATTCTGTACAATTTGCCGTTATTCCCGATTTAACCGCCAACACTCTCCGTTCCGTCCGGGGCTTCGGCGAAGGCGTATGGAATTTTGTCATGGGGCTGGGCTCCAACGGCGCTGCTCTTTATCGTTTCGCCTCGGGCAAAAGGGAAGGGACGCTTCTCAGCTATCCGTGCACAATCGCACGGAATGGCGATTTGACGGTGTATGAAGTCGCGGTCCCCTGGAGCGAATTCGGGCTTTCCAAAGTTGGAAAAGGACGGATCTTCGGTTTCAATATGGTCGTTTTCGACAATAACGATACAGCCAATCCGTCAGCCAAACACTACCTTGCCTTGAAAGAAGGTTTGGCCGGCGGGCAGGACCCTGATTCGTTTTCAACATTGATCCTTGAATAAAAGCAGGGGAAAATAATCACGGTTCCCCGGAATAGCGAAAGAAGACTTCCCGCTTTTCCCGGGATGAACACGGTGATTTGTCATCTTCCCGTCTGAAAAAGAAGGATCGATCGGCTGTATCGCAGTATGGAGCATGCTTGTGAAGCCATAAAAAACATTCCGCAGCCGATCCCGGCCCGGTCCCTTTTTCTCAACGAGTTTTTGAGCTTTCCGGAAATCCAAGCCGGAAAGCCTTTTTTATCGCCGCATTCCGGATTTACCGATATTGAAAAAACTTGTACATGAAGTGTTGAAATCCACAAAAAGCCTTATATATTGTTCCCTTGAGCATAGAAAGGTGAATTTTTTGACGGGAGAATAGAAACTGAATGCGTTTTCAATGTCCATTCTGCAAGGGCATCGTGTCCGTGGACAACTCGGATATGGGAGCAAATGTTCAATGCGGGCACTGCAATAAACCCGTAGTGGTTCCTTCGTCCCGCATCGCGTCCGGCACTGTGATCGGCGACTTCATCATCATGCGCGAACTGGGCCGCGGCGGCATGGGGATCGTGTATCTCGCCCATCAGATTTCGCTCGACCGCCCGGCCGCCGTGAAGGTGCTGGCCGCCAATTATGCCAGCAACACCGAATTCGTGGTCGGCTTCATCAAGGAGGCCCGCGCGGCGGCCAAGCTGAACCATCCCAACATCGTCCAGGCGTACGCGGTCGGGGACGACGAAGGCATCTTCTACTTCGCCATGGAGCACATCGACGGCGAAACGATGAAGAACATCCTCAAGCGCGAAGAAGTGATCCCGATCGACCAGGCCATCAACATCATCCAGCAGATCGCGGAGGCGCTGGACTACGCCTGGAAAGAAGAAAAACTGATTCACCGCGACATCAAGCCGGACAACATCATGCTGACGTCCAGCGGGCGCGCCAAGCTCGCCGACCTCGGTCTTGCCAAAGTCGGGGACGATGCGGAAAACAACGAAACCGAGGAAGTCATGGGGACTCCGCAGTACATCAGCCCCGAACAACTGACCGGGGACCCCCTCGACAACCGGACCGATATTTATAGTCTCGGCGCCACCTTCTACCACTTTCTGACGGGGCGTTTCCCCTATGAGGGCACCACGGCGCTCGAAATCACCCGGCAGCATCTTTTCGGGACGCTGATCCCCCCGTGCGAAGTCAATCCGAACATTCCGCCCGATGTCTCCTGGGTAGTGGAAAAGATGATGGCCAAAGACCCGAATCTCCGGTATCAGGACGCGTCCCTTCTCGCCGAAGACCTGGGGCTGATCAAACGCGGACGGAAACCCATGGTAGCCACCTATTCCGCGCTGATCAAAGTGAAGAATTCCAACCGGATCGAGGCCGGATCGAAGCCGGTGCCCCCGAAGCTGAGACTCCGCGGCGCCGCGCAGCAGCAGAATGTTTCAAAGCCCGCCTTCACCGGGACTGAAACCGTTCCGGAAAACGTCTCTTTCGCGGAAGCCGCGAAAAAAGCATCTCCGCGGCTCCAGCCGAAAGAGAAAAAGCCGGCGCCCGCCATCACTCCCAAAACGCCCCCGGCGGCAACGCCGCCTCCGTCGCCGGAAAAAGCGCCGGCAACGGAATCGGTGCCCAAGCCGGAGCCTCCGAAAAAAACGAAAAAGCCCAAGGACGCCGGGACCCGTTCTTTCCGTCTGGGAAAATTGCTTTCGTCCCTCTTTCTGCTGCTTGTCCTGGCGCTCGCCGGGACGGGAGCTTATCTGCATTTCGTCAAGAAAGTGAACTGGAAGGAGTTCTTCACAAAGGCCAGGGCTGAAGTACAGAAGGCGGTTACCGTCCAGGGACCTTCTCCCTTCATGAAAGAGGCGGTTCCGCTTCTGGAAGCCATCCGCAAAGCGGGCGTCACGGACAAGGCCGGAACGTTGTCCCTGTGCGACGCGTTCCTTGGAAAATCGCTCCTGCCTTCGAACGATGAGGAAAAAAAGCTCTTCCGCGAAATCCTGGAATACTATTCGCCGCTGGATGAGGAGAAGGTGGAGCTCGCCCGGGTGGAAGAACTGAAAAAGTATGAAGCGGAACTCGCGGCAAAGCGTCAGGCCGCCGCGGAAGAGGCGAAACGGAAAGTGGAAGAAGAGAAGCGGCGCGCGGAAGAGGAAGTGAAGCGGAAAGCGGAGGAAGAGAAGCGGCGCGCCGCGGAAGCCCAGCAGCGCGAAAAGGAACGCGAGATCACGAACTACAAGAACCGGATCGCCGGGATGCAGCGGGAAACCGTCCTGAACCTGGTTCGTTTTTCCGAGAAGGACGACGAAGCCGGGCTCCGGGCCCTGTTCGAGAAGAACGCCGCCGAAATGAAAACGGCCAAACCCCATCTGGCCGGATACGCCCGCGATTTCGTCAACTATTCCAATCAACTGTATGCCACCATGAAGGGCGCCTGGGAGCTGAATGATGTCTTTACGAACGGGAATCCGGAGATTGTCGGGCTTACGATCGAAATCCGTTTCAACCTCTGCAAAGTGAAAGCCATCCGTGAAGGCGTGATCTATGGGGAAACCCCGTTCGGCAAGGAGCTGTCGATCCCGGTGAAACAGATTGTGACGACCCGGCCGTTCCGTGTTTTCTCCACCAACGCGGCGGCCAAACTGAAGAAACTCCCGTCTCTTCCATACTACTTCTTCTGGCTCGGCGAATACAGAGCGGCCAAAACCGCTTCCGAGGACACGCCCCAGCTGGAGGCCCGTTTTTCCGCGTTCCTGACGGATTATCTGAAAGTCGCCCTGACCCAGAGTGCCGCGGAAAAAGCAAAAGTCGAGCAGAAATTCGGGTTCCTTCCCGAGTATCAGCGTCTGGTGCCGAAGCCGGCACCGAAACCCCCGGCGCCAGCCCCGAAACCCCCGGCACCAGCCCCGAAACCGCCTCCGAAGCCGAACCCGGCTCCGCAAAAGAAATAATCATTCTCTCTTCCACAGGAAAGGACAGGACACCATGAACAAAAAGAATCTTGTCTTCGCCGGAATTGGCCTGGCCAGTTCGTGCATCAGCGTCAACGCTCTGGGGCCGGATGCGAAAATTCTGGAAAGCACTCTTGCGGGCTCCTGGTATGAAGCCAATCCGGCACTTCTCCGCAAACAGATCGGCGAATGGATGGGGAAGGCGGCACTGCCTCCCGATGGAAGTCCGTTCGGACCGATCGCGCTGATTCAGCCGCACGCCGGATATATGTATTCCGGCCCGGTGGCCGCCTTCGGAGCGAAAGCGGTCGCGGGAAGGAAATACGACCGGGTGGTCATTCTCGGCCCCACGCACCGGGTCTATCTGAAAAATACGGTCTGCCTGCCGCAAGCCGACGGAATGCGCACGCCTCTGGGAACGCTCGAAATCGATCAAGCTTTCGCCGGGGAACTCCGGAAATTCTCCTTTGTTCAGAGCGACGACCGGGTCCATCAGGGAGAACACAGCGTACAGATCCAGCTGCCGTTCCTTCAGGCGGCGCTGGCGGAAGGGTTCAAGATCGTTCCGATCGTGGTGGGACAACTGGACGCCGAATATGCGAAGAAAGTCGCCCGGGCTCTTGCCGCCAACCTGACGCCTTCCACGCTTGTGGTCGCAAGCTCGGATTTCACGCACTTCGGACGAAACTTCGACTATGTGCCGTTCCAGGATAAAATACCGGAACGGCTTCGCCAACTCGACCTCGGCGCATTTGAGCTGATCCGGAACAAGAATTGCGACAAATTCACGAAGTACATTGCGGATACCGGGGCGACGATCTGCGGGGAAGCCCCTATCCGGGTGCTGCTTGAAATGCTGCCGGACAATGCGGAGGTGCGTCTCCTGAAATATGCGACCTCCGCCGAAGCGACCGGAGATTACTCCCATTCGGTCAGCTACCTTTCCGCTTGTGTCGACGGAAAATGGGAGCCCGCCGCGAAACTCAATGAAAACGATTTTCTTTCCAACGCCGAGAAGAAAACGCTCCTTGCCATCGCCCGCGAATCCATCGACTATGTATTCCAGAACCGCAAAACGGTTCCATCCGATCACTTCGACGCCCGGATCACAGAACACATGAAAAAGAAAATGGGCTGTTTCGTGACCCTCAAGATCGATGACGAGCTGCGCGGCTGCATCGGCGAAATCCAGCCGTTCCGCGAGCTTTACCGCGCGGTCATGGCGCGGGCGGTGGATTCCGCTTTCCGGGACATCCGGTTCCGCCCTCTCACCCCGGAAGAACTCCGTTCGGTCGAGGTGGAAATCTCGGCGCTGACTCCCGCGAAACCTGTCAACTCCTACAAGGATATCGTCATCGGAAAACACGGCATGACCCTCACCAAAGACGGACGGTCCGCGGTGTTTCTCCCCCAGGTGGCGCCGGAACAGGGCTGGAATCTGGAGGAAACGCTGACTCATCTTGCGCGGAAAGCGGGCCTGTCGCCGGATGCCTGGAAGTCGCCGGACGCCTCCTTCACGGTCTTCGAGGCGATTGTCTTCAAGGAATCGGATTTCTCCTCCGCGCGCTGAAACCGCGGAGCTTCATTCCTTCGCATTCGCGGCGCTGAAGGCGATCCCGAAGGCGAGCATTACGGAAAACAGCGAGCTGCCGCCGTAGCTGAGAATGGGGAGAGTGACCCCGGTCGGCGGCAGGAGCACGCTGTTTACGCCGATATGGATCAGCGCCTGGATCAGGTACAGGGCTCCCGCGGAAAACACGTAGAAGCGGCGGGTGTCATCTCCGGAACGGATGTCCCATGAAAGCACGCAGAATCCGATTCCCATCGCCACGAATCCGGCGATCACGATGAGGCCGCCCGCAAACCCGGTCGATTCCACGATCGAGGCGAACAGCGAATCCGTGTGGGGATACGGCAGGAAAGCCCCGGACCAGAGGGCGTTTCCCCAGTCGGAACCGGTCCAGCCGCCGTGTGCCATCGTATATTGGAACTGCTTGATGTGCCAGGCGCTGGCGCTGAAAATGCCGTCCGGATTCAGATACCCCAGAATCCGCATCAGCGCGTATTCGTTGAAAAGGATGAAAACGGCCGCGCTGACCGCCAGGAATCCGAATGCGGCCAGAATGTAGTGAAAGCGGACTCCCCGCAGAAAAATCACCAGAATGAACGCCACGAAGAACATCAGTGCGCCTCCGAAGTCGGGTTCCAGCATGATGAGGATCATGCTCCCGAAGCTCACCAGAAAGAGGTAGGCCAGCCGGAGAAAGGAGAGTTCCTTCCGGGCTCCGCAATAGACGCACAGATACAGCAGAAGGGAGCATTTTGCGAATTCGGACGGCTGGAAGTGGACGTGTCCCAGGGAGAACCAGCCCCGCATGTGGTTGATCTCATGTCCGAACAGATAGACCGCAATCAGGGAAATCACGCTCAGGAGAAACCACCACGGGGCAACCCTCCGGTAAAAGCGGAACGGAACCGCCGCCGCCGCGAGAAAAACGGCAATCCCCGGGAAGAGCCAGAGCATCTGCTTGAATACAAAAAACAACGGCTGATCCGACAAGGTGCGCGAGCTGTAAATCGCCAGGCACCCGAACAATCCGGCGACCACGAGGATCAGCGCCGCTCCCATGGGAAACAGTTTCTTCCGGGAGGAAAACGAACGGAACCAGGAGGATGTCACGGGATCATTTTTCATGGTCTTCCCCCAGTTCCTTCAAGGAAATATCCGTGCGGACATCCCGTCCGTTTTCCGGCTGCTTTGTGATGCGGAGAGTGTTGTAGAGCCAGGAACCGTTGCGGTCCAGCATGACCACCAGAGTCCCCGCCTTCCCCGAAAGCGCCAGGTCATGTTCCCGTTCCAATCCCGATACGCCCACCAGTTCATTCACATTGTTCAGCGCGGCGGCGCCGACCCGCCGCCGCACCTCCGGGCTGCCGTGAACGATCCGCTCCAGGCGGCTGACGACCCGCAGTTCCGGAAATCTCCGGAACCGGCGTGAATACAAAACCACCTCTTCCGGGGAGATGTTTTTCCGGAGAACCAGCGGAAACGATTCCTTTTCCCAGTCCGCTGCACGGTCCGGAAAAACTTCCCGGAGAAGCCGGGCCAGGGCGTCCCGGCGTCCGGCCTTTTCCGGAAAGGTTTCCAGGACCAGGTCGCTGCGGATGGAAGAAACCGCCAGAGGGACCCCTTCCCGGTCCAGCAGGCGTCCCCGGACCGCCGGAATCCGGGCCTCGCGCCAGGCGATCGCACGGGAGGCCTTCAGCAGGTCGTCCTGCCGGTAAACCGCATAGGAAAAGACATGGGCGGCCGCAACGACCGCCCATATCAACAGGAAAGAAAGGATCATCAATGTTTTAATTTTGAAGGTGTCGGCAGACATGTTCCTGCCCGTTCCGCTATTACTCCTGCTGAACCTTCAGGTCACTGTGAAATGCTTTCAGCAGGATTTCCGGATGGGACTTCACAATGCGTTCCCAATCTCCTTTTTCTCTGGAAACACCCCCGGCACACAACTTCCCGGCCGCCTCGCGCCATTCCTCTTTCGCCCTGGCATTCGCTTCGCTCCGGGTGGAAAAACCTTCTCCGAGCCGACCCGCGCCCAGAAGGAGAAAGGACACCGCAACCAGCATTGCGGCAAACGCGTAGCGCATGCGCGGGTCCATTTTTCGGAATGCGTTCATCTTTCACCTCCTGATCTCAAATTTCCGTTTCGTATTCGCCGACAATCAATTTTTCTGCTCTTGAACCATCAGGTCGGACGCCATTTCCCGCTCGCCTTTTTCACGGGCGTGCTCCATGCCTGTCCGCTGTTCTTCCATCCAGCGCTCCCGGTCCCAGATTTCCACGCCCACTTCCACCCCCACGACCACTACGGCGCCGTTTTTCAGCCCCGCCTGTTCCCGGTACTCCTGGGGAATCGTGATCCGTCCCTGCGCCGAAATCTTCTCGGAACGGCTCCAGGCGCCGAAACGCCGGAGACTGCTGCGGTAAAGCATGCTCTGCGAAACCTTTTCCGCCGGATTGGGTTCCGCGGAACGCATCTGGCGGTAAAACTCTTCCGGGTATACGGCAATCGCACCCTCGGGCAGACAGTGTAAAACAACCTCACTGCCGCACCGGGCAAAATCCTCCAGAACACGCGGACTGAACTTCAATCTTCCGTTTGCATCCAGGAGACATCTGTCAATACCGCAGAAAGCCAGCATGGCCGCTCCTATTCCAATTTATACCATTATATTCCATTTTTTTCCAAAGTCAAATGGTTTTCCCTTTTTTTTCGCAAAAAATTTCAAACAGGACATCGCGGCGGCAAAAGGGAAAATGAGTTGGTTGCAGGGGGCGGAGGAGGAGAATCTCCCGCACTTCGAAAAAAATACAGCCTCATTTTTTATCTTTTAAAAATTATTGTGCAGGACTCTTCCTCCGGCCGCGGAGTCCGGACGCCGAAGGCGAAAATGAGTGTAACGCTGCGCGCGGAAAAAAAATCAAAAAATTTTTCTTTTCCGGTTTGAAAAAACAAAAAAGAGTGGCATATTAAACTTAGATAAAAAAATATCTATATTAAAATATTGATTCAAGGTTCCCAAGGAAGGAACTCAAACAAAGGAGGATCGACATGAATGAGAAAAACCTGAAACCGGATGTGCCCCAGGAGGAACTCGAACGCCGGGAGCTGGATCAGATCGTAGCGAAAGTCAAGGCGGCCCAGGAGATTTATGCGGATTACTCCCAGGAGCAGGTGGATGCCATTTTCCGCGCCGCCGCACTGGCCGCCAACAACGCGCGAATCCCCCTTGCGCAAATGGCCGTGGCCGAATCCGGCATGGGGGTCGTGGAAGACAAGGTCATCAAAAACCACTTCGCATCGGAATCGATCTACAATAAATACCGCAACTACAGGACCTGCGGGGTCATCGAAGAGGACGAAGCGTTCGGAATCGTGAAAGTCGCCGAACCGCTGGGCGTGATCGCCGGGATCGTGCCGACCACCAACCCGACCTCGACGGCGATCTTCAAGTCGCTGATCGTGCTGAAGACCCGGAACGGGATCATCTTCAGCCCGCATCCCCGTGCGAAAAAGAGCACGATCGAAGCGGCCCGGATCGTCCTGGAGGCTGCGGTCAAAGCCGGCGCACCGGAAAACATCATCGGCTGGATCGACAATCCGACCGTCTCCATGAGCCAGCACCTGATGAGCCACCCGGACATCAGCCTGATCCTTGCGACCGGCGGGCCGGGCATGGTCAAGGCGGCCTATTCGAGCGGAACGCCGGCCGTGGGCGTGGGCGCGGGAAACACCCCGGTCATCATGGACGAGACCTGCGACATCCAGATGGCGGTCAGCTCGGTCCTCCAGAGCAAAACCTTCGACAACGGCATGATCTGCGCTTCGGAACAGTCGGTCACGGTGGTGGAATCGATCTATGACGCGGTCAAAAAGGAGTTCGTCGAGCGCGGCGCCGTCATCCTGAACGCCAAGGAGGCCAAGACCCTCGGCGACGTCATCCAGATCGACGGCAAGCTCAACGGCAAGATCGTCGGGCAGAGCGCCGACAAGATCGCCGAGATGGCCGGGCTGAAGGTTCCGGAGCACACCAAGGTGCTGATCGCGGAAACCAAAGGCGTCGGGCTGGATCATCCTTTCAGCCGCGAAAAACTTTCGCCCGTCCTGGCCCTCTACAAAGTCAAGGATTACAAGGAGGCGCTGGAAAACGCGGAAGCCCTGCTGAACTACGGCGGACTGGGACACACCAGCGTGCTTTACACCGATCCGACCAACAAGGAGCGCATTGCGGAGTTCGGGCGGCGGATGAACACGGCACGCACCCTGATCAACATGCCTTCGAGCCAGGGCGCAATCGGAGATGTCTTCAACTTCAAGCTCGATCCGTCGCTGACGCTCGGATGCGGAAGCTGGGGCGGAAACTCGGTCAGCCAGAACGTCGCCCCGAAACACCTTCTGAACATCAAAACGATTGCAAAACGGAGAGAAAACATGCTGTGGTTCCGCGTGCCGGAAAAAGTCTACTTCAAATACGGATGCCTCCGCGAGGCTCTTCGCGACCTCAAGGAAGACGGCCGCAAACGCGCGTTTGTCGTCACCGACCGCTTCCTCGACGAGAGCGGGATGCTGCAGGGCGCCATCGACACCCTCGAGGAACTGGGCATGAAAACGGAAGTGTTTTCCGATGTCGCTCCGGACCCGACCCTCGACTGCGCCCGGCGCGGAGTGGAACGCATGAACCAGTTCCACCCCGACACCATCGTCGCCATCGGCGGAGGCTCCCCGATGGATGCGGCCAAGATCATGTGGCTGATGTATGAACATCCGGACATTCATTTTGAAGACATCGCGATGCGCTTCATGGACATCCGCAAACGGGTGTTCCGATTCCCGAAACTGGGAACCAAGGCCACGCTGGTGGCCATTCCGACCACGTCGGGCACGGGAAGCGAAGTCACGCCGTTCGCCGTGATCACGGATGAGAAAACCGGAGTCAAGTATCCGCTTGCGGATTACGAACTCACGCCCGATATGGCGATCATCGACACGCAACTGGTCATGAACATGCCCAAAAAGCTGACCGCCCATTCCGGCATCGACGCCCTGGCCCACGCGCTGGAAGCCCGGGTCTCCATCCTCGCCTCGGAATTCACCAACGGCATGGCGCGCGAAGCCGCCCGCCTGCTCTTCAAATATCTGCCCGCCGCCTATGAAAACGGGCTCAAGGATGAAAAGGCGCGGGAGAAGGTCCACCATGCTTCGACCATCGCCGGAATGGCGTTTGCCAATGCGTTCCTGGGCGTCTGCCACTCCATGGCGCACAAGCTCGGAGCCGCGTTCCACATGCCGCACGGCCTCGCCAACGCGCTGCTGATCACCGAAGTGATCCGCTTCAACGCCACGCGCAAGCCGACCAAGCAGGGCACGTTCTCCCAGTACAAATGCCCGGAGGCGGTCGAACGGTATGCGAACCTGGCGGATTTCCTCCAGCTCGGCGGCAAGACCGAAGAGGAAAAGGTTGAAAAGCTCATCGCCGCGGTCGAAGCGCTCAAGGACCGCCTTGCGATTCCGAAGACTATCCGGGAGGCCGGGGTTCCCGAAAAAGAGTTCCTCGCGCAACTGGATGAACTTTCCGAAATGGCCTTCGACGACCAGTGCACCGGGGCGAATCCCCGGTATCCGCTGATCACCGAAATCAAGGAAATGTATCTCCGCGCCTACTACGGAAAATGAGAAGCGGAACCGTGAAAACGGATTCCAGGTTCAACCGAAGGGAAGGCAGATTTCCTGAAAAAGGGGAATCGCCTTCCTTTTTGGATGTGTGTCCCGGGATAAAAAAGACTCCGGGGGATGCCACTGCCGGCATCTCCCGGAGAAAGAAGTCTCCTACGGATCGACCGTTTTTTTGACAGGCCTTCCGGAATGGGCCGCCGCCCCCCTGTCGGGAACGGTTTATGATTCCGTTCCCTCCCCCTTTCCGGCGGCCATCCCGCAGTCCGTCAGGATTAAAGACTTCTTTGAATCCCGATCAGCACCCCGCGAATGGAGACATCCTCTTTTGAACAGGTCAGTGATTCGACGCTGTCGGAAGACGGGGCCAGTTCGATGGTGTCGTCATCCAGCCGGCGGAATGTGCGGAGTTCGGAATTTCCGTCGACTTCGACCAGCACGATGTCTCCGTTTTTCACGTTGTTGCTGAATTTCCTGAGAATCGCGATATCTCCGTCCAGGATCCCGGCCGAATGCATGGAGCTGTTCTGGATCCGGACGGCGAACAGTTTTCTGGAATCGAGGACATCCTTCATTACCGAAGAGTCGTAATAGAATTCCTTCTTGGCTTTCTGCCCGTTCTTTTCATAAAAAGGAATGGAGCAGACCCCGTTCGGGCGGCGTGTCTTCGCACGGGGCTTGCTCAGGCTGATGCTCCTGGCCTTGGAACTCCGCGATATGAAATCCTTTCTCTGAAGGGAGCGCAGATGCGCAAAAACAGTGGAGGTTTTGATATGAAAGTGTTCGGCGATTTCGTACACGGTCGGCGCCATGAGATTCACATCCATGAAATCCCCGATAAAGTTCAGGATGTTGCGCTGTTTGTCCGTCAACCCCTTCATAGGTCACCTCCAGTTTGCGTTTCATGCGCCCATCCTCAAAAACGAACCCATGCCGCGTCGACATATTCCCGTTTTTACGGCTTACGCATTTTGACTAAAAAATATTCAATGTTCCGTCTACTAATTCGTCCGGAAAAACCAAAATTATGCATATGAAATATTTTTTTTATAAAAAAAGAACAATTACGCATGAAAATACCTAAAAATTCAAATGGTCCGCAGCCCCGCCCTGGGAATGCGGAATTCCGGGTCGACTGAAAAAAATAATTCATCATTTTCCGTTCCTCCGGTAGCGCAGCGGCGCAATCTTCATTCTCCGTTTGAACGCCTTGCTGAAAACATACAAATCGCCGAATCCGCATTTCCCGGCGATTCCGGCAATGGAGAGAGTGGTGTTCCGGAGCAGTTCCTGCGCCCGGGACAGCCTCAATTCCTGAATCAGGAAACCGGGCGTGCATCCGCACCCGCTCCGGAGAAAAATACGGCGCACCGTCTGTTCGCTTACATGGAAATCCGAAGAGACCGTCTTCAGCGAGATTCCCTTGTGAAAATTCCGGCAGATGTATGCGACGATCCGCGAAAACAGCTCCGGAACGGAGCCCGGCTGCGGCAGAGTGTTCGGCCGGACTTCGGCCTTCTCCCGTTTCCCTGCCAGAAACTCCATCAGCGCCGCAATCCCCGCGGCCGGGGAAACGCCGCCGTCCTTCCGGCAGGCGGACACCACTTTTGCAAGTAGGACACTGTCCTTTTCCGTAATATCGATGAGTTTGTTCCGGAGCGGTGAAAGAAAAGAGTATCCGGCCGGATCGTTCAGGGTGAACGTGACCGCAAGATAGGTACACTCTTCCTTGCCCTCATTGATGGAAAAATGAAGCTCGTACGGGAAAAAAAGACTGGCCTTTCCCGCTTCCGTGCGGAAAGGAATTCCTTCGATGAAATTGACGGCGGTTCCCGTCAGAATCACCTTCAGAACCATTCTCTGATGGAGGTAGTCGCGCCGCTTCTCCCGTCCGATTTTTCCGGACCAGGCGATCACATTTTCCGGAACCACGGGAAGGGGGGTCGAGATTCCGCCGGAAAAATAATTCAGCGGCGTCCGAACCGGAAGTTGCTGCAACCGTATCAGCGGTTCTTTTTTCATCATTCCCTCTCCCTCGGCGACAAGATACAGCCTTCGTACAAAAAGTTCAAGGGTATGAAAATGACAAAAAAATGATTTTTTTTGCCATTTCATCCGAAACCTTTCCGTGTGAAATTATTCGCAGATAAAAAAAACGGAGGTTTGAAGTGGAAAAATTCAAGACAACTGAACTGAAAAAGTTTGCAAAAGCCTGCGGTGCGGACATCTGCCGGATCGGCGCCATGAGCGGCTTCGAGGGCGCCCCGAAACAGATGGACCCCCGCTACATTTTCCCGGATGCGAAAAGCATCATCGGGCTGGGCTTCCGCATTCCGCGCGGCTATTTGCGGGGAATCGAGGAAGGAACCTTTTTCTCGGTGTACGAGTTCATGGGCTACTCGGGAATGAACTGGCGCTATATGCCGCACGTCCTGCGGCAGATCGTCTGCTACATCGAGGACCGCGGCTATGAGGCGGTCCCGCTTCCGAACTGGGACGCCTTCGCCTACAACAAGTCCACCGACTATGCCGCACCGAAAGATTGGGTCAAACCCTTTCACAGCCGCCCCGTTTCTCCGGACAAACCGGCGCCCGACGTCGCCGTCAGCGTCCGGGCGGCGGCCGTGGTGTCCAACCTCGGCGAAATCGGCTGGAGCAAAATGATCCTCACGCCCGAATTCGGACCGTTCGTCCGCTGCGTTTTCATCCTTACCGAGGCCGAACTGGAATACGACAAACCCATTCCACCCGGGACTCTCTGCGACCGCTGCAAGCTCTGCGCCCGGATGTGCACCGGACAGGCCATTCCCGCGGACAGAAGCGTCAAGCTGAAAATCAACGGAATGGAGATCGAACACGCCGACCTCGATCTGGCAAAATGCTCCAACGCCTACAGCGGCGCGGTCAGGGAGTTCAACCCGTTCTGGAATCCCGATTTCAAGATGGAGGACAACCGTTTCATGGATGAATATCTTTCCAAAAAATATTATGGAGAACGCCGCTGCACGGACGGCCCTTGTCCCCAGATCATGCACGTGCGGAACAATCCCGCCATCGAAGGCGGACGCGGCTGTCTCCGCGCCTGTTACGCCCATCTGGAAGCCCAGGGAAAGCTCACCCATAAGTTCTACAAGCCTTTCAAGCGTCACAAGGAATGGAAAATGGAATAAATTCCGCAGAAATAACATGATTTTGGAGAACAATCGGATTTTTTCTTGCATTTTTCAGAAATATTATTATAGTAAATATATTTTTTTGAGAATAATATTTCACAGGAATGAAAAGGCAAAGAATGAAAACGCTTGATCCGACCGATCTGAAAATCCTGAAGCTTCTCCAGAAGGACGCCCGCATCCCGAATGCCGAAATCGCGCGGAAGCTGAAAATCGCGCCTTCCGCCATTCTCAAGCGCATCCGGCGGCTCGAAGAAGAAAAGGTCATTCTCGGGTACGAGACGAAGGTCGATCCGTCGTCGCTCGGGCTGGGGATGGAATGCTACATCAAGGTGCATACGGATGAAAAACCCGGCACGGTCGGGATCGGGAAAAAGATCGCCGCCATGCCCGAAGTCCAGGAAGTCCATTTCATGGCTGCCGACTTCTATTATCTGGTGAAGGTCTGCGAACGGGATTCCAAGTCCCATGCGAAGTTCATCCGGAAGCTCGGAGAACTGGGCGTGCGCGACTGCTACACTCTGCTGATCCTCGAAACCCTGAAAAACACCTTTCAGATGGAGGCTCCTGCCAAATGAACGCCTCCGGAGCCGACCGGAAAACTGTTTCCGGCGTGATCTTCTCGTTTCTGTCCGCGTTCCTGTGGGCCACCGTGTATGTGGCGGTCCGCTGGCTGATGGGCGGCGAGAAAACAAAGATCGACCCCGTTTCGCTGTCCCTGATGCGCTTTTCGCTGGGAGGCGCGATTCTTTTTCTGGTCTGCATCCTGAAGGACCCGAAAGGAATGTTCTCATTCTCCCGGAGGGATTATCTCCGGATTGCGCTGCTGGGACAGTTTTCCTCCACGATCATGAGCGTGTTTCTTTTCTGGGGACAATGCTACACAAGCGCAATCAACGCTTCCATGATCATGGCCTTTTCCCCGGTGCTGACCATGCTTCTGAGCGCCCTTTTCCTTGAGAGAATCGGGCTGTTCCAGTGGGGCGGCATGCTGATCAGCACCCTCGGGTGCATGATGGTGCTCGAAGTCATCACGCCGCAAGGACTCGATATCACCGCCTTCGGGATCGGGGACCTGCTGGCGTTCATCGCGGTCCTGAGCTGGGCGATTGCGGCCATCTATGCAAAACGCATCGTCACGACGGGAAACGACATGGCGGTCACCGCGTGGTCCATGCTGTTCGCCTCGTGCTCCCTGCTCGTGATCGACGGCTGCCTGGGAAGCGCCCGCGTGCTGCCGTCCGACGGGACGACCTGGGGACTGGTCCTCTATCTGGCGGTCTTTCCGACGGCCCTCGGGTTTTACGCGTGGAACGCGGCGCTCAGCCGGATCAGCATCAACATCGTCACCATCATGCAGTATCTGACCCCGATCCTGACGATGCTGATGGCGTTTGCCATCCTTGGAGAGCATCTCACCCCGTTCAAAATCATCGGAATCCTTCTGGTGCTGGGCGGAATCGCCGTTTCCGGAAAAACATGGAAGAAGATGGCCGTCAGCTGACCGGAAAACGGCTGTTTTCCCCTATGCGTTGCGCGAGACTTTGAACCGGCGGCGGTATTGAAGAGGCGTGCGGCCCGTTTCCCGCTTGAAGACCATGCAGAACCGGCTGGGATCGTCCAGCCCGGATTCCCGCATGACCTCGTTCATCGGCAGAGAGGTTTCCGCCAGAAGCGTTTTCGCCTTTTCGATCCGCAGGGATATCGCGTATTCCGAGATGGAGCAATTCATCTCTTTTTTGAAAACATGGATCAGGCGCGACGGGCTGAGGCACACGGCCGCCGCCAGCGGCGCAACCTCGATTTTCCGGTCGATGCGCCGCCGCAGAAGATCGATTACGGCGACAATGCGCGAATCCTTCACGTTTTCAGTCATGCCGGCCAGCTGAAGGCGGCGCTTCGCATCCGAAGCCAGCGGGACAATCGAAGCCAGCAGGGATTGTGTCTTCGCAATCCGGGAACCGTCCAGCCGCGGCAGACGCCCGAACTTCTCTTTCAGGGACGGATACGCGCAGACGCTCCCGGCCCTCCGGAACGGTCCCGCGCAGACGATCTCGATGCACTTTCCCTGCTGAAAAACGGGAACCACGATCTCGGAACACCCGGCATGGCATGTCCCGACGAACGGTTCCCGGCGCTTTTCCGCCTCCGCGACCAGAAAACAGTTGTCATGCGAACAGCATTGGTTCAGCCGCATGGAGTCCCGTTTCACGGATGCGCAGAACGGATTGCAGTGAAGCGTGTGCTCGAAATCCAATCCGCACTCGGCGGCCTTGGCTCCGACTCCTTTCCATAACACCGGAAGGGAGGTCAGTTCCCGAATCGCGTCAAAAATGTTTTCAATCTCTTTCATATTCCTAAAAATATAATTTTAATGTCGAATATAGCATGATCTTCCAATAAAACAACCATCGGAGACAAGAATAATGTACGGAAACGGTGTATAATGGAAACAGGAAAGATGCAAACCATTTCTGAAGGAGATGACGATTATGAAGGAATTCATGGATGTTCCGGCGGAGAAAGTGCCCGTATTCGAAAATGCCGAATTGTGTGTCGTCGGAGGAAGCTGCACCGGCGTGTTCGCTGCACTCCGCGCCGCCCGGATGGGCGTGAAAACCGTGCTGGTGGAACGCCAGAACCGGTTCGGCGGGGTTGCAACTCTCGGACTGGTCGGAATGTGGCATACCTTTTTCGATACGGACCAGAAGGAGCAGATCATCAAAGGACTGACATATGAGACCTGCGAACGGCTGGAAAAATACGGCGCCGTTTCCAACTTCCGCGACCCGGAAGACAGTATGAGCGGGGTCCGCCTCAATCCGGAATACCTGGCGCTGGAACTGGACGAAATGGTCCGAGAGACCCCGAATCTCACGGTCTATTTCCACACCGCGTTTTCCTCGGCGGCGATGCGCGCCCCGGGAGAAATCGAGGCAATCGTGCTGGAAGGACGCGGGGAGCGGTTCGCCATCCGCGCCGACTACTTCATCGACGCCACCGGCGATGGTTTCCTCTGCCGTTCGGCGGGAACCGGAATGTATCGCCACCCGTCGCCCCAGCCCGCGACCGCCTGCATGCGTTTCATCAACTGGGACAGGCTGGGAGAGTTTTCCTCGACGGCACTGAGGGACCTCATCGAACAATCCCGGGAGAAATATCCCGATCTTCCGTGCGGGTACAACTGGGGAATGTATTCGCACGGTTCGAAATTGTACATGCTCGCGGGAACCCGGATCCTTCACGGAAACACGATCGACACCCGTTCCATCACGGCGGCGGAACTGGAATCGCGCCGCCAGGTGCGCGCGCTGGACGCCCTGCTGCGGGACCATTTTCCGGAAGCAGAATTGAGTTTGCAAGCCCTGCCGTCCATGATCGGAATCCGCGACGGTCTCCACATCCGGTCCATTCGGCAGCTCACCGGGTCGGCGCTGCTGAACCGCGCCCCCAAACCCGACGCTATTGCCAACGGCACGTATCCCGTGGACATTCACAGCGACAAGGACGACAGCATCACTTTCCGGTTTCTCTCCGGTTTTGAGACCGTCTACCGGGGAGGCAGAGCGGCCGAACAGCGCCGGTGGCTCCCGGAAGGCGAATCCCTTCCCTATTACCAGATCCCGCTGAGCGCCCTGCTCCCCGACCGCGCACTCAACTTCATAGCCGCCGGACGGATGATCGACGCGGACCCGGAGGCATTCGGCGCGGTCCGGGTGATGGTGAACCTGAACCAGTGCGGAGAAGCGGCCGGAGTCACCGCCGCATTGGCGGTCCGGGAAAAATGCGCCCTCCCGGAAGTTTCTCCGGCACATGTCCGCGGAGCGCTGGCCGAAGGCGGCTCCATCGTCAAGTGAAACAGCCTTCCGGTTTTCCGGAACGGACGGGAGCCCCCCGGAAAATGCGTCCGGGCTTGCCGGCGGGGGAGTTCATCAGCTGCCGGCGGCGGCGATAGGAGAGCGGGGTCATCTCGACCTTCTCCCGGAAGGCACGGCTGAACGCCTGGATGGAAGAGTAGCCGCAGTATTCGGCGATCTCCCCGATGGATCTCTCATTGCGGGACAATTCGTCCATGGCCCGGCTGATCCGGCTCCGCACGATGTATTCGCCCGGCGTGATCCCGGTTTCGGCCAGGAACTTCCGGCGGAGACTGCTGACCGAGAAATGAAAAATCCCGGCGATCCGCTCCAGGGAAAGGGTCCGGTTCAAATGCGCCAGAATGTATTTGGCGATCTCGGAGGAGACGGACGAATCGGGCAGAAGGTTGCCGCCGGGCAGCTTGTTTTCGGCGGATTCTTCCCGGAGCTTGTTCAGGAGGAGCGTCAGAAGGAGCGTCAGCTCCCAGGGAGAGGCCTTGCGGGAATAGGCTTTCAGAAGCCGGGAGGCCAGCTCATGGGTTTCGTGCGTGAGGAGAGTCGCGGAATGACGTTTCGGCAGGATGTCGGCGCGTTTGACTTCAAAAGTGATCATCAGACGGAAAATCCCCGGGTCCGTGTGCATGAAAAGATGGTTTTCATACGGATAGATCAGGAAACAGCTGCCGGTTTCGAGCCGGAAACGCTGTCCGTTCAGAAGAAGAAAACAGGGCGCCCCCAGATTCAGATTCAGCAGATGCCGGTGGTGGATCGACGCGCGTCCGTCGACCGGAGAGAGTCCGCCGCGCGAAAAAATCAGGATATTGTCCGGCAGGTCGAAGTCGTATCCGTTTGTCCGGAGAGGGAAAAAACCGCCGGACGGCATCAGCCGCCTGGCCTGTCGGGTGAGTGTGGTGAATATCATTGTTAAAAAATTGACACTTTATGTTGTTGTTTTAACGATTTTTCTGTGATATAATATAGGGTTGCGCGGGAAAAAAGCAAATTCAGAAAAACCGGAAACAGGAATATCTCACTATGGAGAAAGTCAGAATCGGAATCCTCGGAGTCGGGGTCATGGGCAGCAGCCACGCGGACAATGCGTCCACCCTCGGGAACTGTACCCTTGCCGCCCTTTGCGACCTCAAAAAATCGGCGCTGGAACGCTGGAAAGACTCCGGCGCGGAGTTTTACACGAACCCGGATGTCTTCTTCAAAAAGGCCAACGTGGATGCCGTGATCATCGCCACGCCGCACTATTCCCACGTCCCCCTGGCGCTCGAGGCGGTGAAACGGGGAATTCACGTGCTGGTGGAAAAACCGGTCGCCGTGGAGAAGCAGGACGCCGAACGGCTGGTCAAGGCGGCGCAGGAGCATCCGGAACTCGTCATGAGCGCCATGTTCTGCTGCCGCACGATCCCCATGTTCGGCAAAGTCAAACAGCTGATCGACAGCGGAGAACTCGGCAAAATCCTCCGGTTCAACTGGATCATCACGGACTGGTTCCGCACCCAGGCCTATTATGATTCGGGAACATGGCGCGCCACCTGGCGCGGCGAAGGAGGGGGCGTCCTGCTGAACCAGTGTCCCCACCAGCTGGACCTGATGCAATGGTTTTTCGGAATGCCTTCGCGGGTGACGACCCAGCTCACCTTCGGAAAATACCACCGGATCGAGGTCGAAGACGAAGTGACCGCCATCCTGGAATATCCCGACGGCAAAACCGCCGTCTTTGTGGCCTCCACCGGAGAGACTCCCGGAACCAACCGTCTGGAGATCGCGGGCGAACAGGGAAAACTGGTGCTGGAAAACGGAAAGCTGACCTTCTTCCGGAACGAAATCCCGGTTTCCAAATTCAGAAACGAATCCAGGACGACCTGCGGCGTGCCGCCGGTCTGGACCGCCGACATCCCGTTCGGGCCGACGCCGCCTTCCATTCACCGGATCATCATCGAAAACTTCGCCGATGCAATCCTCAAAGGCGTTCCCCTGATCGCTCCCGCGGCGGAAGGCATCCGCGGACTGGAAATCGGCAACGCCATGCTTCTTTCCCACCTCAAAGGACAAAGCGTGACGCTTCCGATCGATTCCGCCGAATACAACGCCCGGCTTCAGCAGCTGATCAAGAACAGTTCAAAATAAACGCAAGGAAACACGCATGAAAAAGAAAATCGTATTTGCCGGATTCAGACACGGTCACATCCTTGGTCTCTACGATGCGGCGGCCTCCTCTCCGAAACTGGAGATCGCCGGCGCCTGCGAGGAAGACGCCCAAACAGCGGAAAACCTGAAAAAGTCCAATCCGAACATCGCGATCACGAATACTTCCTTCGACGCCATGCTCGCCGGAACGCCGTGCGACATCGTCGCCATCGGGGATTACTACGCGAAACGCGGCTCCCTTGCAATCCGGGCGCTCCGCGCGGGAAAACACGTGGTCGCAGACAAGCCGCTCTGCACCTCGCTGGAGGAACTCGCCGCAATCGAACAACTCGCCGCAGCATCCGGCCTCAAAGTCGGCTGCATGCTGGACCTCCGCACCGGCGACACCTTTGCCGCGGCGCGGGAGATCGTCCGCTCCGGCAGACTCGGAAAGATCACGCAGATCCAGTTCGGCGGACAGCATCCCCTGCTCCGGGCCACTCGTCCGGGCTGGTATTTTGAACCGGGCAAACACGGCGGGACCATTAATGACATCGCCATCCACGCCATCGACTACATTCCATGGCTGACCGGAGCGGAATTCAAAAGCTTCCTGGCGGCGCGCACCTGGAAAGCGTTCGACACGGACAACGACGGCTTCAACGACGCCGCCCAGTTCATGCTGGAGATGGACAACGGCTGCGGCGTCCTCGGCGACGTTTCCTACGCCGTCCCGGATTCCCTCGGCTACAGGAATCCGCAATACTGGCGTTTCACCGTCTGGGGAACGAAGGGGATCATCGAATTCAACTGCATCGAAAAGAAGATCACCGCATACATCAACGGCGAAAAGGAGCCGCAAACCATTCTTCCGGCTCCCTATGCCGGTCCCAATTATCTGGACAGCTTCCTGTCGGACATCGACGGCGCGGCTCCGGAACTGAACACGGCCGTCGTCCTGAAACGGACGCGTCAGGCGCTCGAATTGCAGAAACTGGCCGATTCGGCCGCCTGTTGAAATTCTTTTTTCATCGGTTCTGCATCCGGAAAGAGTTTCATGCCTCCTGTTCCGAAAACGAATTCAGGAATGGAACTTTTTTTGTTTCCGGCTTGAATTTTCCTCATAACTATGATATTATTCCGGAGATTGTGAAACGCCTGAATGAACTGGTCGCAAGCTGCGACCAGTTCAAATCGGTGAGAAAGTAATCCTCGCACCGGATATTGCGAAGCTGTTCGAAATGGAAACAAAACGCTTGAACGAACAGGTAAAACGAAATCTGGATCGATTCCTTCCCGATTTCATGTTTCAGCTTAATAATCAGGAGCTTAGACAATTTGCGACCAGTTCAAATCGGTAAGAACATCCTTATAACCAATTGGTTGCAATTAAAATGACAGATATAGAATCTTCTGGAATGGATAAAATGCTTCAGCCGGACCATCTGAAAGACATCATATTGACGGTTCGAGGCGAAAAAGTGATTCTCGCCCTGGATCTTGCGAAGTTGTTCGGAGTGGAAACGAGGGTTTTCAATCAGGCTGTAAAGCGCAATATAGACCGCTTTCCGAAAGATTTTGTATTTCAGCTGACGAAGAGTGAATTCGAGGAACTGATCACAAATTGTGACCGGTTCGAAACACAGAAACACACCTCTGTTCTACCGTATGCATTTACAGAGCATGGTGCGCTCCAGGCGGCCAATGTCCTGAATTCTCCGCGAGCCGTGGAAATGAGTATTTATGTTGTCCGTGCGTTCGTCGCCATGCGCCGGATGACCGTTGATCTCAAGGCGCTTGCCGACAAGGTCGCCGAACTGGACAAGAAGTATGGGCGTCATGACGAGATCATTCACTTGATCAGTCAGATTCTTTTTGCGGAAAAGTCTTTGCCTCCGGCCCGGGAATTCACGAAGCCCGAAAAAAAGAAGATCGGCTTCGAGCCGGACAAAGAAAAAGGCAAAACAAGTCATATATCGTCACGGGAAAGGATTGAAAAGAAATCATGAAAAACAATCCGGTTTTCACTCTGGTGGAACTGCTGATCGTCGCTGCGATCATTGCCATTCTTGCCGGCTTGCTCCTTCCGGCCCTCAGCAAGGCACGGGACATGGCGGCCGGCAGCAACTGCATCGGAAACCTCAAACAGATCGGTTTGATGGCGATCCAGTATGCCGATCAATACGACGGACGCTACGCGCCGGCCGTCTGCGATCCGGTCTGGGGCGACACGGAAGGCTGGACCAACAACCTCCGCATGGTCTGCAACGCCCAGAAAAAAATCTTCAAATGCTCCAAGGACGACCGCCGCGAATTTTCATATTCCCTGAACTGCGCGGAAGTCTATGTCCGCAACAACAAGAATTTCGGCTCCTGGTACGACAAGGAGTTCTCCCGCTCGAAAATCGGCGCGTCCAGCATCATCCTCATTGAGGAAAGCCCGACAAAGATGTTTTCCACAACCGACTGCGATCACGACAATTACACGCAGGACACCGAGCCGGTGAATTTCGACCGGCATACCGGATTCGTAACCGGCTTTGCGGACGGGCATACGGAAAAACTCCAGAAATACGACTTCACCCGGCACAGTTATTACACGTATGAAGTCTCCCGCTGGAAAAATCCGAACCTCTGAGACTTTTGAAACGTTTCCAGCCGTGCAGCCGGGTTGAAACCAAACCTTTCCGCCTTTCCGCAATCGGGATTCCGGAGGATGTTTCCGGATTGTTCCCGACGATAAATTTCGGGGATTTGTCCGGTTCCCCTATTGAAATCGGACATCTTTGCGGCATATTATCCGTTTGACTGAAGAATCGTTTCAACGGCAGGTGGATCATGGGGAAAAACAGAAAACTGTATCTGGCGGATTATTGCCTGACTCCGCACGTGAATATTCCGAACGCGGGAATCCTCTGCGAAGAGTCCAAAATCATCGGCATCGGGGGAGCGTCGGCTTTCTCGCTGGACGAACCCGGTCTGGAGGTCATTGACGTTACCGACTCTTACGCGATTCCCGGCCTGATCGACAGTCATATCCACGGAGGCGGCTCCTTCGACACCGAACTGGCCCTACTGCCCGGACAGGACCTGAAAAACCTGAGCGCCCATTTGGCTTCGCGCGGCGTCACGTCGTTTCTTCCCACCCTGGTCTCCATGCCGCGCAGCGCCATGGTCAAGACCGTGGCGCGCCTTGTGGAAATGATGGGACAGCCCATGCCCGGCGCCGTCCCGTGCGGACTTCATCTGGAGGGTCCCTTCATCAACGTCCACAAGTGCGGCTCCCAGAACCCGGACGCCTGCGTCGACATCGATTTCGGATACTTCCAGGAGCTGATCGACGCCGGCGGCGGCAAAATCAAGATCGTCACGTTCGCCCCGGAACTCGAAAACTCCGAAAAACTGATCGGAATCATGCTCGACAACGGAATCATCCCGTCCATGGGACACACCCTGGCGAACGCCGAGGATGCCTTGCGGGCGATCGACGCCGGTGCAAGACGCTGCACCCACTTGTTCAACGGCTTTCCTCCCTTCCACCACCGCATCTCCAGCATCACGGACGTGGTCCTCTCCCGCAACGACGTTTCCGTGGAAGTCATCCTCGACGGCGCCCATCTGGAACCCCGGATCGTCGACATCACCGCACGGATCAAGCCGAATGACAAGGTGATCGGAGTCAGCAACTCCATCCAGTTCGAGGAAGGGCAGAATCCGAACCTCTTTTCCCGGGACGGCAAGATATACACCGCGGGAGGAATCATGGCCGGCACCGCCATGACGCTGGATACCGGCTGGATACACCTGCGGACCTATTCCCGCATGCCGGGCAATCTGGCCGCCGCCTGTTTCACCAGCAATCCGGCACTGGACCTGGGACTGATCACGCGCGGCGAGCTTTCTCCCGGAAAACGCGCCGACATCACCTTTTTCGATTCCGCGACCAATCAGGTCAGCATGACCATTTCCAACGGAATCATGGTCTACAAGGCGGCAGAGCCTCAATGAAAAATCCTTCCCCGAAGCCCTACTTCCTGCTCGATTCGGGCGGCGGCAGACGACTCGAACAAGCCGGCGATTACCGGGTGATCCGTCCCGCCCTCAACGCCTTCTGGCAGCCCTCCCTCCCGGAGAGCGAATGGAACAAGGCCGACGCTGAGTTCAAACGCGAATCCGGCGGCGGAGGCGGCGTCTGGAACTGGAAAAACAAACAGCCTCCGCGGGAATGGACCCTCTCCTGGGGCGGGCTTTCCCTCCATGTCAAACCGACCCACTTCGGACACCTCGGTTTTTTTGCGGAACAGGCGGTCAACTGGGAGTGGCTGCGGGACTGTCTGCGGCAGATGGAGCCCCGCCGGAAGACCCTGAACCTGTTCGCCTACTCCGGAGGGGCCACCCTCGCCATGGCGTCCGCGGGCGCGGAAACCTGTCATCTGGACGCCTCCAACGGCATCATCGAGTGGGCCAAGAAGAATCAGTCGCTCTGTCCGGAAACCGAAGGGCGCATCCGCTGGATCTGCGACGACGCCATGAAGTTCGTCGCCCGGGAACAGCGCCGGGGCGCCCTTTACAACGGAATCGTCCTGGACCCGCCCAGCTTCGGACGCGGCGCCCAGGGACAGGTCTGGAAGATCGAGGACAGCATCCGTTCCATGCTGGAAAGCTGCCGCCGGATTCTCGACACCTCCCAGCCTTATTTCATTCTCCTGAGTTGCCACTCGCAGGGATTCTCCCCGCTCTCGCTCGGACGCTGTCTCGCGGAAGTCTTTCCGGAGGACGCCGCCCTTCTCGAATCCGGGGAAATGGTCATCCCTGAGGCGGATTCCGCCCGCCGGCTCCCCGCCGGAATCTACGCCCGTTTGTTCAAGCGCTGAGAAAGCGCGCAGAACACCGGTCCGGCATCGAATCCGATATTGCCGGATTCACCCCTCGAATTCAAGGTTTATTTTGCCTACGTCGAGGCCAATCTCCAGATGCTTTTCCGAAGTGCTCCACTCACCGGAAGAAACGATTTGCGCCGGAGCTTCGTAAGCGGCGGCACAGCCCGCCAATGTTCCCGCAATCAAGCCGACATTGGCGCGAAGCCGGATCGACTTTCCTGCGGAAATACGATCAACGCCAAGCCTGATATTCTTGAAAATGACTTCCAGCCGGCCATCGGCGCAAGTTTCTGTCAGATCGATTCTGCCGTTGGAACCCGTAATGCTCATATCCCCGGCACAATGAATCTTATACAGAGCGACTTTGCCATTTGCGGTCCTGACGGTCAGGGAACCGGCCGTATTCAGATCCGCAAGATCCATTTTACCGTTCGCCAACTTCACTTCGACTGAACCAAGTCCGGTGACAGCGCCGCCGGACACCTTGCCATTCTCCGCGCAAATTCCCAGGCTGCCGTGAAATCCGGATGGAACCATGATTTCAAATTTGCCGGGAGCGTTGAGCGTCCGATTGTTTTTTCCTTTTATATACAGTATCCCGTCGGCTTCACCGATGGTATATCCATTGACCGCAAACTCCCGATATTTGAGATGAATTTTATCATCCGGGGAAGCCGACAACTCCACATGGGCATTTGCATCGGCAAAATCAATCGCAGGGATTGCAGCATCAAAGGTTTTTTGAACCGGAACTCCGGCGCAGCCATTTTCAATGCGGCAAAAACCGATGCGGCGGCGAAAGATCCAGGCCATAAATACGCCCAGCGGCGCGATTACGGCAACCAGTATCATGAGCAGAAGAACGATCCCGGCAGTAAGCGCCACCGAAAACAGGATGCCTCCGACCAGAATCAGAACGACTGGTATGATCACCCCCATAATCAGCCACACCGAACAAGCGCCGGTATGAATGTTGCAGGGGATTTTCCGGTTTCCGGCAAACAGAGTGGAAGGACTTTTCCGAAGACTTGCGGCAATGGCTTCGACATCGCCGAGATTGTTTACCGCCTCCGCTTCTGAAAAACCTTCTTCCATGCGGTCGGCAATGGCTTCGCGATAGAAATCCAGAGTGCTTTTGAGTTCTTCGGGCTCCAAATGGTTTAACCCGCTCCGCAGACGTTCGAGAAATTCGCGTTCAGTCATTTTGGTTCCCTCCGATGATGAAATCCAGCACTTTTTGCGCTTCGCTCATATCCGCGGCGAATTCGGTCACGCGCCGCCCGCCTTTCGCGGTTATCCGATAATATTTACGCAGGCGTCCCTGATGCGTCACGGAATAGCATTCGAGCATTTTATCCGCCTCGAGGCGCCGCAGAATCGGATACAGCGTCGATTCGGAAATGTCAATATACTGCGATACATCCTTAATAATTTGATACCCATAGGAATCGCGCCGCTGCAATACTGTCAGCACGGAAACTTCCAATAACGCCCGTCTTAATTGCAAGTCCAATTTGATTCCCTCCCCGATACTATATTACGCATAGTATAAAGAGTCAAGCTGCCGGTCTGTAAAAGAACATGAAATGTACAACAGCGCCAAGACGCCTTCTGCAACGGAATCATTCCGGCCATGCCTTCGTCACCTTTTTGAATCCGGGGAATGGTCATCCCCGAGGCGGATTCCGCCCGCCGGTTCCCCGCTGGAATCTACGCACATCTGTCCAAACGCTGAAAAAGCACGAGACTTCCGCCATAAACAGGACAAGGCGGCGCCAACGCTGTCAATATGAAAAAAACCTTGTCCGTTGTTCCTGTTCAAACAACGGACAAGGTCGTAATTTACTGCCGGAATTGGAAAATGCAAATCGAATATGGAAAAAGATTCCTGCGGCGGCGATCGAAGCATGTCGTCTGCGGAAAATCCCATGAAAAAGTTTTGTATATTCTTTTCCGCACGTCTTTTGCCGGAAACTTTTTTGCGATTTAAGCGGAAAAGAGCTTGACGATTCGCATATAAAGCTGTAAAGTACAAAGTATGAATGGAATAGTTGCCTGCTCCCCGCCGGTATGGCCGGGAAAAACAGGCGGGTTCATGGTGGCCCGCCTTCTTTTTTGGGCGGCGTTGACAATAATTTGAAAAAAGCGCGGAGGCAAAACGGTGAATAACGAACTTCTGGCAACCCTTGAGTATATCGAGCAGGAGCGTGGGATCAGCAAAGAGCAGTTGGTGGAAGCCGTCGAAAAAGCCATCCTGACCGCCTCCCGGAAGAGCATTCATCCGGCCTCCAACCTAGTGGTGAAACTGGACCGCAAGACCGGCGAAATCCGCGCGTGGGCGAAGCTGGAAGTGGTCGACACGTTCCCGAACAACGACCAGATCACGATCGAAAAGGCGCGCGAGACGTTTCCGGACGTCGCCCTCGGAGAAGTCATCGACTGGGAAGTCACTCCCAAGAATTTCGGACGCATCGCCGCGCAGACCGCGCGCCAGGCAATCCTCCAGCAGCTCCGGAAGGCGGAAAAGGAAATCGTCCGGGAGGAATACGAGGACAAGATCGGCGAGATCGTCAACGGCACCGTGAAGCGCACGGAAGCGGGTTCCATCATCGTGGATCTCCAGAAGTCCGAAGGCATCATCGGCCCCAAGGACAAGGTCCCCGGCGAACAGTACATGGTCGGAGAGCGGATCAACGCCATTCTCCTGAAGGTGGACACGGTGGTTTCCGGTCCGAGCCTGATCCTTTCGCGCTCCAATGCCGGATTCGTCAAAAAGCTGTTCGAACGCGAAGTGTCCGAAATGCACGACGGCGTGGTGGAAGTGGCCGGGATCGCGCGGGAAGCGGGGATGCGCACCAAGATCGCCGTCCGGAGCAACGACCCCCGGATCGACCCGGTCGGAGCGTGCGTCGGAATGCGCGGCATGCGGGTCCGCAACATCACCAGCGAGCTCGGCAACGAGCGCGTGGACATCATCCGTTATGAGAACGACATCAAGGCGTATGCGGCCAACGCGCTGCATCCGGCCAAGCTCGAATCCATCGAAGTGGACGAAGAGCGCCGGATGCTGACGATCCATGTCAACCAGGAGAACTCCCGTCTCGCGTTCGGCAAAAAAGCCCAGAACGTCCGGCTGGCCCAGAAGCTGATCGGCTGGAACATCAACTTCGTGATCGACGAAGGGGAAAAGGAATCCTTTGAAGAGAAAAAGGCGAACATCGTCAAGCAGCTCTCCGCTGAACTGGGCATCCCGCCGGAAAAAACGGAACTGCTGGTCAACAACGGATATCTGAGCATGGAAGGGCTCAAGACCGCCGGAATGGATGATATTTCCGCCATTCCGGGACTGGACAACGCAACGATTCAGGCAATCTCCGAAAGCCTTGCGAGGTTCACGAAAAACACGAATTCTCCCGCGGAGTGACGACGGATCGGCCTCATTTCATTTTTTGGAATTATTTATTTATGGAAAGTCAAAGAGGTTTGAATGGCAAAAAGAAGCATGAATATTAAAAACCTGTCCGAGCGCTACGGACTTTCCGCAAAGGAAGTGATTGCGGAGCTGGAGGCTCAAGGCTTTCCCGGAATGAAACCGCAGTCCATGATCCCCGACGCCTCGCTGGACCTCCTGCTGGCTCATTTCGACGGTCTCCGCAAAAAAAAAGAATCCGCTGAAAATGCGGGAAAAGGCCCGCCCGTCCCTTCCCGGGGAACGGAAGTCCACATCAAATCGCCGATCATCGTCAAAAACCTGGCCGAAGTCCTCGGGAAAAAGCCCAACGAGATCATCACGAATCTGATGATGATGAACGTCCTGGCCAGCATCAACCAGATGATCGAACCCGCGGTCGCCGTGGAGCTGGCCGCCAGAATGAACGTGAATCTGGTCGTGGACAAGCGCGAGAAGGAAGAGCATGCGCCGAAGGCGGAGGCGAAAAAGGAACCGGTTCCGGAGGAAAAAGGATATGACGACAAGCCCGGCGATCTGGTTCCCCGCATTCCCATCGTAACCTTTATGGGGCATGTCGACCACGGCAAGACATCGCTTCAGGACACGATCCGGAAAACCCACGTGGCGGCCGGAGAAGCCGGCGGAATCACGCAGAGCATCGGCGCATCGGTCGCCTACAGCGGCAAGAAGGCCATCACGTTTGTCGACACCCCCGGACACGAAGCCTTCACGGCCATGCGCGCCCGCGGCGCCAACGTCACGGACATCGTGGTGCTGGTCGTGGCCGCGGACGACGGCTTCATGCCGCAGACTGTGGAAGCGCTCAACCACGCCCGGGCGGCCGGCGTTCCCATCATCGTGGCCATCAACAAGATCGACCTGCCGAACGCCAATCCGGACAAGGTTCTCCTGAACATGCAGCAGAACGAACTGACCTCCGAAGAATGGGGCGGCACCTGCGGCGTGGTCCGCGTCTCCGCCAAGACCGGACAAGGCATCGACGCGCTTCTGGAACGCATCCTGCTGGAGGCGGAAATGCTGGAGCTCCGCGCGAATCCGAAGCGGCCGGCGTCCGCATACGTGCTGGAATCCCAGCTGGAACAGGGCCTGGGGCCGACCGCAAACATCATTGTCAAAAACGGCACGCTGCATCTGGGGGACCCCATCATCTGCGGCGAGTATTACGGCAAGGTCAAGGGATTGATCGATTACAAAGGGCAGCGCGTCAAATCCGCGGGTTCCAGCATGCCGGTCAAGATTGTCGGCCTCAGCGGGGTGCCCGACGCCGGAGCGAAACTGGCCGTTTGCACCAGCGAGAAAGAAGCCAAGGAAATCGCGGAATCCCGCGGCGTCAACAAGCGGGTCGAGACGCTGACCGGCAAGAGCGGCGGCATGAGCCTGGACGACCTGTTCTCCCAGATGGAGACGGGAAAGAAAAACACGCTCCGCATCGTGTTGAAGGCGGACGTCTGCGGTTCCATGGAAGCGATTGTGGAATCCCTCAAGAAGATTCTTTCCGACAAGATCTCCATCGAGGTTCTTCACGCGGGGATCGGAGCCATCACGGAAAACGACGTTCTCCTGGCTTCCTCCACCGGCGCGCTGGTGGTCGGCTTCCACGTCCGCGTCAATCCGGGCGTCAACGAGCTGGCCAAGAAGGAAAATGTGGAAATCCGCCTTTACAGCATCATCTACGAGCTGCTGGAAGACATCAAGGATGCCATGGCGGGCCGCCTGGAACCGGACAAACGGGAAAAGGAGCTCGGCACCGCGCATATTCTGAAAATCTTCCTGCTTTCCAAAGGACCGAAAATCTGCGGATGCATGGTGGACAAAGGAATTGTCAAGGTCGGCAGCAAGTCCCGGGTATTCCGGAAAGGCGAGCTCATCTTCAACGGGGAGGTTCGTTCGCTCCGGCGTTTCCAGGACGATGTCAAGGAGGTCCGCCAGGGCATGGAGTGCGGCATACGGCTGGACAACTTCCTGGATTTTGTCGAAGGCGACGTGATTCAATTCTATGAGATCGAATTGAAAAAGGCCACCCTCTGACGGCCGTCCGTCCGATCTTCAATTCTCGAAAACGGAGGTGTCCTAATGGCACGATCGAATGACCGAATTGCCCGCGTCAATGAAATCCTCAAACGGGAGATCGCGGACCTCATCGAAAAATATTCCCTGAGCGAAAAAGGCGCCCTGGTTTCCATTACGAAGGTGCATGCCTCGGAATGTCTCCACAACGCCACGGTGTATGTCAGCATCTTCGGAGCCGATGTAAAAAAAGGGGAGGAGATCCTCAAAAAACTGGTCAGGCTCCGGCCGGAGATCCAGCATATCGTCTCCCGGCACGTGATTCTCAAATATACGCCCGTCCTCCATTTCGTCCGGGACAACAACCTCGAAACCGGGGACCGTGTTCTTTCCATTCTCCGGGAACTGGAAGAGAAATGACGAACCTTTCCACTCAAGAACTGGCAGCTTTCCTTCAGGGATTCCGCAGCGACAGAAAAATCCTGCTTGCCACTCATGTCCGGCCGGACGGCGACGCACTCGGGTCCCTTTGCGGGCTCCTGCTGATCCTTCTTGAAAACGGGTTCGACGCCGCCGCCCTCCTCCCGGGCAGCGTGCCGGATTACTACCGGCCGCTTCTTCCGGAAAAAGGACTGATCACCGCGGAGCCGTCTGCGGAGGAACTTCAAATATACGCTCTGATGATCGTGCTGGACTCCGCCACGCGGGACCGGGTCAGCGCGGACTTCTTCAAGAAGCCCGGGCCGCTCCCGCAAAGCATCGGCATCGATCATCATCCGGACAATTCCGGGTATTGCGACCTCAACCACCTGGTTCCGGCCGCATCCGCCACCGCCGAAATTCTCTATGCGCTGGCGGACGCGGCCCGCTGGAAAATCGGCGGAGAGGCGGCGACTCATCTCCTGATCGGGATTCTGACGGACACGGGGGCCTTCCGCTTCACCAACACCTCCGCCCGGACGCTCCGCGCGGCGGCCGCCCTGATGGACGCCGGAGGGGACTACACCCGCATCATGAACACCTGTTTCTTCTCCAAATCCGAAAACATGGCGCTTTTCGAGGCGGAGCTGCTCTGCACGGGTATGAAAAAAGCCTGCGGAGGCAAGTTCATGTACGCATATTTCACGCCGGAACTGCTGGCCAAATACAAAATCGAGCTGCGCAATACGGAACAGGTCATCGAAATCCTGCGCTCCATTTCGGGGCCGGTCATCGTCGGGGTGATCCGTCTGGAAAACGGCGGCTTCAAGTGTTCCCTGCGCTCCAAGGAAAAACATTATTCCGTCGGCCGGATCGCCCGTTCCCTGGGCGGAGGCGGACACGAAATGGCGTCCGGCTGCACGATCACGGCTTCTTCCGTCGAAGAGGCTGAGGCGATACTTGTCAATCACGTGGAGATGGAACTGAATGAGAAACAGGCCTGAGCGAAACAGCCTTCCGATGTATGACCGAAGCGGCGTACTGCTGATCAACAAACCCCCGGAATGGACCAGCCATGACGTGGTGGCGTTCATCCGTTCCCGTTTCAATGTTCCGAAATGCGGACACTGCGGCACGCTCGATCCGGCGGCGACCGGGCTGCTCGTCATCGTTCTCGGGAAGTTCACCAAGCTCAGCCAGAAATTCAGCGGCGAGGACAAGGCCTACGAGGGGACGATCCTCCTCGGCACGGAGACCGATTCGCAGGACATGGACGGCAACATCACACGCCAAGGCGACTGGTCGAAGGTCACGGAAGACACGCTTCGCGACGCCTTTGCCTCGTTCGTTGGGGACATCGAGCAGATTCCGCCGATGGTCTCCGCGGTCAAGAAGGGCGGCGAACGCCTCTATGAACTCGCCCGCAAAGGACAGGAGATCGAACGCGAACCCAAACAGATTACGATCCGTTCGATCCGCGTCAGCCGTGTCGAACTGCCGTATGCCGACTTCACGGTGGAATGCTCGAAGGGCACCTATATCCGCACCCTCTGTGCGGATGTCGGCGCGGCGCTCGGCTGCGGGGCCTCGCTGTACCGGCTCAACCGCATCCGCAGCGGAGAATTCCAGCTGGCGGACGCGGTCGACATCGAAACCGTCCGGCAATGGACACAGGACGATCTGGATGCCTGGATTTCAACTTTTCTTCACGGACGTCTTGCTAAAATGAATCATTTTTCCAAATTCTGACCGAGGGAGGAGCCGATGAAAAACAACCGTCAAGCCGTATCTCCCGAACAACTCCTGGAAACATTCACCGCCTCGCATGACGGGGCGCCCTCCTTTTCCGTGAAGGACGCGGTCGATTTTGTCGCCGCCGCCTTGAAACCCGGAAACGACGAGGAGAAAAAATGTCTGGAGCGGGACGTCGAACTGATCCTCGAAGGACGGATCGATCTTTTCTACCGCAGCGGTTCGGATACGTGTTACAACCGCGCCGCCTTCTTCAAAGGGACCTGCTTCAAGATCGTTCCCGCCAAGCTGGAAATCAAGGAAGGAATTCTCTTCTACGGAGCCCGCTTTGCGCCCTTCTGTTCCGATGAAGTTTTCCCCGATGAATACCTCCTCCGCGCCCGGGGCGCCAAGACCCGATTCCAGCCGGTCGCCTGTCCGGTTCAGTTCGGACAGGTCGCCCGGATCTTCCAGATGCTCGGGCGTTCCGCCATCATCGACTGCATCGTGGCCGAATCGGACGACAATTACAAGGCGTTGAAACAGGCCAGTTCCCCGGAAAAAGCCTGCATCTCCCTGACCGCGTTCAACCTCGAGTCTTTCTTCCGGAAACATTCCTTCTCGGAGGGCGACGCCCTCATCGCCACCGTCGAAGACTGGAAATGCGGACAGTTCTCCCTCGAATACGTCCCGAAGGCTTCTCTTCCGGGGGCGTCCGAACGGGAAGCCTTTCTGACCGACTTCGAGGAGGGCATCATCCAGTCGTATGAGGAATACGGCGCCTATCTCGAACTGGCCGATCAGATCGCCCATGCCTATCTCTGTGCCTTTCTGGCCGGCAAGGACCTCCGGAAGCGTCCGGTCCTTTCGCTGGACGAATACCCCGCGCTCATGCGGGACGTCGCCATTCACCGCGACGGTCCGGACTGGACTCTGGCGCCCGTCGACGAAACGGCCGCATCCGAGGTCTTTGAAGAGGAGGAAGAGGACTTCCACATCCATGAATGCACTTGCGGACACGATCACGGACACGATCACGAACCGGAGTCCGGAACGGAGCCGGACAGTTCCGGCCCGAAGGAAAAAAATCCGCTGCGGGCGGAAGACCTCTCCGCGTCCGCCGGAAAAATCGGTTCCCTCGACGCCCTGCTGGAAGACGTCAACGCCCCGCTGGACTATACAGAGATCTACGCCATGATCCTCGATGATCTTGTCAACGGACAGGAATCCTCCGAGGTGTTTGTCTCCAAACTGATCGACTTCATGGGCGTGAAATTCGCCGACGACGCGCAGGAAGCCGTCTTCTGGAACTTTATCGAAGACTGCTGGGAGGACGCCGCCGGCCGTTTCAATCCGGTCACGGAAGAACCCAAAACTCCTCTGCGGACGCGTCTGCTGGAGCTGAACCTCAAGCGCATCGAGCGTTCCCGCGTCCTGCTGGAAGAATATTCCTCCGCGGAGATCCCGAAGGAAATCGTCCGCCGGATGAAACATTTCCATGCGCAGCTTCTGAACACGCTCGGGCTCCTCAACGCGGACAGCGCGCTTCCGGAGGGCTCCGAATATGACCTGCTGGAACTTCGCGTCGGTGACATCGAAGACGCCTGGGATGTTTTTGAAGAACAATTCAACTGAAGGACATGAAATCATGGAGATGCTGGATCTGATTCTCGGATTTGCCGTCCAGGTGCTTTTCACCGCGGGCGGGCTCTGGTGCGGAATGAAAATCACCAAGATCAAGGGGGATTTCGTCGGAATGCTCCTCATTGCGTTCGTCTGTTCCCTGCTGGGGTTTTACAAGGAGCCATGGGGCCTGATCCTCTCCCTGGTGTCCATGTTTCTGCTGCTCCTGAAATTTTCCGGCGCCAAGCTCTTTCCGGACAGCGTGGTGATCGTCCTGCTGTCCTGGGCGATCGGATTTTTCAGCAAGTTCCTGATTAAATACCTTGCCGGCATCCTGAAATGAGTCCGGCCCGGAAAACCGCTTTCGAATATGCCGCGCGGATTCTTGGAATCCGCGCCCATTCGACCGGCGAACTCCGCATCAAGCTCCGCAAAAAAGAGTATTCCAAACGCGAGATCGAGGAAGTCATTGCGGAGTTCACCCGGCTGGGCTACCTCAACGACGCCCTTTTCGCCGAGTCTCTCTGCGCCAATCTCTCCGCCCGGGGCAACGGAAAACGGAAAATTTTTTCCCGGCTCCGGACCAAGGGAATCGACAACACTCTTCTGAAAGAGGTGTTGGAGAAACACGAAGAAGACCTTCCGGAAGAAGAATCGGCGGTCGCCGCGCTGTCGCGGAAAATGCCCTCGCTCCGACGGGAGCCGGACGAACGGAAACGGAAGGAAAAAGCGCTTCGTTTTCTGGCCGGGCGCGGCTTCTCCGCCGCGGCTGTCTACGCCGCCTGGAACCGGTTGTCCGGCGGGCGTCCGGATTAGCCCTTCTCCCTGAGCGGAAGAATCACATCGAACGCGGCGCCGCGCTCGGGCAGATTGGTGACCTGAATCCAGCCGTTGTGGGCGGTGACCGTGCCGTAGGCCATGGCCAGCCCCATTCCCGTTCCCTCTCCGACCGGCTTGGTCGTGAAGAACGGCTCGAAAATCCGCGGAAGGATGGACGGATCGACCCCGGGACCGCTGTCTTCCACCCGGATGACGCAGAAGGCGCGGTCCAGCGAAGTCACGATCTCGCCGGGCGGGTTCAGCTTGACGTTCAGCTGCGCGGGGTCTCCGACCCGGATGATCAGCGAGCGTTCGGATTCCGGAACGTTCTGCATGGCATCCTTGGCGTTGATCATCAGGTTCATCAGGGTCTGCTGAAGCTGGATCGGATCGCCCTCCACCACCGGATTCCGGGGGTCTTTCTCGATCCGGAAAGCGATCCCGGACTGGGAGCTCGGGGGAAACAGTTCGGCGCATTTCTCTACCAGTGTGTTCACGCTCACCGCTTCCCGCTGATAGTTTCCTTTCCGGGCAAAGCTGAGCATCTGGGAGGTCAGCGTGCTGGCCAGTTCGGTGATGTGGTCGATCTTTCCGAGGTTCCGCCGGATCGCCTCGTCCTTCACTTCGTGCATCAGAAGAATGATGTCCAGATGCCCTTGAATGGCGTGGATGTAATTGTTGAAGTCGTGCGCGATTCCGCCCGCAAGGCGTCCGATGGCTTCGAGCCGCTGGCGGTGCGACGCCTGGATGTTCCACGCCTCCCGTTCCCTTTCCAGTTTGCGCCGCTCGGTAACGTCCCGTCCGAAGGTGATCAGCAGGGAGGAATTTTCAAAGGGGATCACGGTGACGGACAGATCGATCTCCGTGCCCGCGCCGGGAATGGTCAGCGGGCAGGACACCGTGGTGTTCTCCTGGGAATGATGCTCCAGGAGCGGCCGCCATACCTCGGGTTTCAGTCCGGACAGTTCTTCAAAGGGCTTGTTGATGATCTCGGGAAAAGTCTGGAGGTGAAGCATCCGGAGCGCGGCGCGGTTGGCGTCGATCACCTGCCCGTCCACGTTCATGACGACGATCATGTCGCTGGCGTTCTGGACCAGCAGACGGTACCGTTCCTGGGATTCCCGGAGAGTCTGTTCCAGCTTGAGGGTCTTGCCGTACGCGCCGAAGAACGCCAGGATCACGTCCAGTGTCCGGCGCGACTCTCCCGGATTCTCATACTGGATCCGGGAAAGATAGATCGTGGTGGGAATGCTCATGATGGCCACGAAGAAGGCCCGCGTCAGATAAGAGGAGGTCAGGGACGTCCACCACTGCGGCGACCCCCAGTAGGCGATCGTGACGAATACCAGGTGGTCGATGAGCTGAACCAGGATCAGGGACCCCAGCACGTTGATGAAAAGACGGCATTTGAGGTTGGTCAGGCGCTGGAACAGGATCGGCACCAGAAAAAGGTCCGCCGAAAGGGAGACCACCGTGGCCGCCATCAGCCGCATGCTGGTGTTCAGAAGGAACGCCAGCGCCTCGGAGCCGGGCCCCTGCGAAATGGTGTATCCGGGCCAGGTGCATTGCAGCAGCGTCATGGAGATCAGATACACGTAAAATCCCAGCGCGGCCATCACGCCGATGATGATCCGCTGCGCCGCAAGCGTGCCGTCCGTGACATAGACCACGATCAGGATCGCCAGGAACGGCAGGTTCAGCACGGACGAGGAAAGCGGATAATCCAGTCCCGGATACCCGAGCGTCAGCATCAGTCCGGCGGCCCCGGCGATCTGGGAGAAGATCAGCAATACGCCCAGGGCGATGTAGAAGGGGTTGTTCCCGAGAATCCGGCGGAGACCGTGAAGAATCAGGAGGCCGACGAGAATGAACGTCATCTCCAGAATGGTCAGACAATAGCCGTAAAAGATTTCCACCGCCGTTTCCCCTTTGCCTCAACAATCCGTTGAACCGCTTTTCACTCCTGGAAATATTTCCGGAGAAGAGCCGCCCGCACCGCGTCCCGTTCCTCCTGCTCCAGCTCCCGGCCGGCGTATTTCTGGAGGTGCGCGCTCTGCACCAGGAGGAACAATTCATTCACCGTGTGGATACCGACCGTCTTGAACATTTTCATGTCGACCCCGAGCCGGAGGGCGGAAAGGGCGTTCAAAGACTCCTCCCCCGTGATGAGGTATGAATGCTTCAGAAGTCCGTAGGCGCGCCCGACATGGTCCAGCAGGAAATCGCGCCGGTTGGAAAGCAGAAGCATGCGCGCCTTCTTTTCATGGGCGATGATCTGGGAGATCACCGCGCAGATCCGTTCGAGAATCTGGGCTTCGCTCTCGCCCAGGGAACTCTGGTTGGAGATCTGGTACAGGTTTCCGAGCGTCTGGCTGCCCTCCCCGTAAAAGCCGCGCGCGGCCAGTCCCAGCTTTCCGACCCCCTGGAGAACCGCCTGGATCTGCCCCGACAGGACCAGCCCCGGCAGGTGGAGCATCACCGACGCCCGCATCCCGGTCCCCAGATTCGTGGGACAGGCCGTCAGGTATCCGTACTGGGAATCGAACGCGAAAGGGATATGCCCGGACAGCCGATCGTCAAAACGGTCGATCCGGTCCCAGAGGGCTTTCAGCTGGAATCCGGGCGCAAGCACCTGGATGCGGAGGTGATCCTCCTCGTTGACCATGACAAAGGCCCCCTGCTCCCGGTTGGTGACCAGCGCGGCGCCGTGCCGGGGATTCATGAACTCCCGGCTGATCAGATGGCGTTCCAACAGGAAAAGGCGGTCCAACTGGGAAAGCGAGTCCACCTCGAACTCGCAGACGTGGAACGACTCCGCGGCGGAAACGTTGCGGATGCCCTCCAGCACTTCGGAACGAATCCGGCAGAGAGTTTCATCGTCCGCCCGGATCGGAAACTGTTCCCCGGCCACGTTCCGGGCGAAACGGATCCGGGAACTGATGGCAATGTCGTCCTCGGGGCCGCTGTCGGTAATCCAGCAGACCCGCTGGCGGAAAAGCTGATTGATCTGTTCTTCCTGCGTCATTTTTTCTCGTTTTCTTCGAGTTTCACGGTCAGCGACTGGATTTTATCCCGGATCTGGGCCGCCTCTTCATATTCCTCGTTTTTCACCCGGAGGGCCAGCTCTTTCCGCAGATTCGTGAGTTCGTGGCGGAGGGCGGCAATTTCTTTGGAAGGCCGCGAATTCATGGCGGGACAGGGCGTCTTCCCCTCATGGGAGCAGCCCCGGTGCATATTTTTCAGGACCCCGGAGAGGAACGAGGAAAACGTCTTGTAGCATTCGGGACATCCCAGATACCCTGTTTTCCGGAAACGCTCCATATCCCAGCCGCAATGCGGACAGACCATGTTTTTCCCGGCGGCCGAATCCTCCTTCCCGACCGTGGACGCCACCTTGTCGGCAAGATCGAAAAGCATCTCCGCCAGATTGAAGCTTTGAAGTTCCGGCTCCGTTTCCGCTTTCTTCGCGGCACAGGCGGGGCAAAGATGGAAAGATTTTTCCTGCCCCTCCACAATCTGCTGGACATGGATCGTCGCTTCGTTCTTCTTGCAGTTCTGGCAAAGCATCGTAACCTCCCCGCCGGGGACGCGCCCCGTTTAAAATGAAACGTTCACATCTCCCGAAACCACATGCGGCGGAGGAACGATCACACATCCGCTCGGGGTTCCCCAGTCGCGATCCCAGGTATCCAGCATCAGGGGGTTCGTCGGAGCCCCCCAGGGATTGATGTCGACGATCAGAATCTTGCCGCCGGAAGTGAAGTAGATGTCGACCGCGGCGTCTTTCACGGGCAGATGTCCGCTGACGTCGTCGATGAAATCGGCCGCCTGCGTCCAGTAGAAGTCGAGACGCCCCTGAAGACGGCGGAAATGGCGGATCAGCCAGTACTGGCTCATGCCCGACAACCGGCCGTTCTTCACAAACAGCCGGAACTCCCGGGCCGGCTGCATCCGGCGGAAGGGACGCACGCAAATACAGGAAACCTTTCCTTCTCCGGCTGCCTCCCGCACTTTTTGGCTCTCCCTCAGAATCCGCCAGGCGCTTTCGGCGGAATGCACCGCGCCGCGCTTGGACTGAAAACGCTCCGTGTCGGTCGGAGAAACCGTATCCACGGAAATGAAGCGCGGACCCGAAAACTGCTTGAGCGCCGGCTGGAGCCTCAGGAGAAGCCCCCCGACGACTTTCGCGTCCGGCTCGTCCGCGGTCAGCGCCTGTTTTTCCGATTCCTCCAGAAGCACGAACACCGCCGGAAAACTGTGCTCAGTAAGCTTCGGATACCAATTCTGTATTTTAAAACCGCCGTGGACTTCCGTATCGGAACTGCTCATCAATCACCTCGTGTTTCATTAAAAATAGTCATTGGTATCTGGGTCGCGGGGAGGATTCAGGGAATTGCGAATCTTCCGGAAAACCGCGATGTAATAAATAAAAAATGCAATGAAAAACATCATCTGGGGAGAAAGGACGGGAATCATGAAAAATGAATACAGCGCGGCGATCAGCATCGGCGGAAACGACGTATAGATCAGAACCACCAGAATCTGGGAGAACGTCAGCTTGCGTTCATCCAGTCCGCTCCAGAAATGCTGCATCACGCCGAAAAAGAATATCATCAGGAAGCCCAGCCCGAACATCCCCAGAAAGGAACCGCTGAAAATCACCAGCCAGAGCGCCACAATCAGCTGGTCCGAAAGCCCCGTCGCGGATTCCACGCGTTCCGGCAAAGACAATGTCTGGCCTTTTTTCAGCGTAAAACGGCTTTCCGCATATTCCCGCAGTTCTTTTCCGGACAACCCCGACTGAAAAGTTTCCTCCCGCGCCTGGCGGAAATCCATGGCCATCGGGATCACCAGGAATTTGCCTTTTCCGGTATCCGCGTAATTTTCCGCCCAGAACAGGAAACCGCGGTCCAGACAGAGAACGCCGAAGGGGGTGCTCCACTTTTGAATTTCCTCTTCCTTCAGGGTATCTCCCGGACAATAGTCGAAACGCAGCCTGTCGTTCAGCAGATAACTTTTCTTTTCAAGGGGCGTTTTCACCGTGCGGACTCCCTCGACATTGGAGAAACGGAGTCCTCCGATCTGCTCGAAAAGATTGTTGCAGATATTCCGGATGGAGGGCACGTAAATACAGGAATGGGCCGTCGCCAGGATCAGGGCCAGGAGAATCACCAGCAGGAAAAAATGAAAGAGCGCCCGCAGGAAACGGCGTTCCATCAGCTGAATGAAAACGGTTGTTCCCGAACAAACCTGGAAAACGGTTGAAAAGAAACCCATTGTTTCAAACAATCCTCTTGATTTGATAATTTTTTGCACCGGCTTTTTTAATGATCTTTTTCAACTCGGGCAGAATCTCCTCGAAAAAGGGACTTTTGACCCGCTGGACGAAAACGATTCCCTCCAGATGATCCAGCTCGTGCTGAACGGCGCGGGCCAGAAAACCGCCGCAGTCCAGCGTAAACGCCGGACCGTCCAGAAGCCGGGCCGTAAGCACCATCGACACCGGCCGTTCCACCGGGGCATAGACGCCGGGAACGCTCAGGCAACCTTCCTCGAAACTCTCGGTGACGGAGGACAAGGACTCGATTTTCGGGTTCACCAGCACCACCGGCATCTTCGGACAAAGCTCCCGCTGACCCGGGGAGAGCGGCAAAGAGGCGTCTTTCGGCAGATCGACATGCAGGGCGACCATGCGCAGCGGGACCCCGATCTGCGTGGCGGCAAGCCCGACTCCGTCATATTTGTACATGGCCTCCACCAGCCGCGCCCCCAGACCGCGGATTTCTTCCGTGATCTTTTCCACAGGTTTCGCTTTCTGGTGAAGGCATGCCTCCCCGAGGACCTTCACTACCGCGATTTTCCGTTTGCCCATCAACATCGAATTCCGGTTCCTTTCGTATCGTTATGCGCCCGGTTCCGCCAGCGCGCGCCGGATCCGGGCACAGCACTTCGCCGCGCCCAGCAGTTCGGCGGTCTCATACATGCCCGCCCCGACTGTGATTCCGGTCAGGGCCACCCGGAACGGTTGATTGAGTTTGCCCTGTGCAATTCCATAAACGGTTTCCACCGAGCGGATTGCGAATTCGATCTCGACGGCCGAAGCCGGCGCTTCCTTTTCAAAAAGGTCCGCCAGGTCCGTAAGAGCTTTGCGTACGTTCGCCTCCTTCAGGAATTTGCCGGAAGCCTTCGGATCGCGGGGGAAGTCATCGACAAAGAAATATTCCCACGCCTGGGCGTCCATGGTGGTCTTTGTCCGGGATTGCATGAGCGCGGCGACCTTTTTGAAGAGCTCGCGCGACGCTTTGGCGCGCCACGGCCAGCGGGCGGCGAAATCCCATACGGCGGCTTCGAACTGTTCCGGCGGCATTTCCGCGATGTAGAGACCATTGAGGTTCACGAGCTTCGCAAGGTCGAACTGGGCGGGCGAACGCTGGGCGCGGTCGATGGAAAAGGCTTCGATCAGTTCGGCGCGGGACATCTTTTCCCGGTTGTCGCCCGGCGACCAGCCGAGAAGGGAAAGATAGTTGAAGAAGGCTTCCGGGAGAAACCCCTTTTCACGGTAATCCCCGACGAAGGCATCCCCGTCGCGTTTGCTGTAGGGTTTGCCGGAAGCGTTGACGAGCATCGGCAGATGGGCGTAGGCCGGGACCGGGAAGCCCAGCGCCTGAAAAAGGAACAGGTGACGGTAGGTATTTTCCACGTGGTCGTCGCCGCGGACGATGTGGGTGATCTTCTGGGTTACGTCGTCGCAGACGTTCGCCAGGTGGAAGACCGGGCTGGAGTCGCTGCGGATGATGATGAAGTCCTTGATGCTGTCCAGCGGCTTGGAAAGCTCGCCCTTGACCAGATCGTGGAAAAAAACCTCCCGGCGGGTGAAGGTGAACGAAGCCGCGTTTTCCAGAATTTCCGGTTCGATCCGGGCGGAGAGCTCTTCCAGACGGGAAGCGTCCAGCGCGAAAAGCAGAGAATTGTCCGCCGCGAAGACTTTCAGGTTTTTGAATCCGGCCAGACCGGCAGCGCATTCCACCGTGGTGCCCTTGTGATTGACAACCGACCAGACAAGCCCCGCCCGGGAGATGGAAACCGGCTGTCCCGGCGCGGTATCGATCCGGACTTCTCCGATGGTCCGGACGAAGGGAAAGGAGTCGCAGTCGAAGGGGAGACGGAAAAGAACGGGCGAGGCTTCCTCCGCCGGGTTCAGTCTGTAGGCGTATCCCGCCCGGATCAGCGTCCGGGCCGCTTCGCGGTGGACTTCGCTCTGGGAGGTCTGATACATGGGTTCGCCGTCATAGTCGAGCCCGAGCCAGTTCATACAGTCGAACAGCGCGTCGATGGCCTGCTTTGTGGAACGCTCCAGGTCGGTGTCCTCGATGCGGAGCAGAAATTCCCCTCCCGAGTGACGGGTATAAAGCCAGTTGAAGATAGCGGTTCTGATATTGCCGATATGGACCTGTCCCGTGGGGGACGGCGCGAATCTGGCCCTGAAATCCATGATCCTGTCTCCTTGCATGATGAAAGTTTGCGCAAGGGAAGCTTGCGCAAAACGGATACTGTTTCTGTCAAATGATCTCAGCGAAGTCAATATCCGCCGGTGGCCGCGGTGAGCTGCGCCCGGGCGTTCTGCATATTGATCACATAATTGGCAAGCGTGGTTTCCGCGTCGACCAGGTCCCTCTGCGCCTCGTTCAAACGGGTCAGTTCCGTGTTTCCGGCCCGGTATTCTTCTTCCACCAGGTCCCGGATCTTTCTGTAAAGTTCAAGGCTTTTCTCGGAAAGCTTGGCCTGTTTGAGGGAGGTGAGATAGTTGTCGTAGGCCGTGCGGACTTCGGTGATGATGGAGATCCAGTTGTCCGCCAGCGTATAGTCGCTCTGGAACATGGCGGCCTGTTTGGAACGCATGTTGAAGAACGTCTTGCCGCCGCTGAAAATCTCCCAGGAAGCCGTTCCGCCGTAGTTGAAGGTGAAGGTTTCGTATTTGTTCGTGTAGCTGCCGGTTCCGTCGTACGCCTTCACGCGGGTCTGCCCGACGGTATAGCCGACGCTCGAATTGAAGTAAACCGTCGGCCCGAAAGAGCAGATGGAAGACCAGTAGTTGTATTTGGAAATCTCGAGCGCTTCCCGGTAGGCCTTCAGGTCGGGCCGGTTGGCCAGGGCGGAATCCAGATAGACGGACAGGCCGGCGAGCATTTCGCCGTCCGTGGAGGGAACGCCGGGAAATTCGACGTCATCCGGAATCGTGCCTTCGGTCAGTCCCATCAGCTTGGCCAGGGAATACTTGGCGGCCGCCAGGTTGTATTCCGCCGTGTAGAGGGAAGATTCGGCGGTGTTGTAGTAGGCTTTGAAGTTGAGCACATCGCTGAGGGGAACTGCCCCGACCTCGAACTTGAGTTCGTTTTCCTTGAGCTGCGAGTTCTGGAATTTCATATCCTCCTTGGCAATCCTGATCTTGGCCATTGCCAGAAGGATATCGTTGTAGGCAAACGCCACGCTGCGGACCAGCAGACGGCGCGCATCCAGTTCCAGGGCTTCGCTCTGTTTCCAGCTGTGCTTGGCGGCGAGGAGGTTCATTTCCCGCACAAACGAGTCGAAGAGCAGCCAGTTGGCGGAGGCGCTCGGCGTATTCTGAAAATTACGGGACCCGTTCGCGATATTGCCATAGACGTTGTTCGGTTCGTTGAAACTCTGCTGAATCTGATATCCGAGCGTGATCGTCGGCATATACGGAGCGAACGCGCCGTAGTATCCGGCGCGGGCGGCCACGATCGCAAAGTATTTCGTCTTGAAATTGGGATTGTTCTGAACCGCCACGCTCTGGGCATCTTCCAGCGTCAGCAGTTTCCGGCTCGGGACGGAAAGTTTCTGGTGTTCTTCGCCCGGAACGCTGGTAAAGGTGCTTTGGGTCACGGCTTTCGGCGGCGGATCATAGGAGGTGCATCCGTTCATAACCAGCAAACCAAGTAATGCCAATACTCCTCTAAAACAAATTTTTCCATTCATCTCCAAAAACCCTTCCGCAAAATTCATCGAACAGGAAGATTCCCGTTTCGCATCCATGTAAAAAGTCATATCTTATAGTATACACTATTGGAAGCATTAATTCAAACCTGTTACGCCTCCGAAATTCTTTTTTTTTTAAATTATTCGCCTTCTAAACATTCCTTCCGGAGAAAAGATCGCCGTCCCCGGAAGAGGATTCCGGCGATTTTTCAGACTTCAGGGAGGAGAGCCATTCCTCCAGGGAAACGGTCCGGACGCCGAGCTTGGCCGCCTTCTGCGCTTTGGAAGAACCGGCGTCCTCTCCGGCGGAAACCAGAAGGGAAAGGGAGCCGGTGACCGAGTCGACCGGCTCATAACCGTGGTCCATGGCAAGCTTCTCATACCAGGAACGTTTCTCCGGCATTTTCCCGGTGAAACAGATGGTCGGCTTCCCGGAAGTCCCGCCGTTTTTCGTCGAACGCAAATTCACGCAGGAGATCAGCGAATCGATCTCCTCTTTCCGGCTCCGCAATTCCGATTCGATGACGCCGGCCCGTTCCGGACCGATCCCGTCGATTTCCGCAAGCTGTTCGCTGTTCAAGGCTTCCAGTTCGGAAAGCGTATGGTTCCGGAGAATGGATTTTGCCAGGGTGGGGCCGATTCCCTTGATGTTGAGGGACGCAAGGAGCTGCCAGTCCGGAACGTTCCGCGCGGCCTGGATTTCGCGGTAGAGATTGTTGGCGGAAAGCTCCTGGAACCCCTCCAGCTTCCGGAGGTCGGAAACCGTCAGGTTGAAGATGTCGCGCAGGGTCTTCACTCCCAGGACGGCGGTCATCCGCCGGAGGTTGGGTTCGCCCAGACGCTCGATCCCGATGTTGCGGACCGCGGCAAGGAGGCGCATGAGGCGGGTTTCGGGACAGTCCGGATTCACGCAGCGCAGCTCCGGAAGGTCGCGGACCAGCGCCGCCCCGCAGGAGGGGCAATGCTCGATCACGCAGGATTTCCGCGATTCGCCGGGCTCGGATTCCACGATGTAGGGAATCACGTCCCCCGCGCGTTCGACCGTCACCGTGTCGCCGATCTGAATGTCGCGGTCGAGAATGTTCTGGAGATTGTGAAGGCTCACATGGCGGATGGTCGTCCCGCTGATGTCCACCGGCTCGATTTCCGCCACCGGAGTGAGGGCGGTCTTGCCGAAGCTCCACACCACGGAAAGCAGACGCGATTTTTGCCGGACGCCGCTGAACTTGAAGGCGATCTGGCCCCGCGGATGGTGCGCCGTGGTGCCGAGGGAACGCGAATACGCTTCGTCCTTGAGCTTGACCACGACTCCATCCATCGGATAGGGAAGCGATTCGACCTTCTCCAGGAGGGAGGGCCAGTCGGCGCGGAAGTCGCGGGAAGAGGTCTCCCAGGAATGAAGGGAATAATCGACGAAGGTCAGCTTTGCGTGCTGGAGCTTCATCAGGGCGATGTTCTTGAGCCCCATGATCCCGGCGACCGCGTTGCGCGAATTCTTGTACAGGCGGCCGTTCTTGTTGCGGATTCCGGCGTAGAGAGTCTTGAAGTCGTCGCCGCGGATGACGATCTCGCCGCGGGCCTGTCCGCGGAAAGTCTCCAGCGGAAAGGTTCCGGAGGGATGTTCCAGTTCGATGAGGGGAACCTTGTCCGTGATGTTCTCCCCGGTCTCGCCGTCGCCGCGCGTAGCCAGGACTTCGCCGGACCAGATAGCCGAAACGCCGTCGTACTTGGGCTGGACCAGAAAGATTTCCTGTCCCGAACGCGCATACTTGGCAACCCACTCCAGGAGAGCGTCCAGCGAATACGCCTTATCGAGGGAAAGCATCGGGTCGCGGTGAACCACCTTTCCCGAACTGGCGACGATGGGCGCATTGACCTGGGAAAGCAGGGGATGGTCCGGATTCAATTCTTCCAGACGCCGCACGAGGAGATCGTATTCCTCATCGGAGATCTCCGGATCGGCCTCCACCCAGTATTTCCGGTTGTGGTATTTGATCAGAGAGGCCAGATGCGCCTCGTCCATGGCAAGAAGCTCCGAGGAATCGATCATGAGGAAGTCTCCCCGTCGTTAAAGAATACGGCCATCCGCGGGTCCGGGATCAGGCCGGAAGTTTCCGCCCCCCTGCGGAAAAGCGGATCGCAGCGGAAAATGCCGGCCGGCTTTCCTCCGCGGCTCGGCGGCCCAAGACGGGCGGCCCCTTCCCTGGGGCGCATGGCAAAATCATAGACCTTGCACAATTCCCGCTTCCCCAGGAAGTCGTCTCGACGTCCCATCCGACGCCAGCACCTCTTGAGGTTCCGCACGGGAATCGTCCCGCAATGAGTTTTCATGCCTGCTTCAAAATTCATTCCGACCTCGTTTCCGAATCCATGACCGACCTGTTTCCGATGGGCTTCACCCCGATAAGGGGGTACCCTAGCACGCATGAAAAAAAAATCAAGAGTTTCACGATTTCTTCTTGCAAAAAGTAACTTTTTAAGTATGTTGAACAATATTTGAACAATAAAGGATGCGGTCCGGGCGTTTATCCGGAGTAACAATAGACGTTTCTTGCGCGGCAAAACCAAAACCCACGATCAAGGAGAAAACGAAAATGAAAAAGAGCACTCTCGTTCTTTTGCTGGCGGCCGCATTCGTCGGTACGACACTGTTTGCCCAGGGCGAACGAAGACGCGGAGGAAACACGGAACGCGGCACCCCGCAGACCGCGGCGGAAACCCTGAAGAAATGGGAAGAAGCACAAGCCCAGCTGAAACAGAAATATCCCGAAAAATTTGCGGAAATCGAGAAACTCCAGAAAACCAACCTCTTCGCGGCCTTGGAAAAAATGCGTACCCTGGCACGGGAAAACAATGTGACCCTTCCAACCCCCGGCAGAGGCGGACGTGAAGGATTTGCCCGCGGCGGTCAGGGCGGCTTCGGCGGCGGTGACCGCGGCGAAGGATTCCGTCCGGGCGGCTTCGGCGGCGATCGCGGCGGCCAGGGCGGCTTCGGCGCCAGGCAGAATCCGCGGACGACCGTGGAAGAACAGATCAAGAAGCTCTATCCTGCCGAATATGCCGAAGTGGAAAAACTTCGCGTGACAACCGAAGAAAAACTCCAGGAGCTTGCCAAGAAAGCCGATCTGAAACTGCCGGAATCCATGGAAACCATCCGCGCCAAGATGACTGCGATCCGGGAAAAATACAAAACGGAATTTGCCGAAATCGACAAGCTTCGTGAAACCGATCTCCGCGCCGCCATGGAAAGAACCCGTGAAATCTATCAGAAAGAAGGGCTCGATTTCAGTCCCGCGGCAATGGGAAGAGGCATGACGAATGAACCCGCCGCGCAGACGCCGGCACAGCGCGCCAATCCCATGGAAAAACTGAACCAGGTCCGCCAGAAATACCCGGAAGAATTTGCAAAAATCCAGGCCCTCCGCCGTGACAATCCGGAAGAATACCGCAAACAGCTCCAGGCTCTGGTTGCGAAGTATGACGCTGAAACGGCAAAGGGGAAATAACCATAACCGGAAAGAAGGATGAAGTTATCTGCTTACAAAGAATTCGCCATTCTGCTCTTCTCCGAAAAACAGGCAAAAGGCTGCCTGTTTCGGAGAAGAGCGGGGCATTTTGAGCTCAAGGCTTTCGCCGCTTTTCCCGTGGAGCCGAACGATCCGGCCGACGCCTGGAAAAAACTCCGGCAGGAGCTCGGATTCGGACGGGATTGTCCGCTGATCTTTTCCGGCTCCATGAAGAATGGAGTCTTTTTCCGTACAACCGTTCCGGACCTGCCGCCAAAAGCACAGAAGGAGGCGCTCCTTTTCGAACTCCCGCAGGGGCTGCTCCGCGATACGGAAAACGATCTTTTCCAATTCGTCAAGTCCGGCGAAAACTCCGACGCCGAAAACAAGGAAATTTCGCTGAATGTGTATGCCTTCACTTCATCCGATCTTGAAAAACTGACCGCCTACATTTCCCAGAGCCTCCGGAAAGTGGATTTCTTCATTTATCCCTTCCTGGCCCTCCGCGATACGGACGGGGCGGCCTTCGTTCCTGAAGCGGAACCGGATTTTTATTTCGATGCCGGACAATGGCGTCCGCTGGAGACCCTGGACGACAACTGGCTGGAATGGTGGGAGGCGGAATTCAAAAACTGGTTCCTTCTCCCGGACACGCCCCGGTCCTTTGTCCAGGATTACTTCGGCTGCCTCCTGACCGCACGCCTGGTCGCCTCCGAGGATTTCAGGAGCAGCCATTACGGTCTCAATGTCCTCCCGGGAAGAATTCTGCCGAGCCGGATGCGCACCCAGTTGAGGATCACCATCCTCCTGATTACGCTGCTTCTGGGCGGGCTTTTCTGGGAAAAAGGCGGACAGCTCCTCCGCGAAAGCCGCGAACTTTCCCGTCTGGAAGCCGAACAGAACAATCTGGAAAACCAGATCCGCCGGGGAAAGCAGAAACTCAAGACCATGGAACGCGAACTCAAGGAACTCAACCGGGTCCTCAATCAGGACCCCGGGGAGGAAGACATCATCGGAAAACTGGCCGATTTCTCCCGGGTGCTGCCTTCCAACGTGATGGTCCAGAGTCTGCGGTGGAGCGATTCCGCCGTGGACCTTACCCTCCGGAGCGAGGCGGAAAACCTGAATATGCCCGAAGTGCTCCGTCCGTTGAAGTATTGGAAAATCTCCCAGCTTCAGCAGCGCAGCCGGAACAATGAGGCCGCCTCCACAATCACCCTGAAACTGATCCCCGCCGGGGAAGGAGACACTCCATGAACAACCGGTTCAAAGAGTTTGTCAGGACTCCCAGGGGGAAACTCTTCATCGCTCTGATCGCCATGATCGTAAGCTGGATTTTCCTGTTGTGGAACTTCAGCGGTTCGACCTCGCTCGCCCTGCCCAGCGAAAAACGGAAAAACACGGTGAAACAGGAGATACGCCGCCTTCGTTCCGAAGTCCAGTCCCAGGAGGTCAAATTCAAAGACGCGGATAAGGTCAAGAAGCGCCACAAGAACCTGATCGAGAGCAGCTGGCAGCCGGTCCGCGACGGCGACCCGGAACTGGTCCTGCGCCAGAAAATCGAAAGCGCCGCCAAGGAGTGCGAACTCAAATTGAACAGCATCGGCACGGTGCGGATCACCCGCATCACACAGGATTTCTACTTTGCCGAACTGGACATCTCCGCGAACGCCCCCTTTGAAACGATCATCAAATTCATCGCAAAAATCCAGGAGATCAAACCCGTGATCTCCTGGCGGCGTCTTTCCGCCAATCTCATGTTCCAGCGGCCGAGACCCAACACTCCGTCGCAGACCGTCACCAATGCCTCGGCGGGAAACATTTCCGAAACGACACTGATTTTCAGCGGCAATTTGCGTGTCGTTGTTTATGACGATGGTTCCTCCGCGCAGAAGGATGCCCAGAAAAAGGAGAAAAGCGACACTCCCGGCGAAACCGGCACACCTTCCGCCAAACCTCAGCCGGTGCCCGAAAATTCCGGCCCCGGTCCTGCACCCGGTCCGCCTCCGCCGCCCCCCTCCGTGAACCCCGTGAATGAACCGCCGCCAGCCAAGGAGGAAACCGCACAATGAAAACACTGCTGATCGCCTTGAATTTGATTCTTGCCGCAGTCCTGGTCTGGGGCGGAGTGGGATTTTTCCGCAACCTCCGTTCCGCCAAGCCGGAGGCGGGTTTTACCGTGAAAAAACGGGTCCCCGGAGCCGTCAAAACAGTGAAGAAAGAAACCCCGCCGGAAACTCCCGCCGCGACCGGAACGGAATCCGTCCTTCCGCTTTCCAGCCTGGTGGAGAACATCATCAAAACCAATATTTTCAATCAGGAACGCTGTCCGAACTCGGGCGTTTTCGGAAGCGCGCGCGTGGAAATGACCCTGGTCGGCACCTTCGTGATCGGGAATACTTCCGGAGCGATCATTCTGCAGAAAGCCCAGACGCGCGAAATGCCTTTCATGCCCTGGATGATGAACCAGGGACAGCAGGGACAGCAAAGACAGATGGGAATCGGGCAGCGGGGCGGCATGGGTGGAAGCACGGGCCCGACCCAGGGTCAAAGTCAGGGAACGGGCGGTTCCCGCCGCCAGACGGGAGGCGCCCGGAACACGCAGTTCAACCGCGGCGGAATGGGCTCCTTCATGCAAGGCATGAACCCGCAGGGAACGGCGCAGGGCGCCGCCGCACAGCAGAGAACCTACAAACAATACGTCCGGGTCGGCGAAACACTCAGCAACGGATATAAACTGGTCGAAGTGAACCGCAGCCGGGTTGTCCTGACGCGCGGAAGCGATAAACTGGAGCTGGAACTGGCGGATGCGTCCAAGAACCAGCCGCAGTCCTCGGGCGCGGCAAGAACCGCCACCCCCAACCAGACGCAGGTCATGCAGCAGATGCTGAACAGCATGCAGCAAATGCAGCAGATGCAGATGATCCAGGGATTCCAGATGATGCGCATGGGACAGCAGGGACAGCAGCCGGGACCGCAGGAAGCACAGCCGTCGTCCCAGGGCGGCGGACGGAGCGGCACCGCCGCGCGCCCCAGAAGATGAACAAACAGAACAATAGCAGGATAGGTTGAAAAAGAAAATGAATCTGAAAACGCTACGGTTGATGCGACTGCTCCGCAAGTTCTTCTGGAGCGCGGTTCTTGTGCCCGGTACAATGTTCCTGGGTTCCTGTTCTTCCTGGGATGGTCTCTGGCACGGGGAGGATGACAAGGATCCGGAAAAGAAAAAACAGGAAGAAAAAGAAAAAACTCCCGAGGAACTGGAAAATGAACGGTTCGCATTTCTGCGCAGAGAAGAGCAGCGAATACCGAGAAAGCCGGATTCCACCTCGGAAACTCTTTCTCAGGAGCAGATCATGTTCGAATCGAATACGGACGAAAAAAAGCTCCAGAGCCGAATTGATAAGATTCCCGGCAGCGCCATTCAGCCGAAGCTGGACATCCCCAAGGCCCCTCTTCATTTCTATGACGACTTCACCATCCTGAACGGCGACGAGGAAATCCAGGTGAACCTGGTCTTCAACAGCGCCCCCCTGCTGGACGTTCTGCCTTCCTTCGCCGACGCCCTCGGCTTCAACTTCCTGGCCGACAGCGATCTGAGGGGAGTCATCACGCTGAACATCGATCAGAAAATGACCCGCAAGGAACTGTGGAACACTTTCGACCGCATGCTGAATCTCGCCGGAGCGGGCGTAGTGGTCGACGGCACCCTGCTCCGGATCATGGCCCTCTCGAAGATTTCGCGCGTAACGGATTCGCGCTTCTCCAAGGACGGCTCCGGCGAACTGCTCTATTTCCCGCTGAAAAACACCACCGCGAAAGACGCCGTGGCTCAAATCCGGCCGTTCCTGGGACTTGGCGCCACCTGTGTGGAACTGACCCGTCCCAACGCGCTCATGATCGCGGACGACCGCGCCAACATGCCGAAGGTCAAACAGGTCCTCGAATACATCGACATGAGCGGCAAAGGCACCTGGAAACGCAAAGTGATTTTCTGCCGGAACATTCTCCCGAGAAAGCTCACGGAGGAACTCGTGACCATCCTGCCGGTCCTCGGTTTCAATGTCTATCAGAAAACCGAACGCACGGAACAGCCCGGTTCCATCCAGTTGACCGGAGTGGACCGCCTCCAGATCGTCATTGTGGCGGCCGCCACGGAGGAAGCCATCAAGGAAATCGAACAATGGGTGGAGCTGCTGGACAGTTCCGACTCGCTGGATCAGGAACGGGTCTTCGTCTACAAGGTCCGCCACAGCAAGGCGACCGACCTGCTCAGAGCTCTCGCCATCATTTATGACGTGCAGGGGTCCAGCCTCACCATCGACACCAACACCGGTAACAGCCGTACCGACGTCATCAGCTCGACCGCGACCACACGGACTGCCGCCACACGTACCGCCGCCACAAATGCCGGCCAGCAAGTCGCCACGACCACCTCCGACACCACTGCCACGGACCGCACCTCCAGCGTATTCAGCAATCCCGTCCGCGTTTTTGCCGACGGCGTCCTGAACCGCCTTGCCGTCCGGACCACCCCGCGCACCTATGCCTCCATCAAGGCGCTGCTCGACCGTCTGGACATCGTTCCGGCACAGGTCCTCCTCCAGGTGCTGGTGGTGGAAGTTACCCTGACGGAAACCACCCAGTTCGGGCTGGAGTTCTCCGCGCTCAGCTCCAACGGAAACACCTCGAATACATTGCTCGGAACCAATTATTCCAACATCACGAAGCCGGAGACCACCGGCAGCGGCACCGTGGACGGGTCCGGATTCAGCCTGCTCACGGAAGATCCCAACAATCCCGCAACCCGCTTCGGCTACATCAAAGCGCTGGCCGGAAACAACGCCATCAAGGTCATTTCCAGTCCGCAGCTGCTGGTGACCAGCCATACGGAGGCGAACATCACGGTCGGCACCAAAGTGCCCGTCATCACCAGCGCCATCACCAACACCTCCTCTTCCGGCGACCTCAACCAGACCTATCAATATGAGGACACCGGCATCATCCTGACCCTCACGCCGCAGGTGACCAGCACCGACCTGATCTCTCTGAAAGTCAGGCAGGAACTTTCCGATGTCACCACAAACCCGAACCCGGACATCGCCAACCCCTACATCAATCAGCGCGTGGTCGACACCGCCATGACCATCGCCAACGGCCGCTCGATGATCATCGGCGGACTGATTCAGGAAAAGGTCAAGGACGACCTCTCCTCCATCCCGATCATCAACAAGATTCCCATCCTCAACCGCCTGACCGGCTCCACCGTGGCCTCCATGGAGCGAAGCGAGATCCTGGTGATGATCACCGGCTATATCGTCACCGAACGCAGCAAACTCGAAGAAATGATCCGCCGCTACAACGAGGCCCTCAAGTCTCTGAACAAATTCGATGAAAGCCTGGGCGACCAGGCCAGGAAATCTCAACCGAACATCCTCGGCGACAAGGACTTCTGGACAGATGGAACCATCATGGCAAAATAAGGATTCCCGGCAGAAGCTGCTGGCGCTGATCCGGGAAAAAGCGCCCGATTACGTTCCGGGAAAAACCCCCGCGCAGACCCGTGAAAACGATCGTCTGCTCGTTCAGAACGGCGTTTTTTCCGAGGCGGAACTGACCCAGCTTTACTGCAAAGCCTTTTCCATCGAACCGCTGGACGAGGACGAGCTCCAGACGCCGGAACCCTATCCCGGCGCGCAGAACGAGTTCTTCAATGCGAATCTCTGCCTCCCCTTCGAGTGGGACAGCGACAAGATCACGTTCCTGGCAGCCGACCCTTACGGCCTGGACCAGCTTTCGTTCTTGGTCCGCAAGACCTGGAATCTCGGCATGGAATTCCGGTTTGTCCGCCGCACCTTTCTGGAACGCCTCCTCAGCAAAGTTCAGAACACCGAAAACGAGGAGGACAGGGGCCTTCAGGACACGGAAGATGAAAACACGCTGCGCACCATGGCCGGAGAAGCCCGCATCGTCCGTCTGGTCAATGATATTTTCACGCAGGCCATCGAACTGGGCGCCAGCGATATTCACATCGAACCGGGCGAAGACCGCGTCTCCGTCCGCTGCCGGATCGACGGCGTCCTCTCCGAAATCATCTCCTGTCCGCTGAACCAGTTCCCCGCCATCGCCTCCCGCATCAAGCTGATCGGCGGACTGAACATCGCGGAAAGCCGTCTCCCGCAGGACGGCCGTACCAACGTCCATCTCGGCCGCCTGGAACTCGATATGCGCATCAGCACGATCCCCATCCTGACCGGGGAGAGCATCGTGCTGCGGCTCCTGAACCAGGAGACCATCACTTTCGACCTGAAAACGCTGGGAATGTCGCCCGGACACCTCAAGCAGTTCGAACGCCTGATCCAGATCCCGCACGGAATCATCCTTGTGGTCGGTCCCACCGGAAGCGGAAAAACGACCACCCTTTACAGCGTCATCAGCCAGCTCAACGACAACCGCAAAAAGATCATCACCATCGAGGACCCGGTGGAATACAAGACCGAGGGGCTTTGCCAGATGCAAGTCAACCCCAAAATCGGCGTCACCTTCGCGACCGGACTCCGAAGCATCGTCCGCCAGGACCCCGACATCATTCTGGTGGGCGAAATCCGCGACCGTGAAACCGCCGACATCGCCATCAACGCCGCGCTTACCGGACACCTCGTGCTGAGCACGCTCCACACCAACGACGCGGTCGGCGCGGTGACGCGTCTGCTGGATATGGGGGTGGAAAATTTCCTGGTCTCCTCCGCTCTCTACGGCGTCCTTTCCCAGCGCCTCGTCCGGAAAATCTGCAACATCTGCCGCGGAGTCCCGCCCGCCGACGGCTCCAGGTGCCGCCGGTGCAACGGAAGCGGTTTCAAAGGACGGACCGGCATTTTCGAACTGCTTTTCATGAACGACGAGCTTCGCTCCGCTGTCAATAAGAATGCCTCCAGCTCCGAACTCGAGGTCATCGCCGTGCGGCACGGCATGGTCACGCTTCAGCAGGACGCCGCCGCCAAGGTGGCGGCCGGTATCACCACGGCGGAAGAAGTCCGGCGCTCCACGGCGGAACTCTAGAAGGACGGGAATAAAACTCCGGGACGGACCGGAAAAACATCCGAGGATATGGAAAATGGCGTTGTATAAATACCTTGCCGTCCCCAAAGGCGAGACTCCGCAGGAGATTCTCATCGAGGCGGACAACGAAAGGGAAGCTCTGGACAAGCTCCGCAGCCGCCATGTGACGCCCATTCGTTTTTTCGGCGAGACATCCGTCGGAAAGCGGAAGGGGTTTTCCCTTCATCGTTCCAAAATCGACGCCTATGCGTTCACCCGTCAGCTGGCGCCTCTGCTGGAATCCTACATCCCCCTGGAACGCGCGCTGGCGATCATCGCCGAAGGAACCTTCGAAAAAGAGCAGAAGGAGTTTGTCAATTCTCTCCGCCAGGGGCTCCACGAAGGAAAAAAATTCTCGGAACTGGTTCGTTCCCACGGCCCGGTTTTCCCGAGTTATTACGCCAATCTCATCGAGAGCGGCGAGGAAACGGGATGTCTGCCGGAGGTGGTCAACCAGCTCTACAAATTCATGGACCAGAGCAAGGAATTCCGGGATTTCATCATTTCCAGTTCGATCTATCCGCTGGTGATCCTTTCGATCACGCTGCTGGTCACGATCCTGCTGTTCACCGTATTCGTTCCGCGTTTCGCAAGAATCTTCGTGGACATGGGCCGGGCCATGCCGCCTTCCATGGAGTTCCTTCTGACGGTGAGCGCCATCGCCTCCTGGGCCTGGTGGCTGGTTCCCCTTGCGCTGGCCGGCACATGGATTCTTCTGGAACGGAATCTGGGCAGGGAACAGCTTCGCAGACACGTCTGGACTTTCCTGCTGAAACTTCCCCTGGCCGGAAGAATCATCGTCGACCTGGAAATGTGCAAATACATCCGCACGCTTTCGATCCTGATCGGCAACCATGTGGAGATCATCCGCACGGTCCGGATTTCCGGAAAGATCATCGGCAATCCGGTGATCGCCGCCGCTTTCACCGACATCGCCCGGAAGCTCAAGGGCGGCGCCAAACTTTCGGCGGCGCTGGCGGACAACCGTTACATCCCGGCCAGCATGGTGCCGATGCTGCGGGTGGGCGAGGAGTCGGGCACCGTCGGCGAGATGCTCTCCCGGATCGCCTCCCATCTGGAAAACGACACCCGGCTGAAAATCAAGCGTCTTTTAAGCCTTTTCGAGCCGGCGGTGATTGTATTTCTGGCAATCATGGTGTTAATTGTAGTGGTTTCGATTTTCGTGGCGATGATGGATTTGAACGCAATCAATCAAGGAGGACCCAAAATATGAGAAAGCAAAAAAGAAAAATGCGCGCAGCCGGTTTCACGCTGATCGAAGTCGTCGTGGTGATCATCATCCTGGTCACCCTCGCTTCGGTGGCGACGCCGGTTTACCTCAACTATGTCAAGAAGGCCAATGTCGGAGCGGCCAAAACCCAGCTCAAGCTTCTGCAGGAAGCGCTCACCGGATACAAACTGGACGTCGGTTCCTATCCGGACTCTTCCCACGGGCTTCGCGCTCTGGTTGAAAACTTCGATCAGAACGCCAAATGGGACGGCCCCTATCTCCAGCCCCCCGCCGTGCCCAAGGACCCCTGGGGCAATGAGTACGTCTACACCATTCCCGGCGAGCACGGAGACTACGATCTCGTGAGCTACGGGGCGGACGGCCAGGCCGGCGGCACCGGCGAGAACGCCGATATCACCAGCTGGGGTGAATAACCCCGTGCGGATAAAAAAGCGGAATCGTGTCGCCGGAGGGCGGCGAACGCATTTCCCGTCCTCCGGCGGCGTTTCATTTCGCGGAAACGACAGACAGCATTTTCAAGTCGCAGGCAGATCATGAACCAGTTTTCCTTCCATCCGAATCCGGAATGCGGAACGGCATCCGCACCGGTCCCTTTCCCGCTTCCCGCGGGGAAAAGGTTCACTCTGCTGGAATTGATCGTGGTTATGACGGTCATGGTCCTCGCCGCCTCGATGGCCGTAGCGGTCTTCCGGGGCGAGTCCCCCGCGAGAAAAATCGAAAAGGCGGGTCTCGAATTCGAGGAGTTCTGTGCAAGGGTCCGCTTCCAGGCGCTCGAATCGGGAGAGGACCGGCTGGTGGTGATCTCGCCTGAAACCCGGGTCTTCCGGATGAAGATCCCGGAGGAGTTCCAGCCGAAGGAAGGCGAAGAGGTTTTCACGGACGACGGTTCAAAACCCGCCGAAATCGAATGGACGCTGCCTGAAAACTTCTCCTTCGGCGAAAACCTCGATCAACTGGGAGAAGAAATAGCCGACGACGGCACGGTGGAGCTCTTCCGCTTCTTTCCCGACGGCAGCGCCTCCGGAAAACGGAAACTGGAATTCCGCTACGGGGATCTCCTGCGGACCTTCGAGATTTCCACGCTGACGGGAAGGGTCACGAAAACCGATGGGGACGAATCCGAAAAATGAAGCGGAAACTGTCCAGATTCACCCTTGTGGAAGTGGTCGTGGCACTCGCGATCCTGACGATCAGCATCACCGGATTCCTCCAGCTCCTGATCGCCGCACAATCCAGGATCGTCAAGAGTCACGACGCCTGGATGCGGATGCACATGCTGTCGCAGGCGGCGGAGTATTATATGCTGATGCCGCAGGAAGATCCTCCCCGGGTCCCGGAAAACATCTTCCCTTACAGCGATTTCCGTGTCGACTGCTCCTACGAGGAAATCGACAATCTGCCCGAGGAGTACAGCAATCTGGTCGGACAGCTTCCCCTCAAAGCCATGGTGCTGGAACTCCGTCGTTTGAGCGACGAGCAGACCGTGGACAAACTTACCATCGACAGGATTTCGTATGAGACGACCGCGGGCTCGACAAATGAATAGACGGTTTTTCACACTCGTGGAGCTGGTCGCGGCCATGGCGGTGATGATCTTTGTCGCCTTGATCATCGCCACGGCGTCCATGACTTTCTACAACGCATGGAAGCGCTCCGAGCGGATCAGCAGCCGCCTCAAGGTCTATCAGTCGATCGACCGGATCATGGACTCCTGCGTCCGCAATATCATCCCCTTCACCTGGAAGAACGAGGACAATGAGGAAAAAATCGTCTTCGAAGGAAAATACGACTCCATTTTCTTTACCTCGCTCCGCCGTGTTTACAAGGGGGACAAAAGCCCGTTCCTTTTCATCCGCCTCAAACTGGAGGAGGAAAAACTGATCGCGGAATATCATCCCTATCCCCGGCTCCCGTGGGATGAGGAGGGCAAATACGAGATCGTCCGTGAAGTGATCGCCGATCAGATTCAATCCATTTCATTTCTGTATGCCTCCCTCGAAGACACCGAAGTCGTCTGGAACGATGAATGGGAGGATTACGATTCAGCCGCTGTCCCGGAAAATTCTTCGGACATCCTCCTGGTCCCGCTTGCAATTCAGATGACCGTCGAGTGGAAGGATGGAAGAAAGGAAGTCTGGCTCCGGCGGACCGCGGGCGTATCCATGCATTCCCGCTTCGGTTCCGGCAGGGGCCTGCCCGTCACTTCTTCTTCCGATTCCTCCAGTAATATCCGACGTGCAACCGGAGGCGGTGGAAACCGCACGGGCGGAGGGTCTGGAGGCGGCGGAAATCGCACCGGTGGCGGTGGCTCCGGCGGTGGCACAAGCCGCACGGGTGGCGGTGGTTCCGGCAGCGGAACGGGCGGCGGCATAAACCGCAGCTCGGGAGGCGGGAATTCCGGCGGAGGTGCAACCCGCACCGGCGGCGGTGGCTCCGGCGGCGCTGCCCGGACTTCAAGCGGAAGGTCTTCATCCCCATGAAACCACCTGTCCACAGACCCAACGGCGAAAAGGGATCGGCTCTGATGGCCGCCCTTTGCCTGATCTTCATTGCGGGGATGCTTACAGGGGTCGTTCTCACCCTCTCGCGCATCGCCACCTTCGATGTGCGCGCCCACGTGGAGCTTCAGCGGTCGGCCTACATCAACGAAGGAACAGCCAACAGGGTCCAATGGCTCCTGGCGGCGGACCAAAGCGTCTATCCGGCAAGCGGCACACTGGGCGAAGTCGACTACACCGAATACGAACATGACCGTTATATGGCCGACGGTGTTTTCCATGAGATCGATTACCACGGAACCCCGGTCAGGGTCGTCATCACGGACGCCTCTTCCGGAATGAACTTGAGCGGTACCGCCTACCGCACGAATCTCCAGCGCATATCGACCGTTTTGCAGCTGGAAGTGCAAGGAATCGCCGATCAGGTGGCGGCCCTGACCGCCAAGATTACCGACTACATCGACTCGGACGACGAGCTGTCCACGGACGGCATGGAGGCGGGAGACTACGAGGACGCGAAGATGGAACCCCTTCCCCGCAACGGCGCGATCCGCTTCCGGGAGGAGTTCTTCTACATTCCGGGATTCCTCGATCTTTTCACTCCGGACAAATACGGCCGGCTTTCCGGAGTGCGTCTCATCACGCCGTACGGCATGACCTCGATCGCGTCGGCCGCGCCCAGCTTTTTCACCGCAACGGAACTCATGCTCAAGATTTACGGCAACCTCGAGGATGACGAGGTGGCCGAAGTCGTCAAGGCGCGCGAAGTCTGGTTCAAGGAAAAGACCAAGATTTCCGAGCAGTTGGACGAACTTCTTGTAGGACGGCTGAAATCGGGTCTTTCCTGGAGCGAATCGGGCGTCTATTCCGTCCGGATCGAAGCCCCGGAAAAATCCGGCCGGCCTTCCCGCCGTCTTTTCTTTACCTTCCCGTTCTTCGGCATCAGCGGTCCCTCCAACGAGTTCGTCCACTATTACGAATGGCTGATGCCCTGACGGAAAACCCGTCGAAGCATTCCGCAGACAGAAAAGAGGAACCGCCGGAGCGGTTCCTCCTCCTTTCAAGGATCCGGTCGTGTAATGGAATCAGTAAATGATCTCCGCCATTCCGGCGGCGCCGCGGTTTGTGTAAACCTTGCGTCCCCAGAGTCGCTCGGAGATCGTTTCCTTCAGCGTTTTGGTTCCGGCATGTCCGTCAATGAAGGTGTAGTTGGCGCGCTGGCCGCCGCCGTGACGGTTCCAGGCACAGTAGGAAATGTGCTGCGAGGCGCCCTGTCCCAGAGCCTGGTCGGCGGCGGCTTCTTCATACGTCACCGCCTGGGCCGGGGAAGGAAGGTTGTCGTTGCCGCCGTCGTTGCCGTCCCAGTCTTTGATGATGTGAGTCGGGCGATGCGACTTGACCGCCGTACCGGTAGCCACGGACGCCTTGTTCACGATGGCGGCATTATCCGTCAATTCCGCCAACTGGATTTCATTGGAAGGACTGACGATTTCCGTCAATTTCACCCCTTTCAGGTATGCCGCGTTGGCGGCGTTCTTCAGGCGCGGAAGCAAAATCGCATTTGCGCAATAGCTCAGCGCCGGGGCCTGGTCGTCATCCACCTCATTGAGGGAGCCGTAACCGCTCGGCAGAACTTCGACTCCCCAATACGCGTTCTTCACTCCGACCCTGAAGTTGGTCGGCGGAAGCGGCTTGTCGCTGGTCGGGCACTTGTAGGAGGCGGCCGCATTGTTATACTGCCGCAGAAGGCCGGACCAATGCACATAACCGTCGTTGCCGGTCGTGCCGTTGAGATAGTAATACGAGGACGGGAACACATCGTTGTTGTCGCTCAGATAGAAGTTCATGGCGACGCCATGCTGTTTCATGTTGCTGACGCAGCTGATGGTACGCGCCTTTTCCCGCGCGGCATTCAGGGCGGGAAGCAATATTCCTGCCAGAATTGCGATGATCGCAATCACGACCAGGAGTTCGATCAATGTGAAAATTTTCCTTTGCATTTTCTTTCCTTTTGTTCCGTCCGCTTTCGGTCGGCGGACTTGGATGACTCTTTTTCAAAAAACTCGGTTTGGATGTTGGGGTGTCAATTCTCCGATGACACCATGCGGGATCTTCCGACAATTCAATGCAGATGTTCAGTATTCTGTCCGGATTCCTCCTTTGTTGTGTTGCGTTATATGTTTCAGGGGGTGCTTGCATCGGGATCACTCCTCCCATTCGTAAATCGGATTATTCTATTGGCTTTGTTAAATAGTATAAAGCCGATTTGCTGATTTTATGTTATGAATCTTTTTGTATTTCATGAAAAATACAGGATGGGACGCCTGTTTCCCGATGGGCAGCTTTGAAAACAGCAGGAAAAGGAAATTTTTCCTGAAAGAAGGAAGCGTCGAACGGAAACGGCCGGGCATTGCGCAAGCGCGGCCGAGGCCCGGCACGCTCAATTCAGAACGGGCGGAAAAAAACTCGTCCCAATGAAAAAAAACATTCACGGGACGAGGAATCTCATGCGGGCTATTGAGGAAAATCAGCCGATTTTGACCGGCTTCCCGGTCCGGGCGGACCGGTAGACCGCATCCAGGATTTTCATGACGGTAACGCCTTCTTCCGGCTGGACCAGGAAGGGTTTATTGTTCACAACCGCGTCCGCGAACAGATAATAACCGCTCTGGATGTTCTTGAACGGGGCGTGGGGAGTGGAGTCATACTGGACGCCGTTGAGTTCGTAGCTGTACTGCATGTCGAACTGGTAGCCCTCTTCCAGATTGAACTGGAAAAGTCCGCCCCGGGTGCCGACCAGGCGCGAATTCATGATCTCGTTTTCGCGCACGTTGGTCGCCCAGGAAGCCACCAGCTGGATCGCCGCGCCGTTCTTGAACTTGATCATGGCGCCGGCAAGGTCTTCGACCGTATAGGCGTCGCCCGTCTTTTTCGCGATGTCCGGGCCGAGCTTGTTGTAGGTGGTCCCCAGAACCCATTCCGGTTCGGGATAACCCATCAGCCAGAGGCAGAAGTCCAGGCGGTGGACACCGAGGTCGATCAGCGGGCCGCCGCCCGACATGGTCTTGTCGAAGAACCAGCGTCCGGCTGCGCCGGGGCTGTTGAACGACCCCATGCCGAGCCCCGGAATCCCGCGGCGCCGATACCAGTTGGACTGCGCAAAGTAGATGTCGCCCATTCCGCCGTTGTCGACGATGTCCTTCATCGCGCGTGCCTGCGGGGAGAAGCGGTAGGAGAAGTTGATCCCGAGCTTCTTTTTGAGCTTTTTGGCGGTGTCCAGCATCTCCTGCGCCTGTTTTTCGTTCATGGCCATGGGTTTTTCGCAAAGGACATTGGCTCCCGACCGCAGCGCTTTGAGCGTGAGGTCGCAATGGTGGATGTTCGGAACCGCCACTGAAACGATGTCCAGCTTCTCCTTTTCGAACATTTCCTCGGCCGTGCTGTAACAGCGGGGAACCTGAAGTTTCTGGCGTCCGCGCTCTTCCAGCCGTACCGGATCGATGTCCGCCACCGCAACCAGTTCCACATCCGGATGCATCCGGTAGCCTTCGCAGTGAGCGCATCCCATTCCCAGACCGACGACCCCCGCCTTGAATTTTTTCCGTGTCATTTTGAAAATTTTCCTTATTCTTCGAGTTTGGATTTGATTTCTTCCAAGGGTTGAACGCAGGGACAGCCGATCGAGCGGACAATCCGGGGCGCCGCCCATTTCGCCGCGTTGCAGAGCACCCGGCGGATATTCCTGTCGTAGTAGATCGGAAACGTTTCGTGTCCCGGCGCAAAGTAGAAAATGCGTCCGTAGCCGCGTTCGAACGTGACGCCGCTGCGGAAAACCTCCCCGCCTTCATACCAGGTGATGAAGACAACCTCCTTCGGCGCGGGAATGTCGAACCGTTCTCCATACATTTCCGTATGCGGGAGCTCGAAATGCTCGGGCAGCCCCGCCGCGATCGGATGCGCCGGTTCAATCGTCCAGATACGCTCCTTCTCGTTGACTTCACGCCATTTCAGGCTGCACGTGGTGCCGAGCATCCGGCGGAATATCTTCGAGAAATGACCGGAATGGAGAACGATCAGGCCCATTCCCTCCTGCACGCATTTCTGCACGCGGTCGACGATCTCATCCTTCACCTCTCCGTGGGCCGTGTGTCCCCACCACATCAGGACGTCCGTATTCGCCAGCACCTCTTCACCGAGGCCGTGTTCCGCATCCTTGTCAAGCCATGCGTAATTCACCTCGAAAGAACCGTCCTCCAGCAGACCTTCCCCGATCGCCGTGTGCATCCCGTTCGGGTAGATCGCACGGATTTTCTCATTCTTCACCTCATGCCGGAACTCGTTCCAGACAGTCACTCTGATTTTTGCGCCCATTGCCAACTCCAGACATTTGATATTTCTATTTTGTGATACAGAAAAAAAAGAACCTTTATTAATGTAGAGGCTTGATTTTTCGTTTCAAGAAGATATTTATATGCAAAAAGTGATATTAATAATACATTTTGTGAGGTACTGAAATGCCCCCTTATGACAAAATCCGGATCTGGCAGGTTCGTTTCCAGCAACTCCGCCCCATGAACTCCCTGCCGTGGCCGCACGAAATCGTGCTGGAAAAACAGGTTTCCCCCCGTTATCATCTGGAGGGAAGAGGCCGCACGAAAAATTACACGCAGATCTCCTGCACCCTCGCCGGAGAGGGCGCTTTCCGTCACAGGGACACCATCCATAAACTCACGCCCGGAAAAGCCTTCATGTCCTGCCTCGGGAATCCCGACACCGCGTATTATTATCCCGGACACGGCACGGAACCCTGGATATTTCTCTGGTTCGACATGCAAGGGGATGCCGCCGTCCGGATCACGGATGAGATGAACGTCCGCTATGGCTATGTCTTCGACCTCCCGACGGACGGCAGTTTCGTCCGTTATCTCAAATCGTTCCGGAGCCAGCGCCACAATATGCGCTTCGTCACGCCGACCGAAGGCGCGAAAATCGTTCACGACGCCCTCGCCCTCCTCGGCGAAACCATTGAAAAAGGGGAAGTCACCTCCAAGGCGAACCAGCTCGTCCGCGCCGCCCAGCTCATCATCACCGATCACCTGGACCGTTCCCTCGACATCGCCGACGTTGCCGAACGGCTGGGCGTTTCACGGGAACACCTGATCCGGGTGTTTTATGCCCAGACCGGCACGACGCCCGGCAGTTTCGCTTCGGGGGAGCGCATGAAACTGGCCCTGCGCCTGCTCCGGGACCGTCTGCTCAACTGCGGACAGATCGCCGAACGGGTCGGATTCGAAAGCGCTGCCAGTTTCGCGCGCGTCTTCAAAAAAGCCTTCGGGTGCAGTCCCACGCAATATCAGAAAAAAATCTGAACATTTTCTGTTTTTGAGTCTCATGCAACGTGCCGGACATTTTACGGAGACATCGGAATGTATTCGGCAGGGAAGTCCGGTTTTTCTCACCCCTCCCACCTGACTCTGAAAAAAAAATGAAAAATTTTTTGAATCCGGCTTGCAAAGAGAAAAATAACTATTATATTTATTTAAATGAAAAATAAAACTAACATTTCGGTGGATATAGATATGAACTCGGGAATCTATGGAAATTTCAGGGATATCTGCCGCCGAAACGGCTGGAAATGCACCGCGCAGCGGCTTGCCGTATACAACGGCATATATGAGAACTATACGCATCCGGATGTGGATGACATCTGGGCTCGGGTGAAGCAGAATCTTCCAACCGTTACGCGGGAGAGCATATACCGGATATTGAACGAATTCGCAGACTGCGGCATCATCAGCCGGCTCGACCACATGGTCGGAGCGCGTTATGATTTTCAAACGGAACCGCACGGACATTTCATTTGTGAAAAGTGCGGTCACATCTCGGATTTTGTCATTGCGGCAAAAATGGAGCTTGCCGCAATATCGCTTCCCGGCAAATCCAGACACATAGAGGTTCGTATCACAGGCACCTGTGATAAATGTAAATAACGTTACAACCTTCAACCACAAAACAAAAGGAGTCACCATGAGCACCAGGTCAATCACCAAACTCAACATCCAGTACGCCCACCGCTTCCTCAATTATGAAGGCGAAGCACAGTACCTCCACGGACACACCGGCGGCCTCACCATCGAAGTCGAAGGCGATGTCGATGCCCGCACCGGGTTCGTCTATCCCTGCAACAGCATCAAGCGCATTGCGTGGGACGTCCTCAAAAACTTCGACCATGCCCTCATCATGCAGCGCGAAGACCCGCTGCTCCCGGGCATCCTCGAAACCTATGTCAAACAGGGAATCCGCGACGGAGCCCCCACCAACACAATGGTCGGAGCGCCCTTCGAAAACGACCTCGCAAAAGCCTATCCGGAATGCCGGCTTGTCGTAGTCAAGAAGGTCGCAACCTGTGAAAACCTCATCGAGGTCTTCTACTCGCTCCTCAAGGATAAACTCAACATCAAAAAACTGACATTCTACTCCGGCGACAACGCTGCGTCCGTGGATTTCTAAACAGTTTTCAAGTTCCCGCAAGCGCCGGAGAAAAAACTTCGGCGCTTGTTTTTATGGTTTCTTCCCGATTCCCGGATTTTTCATGGAAACCGGCTTGCTTTTCGTTTCATTCCCATGTATAGTATGGATGTTCTGATTCCGAGGGAGCTTTCCCGGGGAAGAAGTTCAAAGTTCTGCAGATCGCTCTGACATGCAAGGGGCAGCACCCGAGCGGAAAGACGGTGGCAATCGTTCGTATCCTTACGATGACGGACCGCGTCTTTCCCCGCTCGGAAAAATGCGGTTTTTTTTATTGGAAAGGACAGCGGGTATGGATACAAGAATCGCCTTGATCGGCATCATCGTCGAGAATCTCGAAGCAACGGGAGAACTCAACAAAATCCTGCATGAATTCGCCGGCTATGTCGTCGGACGCATGGGCATTCCCTACAAGCAGAAGGGCGTGTGCATCATCAGCGTCGTCGTGGACGCCCCCCAGGACGTCATCAGTTCCCTGTGCGGGAAACTGGGCATGCTGGACGGCCTCAGCGTCAAAGCGGTCTATTCGAAACAAAACATATCCCGGGAAGGAAACTGACACCATGTACGATCCGAAATCCTTGAAAGCCGAAGAATTCATCGACCACGATGAAATTCTCGCCTCGATGCGCTATGCGGAGGAGAACAAGAACAACCGCCCGCTCATCGAAAAAATCCTCGAAAAAGCCGGGGAATGCAAAGGCGTCAATCACCGCGACGCCCTTGTGCTGCTCGAGTGCACCGACGAGGAGCTCAACAGGAAGATTTTCGACCTGGCCATCCGCATCAAGGAGAAACTTTACGGACGCCGCATCGTCCTTTTCGCCCCGCTCTACCTCTCCAACTACTGCATCAACGGCTGTACCTACTGTCCGTACCACCTCGAAAACTGTCATATCACGCGCAAGAAGCTCTCGCAGGACGAAATCCGGCGCGAAGTCATCGCGCTCCAGGACATGGGACACAAGCGCCTGGCGCTGGAGACCGGCGAACATCCGAAGATGAGCCCGATCGAATACGTCCTCGAAAGCATCAAGACCATCTACTCCATCAAGCACAAGAACGGCGCCATCCGACGCGTCAACGTCAATATCGCCGCCACCACCGTGGAGAACTACCGCAAGCTCAAGGAGGCCGGAATCGGCACCTATATCCTCTTCCAGGAAACCTATCACAAGGAGAATTACGAAAAACTCCATCCGACCGGTCCCAAGCACGACTACGCCTGGCACACGGAAGCCATGGACCGCGCCATGGACGGCGGAATCGACGACGTCGGGCTGGGCGTCCTGTTCGGCCTCAGCGACTACCGCTACGACTTCACCGGACAGCTCATGCACGCGGAACATCTTGAAGCCGCCAAAGGCGTGGGACCGCACACCATCAGCGTGCCCCGCATCCGCGCCGCGGAAGACATCGATCCGGCGCAATTCCCGCACGCGGTGCCCGACGACGTGTTTGAAAAGATCGTCGCCGTGATCCGGATCAGCGTCCCCTATACGGGCATGATCGTCTCCACGCGCGAATCGCAGAAGGTCCGTGAAAGAGTGCTCCATCTGGGAGTCTCGCAGATCAGCGGCGCCTCCCGGACCAGCGTCGGCGGCTACACCGAAAAAGAGCGCCCGGAAGACACCATCCAGTTCGACGTCAGCGACCGCCGCACCCTGGACGAAGTGGTCAACTGGCTGCTCTCGCTCGGCTTCATCCCGAGCTTCTGCACGGCCTGTTACCGGGAAGGCCGGACCGGCGACCGTTTCATGAAACTGGTGAAGTCCGGACAGATCGCGAACTGTTGCCAGCCGAACGCCCTGATGACGCTCAAAGAGTATCTGGAAGACTACGCCTCGCCCGACACCCATGCGAAGGGGGAAAAGGTGATCCGTGAAGAGCTCCAGCGCATCCCGAGCGACAAAGTCCGTTCGATCGCCGAAAAGCACCTCGCCGAAATCCACGAAGGCAACCGCGATTTCCGCTTCTGAAAGACATCCCCGGAACCCTTACAGTTCGAGTTCTTCGAGTTTTTCGAAGAGGCGGGCGGCTAACGGGGCCGAGGTGCCGCCGCCGGATTCTCCGCGCAGAACCAGGACCGCGACCGCGTATGTGCGGCCGCTGGACGTCTTCACAAACCCGATGAACCAGGTGTTCTTATGACGGTTGTTCCCGGAACCCACTTCCGCCGTGCCGGTCTTCCCGCAGACTTCAAGTCCTTCCACACGGGCGCGTTTTGCACTGCCCTCGGGTTCGTTGACCGCTTTGGACATGCCTTCCCGGACCAGTGAGAGAGTCCGGGGAGAAGCCGCCAGTTTTCCCTTGAGTTCACTCGGAAAAATCTTTTTCTCACCGGTCGATGGATTCCGGGTTTCCCGCACGAGCCGGGGCTTCCAGAGGAGCCCCCCGTTGGCGATTGCCGCCGCGTAGGAAGCCGCCTGAAGAGGCGAAACCAGGATTTTGCCTTGTCCGATGGAAATCAAAGCGGTGTCGTAGGGGGTCCAGTTCTTCCATTGATCCCGGCTGGGGAGAAGGCCGTCGTTCTCCGGAAGGAGGAAGCCCGTTTTCGAGCCGATCCCCGCGGAGGCCATGGTTGCGGAAATGCGGTCCACTCCGAGCTTCATGCCGCTTTCGATGAAAAAATCGTTGCAGGAGACCTCGATGGCTTTGACGAGGGAAACGGGTCCGTGTCCGCCGGAGCGCCAGGACCAGCATTTGATGCGGGAGGTGCTTCCGAAGGGAGTGGCGCCGTCGCAGTCCACAATGTCGTCGGGAGAAAAGCCGTTTTCGAGGTAGGAAATGGCGATCAGGGGCTTGATGACCGAACCGGGCATGTAAACGCCCTGCGCGGCTTTGTTGACGAAGGGGTGTCCGGCCTGATTCAAAAGGTAGCGGTAACGGCGCGAGGAAATGCGGGGGACGAAGTTGTTCAGGTCGTATCCCGGACTGGAGGCCATCGCCAGGACGGACCCGTCGCCGGCGTCCAGAAGGACGATTGCTCCGTTCAGATTCGAGAGGAGCTTTTCGGACAATGCCTGAAGACGGGTGTCCATCGTCAGTTCGATGTCGGAAGCGGGCTCCGCCGGGGTGGGTTCGCCGACCACCTCGTGAACGAAGCCCCGGTGGTTCACGATCACCAGTTTTTTTCCGGGTTTCCCGCGGAGGTCCTCGTCAAAGGCTTTTTCCACGCCGGAGCGCCCGGCGGAGTCCGGCAGATAGTAGAAATACTCGCTGCGGTTTTCATCCGTGGTGGGGTCGCGCGGACCGGTATAACCGATCAGGTGGGCGCCGAGGGAGCCGTAAGGGTAATAGCGGGTCGCCTCGGCGGAGAGTTCGAGCCCGGGGATGGCGGGGGAAACTTCCGCGATCTTTGCCAGTTCGGCCTGATTCAGGTCCTTGAAAACCGCCATCGGAATGCCGGGAAAGTATTTCATGTGGTTGAGAACGGCTTCCTCCGTGACTCCGCTGGCGCGGCTGAGGACCCGTTCGGCGCGTCCCACTTCCTGGAGGATGTGCTCGACCGACTTCTTGCGGGTCCCGGCAAGGTTCATTTCCGAGAGGTGGAAAAGGACCTCGAAGCAGGGGCGGTTTCCGGCCAGGAGCTGGCCGTCGGAGGAATAGATGCACCCGCGCACCGCCGGGACCCGGATGTTCCGGGCGTACTGGCGGGAGGCCTTTTCGTTGTATTCCCGGCCGGAAATCACCTGGACGTTCCAGAGCTTGATCAGGATCATGGCCAGCATGAGCATGATGACGAACGCGGTCACCATGATCCGCAGCAGGATCTGAAGGTCTTTGGATTCCACTTCGCTGTTCATTGGAGTTTCAGCTTGATTTTAGCATCCGTGTACAAATCGAGGCCCAGCTTCTCGTTCAGGGTGTCCAGAGCGTAGATCATGACCGGCAGCAGGATCGACGCCAGGAAAGAGGCCAGAATCACCCCCGGAAGCTGGTCCGCAAAAGCGGAAAAGCGGTGTTCCGACAGAAAGACCAGGGAGATCAGCCAGACCAGGAACGGGATGGCCGCGCCCGGTACGGAATGCAGCAGGATGGATTCGGATTCCACCTGGTGCAGCCAGAAGAAGGAAAGACCGATCACCGCCGACAGCGCCAGAAACGACCATGGATGCGACGCGCCGCAGCCGCCGGCGAAGTCGAGGCCGCACGCGGCAAGAATGGCCGCCGCGAACGCCGGACGCGGGCCGAACGCCGTCGCGGCGTAAAACACGAAGAAGGCGGCGAAGGGGAAAAGGAGTCCGAAGCTCCGCAGAACCAGTTCCGCGAATACGCAGAGGACCGTCAGAAACACGATGTAGACCAGCCGGATCATTTCTTTTCCTTCACGTAAACCGCCACAAACCGCACCTCGGCCGGAGACTCGAACGGACGTACATCCGTTTCCAGATAGACCTGGTTCCTGCCCGACGAAGGAGCAATGCCCGTATGCGAAACGATCACCCCGACCGGAAGCCCCGGCGGACTGTTCCCCGAAAACGGGTTCGTGTAGACCAGCTGGCCCTGGGACGGCGCGGCGTTGAGCGGCAGGAACTTCAGGGAGGAATACATGTCCGAGGCGTTCCGCGCGCCTTCCAGAATTCCGGAAGATTTGGATTCCGGCAGGGATACGCTCATTTTGAAGTCCTGGCTGAGAATCGTGCAGACTTGCGCGGTATGTCTGGAAACCGATTTGACCTTGCCGATCACCGCCACCGCCGGAACCGTGCCGTCGCCGATCAGGGTGGAAGTCACCACCGGGTTGCCCGGCTCGATCCCGTGGCTGGAGCCTTTGTCGATGGTGAACTGCTCCTGCCACGTCATGGGATCACGCGAAAGCACTTCGGCGAAGACCGGCGTGAAGACGCCCTTCCGCTCGAGGCCGATCAGGGAACGCAGCTGGGCGTTCTCCTTTTTCAGGTCCAGTACCACGGTCCGCTCCGCCGCCAGCATCGCGTTTTCCTTCATCAGCTTCTGCAGCGCTTTGGCCAGCGTGTCCTTGTCCTGAAGGACGAGCGCCTGATCCGCGATTGCGTTCTCCGACAGGCGGGCCGCCTTCAGGAAGGGGAAGTAGAAATCGGCGGACACCCTTGCGGCGGTTCGGCGGAGCGTGCTGTAAATTCCGAAGAGGACAAGAAAAACAAGGGTCAGTCCGGCGCCCCAGGCAAGGAGTTGAAGCGGGGAATAACGAGTCCGATCCAGATACGGATTTGATTTCTTCGAAGCCATTAAAACTCTCCCGTATTCCGGGATTTCTCATCCAGGAAGTCCATCAGAGGTTTCAACGGCTGTGCAAAGGAATACCGTGAGAAGCCGATCAATCCGAAGGTGAGGTAATACCGGGCGACGGGGGAAACGCAGTCTCTTTCGGTGTCGGAGAGGAACTTTTCCAGGGCGATGTTCCGTTCCAGAGCCCGGTAAAAGGCGGCGTTGGCCTCCAAAACGCGCCGGAGCGCCGGCGGGGAATGATTCGCCGGAAGCGCGGTCAGGGAACTCCAGACCTCTCTCAGAGGAGCGCTCAAATCCGGAGACACGATCCGGCCCATGCCCGCAAGACGCTCCGCCATCGCGGCGGAAAGTTTTTCCGGCTCCCGGAGATTGTCCCACGACTGCGCCAGGTCGCAGATTCCCCCCTCGGGCTCCGTTTCTCCGTCAGGTTTGCCGTACCCGGAGAAACGGGTGGCCGCATTGTAGGCAAGCTCCACTTTCCAGGCGGACGCCGGCAGGAAGTTCCAGTTCAGGAGCCGGTTCAGCTCTTTTTGAAACCATTCGTTCAGCGCGCGGTCGGGCTGCTTCAGAACCTCCTCCGTGAACACATGCTTTTCTTTTCTGGCCAGATGCGCCAGGGCGTGTTTCTTGAAAAGCGCATACGGTCCGGTGGAAGGGTCCCGCAGGGAATCGTTCACGATATCCGCCAGCAGAGACGACCGGAAAAGACCGTTCCGGGCGCACATCAGCAGAAAAAGCTCGCAGTATTCCTCGTAAAGCAGACGGGGCGCGGTATCGCCGGGCTCCAGCGGAGTCGACAGCAGGGATTCGAGGGAGGGATACACGTCATGCGAGGTCAGCGCATACGCGGCCGGAAAATATCCGGCGAACGGGGTTTTGTTCGGACTCATCTCCTCCAGCACTTTCCGGGCCATTCCGGTGATGAACCAGGAATGGCGGATTCGCCGCTCCTGTTCCGGGGACGCCCCGATCCGGGCAAGAACCATCCAGGACATCAGCCGGATCACCCCTTCGGGTTCGGCAAGAAGCTCCGAATATCTGTCCGGCAGGATGATCCGGAAATTGTTCTTCCGGTCCATGCGCACGCCGAAACGCGGCTGTTTGTTTTTGTCCGCCAGTTCGATATAGACCTCATGGACCTGCCGGTTCTCCCCGGCGGCCGGAATGGTCTGCCGGGCCAGCCGTTTCATCCGTTCTCCCAGGTCCACCACTTTCGCGCGGGGAGACAGGGTCACATCCTCATAATCCAGCATGTAAAGACGGCCGCCGGAGACCGTCTCCTGAACCGCCCCGGAAACGGGCGCAAGAGCCGCCGCGGAAAACAGGAGAGTGAAATATATTCTCAAAAAACGATCCATCCCATTTGCCCTTTCATCGATTAAGGAGTAAATTTAATGTCAAAATGCGATCTTTGCAACATGAAAACGTGAAAACAGCCAAATGTTTCGCTATACCCTGAAGAGAATTGCCTATTCCCTGCTGATCGTGGCGGGGGTCCTGATCCTTACCTTCCTGCTTTTCCGCCTCGCGGCGGGCGATCCGGCCGCCACAGTCCTCGGCAAGAATCCGGCTCCGCGGGAGATCGAGGAGATGCGGGCGGAACTCGGTTCGGACAAGCCTCTGTTCTTCGGACGCTGGAAACAGACGGAACTGTATTCCTCCGTTCACTTCAAGGACGGCCGGACCGTATTCCCGGGCGTCGTCATTCAAGGGAATTTCACCGCGGCGGCCGAAGGGCTGAAGGTGCGGAAAGGAACGGTCATACGCTTTCTCCGGAACTTCGAAGCGGAAAAAAAGGAAAAAATCCGCATGACCGTCCGAACCGCCATTCCTCTGGAAATCAACCGGACCGTTTACATTCCGCGCAGACATCAGATCCGCCTCGAATTCTCCGATCCGCCACCCGAACTGAACCTCGTCGCATTCCACAGCGGACAGATCGATGAATTCCGCTTCGAACGTCCGACGCAAGGCTGGCTGGACAGCCAGGCGGCGGCCTCCTTCCGGGAGATCGTCTGTTTCACCGGCAACTTTCCCTACGTCAGCTTCTTCAACTTCGGCAAGACGCTCCAGACACGGGAGCCGATCCGGGAAAAACTCTGGAAAGGGATGTTCCCTTCCCTCCTGCTGATGGTTCCGATCTTCCTCGGCGAACTGGTCCTGGGAATCGTCCTTGCCATGATCGCGTGCGTTTTCCGGGACCGGATGATCGACAAGCTCATTCTCTGTCTTTCCGTGGCGGGAATGAGCATCAGCTATCTGGCGCTGATCATTTTCGGACAATGGTTCTTCGGATATTACCTGAACCTTTTCCCGGTCTGGGGCTGGGGGGACGCCCGCTGCCTGATCCTTCCCGTCGCCATCGGAATTCTCAGCGGAACCGGGGGAGGAGTCCGTTTCTACCGGACGGTCTTCCTGGATGAAATGAACCGGGAATACCTGCGGACGGCCGCCGCGAAAGGAGTTTCTCCGGCAGGCATCTACTTCAAACATCTTCTCAAAAACGCCTTGATCCCGGTGATCACCCGGGCGTCGACCGTCCTGCCGTTCCTGTTCACCGGCAGTCTTCTGCTGGAAACTTTTTTCGGTATTCCCGGACTGGGCTACGAAGGAGTGAACGCACTCAACGACGCCGACCTTCCCATGCTGAAGGCGCTTGTGATCCTCAGCGCCCTGCTGTTCGTCGGAATCAATCTGCTGACCGACCTTGCCTATGCCTGGGCGGACCCGCGGGTCCGTCCCGACGCGCAAGCCTGAAAGACATCCCCATACGAAACGAAATGCAGGGAAAAGGAAAACCTTTTGCGAAGGCGTCTCCCTTTCCCCGCGGATTCCCGGTTCTTTCGCCGAAGACTCCGGGAATATTCCCGAAAAGTTTTACCGATTGTCGTCCAGAACCTTCCCGAGAGCCGCATTGAACTCCGTGGAAGAAGTTCCGCCGTGTCCTTTGAACGGATGGGTCGACATATGTTTTTTGCCCGGGATGCTGTTGAACGCGGCGTATACGGAAGTCGGAACGCAGGTGCGGTCGACAAGACCGACGGTGAAATAGGCGTCCGCCTTGATGCGTTTGGCAAAGAAGGCGCAGTCGAAGTAGGGAGAGGCCTTCACGATCTTCTCGTCAACCGGCTTGCCGTCCTTGAGTGCAATCAGCCGGGGCCAGCCGGATTCGCGTCCGGCCAGGACTCCGCCGTGATCGCAGAGGGCTGGAACCGCTGCAAACATCAGGGTCACCTGCGGGTCCATTCCGGCGGCCACGATCGCCTGTCCGCCGCCCTGGCTTCCGCCGGAGACAATCAGATTTTTACCGTCCCATTCCGGGAGGGTCTTCACAAAGTCCAGCGCCCGCTGCACGCGGAGGAACATGTTCCGGAAGTAAAACTGTTCGCGGCTGCCGGAATTTCTGTGCGAATAGCCGGAAAGTTCATTCCTGGAAAGGTTCGAGTAAAATTCCGGACTCTGTCCGTTCGCAATTCCATGGGCGTTCACATCAAACGAGATGGCCTTCGGATTGAAAATCTTGCGGGAGGAACTCACGCCCGCGCCATGGTAATGGACAATCGCGGGAAGGCTTTTCGGCTTGGCTCCGGCGGGGATCGTCAGATAACCGGAAACAGGGGTTCCGCCGACACTGTCGACCTTCACGTCCCAGCATTGGAAACGGTCCTGGTGAGTCTTCGGAACTTCTGTTTTTTCCAGCTTCGGATTGAGCGGAATTTTGGCCAGTTCCGCCTTGCCGTCATCCCAGAATTTCTGGAAATCGGCCGGTTCGGCAAATCCGGGCTTGATCGTCAGGGGATCGGCAATCACTCCCACCTGGGCGGCGACATTGACGCTTTTCTTTCCTTTTTCCAATTTCATGACCTTGCCGTCTTCCGAAAACGCGGCGGCTTCAATGCGCAGGGACCCGGGCGCAGTCAGTTTCGTCTGGAATTGAGAAGGTTCCGCCTTGGAGGTATAAAGCTCCATCTGCTTCTTCCCGTCGTCGGTATGCAGATAATATCCCATCTTCTGGCCGGCTGTCAGCTTGCCGTCCTTGAGGAACTGAATCGTGAACGTCACGGTGTCGCCCGTTTTATAGATGCCGTCCGCCTTGTCGATTGCTATCTTCACTTCAACCGGCTGGACTTCCTCTTTCTTTGCCGGAGCCTGTGCCGGAGCTTTCTGTTTGTCAACCGCCGTACTCTTTGCCGGAGCTTTCGGGGCGTCCGCATTCGATTTCTTCGCCGGGGCGGGCGATTGGACGGTTTCTTTTTTCACATCGGGCTTGGGATCCTCTTTCTTCGATTCCGCAGAAAGAGAACAGGAAACGAGCAGAACGGACAGGACGGACACTCCGAAGAGTGCAAAAATACGACAGCTGGAATTTTTCATTTCTTTCCCCTCATAATTCATATAAAATTAACCGGATTTAAAACCTAAAATAGCATCGTAAAAGGTTTTTTTCAATCTTTTTTATGCGCGAAAATCGATTAAAATTACAAAAAACAGAAGGGTAAGCAGTTCGGCAAGCTCCTCGCAGGCGCCGATGGTGTCGCCGGTGGCTCCGCCGAGGACCCGTTTCGTAATGAGGCTCCATGCAAAGCTCCAGCCGAGGAGCAGCAGGGGAAGAAGGAGAACCCCCGGCCGGAGTCCCGCGCAGGCCGCGCAGAGGAACGGAAGGGCCAGCGCCAGCAGAAACCCGGAAACGGTTTTGTGTTCGAACATGAGTTTCCCGAGCCCCTCCTTCCGCGCATACCGGCTGAAGAAAATATGCTGGGCCATGGCGCAGCGCCCGTTCAGGATCATCAGAGGCACGGCCCAGAGCAAGGCCAGGGGCGCCGCGGAGAGGATTGACAGCACAGCGGCGAATTTCAGGAGGAAAAGCGACGCGATCGCCAGAACGCCCATGGTTCCGATGTGGCTGTCGTGCATGATTTCCAGCTTGCGGGAGCGGTCGCGGCCGCTCCAGAAACCGTCGGCGGTGTCGGCCAGACCGTCGAGGTGAAATCCCTTGGTCAGCGCCTCCGGCGCAAGGGTCAGGACCGCTCCGGCCAGAAACGGCGGCAGGAAGACCAGGCACCCCCGGGTGATCCCCCAGAAAAGCACCGCGAAAAGCAGCCCCGCCAGCGGGAAGTAAAACGGGGCGCGGGCAAGTTCCTTTTCCGTGGGTGCGAACCGTCCGAGCGGAAGGCAGCTGAGCAGGGAAAGCGCGGCCAGAAAAGCTCTCATGGCAGTCCCCCCCTGGAAACCTTCGCCGACTGGAAGGTCGCCATATCCTTCATGACCGCCGCGGCGGCATCCAGCAGATGCATGGCAAGCGCGGCGCCGGTACCCTCGCCCAACCGCATGCCGAGATCCAGCAGGGGCGTCTTTCCAAGGACACCCGTCATGGCGGGATGCCCCGGCTCCGCGCTCCGGTGAGCCAGGATCATATAGTGCGCCGAATCGGGCGCAAGCGAAGCCGCGATCAGCGCTCCGGCGGTCGAGATGAAGCCGTCCACCACCACGGGACGGCGCAGCGACGCGGCGCCGAGGATCAGTCCCGCGATGCCGCCGATTTCCAGTCCGCCGACTTTGGCAAGCACATCCAGTGGATCGTTGCGGTCGGGCGCGTTCAGGCGGATCCCCTGTTCGATGATCCGGACTTTCCGGACCACCTTTTCCGGACTCAATCCCGCGCCGGAGCCCACCAGCGGCGGCAGGGGCCGGCCGGAAAGGACGGAAAGAATCGCGCTGCTCGGGGACGTGTTGCCGATCCCCATTTCGCCGGTGCCGAAGACATCCGTTTCCGGCGCAAGCGCAAGGGCGACGCCGATGCCGTTTTCCACCGACCTCACCGCTTCTTCGCGGGTCATCGCGGGTCCCTTCGCAAAATTGCGGGCACCGGAACGCACCTTTCTGTGGAGGATTTTATCCCCGAGCGCGGAAAGATCGGATTCCACGCCGAGATCGACCACCGTCACTTTCGCGCCCGCATTCCGCGCAAGGACGTTGATTCCGGCGTTTCCGCCGACAAAGTTATGAATCATCTGCGTGGTCACTTCGCGGGAACAGGGACTGACCCCCTCATCCACGATCCCGTGGTCGCCCGCCATCAGCACGATGTTCTTGCGTCCGACCCGGAGTTCGAGGGTCTCCTGCATTCCGGCCAGATCGACCGCCAGGTCCAGCAGACGCCCCAGCGCCCACGGCGGCATGGTCAGATTCAGAATATGATTTCGCGCTTTTCCGCGCCATTCTTCGGAGGGTTTCCCAATGGAACGAACCGTTTCTTCCAACCGTTTCATCCTTTTTCATCCTTTGATTTTCTGAGGAATTCCGCAGATACAGAACCAGACTTCGTCGGCCTCCGCGGCAATGAGCTGTCCGCAGCGCCCGGAACAATCCCGGAATGCGCGCCCGAGCGGCGTGTCCGGCACAATCCCGAGGCCCACTTCGTTGATGACCAGCATAGCCAGGCCGGGAAAGGCTTTCAGGGCTTCCAGCAGTTTTTCCGTTTCAATCGCCATTTTTGCCTCATCGAATTCCGGATCGCGATACATCCGGTTGTTGATCCAGAGCGTCAGGCAGTCCACCAGGGCCGCGTCCGCGCCGAGCCGTTCGGCTTCGGAAAGCGCACGGCAGAGATCGAGCGGCTCCTCGATCGTGATCCAGCCGTCCCCGGCGCGCCTTGCCTGATGACGCCCGACCCGCTTTTTCATTTCCTCGTCCAGCACGGGAGCAGTGGCGATATACACATATTTCGTGCCGGAGGCCAGCACCCGTTTTTCGGAAAAAGAGCTTTTCCCGCTGCGCGCGCCTCCGGTCACCAGAACGATCCGGTTCCTGTTCATGGACATTCTCCTTTTTTCAAATCCGGCAGGATCGCGATTCCGCCTTCCGGCGTGCGGAAGACGGAGGCGTCCAGACAATATACGTCGCGGATATTCTCCCGCGTCAGGATCTCTTCGGGCGTCCCGTCCGCGAAGAGGCGCCCCTCCTTGAGAAGGAGGATGCGGTCGGCACAGTTGGCCGCCAGCTGGAGATCGTGTGTGACCATCAGAACTCCGCAGGTTCTCGAACGTTCCCGGAGAAGACGCAGGACCTCCACCGTGTGGGCCGGGTCGGTCGCGGAGGTGGGCTCGTCGAGGAGCAGAATTTCCGGTTCTCCGGCGAACGCCGAGGCCAGCATCACCCGCTGGAGCTCTCCGCCGGAGAGGTGGCTGCAAGGGCGTCCGGCCAGCGAATCCACCTGAAGGAGCTTCATCGCGTTCCGGACCGCCTCCCGGTCCGCCCGGCCCGGCATTTCCAGCGGGGAAAGCCAGGCGCTGCGCCCCATCATCACGATCTCCTCCACGGTAAAATCGAAGGCGGGAATCAGGGTCTGGAGAACCACTCCGAGAACCCGGGCGCGCGCCCGGTCCCGGTAGGAGCGGATCGACCGGCCGTCCAGCAGAACCGATCCGGAATCCGGGACCAGTTCCCCGGTCATCAGGCGCAGCAATGTGCTTTTTCCGCTTCCGTTCGGACCGAGAAGCAGCGTGAAGCGCCCCGGCTCCAGTGTCAGGCTGATGGAATCCAGAAGCCGGTTTCCTTCGTAGCCGAAGCAAAGATTTTCAGTCCGGAGATTCATAACGCCGCCTCCGGTTGATGATCCACAGGAAAAGAGGACCTCCGATCAGGGAGGTGATCACTCCGATGGGGATTTCACGCACGGGATACACGATCCGGGAAAGAATGTCGCAGAGCATCAGGAAAGCGGCGCCGCAGAAGAAGATCAGAGGAACAGTTTTCCGGTGGTCGCAGCCGTAGAGCCGCCGGACGATATGCGGGATGATCAGTCCGCAGAAACCGATGGTTCCCGCCATGGACACCGTCACCGACGCCAGCAGAGAGGCGATCACGATCATGAGGAAGCTCTGCCTTCGGGAATCGGTTCCCAGATTCCAGGCTTCCGATCTCCCCAGCGAAAGCGCATTGAGGTCGCCGGCCATATAGCGGAGAAGAAAGACGGACACGACCAGCAGGATGCCGCCGGGAAACAGGAGATCGGGGTCCACGCTCTGGAGGTCGCCCAGCATCCACCAGGTCACGCTCGAAAGCTCCTCCATCTGCGAAATGGACAGAAGATACATCAGAATGCTTCCCGCGATCGTTCCCGCGATCACGCCGCTCAGGAGCAGGCTCTCCGTGCCGCGGCCTCCGCCCCGGCTGATGAGAAGGACCGCCGCCAGCGTCACGCCAGCGCCGCAGAACGCGCACAGGGGCAGCATCAGAACGCCCATCGACTTCAGCCCCAGAATGAACGCCAGCGCCGCCCCCACGCCCGCCCCTCCGGAAATTCCGAGCGTGAACGGCTCCGCCAGAGGGTTCCGCAAAACCGCCTGAAACGTCATGCCCGAGATCGAAAGGGAAGCTCCGATGACAAAGGCGGCCAGCATCCGGAACATCCTCAATTCCACAATCGGATTGAACACGCCGTTCGGGAAGAATTCGGAAAAGAGAATCCAGCAGGAGCCTGCGGACAATCCAAGCGCAAACAGGCCGCCGGTGAAAAGAAAAAGAACCCATGCCGGAAAAAATTTCATTGGAACTTCTCCAATTCCGCGCGGAGCGCCCCGATCCCTTCCGGCAGGCGCGGCCCCGGACGCTGGATCAAATCCGGATCGATCCCCGCGACAACCCTTCCCTCCCGGACCGCGGCAAGCTGTTTCCAGAAGGAATGGGACTGTTCCGGACGTCCCGCCGCCGTCCAGACGATCACATCCGGCGGATTCCGGAGAAGCCAGTCATAGGAAGCCTTGAAATATTCCTGATCCACTCCGGCGGCAAGGTTTTTTCCGCCCGCCAGACGGATGACCGTATCCGGAAGCGACCCTTTTCCAGCCACCATCAGGGGCGAATCCCAGATGACCCAGAGGATCTTTTTCCCGGCGGGAGACTCCGCCGCCTTCCGTTCAAATTCCGCCAGACGGCTCCGCATCCGGCGGATTTCCGCCTCCGCTTTTCCGGGACAGCCGAGAAGGTCGCCCAGTCGTTTCACCCATAGATAATAATCCTCCGGCGTGCGGCATTGCATGAGGACGACCTTGATCTTCGCTTTCTCGAACGTTTTGAGGAGAGCCGGACGGATCAGGTCGTTGGCGATGATCAGCGTCGGACGGAGCCGCAGAGTCCGTTCCAGCTCCGGGTCGGCAAAATGTCCGGCGACCGGAACCTTCTTCACTTCCGGCGGATAGTCGCAGGCATCGCTCCGCCCCGCCAGCGTATCCCCCTTGCCCAGTTGAAAGACCAGTTCGGTCAGGGCCGGAGCCAGCGAAACGATCCTTTGCTCCTCCGCGTTCAGAAACGGGAAGGAAAAGAGGAAAAGCAGAGCCAGGCAGCGGTTTCGCATTGGTCAATCCAGGTCAAAAAGATAGTTTCCGGCCAGTTCGGCTTTCTGTTCTCCCGGCCAGCCCATGCGGAGAACGCCTTTATAAACCTCGGCGGCAGCATACCCATAGGCACCTTTCTGAGAGTAAGAAAGAAGTTCGGGGGAAACATGTCCGTCCACCCATGTGAAATTTGCATGATTCGAGTGGCGGAAATGAATATCCGGGGTTGTGTAATACGCATAGGCGGGATCGGGGTAATATGGCGGGGAGATCGTATGCATTTCCATGGGACGCGACAGGTTTCCGCCGTCGAACTGAAGAGAATCGGCAAAAGCGATCGTCTGCGAAGGCTTCCTGACTTGCGCCATTCTGACACTGGGGACACCGTTCCAGCCACCTCCGAGATAATCACCGTTGTAGCCGTAGCCGCCACAGCCGTAATTGTCGGCATTGACCACGTCGGGCATGGAGGGACAACGCCGGATAGCGTCGCTCTTCCCCAGGTAGTCCATGATCCCGCCCTTGGGCTCGAAACGGCCGGATTCCTTGCGTCCGCACCAGTACTGCTGGACGGGAGCGTCCCAGGCGGAGTTGGCCGCCACGAACCATTCCCTGTTGTCGTTGGCATACTGGATGAACGACAAGCCGATCTGTTTAATCCCGCTGACGCAGCTGATGGCGCGGGCCTTGTCCCTCGCCTTGTTCAGCGCGGGCAGAAGCATCCCGGCGAGAAGGGCGATGATGGCAACCACGATGAGGAGCTCTATGAGCGTAAAATGCTCATACCGAAGAGAATGGAACTTTTTGTGCGAGGACATTTCTTTTCCCTTGTGTTGCGCGCACAAAGACGGCAATTCGCTGAAATCCCGTCATTTCTGAATACCCCTCCGCTTCAGGACCCGACTGAGAGACGCTTTCATCTCATCACGGTTGCGCGACAGTTCCGGACTTTCACCGGCTTCACTGCTTGCGGAAGTCAATCCATTTACAGTAACACCTTTTTCCGGTTTTGCGAGGAAAAGAAAGAAAAAATTCTGTTTTTTCCTTTTTCCGCGACCGCTTGAAAAGGCGGGCAACCGGAATTATACTATCCCGCATCGGAAACAGCAACCGCAAGGAGCCGCGACATGAAAAAGCTTCCGGCCGTATTGGCATCGGCGTCGCCCCGGAGACAGGACCTTCTCCGGCGGGCGGGCATCCCGTTTCAGGTATTCGTGCCGAATGTGAATGAAACCGTCCGCCCCGGAGCTTTCTACCGGGAGACCGCGCTCGAAAACGCTCTGCTGAAAGCGGAAGGCGCCGCCCTGGTTTTCCCGGACGCGGTCGTCATCGGCGCGGACACCGTGATCGAGCTCGACGGCGAAATCCTCGGGAAACCCCGGGATGAACAGGACGCGTTTCACATGCTCCGGCGTCTTTCCGGCCGAACCCACGAAGTTGTCACCGGCGTAGCCGTGCTGGTGAAAAACGGGAACATCCGGATTCGCTTTGCCGATGGGACGAAGGTCACTTTCAAAACGCTCACGGACGAGGTCATCCGCGCCTATCTGAAACAGGTGAACGTGCTGGACAAGGCCGGCGCCTACGGAATCCAGGAGTGCGGCGACAGGCTGCTGGATCATCTGGAGGGCTCCGTGAACAATGTCATCGGACTCCCCGTGGAACGTCTTTCCGAAACCCTCCGCCTGAATGCGCTCGCATAAAAAATCCCCAACTTCCGAAAAGAGCGATTGATTTTTTCACATCCGGCTGTATTAGTAATTATTTTCATAGTCGTCCAACAAACGAAGGAGATCAGCAAGAATGAGACCGGTCACTCTTTTTTCAGGGCAGTGGGCCGACATGCCCATGGAAACATTCATAAGAAAAGCTTCCGCATGGGGTTACGACGGAATCGAGATCGCCTGCTCGGGGGATCACCTGGACGTGATGAAGGCCGCGAAGGACAAGCGCTACTGCAAGACCGTGCTGGACAAACTGGCGTGCAAAAACCTGAAAGTCTGGGCCATCAGCAACCATCTGGCCGGACAGCTTGTCTGCGATCCGGACGATGATTTCCGCACGGATGTATTCTGTCCGAAAAAATTCGCCGGAAAAACGGACGCCAAACGCAAATGGGCCGTCGAACAGATGAAATACACGGCCAAGGCCGCGGAAAACCTCGGTGTGGAGATCGTGACCGGCTTCACGGGTTCTCCGATCTGGCACATGCTCTACAGCTTCCCGCCCGTTCCGAAGCAGACCATCGACGACGGTTTCAGTTATGTCGCCGAAATGTGGAACCCGATCCTGGACGTTTTTGAAGACCACGGCGTCAAGTTCGCGCTGGAGGTCCACCCCACGGAAATCGCGTTCGACATCGTGACCGCCAAACGCACCCTCGAAACCTTCGATTACCGCGAGGAGTTCGGGTTCAACTTCGACCCCAGCCACCTTTTCTGGCAGATGATGGACCCGGTCCGCTTCCTCCAGGAATTCCCGGACCGCATTTTCCACGTCCACATGAAGGACGCCGCCCGGACACTCGACGGACGCACCGGAATCCTTTCGTCCCACCTGGATTTCGGCAAGCCGGGACGCGGCTGGGATTTCCGCAGTCCCGGACACGGCCAGATCAACTTCGAGGAGATCATCCGCGAACTCAACCGCATCGAATACGACGGCCCGCTCTCGGTGGAATGGGAAGACTCCGGCATGGAACGCGAATTCGGCGCCGCCGACGCCTGCAAGTTCGTCCGGAAATGCGATTTCGTCCCGTCCGCCATCAAGTTCGACGCGGCCATGAACAAGACCAAGGAAAAAGCCTGAAATGAATGAAAATCCCGGAACGGAACTGAGCGAAAAAGAGCGCTCCCGTTCCAAACGCTCCGCAATCGCTTCGGAGTGTTTCGGCGGCATTGCCAGCACCATGATCAACGACAGCGCCGTCATCATTCTGTTCGTTTCCATGCTGGAGCTCGGCAGCACCTTCACCATGCTGACCACCTCGTTCCGGGGAATCGCGAGCTGTCTGCTCCAGATTCCCTGCGCGTATCTGGCCATCCGTTTCGGCTGTAAACGCATGATCCGGACCAGCGCCATGATCAGCTGTCTGATGTTCCTGCTGCTGGCGGCGAGCCCCTGGTTCGGACACGCTTCAAAATATATCGCCATGTTCGCGGCCATTGTCTTCTGCCTGTCTCTCCCCCTGTATGTCTCCGCCTGGTTTCCGCTGATCGACGGCTTCCTGCGGAGGGAGGAACGGGGAAGTTTCCTCGGCCTCAACCGCTTCCTGTGGATGACCACCGCCTGCCTCTTCATTTTCTTCAGCGGTCTGCTCCTCGGCAAAAAACCGGGCATCTGGGAACTCCAGGCCATCATCGCCCTGACGGGACTGCTCTGCCTGGGACGCTATTTCTTCATCGGACGGATCGAAACCCAGCCGACGACTTCGGAAGTTCAGGGGTTCCGTTCCTCTTTCCGCACGGCTGTCACCAATGCGCCGCTCTGCGGATTTTCCATCTACCTTTTCTGTCTGTATCTGGCCTCCTACTCCACGCTTCCGCTGGGCTTCATGTATCTGAAAACCCACATGCCGGTCGGAGACAACATTCTGGTCATCATTTCCTCCGTGACCATGCTGGGAACGCTCAGCGGCTACCTTTCCGCCGGAAAGATGCTGCGGCATTTCGGCGCGAAGAAAATGCTGCTGGCGCTCCATCTGCTGTTCGCGCTGGTCAACTTCGCCCTGTTCGTCTGCGGACCGAAATACCCGCATGCCGTGCCGCTCATCACCGTCCTGCTGACGGGATACGGCTTCCTGACGGCGGCTTCCAGCGTGGTCACGTCCAGCGAAATGATGGCGCTGGCGCGTCCGGGGAACAAGGCCATGGCCATGGCGCTGTGCGGCAGTTTCCTTTCCGCAGGAATGGGCTTGTCGCGCTTCTTCTCCTCCCTGCTGCTGGGCGGAGGAATTCTGGCGCCGTTCTGGAGCTGGAAAAACATCCCGTTCACAAATTACCAGTCGCTGTTTCTCTTTTCGGGGATCATCGTGCTGATCGTCTGCCTGATGCTGATTCTGGTTCCGGCGATCATCCCGGAGCGCGACTACTATTACGAGCCGCATTAAGTCCGGAGCCGCTTTTCTTCTCCGGACGGCATGTGTCCGGCGGAGCTTTCAGGCGCGCCTATTTTCCCTTGCCGTCCGAAAACGGCCGCCGGATCACTTCCGCCTTGATGTTCCGGACATCCGGGACATTCACCTCGAACCGGAAGACGCTTCCGGGCTCCAGCGAATAGGCGGGGAAAAGTCCGAACCCGAAGGCTCGAAGACAGGGAATGGTTCCGTAGGGACACTCCAGCAGAACGCTGACGTCCACATCATATTCCGGCGTTTTCCGTATCTGCCACAGGAACAAATAGTTGCCTCCTGAATGCACATATCTTCCCGCGAAATGCGGATCGCTTTCCAGAATCGGTATCCCGATGGAGTCAAATTCCATGAAACTGGACTTCGGAAGTTTTCCGGCCGGAAGAGCGTTCATCGGATCCGCAATACGAAACAGGACAAACTGCTGATTGTTGCTGGAGTAGGCCGCAAGGGGAATGACTTTTCGGTCGAAGGCAATTCCCCGCCGGACTTTTTCCACTTTGTCCGGAGAGTCCATCATGCTGTCGTGAAGATTCATGACGAGAACATCATTGGTTTTCCTGGAAACAGTGAAGATATCGGTGGAAAAATCGAACAGAAAATGAGTCCGCAGACGCTCGGATGACAAAACCCGGCTGCCGGGAGGAACAAGCGACTTCATTTCCCGGATCAAAACACTTTCATCCGTGTCCTGGAAGAAAGATTCCAGCGTATGTTTTCCAATGAATTTCGTCATTCCAAAACAATAGTAGGCACCCAAGACCGTGATTCCGGTGGCGATGCACAGCGCAAGTCCCAGCGTCTTCGGGGGATATCTCTTCATTCCGGCATTCAGAAGCGCGGGGAAACGGGAATGCTCTTTCCGCATTATCCGGCCGACATTCAAAACCGCAAGCGCCAGAAGCAGAGTCGAAGTCTCCACTCCGTACTGGAATACAACGCTTTTCACATCCGGAGACGGGCGCAGACAGATCCCGGCAAGCAGGGGAACCACGGCAAGCAGCATGGAGGGAGACATCCAGACACAGAAAAAGAAGGGAATCATCAACGTCAGCAGAAAAGCGAAATTCTGCCATTGGAAACAAATGGACCAGAATGCGGACGCCTTCTGGAAAGGAGACAGGACAACTTCCGCGGGTGTGCTGCCGAGAGAATGGAACATGAGCATCTGCGGGTATACGTCCGTATCGCAGATCCGGGGCAGAATCCAGCTGCTCAGAAGGAAAAATCCGAAGAGGGTGAAGAGGGTCAGCGGCAGACCGGTGCGCCATTGACGCCGGGAAAGCAAATACAATCCGTATCCGAACCAGAAAATCATCATCGTTTCCTGCACCATGAGCGAAAGGAAGAAGACCATTCCCATTCCGAGGCGGGACCCTTTTTCCCTGAACAGGAAAAAAAGCAGGAGAAGCGGAATGGCGAAATTGACGGGATGAAATCCGTAAAACATTGTCAGATTCATGTGGCTGAAAGTCGGATTCAGAAGGGCCGCTATGGCAAAGAAGAGCCCCATGCCACGGGAAAGTCCGGCCGCACGGCTGAGCGCATACGCCAGCGGCACCGCGGAATAAATGACCGCCGAATTCATCACAAAGATCGTTTCCGCTCTCGGATGAATCCAGATCGCCCCGGTCATTACAAGATTGACCAGCGGATTCCAATGCGCTCCCGTCGACAGCCAGTTCCACCAGGCCGGACCTCCGGTTTTCAACAGATTCAGATAGCTGTCCGCATACGTTCCCCAGTCGCTGTACAGAAGAAACATCGCCTTGTGAGCCCGAACCTGCATCGAAACTCCCCAGAGAACTCCCGCGACATAAAGCCCCCCGACAAGATAAGGAATCCAGGCGGAACTGAAATGTCGGTCTTTTTCCCATTTCCGACGCAGCGGCCCCGCCGCCATGGAACCGGCGCGGAAGGCGGCCCAGCCGAAGAGAATCAGCGACAGAGGCAGAAAGAAGAAATTGTCCCATGCGAACAGCAGAAGGGGATAAAACAGCAGGAGGGGACACAGCACTTGAGCCAGCCGCCGGAAATTCTGTTCCCGTTTCTCGCGGAAAAGAAACGGCAGTATCAGGAAAACCGGGAGAAAAACGAAATATTCGGAAACAGGGTTCCGATGCAGATAAACCTGATAGGAAAGCAGATTCGACATCGCAATGACGGAAAACAGGTTCCGTATCCCGGCGAACAGCGCAATCAGGGAGAATGCGGCAATGCCGAAATTCACCCGGAAGCGGAATGAGTTCGATGAGGGAAGAAACATGTTCGGATACTTCAGTTGCAAGTTATATGAAACGTCATAAATAAATATGAATTCATCTGATTCGGCATAGCCTTCTCAAATCTATTGATTGCAGACACAGCCTTCTGATTAATTCCGGTTAATTTTTGTATTTTAATATCATAATATGATATTAAAATAAATTTAATCAATCCCCTTTTTCAATAAAAAAGAAAAAAAGGAACGGACATGCGAAAATCCGGAAGGAATGGAAGCAGCATACCAAGTCCGGAGTTGCTTTCGTTCTCCGGACGATGCGTTCAGCGGATCAGCTTCAGGATATAGTCGATGGCCTGTTCCCGCGCGATTTCCGCCTGATCGGGATCGTGCTTCATCCGGATTCCGACTTTTGCCGGAATGTCCTTCAGGAACGCTTCGGCTTCCGCGCGGAGCTTCGCGTCTTTTGTTCCGGCATTTTTCAGGACCTCGGCAAGCTTCCTCATGTATTTGAGGTCATTGCCGCCAATCCGCAGACATTCCTGACGGATTGAGGAAACGGGATGTCCCGAGGCCATGCGTGCCATTTCCCCGGCGGCCGTCATTTTCCAGTCCCGGCGTTCGCTGAGGTACGTCACGAACTGATACATGTTGGACATGTCAAGCTCATACGCCGCAGCCGTCCACGGATGGGAACGGTAGTATTTGTAAAGGTCCTGCCTCATAATGGTTTCGCAGGTATAAAAGGAGATGTTTTTTCGGGATGTGCGCAGTTTCTTCATCAGGGGCGCATATTTTTCCTCCGTAAAGAATTTGGTGCTCCACAGGCACCAATGGCTGAAAAAGGGAATCAGCTGTTCGAGCTTTGGCAGCGGGATGTCCCATGCGGCCAGCGTCACCATGAAATTCAGGCCCGGAACCGTTTCATGGGCCGCCCTGGATGCAAGGGTGAGTTCTTCCATATCTTTTTCATGAGGCTCGTCCCAAATCTCCACAAAGAAATTTTCATTGGGAATGCCGCATTTCCGGCGGATGTCTTCGAGCACTTTGACATATTCGCTCCAGGCCCGCGTCCATTCGGGAGTGCCGGACTTGAACTGCTTTTTGGAATGGACATCCCGGAAAGTGGTATACGCCCCGTAAGCGACTCCGATCTTCAGATTTTTTTCCATGCCGTATCCGGCCGCCCATTCTTTCAGGCAGAGGATTTCCTCCTCTGCCCGTTGGGTGTCGCGCCCGGCAATGGAGCCGTCCTTGTGAAAGCTGACGCGGAAACCCCACGTGTTGACAAGCACGGAGTCGCTGCCGTATTCCATAAGCATGTCGAAGCATTCTTTGTTGAATGCGCGCTGGAACAGGAACTGGGAAACAGGCGGCTTCCGGTCGAGTTCGAAAGGAAGCACCTCAAACTCAATGGGCAGGTCGAGCATCGGCCCCTTATAGACAGTGGCTTCCTTCTCCATGGAGGCGCGCTGTCCCAGGGGAATCACGCGAATCATGCCGTCGTATCGGCCTGCTTTGATCCCTTGCGTATTGAAAATGACCCAGACCGGGGTGGATTCGTTCGGAAGGACAACCACGGTCGAGGTGACATCCATCGGGGCAAGGGGGTCAAACCGGAGGCCGTGCTTTTCCTCGTCGCCATCCTTGACACGGACTCCGCGGAAGAGTTTGATCTTCCCCGACGGAAACATTTCACCGCCGGCCGTCTTCAAACCGCCCAGCTCCCCGCCGCGCGGAGACATGGAAGAAACGACGATCCGGTATTCTTCGGCGCGGTCCATTACGTTGGTGACGGCCAGCGGAAGCGCTTTAAATTCATTGCCGGCCGCCCGGAGGACAATCTTGGACGGCGGAGCCGCAATCGTCGCAGGCAAAAACGGGATGGAGGGATCCAGCGTGGGCGCGGTTTGAGTGACCACAAAATTACGGTCTCCAAGCTTGGAGATATTGATTTCCTTCCGGAAAAGCTGAGCCTGCCGGTAATCCTCGGACAGGTCGCCGGTCAGCGTCCAGGAGGTGATCTTCTTGAGAAGCGCCGGATCGGTCGTCTCCCGGGTCAAAACGCCGACCGTTTTTGCCCGCCATGCCTCCGGGGAATCGAGCAGAATCACCCCGAACCGGGAAAGATCATGGAATCCGAATCCGCTGCCGGCAAACGACCACGAGGAAACCTCCGGGACTGCTTTACGGGTGCGGGCGAGATTGAAGCGGATTTCCGAGCCGGGTTCGGGCCGCTTTTCCCAGCCGAGAAGCGTATACGGGATTTCGGCGTCAACGACCCAGGCGTCTTTTTCCCGGGAAACGTTCGCGCTCCAGCGGTCAAACTCTTTGCCCGACTGTCCCGTGCCGCGTCCCATCCAGCGGCCGCCGCCCGCCGCAACCACAAACTGGCTCAAGACGCGGTACTTCACGACCGGGGCGAAAAAGATCTCCACGCAGTCATCCTTCCACGGATTGGCCCCGTCCTCCTTCACGGATGCCTGAAGTTTGTCCATCATGGGTTCCAGACAACGGATTTTCAGACGGATGGAATTTTCTCCCGCCCGGAATTCCGCAATGGTATCGGCCTCGGCCCTCCGGCCGGTCTTATAGTCCGCAAACCTCTGAAGCGCCTCACCGCCTTGGAGGGCAACGCGTTCCAAGGGAATGCCTTGTTCTCCAGTCCCCTGTTTCTTTTTGAGCCCGCCGAACAGATCGGCTTTTTCCACGACTTTCACTTTGTCGATCAGCACAAAACTGCCGATCGGCGGAAGATTTTTCCAGCGGGCCTCTCCCCAGAAAGAAACGCCGATTGCCGCATGCGTGGTCTTGGGCCCGGTCTGAAAAGAACCGTTGAGTGTGGTCCATTCATCCGAAGCCTTGAATGTATCAGCCCCGGTGAGCTTCAGTTTTTTCATATCTTTCCAGTAATCGGGCCCCTCCCACTCCACGGCGCCGATTCCAACCGTTGCATTCCCTTTGAGTTCCAGTGAATAGCTGTAAACCGTATTGGGCTTGACCGCGAACCCATTGTTCTTTTTGTCGCCGCCGATTCGGACGGTTCCAAAGATTCTTTCCGCTCCGTCTTTTTGTTTATGATATGCCTTGACTTCCAGTTTCAGACACTTGTTCCAGGTACTGTCTTCTGTAAAAACGGAAACTTTCAGTGCTCCCGGAGTCATATCAAACCGGCATTCCGGCTCAAAATGCTTGTCGAAATCCGGATTTTGAATAAAATTCTGGGCGGAAAGCAGTCCGTATCCCCACCCCAGCACGACCATGAATACAAATTTGCGTTTCATTTGGAAATATTCCTTTTCGATCAAAAGAAATTATAAGCGTACACCACTGGAGATACTTTTTTGGAACACGGCCGCCAGAAGGAAAGGAAAATATCATCGGCACGGGTCGACCAATGCGCTTCTTTACGGCCCATTGTCTGGACGGAGGAATTCTGGCGCCGTTCTGGAGCTGGAAAAACATCCAGTTCACGAATTACCAGTCGCTGTTTCTCTTTTCGGGAATCATCGTGCTGATCGTCTGCCTGATGCTGATTCTGGTTCCGGCGATCCTCCCGGAACACGACTATTACTACGAACCCCACTGAGCCGGGCGTTATTTCTTCTTTAGACGGCGTTCTGTTTCAGGATACAGAATCAATGGCTCGTTCCCTTGCGCTTCTGGACGTTGAAAGCATGAAGTTCCAATCTTGACCGGAAACTTCCTTACGGTGTGATGGAAATGTCACGAATCAGGACATAGTCCCCTGGTTTCTCCGCCATATTTTTCTCATCGCCCCATAGATTTATGCTGACCTCGGCGGATTTTGTATTTCTGCCAGTTTTGAAGATTCCATAAAAATCCTGCCAGTCGCTTGTAAGTTTGACAGGGGCGCCGGCAGGCAGGGCGCTTTGAATCAAATAGCGTTCCTTCACAAGTTTGCCTTCTTTTTCATTGATGAGATTTGCCTGGATCCATACGCGTTTCGCACTTCCCTTCAGTGCAAGGAAAATTCGGTAGGTTGTATCGGGACTGACCGGGAAAGCCGTGTCTTTGGAAACACAAAGATAAAGATTGCAGTCAATATGGTTTTTCCCTGTCCTGTCCTTATAATAATCAACAACGTTCAATTTCAGTGCATTATTTTCCTCTGTTTTCACCACGCTTCCTTCCGCATGACCATTGTATGCGCGGACCGCGGGCGGACGGGAATAGTCCTGTGAAAGTGCCCCCTCGAATTCCACGGAGGCGGGAGAAAGCTTCCTGACGGCTTCCGGCAATTCAATTTTCTGAATCACCATCGTGGACAGGGGAATGTCAAGAGTTCCAATCATTTTCCCGTCTGCGTTCCGAACATTCAGTTTCCGGGGTTTATTCCAGTCAATGAATCCTGCCGGAATCTGATTCGGAATGCGAACGAATCCGTCCGGGGTGAGTTCCGGCCGCAGCGGGACTTTTTCGTTTTCCGGATGCTTGACAAGGATTACGCGATCCACCAGAATATAGTCTTCCTTTCCGGAACCATTCACATAGGAAGGTCCCATGATTTTAATGGATGCATAGACATCGACCTTCGGCAGATAAATTCCCGTAAGAACTCCGCGCAGCCATATTTGAGAGACCGACGACCAGTGGAACCATAGATATGCGTTTGGGGAAAGCTGCATTGTGCCGACCTTGTAAAGATGGTATTTTTCGTCTTTCGGCACTTCGTTCTCCGCAAGGGAGACATTTCCCCTGTTGCCCTGGGAACCGGTATCGTAGAATCCAAAGACCACCGGATATCCGTGAATCGGGCGGTTATATTTCTTTGCATCCAGCCGTTTGAGCGTGTCCGGCTGCCGCCATGCGACTCCTCCAGCCGCCTCAGGGTCCTCAAAGGTGTCGGTTTCGTAGCGGAACCCCCACGGATCGAACGCATTCCAGAGCATATCAATGACATCGGCTCCTTCGAATATTTTCGGAAGAGGCGGCGGATTCGTGCGGAATCCTTTGATCCGCATTTCCATCTGCTTGATCCGGGAATCCTTATTCTTGGGGTTGAACATTGAGTCATATACTTCCCGGCAGTTCTGGCGGTAGCGCGCAATCACGGCTTCCCGGTCGAACGGGATGTTCTGCCCGAGGATTTTCCAGCGATTCAGCAGGGCTTCGTCAAAAGGAATCCGTTCCCGGCGGACATGAAGGTTCGCCCGGGGGTCGTTCTTTGTCAGTTCTTCGGCATCCCGCAGGATTTTGTCGGCCGCGGTAAAGAAGTCAAGATTGAGCATGGAGAGGCTTTCGCGGTAGGGACCGATTCCGCCTCCGGGGACAATGATCTGTCGTTGGATAATGAAATCCTTGTATTTTTTGAGAAGGGGAGCGGCCTTTCCATAGTAGTGCCCGGCAAAATCATCGAACAGCTTGTCCGAATCGAGATCGGGATTGACCAGCAGTTTCTGGGTCATCCAGCGCGTGACGGCATAGAATGGCTGCCGGTAGACATCCGGACCGGTGTCATCGGAGAAAAAGCACATCACTTCCGCATCGCGGCAGAGTTGAATTTCCTTCTGGAGGGAATTCAGCTGCGTATAGGGATACTCATAAGGCTGGTATTCTTTCCAGTAAACCCAGATTCCGAGGTGTTTTACGATGGAACGCCATTTCTCGAGAAGCTTCCGGTTTTCCGGAGAAGTCAGGGGGTTCGGAACGGATCCGGTACAGAGCTGGATGATGACGTTGTCGGCGCATTTGAGGTTTTTCGGCGGAATCAGCGTATAGGAGTAGGCATAGGTGCTGACCAATTTTTCCGGATGGACTTTCCCGACTTCCGCCGCCACGGCGTTGACAAAATCAACATTCGGACCGCTGTATGAACCTTCGCGTTCGAAAATGGCTTTACAGCCCGGACAGTAGCATTCGGAACGGGCGTCATTCTGGCTGATGTCGTAAATGATTCCCGGCGGCACCCCCGGAGGAAACCAGCGGCCTTTTCCGGAACGGTCGACTTCGATGTAGCGGATCATCTGTTCCGCGACGGCCTTGCGAGCCTTGGGATTGGTCAGACATATCTGTCCCCGGGAACGGTTTCCGTTCGGCTGCAGGGCAAACATCTCCATATCTGTCCAGTTGCCCGAATATTCCCCGGAAGTATGGCATCTCCCGGGATTGCCGAAATTGTCTCCGTATTTGCCGACGGTTTCCATGTTGCGTGTTTTCAGCCAGAAGGGAATGTCCGGAGAGATATGCTCAATACGAATCGGGATAGCGGGTCTGAATTGATCGTTGATCCCGCCGATCCTGAGCGTATTCCGGAAGGGAACGACGATGCAGTCGTAGTCAAACCAGCGGCATCCGAGATATTTCTCCAGGAAGTGAAGAGCTCCATACATGGTTCCGCGCGGCTCTCCGCCGGCAATGACCAGTGAATTGCCGACGGAACGGATGACCCATTCCTCCCGTCCGAGCTTTTTCACATCGATTCCGTGACTGCGGGCAAAAGCCGTATCGCCATAGTATATGCCGTCTTCAGAGGAGGGAAGTTCGGATTCCCGGACGGTTTCGAAAACCGCGCCGGTCATTCGGGTCAGATGTTCCTTCAGTTCCGCCAGCGTTTCAGTACTGGGCCGGGTAAGCGTCTCCGCCGTGATAATACGGCATTTCGCTTTGCCGTTTTCCGCGAGAACCATTTCGGCGGAGACCGGGAAAAGACACGAAAACAAGAGGAGAATCGACAAAAATTTCATGAGAGTTTCCCTTTTGAAAGGCAATTTATTTGTAAGGAGTCCAGAACGGATGATACCATGGGGACACCGCCTGCGCCTGAACCGCCTGCGCGAGAAAAACAAGTTCTACCGGCTGACTGTGGCCGTCGGCAAAGGTGACATTGCATCTTTTGCTGTGCCTTGCCACCGCCAGCTGCTTGATGGTTTTCGCCGCGTCATTCAGCTGACCTGCCGTTGCAATCCTTTGATTTCCAAAACTCAGACTGGGGTCATTCCAATCCATGAACAGCATGTTGCCGGATGGATATTTGGCTTTCGCCATCTGAGTCGGATCAATTCCTGTCATGGACTTGAGTGTTCCGAAATAGCCATTGACCGCATAGCAGGTATTATAGTATGCTGTGAATTTCTGTGTGTTGAAAGAGGGACAGCAGGCAACCTTCGGCGTCTTCCATCCGGTTTCCTCGGACGCCGTCGACGGCACCGCGACCTTCAGGTAAGGATACATCAGATACATCCACGCGCCAGTGTATTCACAAGCCGGTGCGTATCCCTGATAATCTCCCGAGTACAAAGTGGCCCCTATTCCAAACTGTTTCAAATTGGAAAGGCACTGAATCGCACGCGTCTTTTCCCGGGCGGCGTTCAGCGCCGGAAGCAGCATTCCCGCCAGAATCGCAATAATCGCAATCACAACCAGAAGCTCTATCAATGTGAATTTCCAATGTTCTGGTACCGTCCTTCCATTCATTTTTTTCTCCGTATTCTTCATTTTTCTCCACCTTTCGTTCAGGAATGGTTCTTGCATTTTGATTGAATTGCTTTCCGCTTTATTTTTCAACGGTATATCCTCTTTTCTCTTTTCATCTGTCACAAGGGTTCTTTTTGCCGCTGACAAAAGAAGGTTTCCCGTTCAATCAGCGCACAGGGCATCTTGATGATATGAGTCTCGCCGGAGGGAGAAGCTGTTTCCTCTTCGATCAGGCGGATCGCCCTGCGGATGATGGCCCGCTTCGGGAAATCCACGCTGGTCAGTACCGGCCGTCCGAACGGGAGCAGCCCTTCCGCTTCGAGGTTGTCGAAACTGATGAGTCTGAAGTCAATTCCCGGCTTGAGCTTCTGTTCGAAGAAGGCGCTGAGGACTCCGCAGGAAAGAATGTCGCTGGTGGAAAAATAGGTCATGCCCGGTGTGTGGGTTTTCAAGGCGGCGCAACCGATCTTGTATCCGGCGAGCTGTCCGAAATCTCCCGACAGGCAGTCCGTGGAATTTTCCCGGAAGGCTTCGGAAGAATATCCATGACAAGCGGCGGAAAGACGGAAGATTTTCATTCGGGTCATCTGGGTTTCTTCCAGCAGAAACAGAAGGGTCAGTTCATTGATTCCGTTTTCCCGGAGCCGGGCGGCCATCTCGTGGAACCCGTTCGGAAGGTCCGGAATCACCTGATGAAACAGATAGGGGATCGGTTCGCTCTGCTGGACCGAAACCACCGGATACGGTTTATCCAGCAGATTCGGAATGGTGTTCATGTCAAGCATCGCGGTATTGAGGAGAAGACCGTCGAGTTTGAGTCCCCGGTCAAAATCCTTCCGGTGAAGATCGTCGAACGAAAATTCGAAACGATCGTAGCCGGCCTCATTTAAAACCTCTTTTGCGTAGGTTGGGAAAATCTGGAAAGCGGCCGAGAAAAATTGCAGCGAGGCATCCCGCACGGACGGCAGGGCGAAGGCAATTCCGATGCGGAGACGCTTTCGCGGCGAATACCGGCGGGAAACGAAGGTGCCGCGGTTGCGGATTCTTTCGACCACGCCTTCCCGGACCAGTTCGTTCAAGGTCCGGTTGATGGTGATCTGCGGAATTCCGTGGCGCGCGGAAAGCTCGCGCGTCAGCCCGATGAAAGCCCCCGGACCGAGACGTCCGCTGCGGATATCGTCCATGAGCTTACTTTTGAATTGATACGACTTCATAAGGCCATCCCTTTATCTTTTCAAAAATGAATTATAATGTGTTTTCAGAAAAAGACAATGGAATAATTATCATTTAAAATGAAATTTATGAGCTATATCATGAGCTATATTCAGTCATGGCACATTCGGAAAGGAATTTTTGAAAAAAAAATACGGACCGATTCATTTTCCGGAAAATCCAGATGCGAACGCCGATATTTATAAGCTCTTCCGGAAGAGGACGATGCGGTTGGTGTTGGTGCCTTTTTCGTTGTTGGCGACTCCCCAGCAGTTCGCGGTCTTGGTGAACTCCTGCGCGTTGATCAGGATCAGGACCGGGGTGAAACCGCTCCGAATCCCGCAGGGAAGAACCAGCTCCTCCATCCGCAGCTTCCCCTTGTTCACCTCTCCGACCTCGAAGGCAAGGTGTCCGCCGGGCTTCAATACCCGGTAAAGTTCGCGGAACACCTCTTCCATGGCGCGGGACCATCCTTCGGGCGTCCGTTCCATCGTGATGTTCACCCGGGAGGGATCGACCGAGGCAAACCAGTTCCGCAGCCAGTTGTCCGTTTCATAATCGACCACGTCCAGAAACGGCGGCGAGGTCACCGCAAGGGAAACGGAAGCATCCCCGATTCCGGGGGTATGGGCGGATGACGCCGTGAAAAGCCGAACCTTCCCGAGAAAAAACGGAGAGTGTCCGGCACAGTCGGCCAGCAGGGAACGGGTTTTGTGCAGAATCAGGCTGCGCACGTCCTTGTATTCGGGAACCTGTTGGCGTTTCCGGTTGATCTTCCGCTGGGATTCGACCGACACCGCCTGGTTCGGCGGCAGGGTATAGACCGAAAAGAATCCTTTGGAGTGCCCCGTCAGACGGTTGAGCGCGACCATCCGGATCCAGTGGTCGGCGGGGGAAAGTTTTCCGGAGGCGAAATAGTTCCGCAGCGCGCAGAGCTCCCGGAGCGTGTCGGGATGGTAGAACACGAGAAGGTCTTCCGGCAGAGGACCTTCAAAATGGAGATCGATCCGCTTCAGGCGCCCTTCGATTTCCTCCGGAGCGGGCGGCTCCAGGCGCGGTTCGATCAGCATGGAGCACAGCGGATTGGCGTCGCAGCCGAAGGGGACGCGTCCGAGGAGGGCGGCTTCGAGAAGCGAGGTGCCGCGGCCCATGAAGGGATCGTAGACCGTCTCCCCGGGCGAAGTCAGCCGTTCGATGAAGAAACGGGGAAGCTGCGGCTTGAAGCAGGCGCGATAGGAAATTTCATGCAGGGAATGGGCATCCCGCTGGCGCGCGGTCCAGAATTCGTTGACGAAGGTTTCGACGGAAATGCCGCATTCGGGGCAAACGGTCTTCGTGCAGACCGTTTCCTTCCCGAACCCGCGGAATTTCCGGAGTTCGTCTTTCATTCGGGGACCGGCCAGAAGCGGCCGTCGGGGCGTTTGTGAAGACGAATCCGGATACCGAAGGTGCGGCTGAGGTTGTCGGCGGTCAGCACTTCGGCGCGGGACCCCATGCTCTGAATCCTCCCTTCACCGAGGATGAGCCCCTTGGTGAAGGAAGCTGTGATCTCCTCGATCCGCTGGGTGATGAAAATCATAGTGGGGGAATCCGGCCCGTTGGCCAGATCGTCGATCGCCCCCAGGAGCGCCTCGCGGCTGCAAAGGTCCAGATAGACGCAGGTCTCGTCCAGAATCACCAGCGCGGGGTGGCCGATCAGCGCCCGGGCGATCAGCGCCTTGATCTGTTCCCCGGAGGAAAGGCGGTCGAAATAGCGGTCGGCCAGCTGTTTCGCGCCGATCCGTTCCAGCGCGCGATAGGCGAGTTCCACCTCGGCCTTGGTGGCCTTCCGGTAGAAACCGACGGTGGAATCCAATCCCGAGAGAGCCACATCGAGCGTGGTCCAGCGGGTGTTGGTTTCGGCGGTCCAGGAGGAGAGAAACGGGCTGGCCCAGGCGACTTTCCTGCGGACTTCGGAAATGTCGCAGGCGCCGTAGCGGTTCCCGAGGACGCTCACTTCCGCGCCGTAGAGGGGCCACGCCATGCCGAGGATCATCTTGACAAGCGTCGTTTTTCCGGCGCCGTTCGGCCCGAGGATGAACCAGCGTTCGCCTTGCTCGACGCGCCAGTTGAAATCGTGGAGAATGGGGTTGCCTTCCAGCTTCAGGGTCGCATTCCGGATCAGCAGCGCGGGAGCCGGTTCCGCCTTCATCTTGCATCGTCTCCGCGCGGATAGCTGCCCAGAACTTTCATCGCCTGGGTGAGCGGATACAGCTTGTTAAGGGCGCGGGCCACATTCTCATCTTCGATATGTCCGAGAAGATCGATGAAGAAGTAATATTCCCAGTTCTGCTGGCGCGACGGACGGCTTTCGATCATCGACAGGGTGATCCCTTCCTCCTTGAACGGCAGAAGGGCGTCGAAAAGCACGCCGACACGGTCCTTGATGGCGAAGCAGATCGAGGTCTTGTCGTTGCCGGTCCTCTTGGGGAGCTGATCCCCGATCACCAGGAAACGGGTGGTGTTGTTCGGATTGTCCTCGATGTTCTGCGCCAGGACGTCCAGACCGTAAAGCTCTCCGGTGAAAGAGCTTGCGATTGCGGCGGCATGCGGCTCGTTGGCAGCCAGCGAAGCCGCGCGGGAGTTGCTGGTGCACTCGTGGACCTCCACCTCGGGAAGATATTCGCTGATCCAGCTGCGGCACTGTCCGAGGGACTGCGCATGACTGTACAGCTTTTGGATGGATTTGAGCGGCGAATTGGAAAGCAGGCTGTGATGAACGCGCAAATTGATTTCCGCACAAATTTTTACGTCGGACTGCACGAAAATGTCAAGTGTATGCGTCACCGCGCCCTCGGTGGAGTTCTCCACGGGGACGCAGCCGTAGTCCGCGCGGCCGTTGCGGACGTCCGCAAAGATGTCGTCGAGCGTGCTTTTGGAAAGATAGGAAACGCTGTGTCCGAACTTGGAGACGGCGGCAAAATGGGTGAAGGTCCCCTCCGGCCCGAGGTAGGCGACATTCAGCGGATGTTCAAGCGCCAGGGCGCCGGACATGATTTCCCGGTAGATGGCCTGAAGCGTGCCTTCCGCCATCGGCCCCTTGTTAAGCGCGCGGACCTTTTCAAACACGACCTTCTCGCGCTCGGGCACATACACCGCCTTCATGTTGCTTTTCTTGTATTTGCCGATCTCCATCACTGTGGCGTAGCGCTCGTTGAGCAGCTCAACGATCTTCTCATCCACCTGATCGATTTTCTTTCGCAATTCGTCCAAACCCATGATTTGTCTCCATTCATGCTGATCTTCATAATCTACCACATTTTCCCGATTATCTCAAGTCGGGAGCTTGATTTTTAACAAAAAAACGCAATATTAATTGGCCTGTGATTCCCGGAAGAATGCCAGACCAAAGCCCCGGACGGAGTGTTTGAATGTATGCGAATACAGTAGTTCTGAAAACGGTTTTCCTGTTGATCTGCTCCAATTTGTTCATGACCTTCGCCTGGTACGGACACCTCAAAAACATGTCGTCCAAACCGTGGATCATCGCGGCGCTGGCAAGCTGGGGGATCGCGCTGTTCGAATACTTGATCCAGGTTCCGGCCAACCGGATCGGATACCAGCAGCTCTCGCTGGCCCAGCTCAAGATCATGCAGGAAGTTATCACCCTGTCGGTGTTCGTGCCGTTTTCCATCCTCTACATGAAGGAGGGATTCAAACTGGACTTCCTCTGGGCGGGGTTCTGCCTGATCGGCGCGGTCTACTTCATGTTCCGGGGATGATCCCCGCCGTTCTCATCCGCCGATCCGGAAAGCGCCGCCGCGCCATTCTTTCTCCTTCGCGCTGAACAGTTCCCGGCAGTTGTCCGACTCGAACGCATCTTTGACGCGGACGTATTCGGAATCCAGAATTCCGGCGAGAATCAGGAACGTCCCGGGTTGACAAAAGGACAGCAGTTTCTCTTTTCCGGCGATCAGCGCGGAGGAAAGAATGTTGGCCGCCACAATATCGTAACGGATGTCCGGGGAATAGTCCGAAAGGGAAGAAACCGCCAGGGAAAGGTCTTCGTCCCGGATTCCGTTTTTGCGCGCATTTTCACGGGCCACGGGAAGAGTTTCGGGATCGATGTCGAAGGCGTCGACCCGCGTGCATCCGAGAAGTTTGCCGCCGATCGCCAGAATTCCGGACCCCGATCCGGCGTCCAGCAAGCTGATCCCGGACTGTCCCTTCGCCTTGAGTTCCGCAATGAAACGGTCGATCGAAACGAGACAGAATTTCGTGGTGGCATGCTGTCCGGTTCCGAAGCTCATGCCCGGGTCCAGAAGGACGAGGGATTGTCCCGGAAGAGGCTGAAACTTCTCCCAGGAAGGCGACACCGCCAGACGTTCGGAAACGACCATCGGCTTGAAGTGGAGCTTCCAGGATTCGGCCCAGTCCTCGCGTTTCAGCCGGGTGCATTCGATCGGGTCGAAGACGCAGCCGAACGAGGCGAACTCCTCCGCCTTCGCCATGAGAAGATCGCGGGCGGCGGACGCCTCCCTTTCCTCCTGAAAATAGAGAGTGTGACGAATCTCCCCGGTCTCTTCCTCTTTCCACGTGCTGAGTTCAAAACCGAAAGCCGACAACAGCTCCGGAGAGGCGTCCGGGGTTTCGGAACGGTCGACCATGGTGCAGCAGTAAAGTATATCCTTCATGAATGAAATCCTTTCGTCGTCACAAGCTGATAAGAATACATGCCGACGGCCGGATGTCAAGAAAAAAAGTAAAAAAAGTAATTCAAGACTTGTTTTTCATTGAAAACGGAGATATATTTCCGGTAATCTCAGGCGTGGTGCTCGAATGGCTAAGGGAGCGGTTTGCAAAACCGTGTCGTGTGGGTTCAATTCCCACCCACGCCTCCAATTCTCACTTTACAAAACACCTTGACTTGTTCGCCGTGTGATTCTCATTGAAATCGTAAATCCATGCGCGGAGGAGCTGTTCTATCGAGGATGACCGATTACAGGCAAGGCGCAACCAGCCAAAGTTCCTGAACCTCTGCAAAACAACGGCATTTCTGAATCGAGTATTGAATCAAGCAACGCTGCCGAGCACATGCATCATTTATTCTTTGAGCTTTTTCTTATGCGGGGGTGGCAGTTTTTCAATCGCTTTCTCAAAATCTCCGGGCAATTTCGATGCAGCGGCAATGCGATTTATATTGAAGACATCGTATTCTTTGTGAGCGGTTTCCAGTGCTAATTCATGAGAAATTTTTCCGGCATTATCAAGAATTTGACGATTGTTGATAGAAATAAATGCATCCAGTTTTTTGACCCAGTCCGCCATATGCATGGGAATTCGCTGCATTGCCTGGCCTTCAGCAAAAATAAGATACTGTTCAGTCAAATTGTTCAAGGCGGAAATTTCCTGTTCTGTAAGATAGTTCTTTGCAATACCGATGTCAGATTTACGAACTTTGCTTCCCCGAAAAGAAGTCAAGCCCATATTCGGTAATTGATGATTGGCTCTGGATGCAATGATTTCAGCCGCTGTTTGGCCGGTGATGGCCCAATGCATTTTATTCTGAACAGTTTTAAAGAAATTCAGACTGATTTCATCTGTGGGGTCATAATCAATACTGGTAGCATAAATATCAGTGATTTTCTGGTAGAAACGTTTTTCCGAAGTGCGAATATCCTGAATTCGCTGGAGGAGTTCGTCAAAATAATCAAATGGCAAATCGGGATTTTTCAACCGCTCATCGTCCAGCACAAAACCTTTGCGGATAAATTCGCTCAGACGTTGGGTCGCCCAAATCCGAAACTGGGCAGCGGTTTTGGACTTTATTCGGTATCCAACTGAAATAATCATATCGAGGTTATAGAACTCAATGCTTCTTTGGACCTGTCGAGTTCCCTCTTGGCGAACCGTCAAGTATTCCTTGACAGTTGCTTCCTTGCTCAGTTCATTTTCATCAAATACATTTTGAATATGCAAACTGATATTTTGCTTGGTTGTCTGAAACAAATCAGCCATGAGCTGTTGCGAAAGCCAGACTGTGCCACTATCAAAACGGACATCAAGCTTGATTTTTCCGTCTTCGGCCTGATAAATCAAAAACTGGCTCTTTTGCGGCAGTTGACTCTCCATGACTTTTATTCCCCCCGAATTTCCGGGCTCCTGTTTTCATATAATACAGTAACTTACCGTCAAAAGGAATGAGAAGCAAGTCCCTTCTCAAGAAAATATCATGTTCAAATCAATCTTACGCGTATTCATTCCGCCATGCCACATCAAAAAATGCCTTCCCATATTCGAGATTCAGACATCATGGAATGCGATAAAATGAATGCTGGCTTCCGTTTCTTCTTGCGCGGCCTGTATTTGAGACCTTCCGGCAAGGAATGTCCGGCTTTCTCCCGCAACCCCGGAACACGTTTTTCCATCCTCGCACTTTCAAAAGCAGAATGTTAATAAATTTTTCATTCAGGCTTTGCTTTTTGAATTTGAATTCCGCCCGGAATGGAATTATATTAAAGACAGGATGTATTGAACGTTGCGCAGACTCTGTTTTTCTGGAAATACAGGATTGGGTCCTATACCAAATGAGGGGAATCATGCGGACCGGATATTTGGCGTTGTCAGAAACAGCCGCCTCGAGGAGGAGGAGGTTGTCCTTTTCCGATTCCGACAGGTCACTGAAACATTCTGCCGGATCCCCCAAGTGAACGGGAAATTCGCATATGCTGTATGGAACGGAGCGCACAGAAGAGCCTTGTTTCGGGCGTATCGTTCCGTTTTCATTTGGAAAGACGGAAAAGAATAAAGTTCAACCGCGAATTTCAATCCGCTATTGGAATTGGCGGTTTTTTGTTTGATGTTCTGAGAAAATCTTTGAAAGCCTGGTGGACTTTGGAAAATGTCTAAAGTTCACCGCTTCGCGTTACCCGGAAAATGGTTTCCGGAGCCGGCTGCGGACGGGTCGGGAGCAATGCGGAAGGCGATGGGCTCCAGGAAGTTCTGTCGGCGCATGACGGAACATCTTGAAGCATTTTGTCCCATGAGCCGAAGGGTAGAGGAATTGTTTCTCCTTTCATGCGGGCGGCCGCCATGGGACACGATACTGCCGGATTCCCGTCCGGCGTGATTCAAGGAACCGCGGAACCGGCTGCAAAGCAAACTGAAACGGCGAGATTGGCGAGTTTATGAGTATTTCGATTTCCGAAGTCCGCAAGAAGATTTTCATCAACAGCGGCCTGATTGTCGCGGGACGCTTCATCGGGACGATCTCTTCCCTGCTGATCGTTCCCATGAATATCCGGAAGCTCGGCATCGAGGGATATGGATATTGGGGAGCCATCTGGGCGGGGGCGACTTTCTTTTCGGTGCTGAACCTTGCCCTTTCCTCGACCATGCTCTGGCAGAGTTCCACCGTGGAGGGAGAAAAAATTTCAAATGAGGAATTCGTCAGCCGGCTCCGGCGCAAGGCGGGAGTGGGGGTGTTTTTCGCCGCCATTCAGTTTCTGCTGTGCGGCGCCGCGGCGCTGCTGCTGCTCGATCTGCTCCTGGACAAGTTCGGATTGGAGGTCTCGCAGGTCAACCGCATTTGTCTGGGAGGAAGCATTCTGCTGGTTCTGTTTTCCGGGTACAGCGAGATTGCGGGCGCGATGCTTTCGGGACAGAACCACTCCGGGGTGGTCTCGAATGTGCGGAGTTTTTCCGCCCTGATCGGCAACGCGGCGATTTTCATTCTGCTGGTCTGCGGCCTGGGGATGCTCAGTCTCCCGCTCGGCTTTGCGGTGAATTATCTCTGCTTTTCCGCGGCTCTCTGCTACCTGACATGGAAGAAGATGGGAATCCGGTTTTTCCATCCCGTCTTTCCGCGCCTGTGCGAACTGAAGGAAATGACCGGCTATACGATTTGCAGCCTGGTCGGAAGGGTAACCGCCGCCGTGCGGACCCAGTTCACCTGCATCGCGCTGGGGAATCAGGTCTCCTTCGAATGGGCGGGATACTATACGGTCGCCACGAAAATCGGGGCTCTGCTGCTGGAAGTGAACAGCTTTTTCATGGTGCCGATGATTGCGTTCGTCAACCGGCTCAAAAGGGAACAGGGCGCCTTGTTCGTGATCTATCGCGACATGGTGGTGGCGGCGGCCGTGGTCAGCGGGCTGGTCTGCGCCGGGATCACGTCGGTCGGGAGCGATTTCCTGAGTCTCTGGCTCAACTCCCCGAATCTGAAAATCCTGCTTCCGATGATCTTCATCCTGCTGCTTCAGTATATGATCGCCCTGATCGTCACCGGACAGGGCGTGGCCGTCTGCCAGGGAGACGGCAAGAACCACTTCGAGACGGCCTATCTTCTCCTGAATCTGGTGCTGAACATCCTTCTGCTCTGGCTGACCCGTCCGATGGGCGGCTGGGGAATCCTGCTGTCCGCGGCGGTGAGCTGGATTTTCGCGGGCTGCTGGTTCTCCCTGTTCATTCAACATCACTACCATCTGCCGAGCGTCTTTCCGATCTGCCTGAAAACCGTGTCCGTCACGCTGGCGCTGATGGGAGGCGCGCTGTGGATGCTCTGGAGCGGCGAAGCCCTGTTTGTCAATCACTGGGCGGGATTGATCGTCAAAGGGATCCTCGGGCCGCTGCTGTTCCTGGCGGTTCTGCTGCCGGGGCTCCGTCTCATCCCGCTGGAAACCCAGAAGAAATACCTGATGCGGGCCGTCGGAAAGGTCCGTAAGGCATGGTATGAGAAGGTGGCATCTTGAGCGGAACCGGCCCCTATCCGAAAATCCTGCTGCTGGGCGGGGAAGCCATGTCATCGGCCACCGCGACCGGGATCACGCTGCGCAATCTCTTTGCCGGATATCCCGTGGAAAAAATCGCCGCCGTGTTCTCCACGACGTTCGATCCGGACTGGCAATGCGCCGGGCGCTACTACAGGATCAACCAGAGGGATGTCTGCGGGCTGAAAGGACACGGGCGGAGGTATCTTCCGCCGTTTCCGGCCGTCTCCTCCGGGATGAATCCGGGAAACACGCCTCCTCCGGGAGCGCTGAAAGGGCTGTTCCGCAAAACCGCGCTGGAGGTGCTCGAATGGTTCCCCCTGACCGTGCCGCCGGAGCTGGAGCTTTTTCTGGACGACTTTGCGCCGGACATCGTTTACACGCTGGGCGCACAGACGCAGATCATGCGTCTGGCGGAATCGATTTCCGTGAAGAGAAACCTTCCGGTGGTCCTTCATTTCATGGACAACTGGATCGAGACCCGTTACGCCGGGGCGCTCCACTCTCTTTCCCGGAAAAAAATGCTGGACGCGCTGGACCGTCTGATGAAAAGGTCATCCCTGTTCATGACGATTTCGCCGGAGATGGCCGAGGCGTACCGGACGCGGTTCCGGATGCCGGGGCACCCCTTCATGAACTGTATTCCGAAGCGGGAGTACCGTCCCCCGGCGGAACCCGGCGACGGCCCCCTGAAAATCTATTACATCGGAGGCCTTCACCTCCAGCGGGGGGAAACCATCGGGCGGGTCGCCAAAGTCCTCCGGGAAGACGCCGATCTGAAGAATCGGTTCCGGATCGCCGTGTTCGCTCCGGAAAAGGACTGGAAACAGACGGAAGCGCTTCACGGCGATCCTCTGGTCGAATACGGCGGAAACCTCCCCTACCGCCAGGTAAGCGAAAAGACGGCGGAGGCGGACATTCTGCTTCACGTGGAGGCGTTCGCGCCGGAGATCACGGATTACACAAGGCTCTCCATTTCGACCAAGCTGGTGGAATACTTCATGGCCGGACGGGTCGTCCTGGGAGTGGCGCCGAAACACCTCGCTTCGATCCGGGAAATCGAACGGGCCGGATGTTTTTCGGCCGTTACGGAGGAGGAGATTGCGGAGGCTCTGCGGAAGCTGAGTTCTCCGGAAACGCGGCAAAACGGAGGAAAACGGGCGTATGAATACGCGCTGGAGACCCATTCCGCGGAGAAGGTTCACGAACGTTTCCTGAAAGTGTTTCAACAGGCATGGGCAAAGTAGAGAATGAAAATCGTCATCATTGGTAAGTTCCCCTATCCGCAGGGATACGGGCTGTCGATATTCTGCGGAAACCTGGCGGCCGGACTGTCGCAGCTGGGCTGTACGGTCCGGGTTTTCATCATCTGGCCGACCGAAAGCGGCGGCAGGGCCGTCAACAAGGAGGCTTCCGGCAAAAACGGCAATGTGGAATTCCGCTACACCTGCGGACGAACGGATTATCCGTCGCCGGGCAGGATGCTTTTCCTCTACAAAGCCTGGTTCTGGGTCTACGGCATTTTCGCACTCTGGAGCCATTTGCGCAAGGAGGACAGGGGACCGGAAAAAATCGATACGCTGCTCGTCACCTCGATCTCCTCGTATATCTGGATCGTCAAGCTGTATGCCTTCCTCTCCGGCAAGACAATGGTCTGCTACCACGGGGAATACCCCGCCTGCGGACAGAAGGTTCCCTGGTACCGGCTTCCGGCGTTCTGGGTGGAGAAACGCTTTTCCCACTTGCTGGCGGACGGCATGATCGTGGCCACCGGCGTACTGGCCGGCTACTACGGGAAATATACCCGGAAAGACTGTCTTTTCTGCCGGATTCCGATTCTTCTGAAAACGGAGGACTTTCCCGAGCCGGACGGAAACGTCGGGAACGTCCTCACCTATTGCGGCGACATGAGCAACAGCAAAGACGGCGTGGACTTCCTTCTCCGGGTCTTCGGGCGGGTCGCGCCGATGTTTCCGGACTTCCGTCTCCAGATGATCGGTTCGGCGCCGCAATGCGTCATGGAAAACCTGCGGAAAATCTGCGAGGAGGAAAACATCGCCGACCGGGTCGTTTTTACGGGCGTCCTCCCGCACAAACAGGTGATCGCCGCCTTGCAGAAATCGGCGGTGCTGATCCTGACACGTCCCGCGAACAAGCAAGCCGAGGGCGGGTTCCCGAGCAAACTCGGCGAATATCTTTATACCGGCAATCCCGTGCTGGTTTCGGCGGTGGGGGAGCTTCCCCGGATACTGACCGACCGGGAAAACGTCTTTTTTGCCCGTCCGGGAGATATGGAAGACTTTGCGGAAAAACTCAAAGGGATTCTTTCCGATCTTCCGTCCGCCCGCGAAACGGGACGGCGCGGCCGTCAATTCGCGTCGGAGAATTTCAACTGCCGCCATCAATGTGAAAAAATTCTTGCACTTTGCAAAACAGTGGAACAGAACAGGAGAGGCAATATAAATGTTTGAAAACAAAATCCTTTTGATCACCGGCGGAACCGGTTCCTTCGGGAATGCCGTGCTGCGGCGTTTTCTGGACTCGGATTTCAAGGAAATACGAATTTTCAGCCGGGACGAGAAAAAGCAGGATGATATGCGCCACGAGCTCCAGAACCCCAAGATCAAATTCTACATCGGCGACATCCGCGACCGTCAAAGTGTAGACAGTGCCATGGACGGCGTCGACTACATTTTCTCGGCCGCGGCGCTGAAGCAGGTCCCGAGCTGCGAATTCTTCCCGCTCCAGGCGGTTCAGACGAATGTTCTCGGAACGAACAACGTCCTGGAATCGGCGGTGGCGCATGGCGTGAAAAATGTGGTCGTCCTCTCCACCGACAAGGCGGCATATCCGATCAACGCCATGGGCATCTCCAAGGCGATGATGGAGAAGGTCGCCATCGCGAAAGGACGCGGCCTCGGGCTGAAAGCGAAAACCACGATCTGCTGCACCCGGTACGGCAATGTGATGGCGTCGCGCGGGTCGGTCATTCCGCTGTGGGTGGAACAGATCAAGGCCGGAAAGCCGATCACCCTCACCGATCCCAACATGACCCGCTTCATGATGACGCTCGACGACGCCATCGACCTGGTGCTGTACGCCTGGCAGAACGGCGTGAACGGCGACCTGTTCGTGCAGAAGGCGCCCGCCGCCACGCTGTCCACGCTGGCGGCCGCGCTCAAGGAACTGTATCATTCCGGTGTCGAGGTGAAAGTGATCGGCACGCGCCACGGCGAAAAGCTGTATGAGACGCTGGTCACCCGCGAGGAAATGGCGAAATCCGAAGACATGGGCAACTATTTCCGGGTCCCGTGCGACTCCCGCGGCCTCAACTATGACAACTATTTCGTGGAAGGTTCCGAAAAAGCCTCGCACGTCGACGACTACAACAGCCATAACACCCGCCGTCTGGGGCTCGAAGAGATGAAGGAGCTTTTGAAAAAACTCCAATTCATCCGCGAGGATCTCGGTCTCGGCAAAGGCGGTGCCTGACCATGGCGGAAAACGGAAAACGGAAAGTCGGAATCACCGGACAGCCCGGATTCGTCGGGACGCATCTGTACAACCGGCTGGGCACCCTCCCCGAAGAGTTTGAGCGGGTCCCCTGCCGGGATGAATTTTTCAGCGATGAAGCGGCCCTCCGCGGCTTCGTGAAATCATGCGATGCGATCGTGCATCTGGCAGCGATGAACCGTCACCCCGATCCGCAAGTCATCTACGACACCAATGTGCGCCTCGTACAGCAGCTGATCGGGGCGATGGAAGCCGAAAAAGTCACTCCGCACGTGCTGCTTTCCAGTTCGACGCAGGAGGAACGCAACAATCCATACGGCAACAGCAAGAAAGAGGGACGCCGCCTTCTCCAGGAGTGGGCGGACCGCACCGGCGGGCGGTTCACCGGATGTGTCATCCCGAACGTATTCGGACCGTACGGCAGGCCGAACTACAATTCCGTCACGGCAACCTTCTGCCACAAGCTGACGCACGGGGAAACCCCGGAAATCCAGGCGGACAGTTCCATCCGGCTGATCTACGTCGAAGACCTGTGCAGTGAATTCATCCGGCTGATCCGCGAAGGAAAGACGGTCAATCCGTATCCGGTTCCGCACGGCGCGGAGAAAAAGGTTTCGGAATTGCTGGTCACGCTCGAACGCTTCCGGAAACTCTATTTCGAGCAGGGGATCATTCCGGAGCTCAAGGATACATTCGAGGTCCAGCTTTTCAATACATTCTGCGGCTACATCGACCACCGGACGTTCTTCCCGTTCCCGCTGAAAAAGAACACCGACGCGCGCGGCACCTTCGTCGAGACGGTGAAGCTCGACCACATCGGCGGACAGGTTTCCTTTTCGACGACCGCGCCGGGCGTCACACGGGGAAACCATTACCACACCCGGAAGATCGAACGTTTCGCGGTGATCAAAGGCAAGGCGCGCATCGAACTGCGCAAGATCGGAACGGACGACAAGATGGTTTTCGAGCTGGACGGGGAGAATCCCTCCTTCGTGGACATGCCGGTCTGGCACACGCACAACCTGACCAATTCCGGAAACGAAGAACTGTATACCATTTTCTGGATCAACGAATTCTACGATCCGTCCGATCCGGATACTTTCTTTGAAAAGGTGTAATGATGACTGAAAAATCGAAACTGAAAGTGATGTCGATCGTCGGGACACGCCCGGAAATCATCCGTCTGGCGGCCGTGATCAAGCGGCTGGAAAAGCATGTCGACCACAAAATGATCCACACGGGGCAGAACTACGATTATGAGCTCAATCAGATTTTCTTCGAGGACCTTCAGCTCCGGAAGCCGGACTATTATCTGGGCGTGGATACCTCCAGCCTGGGGCACGTGCTCGGCGAAACGCTGATCAAGGTGGAGGAGGTCTTCCGGAACGAGAAGCCGGACGCGGTACTGATCCTGGGCGACACCAATGCCGCCATTGCCGGGATCATGGCCAAGCGGATGAAGATTCCGATCTACCACATGGAGGCGGGCAACCGTTCGTTCGACCTCAACGTTCCGGAGGAGATCAACCGCCGGATCATCGACCATATTGAAGACTTCAACCTGGTCTACACGGAAAATTCCCGCCGGCATCTGCTGAGCGAAGGACTGCCTCACCGCCACATTTACGTGACCGGCTCCCCGATGTATGAAGTCCTTCACCAATACATGGACAAGATCCGGGCATCGAAAATCCTCGACACGCTGGGATTGGAGAAGGACCGCTATTTCATTGTCAGCTGCCACCGGGAAGAAAATGTGGACTATCCGGAAAACCTGCGGAAGATCATCACATTCCTGAACGCGATTGCACGGAAATACGATCTGCCGGTCGTGATCTCGACGCACCCCCGGACCCGGAAGCGGATCGAGGCCCTGGGCGAGATCGAAATCGATCCGCGGATTCAATGGCTGAAACCGTTCGGGTTCCTCGACTACAACGCCCTCCAGCTGAATTCGAAATGCGCCATTTCCGATTCGGGCACGATCAGCGAGGAATCGAGCATGATGAACTTCCCCGCCATCACCATCCGCCAGGCGCTGGAGCGTCCGGAGGCGATGGACGCCGGCACCATCATCCTGACCGGGCTCGACCCCGAAATCGTGCTGGATTCGATCGAACTGGTGCTGGATGAATTCAAACAGAACGGCGGCAGATACGACAAGATCTGCCCGGAATATCAGGTGACGAACACGAGCTGGAGAGTCCTGAAGCTGATCCTCGGAACGGCCAGGCTCTCCAACCGCTGGCGCGGCATCGAACCGAAAGAAACATAACCGGGAGTTCCATTCAGAATGTCCTATTCCCTGCTGTTCACGACCCAGGCCGTCCTGGGGATCACCATGGTCTCCTTCTGGCGGACTTACCGGATCAAATCCCTGCTGCATCCGGGAATGTTCTTCTGCGGGCTGTGGCTTTTCGCCACCACGAGCTGTCTGGTGCTGTCGCTGTTCCCGGAAACCGGAAGCGTTGTGGACGAAGAAATGATCGATGAACTGAATTCCTTTGTGCTGTTCACCGGACTTTTTTTCCTGGTGGTGAAGAACTGGGGCAAAGAGACCATCCTCAGAAACGAGTCGGTCTGGCATCTGGAGAATTACGCCGGTGTATTCAAAATTATTTCAGTGGCGGTTCTGATTCTGGGGATCGTCAATTTCTTCATCCGCGGTGCCGGTTTCAACATACTGGAGGCGCGGCTGGCAATGGTGGAGCAGAGTTCCGCTTTATTTTACGGAGAACAGGATCAGTCGTTTCTTCTGACGCTCGTCGGAGGGGCGGTTTCATTCAATGCCATTCTATGCGTGATGGCCGGCTTCGAACTGGGGCGGGACTCCTGGAAAATCCATAAAATATTTTTGTTTCTTCCGCTTCTCGCCGGTTTTCTCGGATCGCTGTCCGTGGGAGGACGCATGGAGGCATACCGGGTCATCACCTATTATTTCCTGGGGTATGCCATCGCCGGCACTTCTTTGAAGGAAAAAGTTCATATAAAGCGGCTTCTGCTGGCGGGACTCCTCTTCTTCTGCATATTTTCGCTTTTTTCCTTCTGGATTTACCGGCAGCGTTCGATGGGGCGCCCGGAAGACAGCAGCTGGAACCGGTATGCCGTGCTGGCTCCGGCAGTCTCGATCATCGATTATTTCGGTTCGACTTATGTCGGATACCAGTATCGCCGGAATGATTTCGTGACGCCGGAACCGGACTACGGCCGAAAAAGCTTCGCCGGGATTCTTTTTGCCTCCGTTCCCTTCAGCGCGCTCTTCCTGGGCCGGGACGCCAGCATCGGGCATCTTCTCGAACTGGAGCAGTACACGCAAAAGGAGATGTTCCTGGAACTGACCGCCAGAAACGCTCCGTTTTACTCGTCGATTTCGCCCATGTACATGTTGCTGTACGACGATTTCGGCTATTTCGGGACCCTGGCCGTCTGTTTCCTGCTGGTGGTGTTGACGCACTACATCTATCTCTGCTGGTTCCGCTCTCCGCACCGGCTGCTGCTTTCCATTTATTTCCTTCTCGTGAGTTTCTGTTTCTGGAGCAATTCCTTTTTCGACCCGTTTACAACCAGCGCCATGTGGAAGGTGCTGCTGACCGCAATCATCGGTCTGGAAATCGCGAGAATCTGCCTGCGGCGTGACCCGGGAACACTGCCGTCGAAGGAGCCCGGCCAGAGCCTGGCGGGAGGCGGAAATGACAGCTGAGAACTGGTTCCGGAAAGGATACCGGACGCTTCTGCGAACGAAACGTCTTGCACCGCTCCGCTTTCTTTCGCGTCCGCTTCCCGGATTCGTTCTGAAATACGGGCTGGCCGCGGTGGTTCTCCTGGCCCTGCTGCTGCGTCTGGCGGACTGGTATTACGAACCGGAGCTTTCCAGGGACGGGGTTTACTATCTGGACCTGGCGAAAAAATGGCATGAAACCGGAAGTTTCACCGTCCTTCTCACAAAAGATTTCTATATTCCGCCGCTGGTGCTCTTCCTCATGAAGAACGCCCTGGACCTGGGAATGGACCCGGTAACGGCCGTCCGGACAGTCGGCCTGGCGGGAAACCTGATCTGCGTGCTGTTCTGCTACGAGCTGGCCATGCTTCTGAAATTCAGCCGGGAAATGGCGCTGGCGGCGGCGCTGCTGTTCGCCGTGGAACCGATGCTGGTCAAACTCTCCTGTCAGGTTCAGAGGGAAAGTCTTTATCTGTTTTTCATCCTGCTGGCGTTCTGGCTGATCGCGGAGGCGGAAAGCCGGAACCGTCTGCCCGGCCTTGCATGGGGGGCGGCGGGGATCAGCTGGACCCTGGCGTTTTTCTGCCGTCACGAGGCCGTTGAGATTCTGTTGTGGCTGGCGGCATTCGTGCTCTGGCTGGCAATCTCCCGGAAAATCCGCTGGACAGCCGTATCCAGGCGGGTATGCTTTTTTCTGGTGGGCAGCTGCGTAACATGGGGCGGACTGAATCTCTGGATGGGAATTCCCGTCTCCTATTACCGGAGCGCGGTCCAGGTGCGCATCAAACAGCACGGATTCTCGGAATAACAGGGGAAAACAATGCTCCAGGCCCTTTTCACTTATGCGTTTCCGCCGGTTCTGATCCTGGCTTTTGCCGGGCTCGCCCGGGCCATCGGGCGCTTCTGGAAGACGGACCGGCGGCTCCTGATCTTTTTCGGGCTGATCCTGGTTCTGGCGGCTGCCGGACTCCGGCTGTCCCGGGACACCCAGTCGGGAAGATACATCCTTGTTTTCATTCCGGTCGCGATCCTGTTCTGCGTCTACGGACTTTACCGGAACGGCCTGCCGGCATGGGTTGTCCGGCTCGCGCTTCTCGGGATCGTGGCCGCGGCCGTCCTGAAAGGGGTGCGCTACAACCCGTATTCGGATTTCATCCGGTATTCCGCCGGACTGATCCGGCAGGACGCCGCGGCCTACCGGCATCCCTCGATCGTGGACTTCACATTCCGGGAACGGCTGCTGGTCCACTACTCCGGGATCGGAAACTGCCGGAGCGCGACTGTGTTTCCCCGGATGGCAACCCGGGCGGAACTCCCGGAGCACATCGAGAAATACCGCTATTCCGGCGACGTCGTGTATGTGGTGCGGAAGGAACGCCGCGACGAGCCTCCGGTCACCGCGGAGGAACTTTCCCTGCCGTCCGGAGGGGAATGGACCCTGCTGGGCCAACGGTATTACGACCGCCGGGAGCGCGACCGGATGACGGTTTACAAGTATGTGCCGCACATTCGCTTCCCGCACCATGAACCCGGATTCGCCGGACCGGGCATGCACCTTGTGCGAAACGGGGATTTTGAAAATCCGGCTCCGGCGGGGAATTTCCCGGGCAGGGACATCCTGCGGAAACGCGGCATCGTTTTTTTCGAGGACCCGGCGCGGAGAATGCCGTCCGGCTGGATTCCGAATCCGGGACAGGGTTTCTCACAGGGCTGGAAGGGATCGGTCGAATCCGTCGGCGGCAAAGAGGCGCTGGCCGGGAAATACTCCCTCCGTCTTTCGGGAGGTGAATGTTCCGCATATTCCGACATTCTAGGGAAACTCGAGGGGAAACAGCTCACGGTCCATCTGCTGGCCCGGGCAGAAACCGGCAGCCGTTTCGGCGTCTGTCTGTATTTTTACAGCGGTTCCAACTTTTTCCGGTCGGTTTACACCGGACTGGTGAGCGTGCCGGGGGACAAAGAAATCTCGCAGTACAGGTTGAAGCTGGAGGTGCCCCCGGAACTTGTCGGGAAGCCATTCCGCGCGGCGATTCTTCTCGCCGGGGGGAATATGGTCTTCGATGAACTTTACCTCTCTCACGATACGGGTCCGAACCGGAAAACAACCGCAAAACCATGAAGATCGCCATCAATGCCTTGTCCGCCCGCCAGGGGGGAGGCGTCACATACATCGCCAACATCATCCGGTATTTTCCGGCGGAAGGATACGAGGGCGTAGTGCTGGCCGGAGAATACAACGCGGAAGCATTCCGGAAAGCGGCCGCTTCCTGCCCGAACGTGCGGATCGAAGTCGTTCCGCTGCCTGAAAAGGCGATCTTCCGGCGCACGTTTTGGGAGATTTTCTTCTTGCCCGGATACCTGAAAAAAGAGCATTTCGACGTATATTACGCGCCCGGCGGCATCATGCTCACGCCGGTTCCCCGGGGAATCGTCGCCGCGACGGCGCTGCAGAACATGGGACCGTGGAGCATGGAATTGAACCGGCGGTGCGGCCGCCCGTTCCGGGAGCGTCTCAGGCATTGGGTCTACCGGCGGCTTTTCCTGCTCTCCTACCGGCTGGCCGACAAAGTGGTTTTCATCTCCCGCCATTCGATGGAATGCGTTGAGAAATACGATCCGGCGGTCCGGAGGAAGGCAGCCCTGATCCCGCACGGGCTCGACGGGAGATTTCTGGCGCCGGCCGCCGGGACGGAATTCCTGCGGAGGGAAAACTTGAAGCCCGGAGAGTATTATTTGTATGTGTCCCAATACAATTTCTACAAGTCGCAGAAGGAAGTGATCCGCGACTGGGAGTTCCTGAAACAGGCGGATTTCCTGTATCCACTGGTGCTGGCCGGACGGATCACCGATACTCCGTACGGACGCGAATGCGCCCGGCTGATCGCGGAAAAAAAACTCGAAGGTTCGGTCCGGACCATCGACCGGATCGCCCATGACGAGATGCCGGGTTTCCTCCAGAATGCCCGCGCCGTCATCTTCGCCTCGGCTTGCGAGTGCTGTCCGATCGTCCTGCTGGAAAAAATGTCTTCCGGCCGGCCGGTTTTCTGCGATACGCTTCCGCCCATGCCCGAGTTCGGGGGAAAAAGTCTCTACTACTTCGATCTGTACAAGCCCGGCGATCTGGCGCGGACAATTCTGGAGGCGGAACGGAATCCGGCGGAAATGGAGTCGCGGGCGAAAGAGACCCGGAATTTTGCGGCGGCCGCCTACCGCTGGCCCGAAACCATTCGGAAAACACTGGATTTCTTCACCGGGAAGGAACCCTCCGGAACACAGCTATGGAATGGAAAACCATGACCGTCCCTGAAAAAAAATTCGATTCTTCCGTAGCCGACCTGAAGGCGCTGCTGCTGTTCGGCGTCGTGGTCAATCACGCCTGGGCGGCGTCGCAATACATCGTCACGCCGCAGTGGCCGCCGATGCCGGTCTGGAATTTCTTCTCGAATGTGCTGATCATCTCCGGACTGCCGGTATTCTTTTTCCTGTCCGGGTATTTCGCCCCGACGGAAAGCTTTTCGTTCTTCTCCCCGGAGTACCGGAAGCTGTTGCGGAAGAAATTTTCCGGATTGTTCATCCCGTATCTCCTGTGGAACGCGCTGTTCATCGTGCTGTTTCTGCTGGCCGCCCGTTTCTTCCCGAGGATCGGGGCGCGGGTGGAGAGCTTCCAGCTTGAAAACGTCTCCGGAATTCTCTGTTCCCTGTTGGGAATCGGACGCCGCCCGATCGACGCGCCGTTGTGGTTCATCCGGGACCTGATGCTGATTTTCGCCGTGCTGCCGGTCTGGAATTTCCTGTTGGAGAAAGGGTCGTACTGGTTCCTGGCGGGGCTGTATCTGATCGGCGTCTTCATCGCGCCGGTCACGGACTTTTATCCGAACTACTATTCGATCTGTGTTTTCTGCCTCGGGCTTTTCTGCCGCCGGAAACAGTTCGATCTCCATTGTTTCGAGCCGCATGCGTGGGCGGGAATCGCGGCGCTGTTTCTGATGTCGCTGGCTCTCTTCTGGTTCCCGATGAAACTGGGGACAGTCCGGGCGCCGGCGGGACTGATGTGCATTTTCGGCACACTGGTTATTCCCTGCTGGCTGGGACTGATGCGGTTCCGTCATTCCGGCTGGTACCGGCGGAACGTGACGCCGTCCGCGTTTTTCATTTACGCGGCCCATTTCCTGGTCTGCTCGGCATTCCTGCACCTGGTTGCGCCGCGCGTGCCGGATTTTCCATGGAAGATGGCGGTGCTGTATCTTGTGTTCCTGGCGGCCGGATGCGGAGTCCTGCTGGCCGGATTTCATTTTCTCCGCCGCTTCACGCCCCGGCTTCTGGGCGTGCTGGTCGGCGGAAGGGCGGATGCCTGAACAAAATTTTTCTATTTGAGGAAAACGGATGAAACAGATCATTCAGGATTTAAAAAGCGGCGAGACGCGGCTGGAGGAAGTTCCGGCTCCGGTTGTGAAAAACGGATATCTTCTGATCCGCACCACCCGTTCGCTGGTCTCCCAGGGAACGGAACGGATGCTGGTCGAGTTCGGCAAGGCCAATCTGATCGAAAAGGCCCGGCAGCAGCCGGATAAAGTCAAACAGGTGCTCGACAAGATCAGGACGGACGGGCTTCTGCCGACTCTGGAAGCGGTGTTCAACAAGCTGGGACAGCCCCTGCCGCTCGGCTATTGCAATGTCGGGCGGGTGGTGGAGGTCGGAGGCGGCGTGAGCGGCTTTTCGGTCGGGGACCGGGTGGTCTCCAATGGAAACCATGCGGAATTCGTCTGTGTGCCGAAACATCTGGCGGCGAAGATTCCGGACAACGTTTCCGACGACGAGGCCGCTTTCACGGTCATCGCCGCCATCGGCTTGCAGGGAATCCGTCTGCTGGAACCGCAGCTGGGGGAAACGGTCGTGGTGACCGGGCTGGGGCTGATCGGGCTGGTGGCGGCGTCCCTTCTGCGCGCCAGCGGCTGCCGTGTCGTCGGCATCGACTTCGATCCGCTGAAGGTGGAGATTGCGAAAAAACGCGGCATTCCGGCCGTCAACCCGGCGGTGGACGGCGATCCCGTCCAACATGTCCTGGGGCTGACCGGCATGGGGGCGGACAAGGTGCTGATCACGGCCTCGACCCGGAGCGACGAGGTGATCCATCAGGCGTGCGAAATGTCGAGAAAACGCGGCAAAATCGTGCTGGTCGGCATCGTCGGGCTCCAGCTGCGCCGCGACGACTTCTACAAGAAGGAGCTCACTTTCCAGGTCTCCTGCTCCTACGGCGCCGGACGCTACGACGAGGAATACGAAAACAAGGGACACGATTACCCCGCCCCGTATGTCCGCTGGACGGAACAGCGCAATTTCGAGGCGGTTCTTCAGGCGCTCTCCTCGGGCGTCCTGGAAGTGCGCAGTCTGATCACGGCGGAAGTCGACCTGGAGAACTATCAGGAGATTTACAGCGACCTGCGCAAGGAAGGCTCCATCGCCTCCCTGCTGAAATATTCCGGTTCCGGAGAGCCTCTCCGCCGGGTGGAACTGCCACAGAACCGTTTCGTTCCCGGACCCGGCGCGATCGGGATCATCGGCGCCGGAAACTTCGTCTCCTCGACGATCGTGCCGTCCCTGCGGAAAGCCCGCGCCCGCATCCGATACATCGCCAGCGCACAGGGACTGACCGCCAAGATTCTGGCCGCTAAAGCGGGCGCAGCCGGCGCCGTGTCGGATTACCGCGAGATGCTGAAAGACTCGGACGTGTCGCTGGTGATCGTCGGCACCCGTCACGACCAGCACGCGGGAATGGTTCTGGAAGCGCTGGCAGCCGGAAAAAGCGTCTTTGTCGAGAAGCCCCTCTGCCTCCGGCGGAGCGAGCTGGAAGAAATCACCGCCGCCTGTCGCGCCGCACCGGAGAATGTGACGCTGACCGTCGGATTCAACCGCCGCTTCTCCCCGCTGGCGGTCAAGCTCAAATCGCTGGCCGGAACCGGCGCGAAAAACATCGTCGTCACCATGAACGCCGGAGCCGTTCCCCCCGAATCCTGGATTCAGGACCCGGAGGTCGGCGGCGGACGGATTCTCGGCGAGGCCTGCCACCTGATCGACCTCTGTTCCTTCTGGGCGGACAGCCGGATCACGGGCGTGTGCATGAACGCACTCGGAACCTCTCCCGACAAAAAGACCGACAACGCAAGCATTCTGCTCCGTTATGAAAACGGTTCGAACGCCGTGGTGAATTATTTCGCCAACGGCTCCAAAGCCTATCCCAAGGAGCGGATGGAAGTCTTCGCGGCGGGACAGGTGCTGGTAATCGACAACTGGCGCAAGCTCACCGGCTACGGAGTCCGGGGATTCCGTTCCATGCGCGCCTCCCTGGACAAAGGACACCGGGCGCAGTTCGCCCTCCTGAACGAGCGGATCACGCGGGGCGGCGGTCCGCTGATCGGCTTCGAGAGCATCCGGAACACGACGCTGGCCTCGTTCGCCTGTCTGCAGAGCCTCGAGGAAGGGAAATGGATCGGAATCGAATCATGACCAGGGTGTCGGAACTCCCTCTTTACTGGCGGACGCTGCGTCATCTGAAGATGATTCAGGTCGCCGACCGGATCAGGCGGCGCCTTTTTCCGGCCCGCCCGGACTTGTCTCCCGCGCCTCCGCTGCGCCCCGGACGGAAAAAGCCGTATCACGGGTGCCGGAGCCGCGCGGAAGTTTCCGGGAACCGCTTCACTTTTCTGCACTGTTCCGCGGAGGTCTGCCGTCCCGGGGACTGGAACCGCAAAGACTGCTCCAAGCTCTGGCTGTACAATCTGCATTACTTCGACTTCCTGCGGAACGAAGACGTGGACGGAGCGCACTGGATCGACCGCTGGATCAGGGAAAATCCGCCCGGCTCCGGGAACGGCTGGGAACCGTATCCGCTGTCCCTCCGGATCGTCAACTGGATCAAATATCATCGATCCGGACACAGCCTCTCGCCGAAAGCGCTGAATTCGCTGGCGGTCCAGCTGCGTTTTCTGGCCGCCTCCCTCGAATACCATCTGCTGGCCAATCATCTGCTGGCCAATGCGAAGGCGCTGATTTTCGGAGGCAGCTTCTTCGATGGAGAGGAAGGCGCGAAATGGCTCCGGAAGGGCTGGGAGATGTACCGGGAACAGCTGCCGGAACAGATTCTTGCGGACGGCGGACACTTCGAACGGTCGCTGATGTATCATTCGATTCTTCTGGAAGATCTTTTGGATGTTCACCAGGAGACCGGCGGGGAATTCCTCCGGACGCACCTCCTGAAAATGCTCGGATTTCTCCGGAGCTTCACCGGGCCGGACGGGCGGATCGCTCTTTTCAACGACGCCGCGTTCAATGTAGCGCCGGGGCCGGAGGAACTCCTGGAATACGCCGGGCGCCTGGGACTGCGCCCGGAAGGGCCGGAGGGCGGCGGCTGGTTTGCCGACAGCGGATATCTGCGGCTGGAACGCGGGGACTGGACCCTGTTCGCCGACGCAGCGCCGGTCGGACCGGATTACCAGCCCGGCCACGCCCATGCCGACACCCTCGGCTTCGAGCTGTTTTTCAAGACGCGCCGGATCGCGGTCGACAGCGGAGTCAGCGGATACCAGACGCCCCGCCGGAATCCGGAGCGGGGCACCGGCGCGCACAACACCCTGCGTCTCGACGGGCGCGATTCGTCGGAAGTCTGGGCGGCCCACCGGGTGGGACGGCGCGCGCGAATCACCGAAACACGGGAGCTTCCCGACGGTTTTACGGCGGAACATGACGGCTACCGTCCGGTGATGCATCGCCGGAGCTGGCGCTGGCTGGAAGACGGCAGCGGCCTGCGGATCGAAGACGAACTGAAGGGAACGGGAAGCCATACGGCCGAACTGTTCTGGCACTTCCATCCGGATTGCCCGGTCGAACTTCGGGAGCCCGGCCGGGCGGTCGTCGCGGAAGATTTTCTGCTGACCTATCCGGCGGACCGGCTGACGGCCGGGGTGGCGGACGATTTCTGGAGTCCCGAGTTCGGCCTTGTCCTCCCGAACCGGACATTGATTCTTCGTTATCAGGGAACCCTCCCGTTGCAACTGTCTGTCATCATTTCGGAGAAAAAATGAAGATTCTGTTTCTGTCGCATTATTACCCGCCGGAGGGCAATGCTCCGGCCTCGAGAGTCAGCGCTCTGGCCGAGCGCTGGGCCGCCGAAGGATGTGAAGTCACGGTCGTCACCGGCGTCCCGAACGTCCCCGACGGCGTGGTCTATCCCGGCTACCGCAACCGCTGGCTTCCCCGGGTGGAAACCGTCAACGGCGTCAAAGTGGTGCGGGTCTGGACCTATATCGCCCCGAACAAGGGCACCGTCCGGCGCATCGCCAACTATCTTTCCTACTGCTGGAGCGCCGTCGGATACAATCTGTGCGCAAAACGGCCGGACGTCCTCATCGCGACCAGCCCGCAGTTTTTCTGCGGCTGGGCCGGGGTGCTTCTGCATTGGTTCCGGCGGATTCCGTTCCTCCTCGAAATCCGGGACATCTGGCCGGAATCGATGTCCGCGGTGGAGGCCGGACTGCCCGGTCCCGTCCTCAAGGTGCTGGGCGTCATGGAAAAAATCATGTACCGCAGCGCCGGACACATTGTAACGGTCGGACCCGGATATGTCGAAAAACTGATCGAACGCGGGGTGCCGGAGGAGAAAATTTCCGTCATCATGAACGGGGTGGACAAAAAGTTGTTCTTTCCGCGTCCCCCCGATCAGAAACTGCTGGAGTCCTGCGGGCTGACCGGAAAGTTCGTCTGCTCCTATATCGGGACGATCGGAATGGCGTGCGGCCTGAAAACCGCCCTCGACGCCGCGGAAGAACTGAAGAAGCGCGGACGCTCCGACATCGTCCTTGTCCTGGTGGGCGACGGCGCGCAGCGGGAGACGCTGGAGCAGGAGGCGAAAGCGCGGCGTCTGGACAACTGCATTTTCACGGGGCGCCGGCCGAAGGCGGAAATGCCGGACTGGGTCGCGTCCAGCAACGTGAACCTGGTTCATCTGCGGAAAACCGAGCTGTTCAAAACGGTGATGCCTTCCAAAATCTTTGAAAGCGCCGGGTGCGCCCGGCCGATGATCATCGGCGTGGACGGCTTTGCGAAGCAGCTGGTGCTCGACGCCGGAGCCGGGCTGGCAATGGAGCCGGAAAACGCCGGGGAACTGACGGACCTCCTGATCAAGCTGGCCGACGATCCCGCCCTGTGCGAAACCATGGGACAGAACGCCCTGACCCGGATCGCGTCCAGATACGACCGCGACACGCAAGCCATGGAATACCTTGAAATCCTGAACCGGTTCGTCCGGGAAAGACAGAAAAAATGAACAAGACGTTTTTCTTTTCCATCCTGCTGGCCGCCGCCCTGCCCGGAAGCAGTGCGGAACCGTCGATTTCACCGGAAGCGGAGGCCTTCCTGAACGGTCTGCCGAAATCGGAGCGGATCGGGCGGGTCGTTCCGGTGGAGGTTCCCTCCGCCGGATGCGGCAAAATGACGGCTCCGCGCTTTTCCGAAAGCGAAAAGAAGCTGTTTGCGAAAGCCGTGCCGGCCTCCGCAATCCGGGCGTGGCAGATGCCGGAAAAATGGCGGGTGGAGTACTCGGGTTCCATCGCGGGCGGCGCATTTCCGCTGGTCAGTGAAAAAGTTTCCGATCCCGGCGGCCTGGTCTGGCGGATTCAGACGCCGGGAACCGCGGTCTTCTCCTCCGGAACGGTTTTGAACGGCTGGAAGCGCTATCTGGTGGGCGTGACCGCGAAAGGCAAAGGAAAAGTCGCCCCCTGGATTCTGGGCGACGGAACTCCGGGAGTCCGTCCGCTGACCGCCCCGGAGGAGAACCTGACGGAAACATATCGTTCCCGTTTCTGGCTGCTCGACGACCGGGACGCCAATCACGGAAAAGCCTGGCGCTACGCCGGACTGCGCTTCTCCGGCAAGGTGGAAGTCAGCCGTTTCGAGGTCTATGAGGTCTCCCGGAGCGGAGAAAGCCTGGTCGACGGAGAAGTAACGGCCGTTTCGCGGCTGCCGGACCGGATCACGGCGGACTATCCGGACTGCAATTACACGCTGAAGTTCAAAGTCAACAATGTAATCTCCGGACAGGAAACGGCGCAATTCATCCAGCTTCTCTGTCCGGCTTTCCTCGCGGGGAAGAAAACCGCCTGTTTCAACTTGAAGGCCGGGGACAAGCTGGAACTCGCCCTCGTTCCCTTCGACGATATGCCGGAGGAAGTCCGCATCCGGAAACAGTTCGACGTGCTGGGCCTCTTCGACCTGGATTCCTATTACGTCTGCAATGCGCGGAAACTTCCGGCGCTGATCCCGGCGGATGTGGTCTTCAAAGGCGGAATGCCTTACCGTTCCCGTTTCGGCTATTCCGTGAACCCGCCGCTGCCGGAATCCGCGGAGGCGGAACGGAAACGCCGGATCGAAACGGACCGGGCGGAGCTGGAAAAACGGCTGGCCGCGGCGGGAAACGCCGGAGATTTCAACCGGGAATTCGAACTCTGCTGGAAGAAAAATCAATCGCGGTATTCCCGCATCGGGAAATATTTCTCGACCGTGACCCAGAAATATGAAAACGGAAACAAGCTGTTCTGGGGCCGGGTCGGCCAAGGTTTCTTCGCCCTGCCCGAAAACTACCGTCCGGCCCGCCCGGAAAGCCTGTCCGAACACAACATTGCGGCCTTGAAGTCCCTGAACGATTATCTGGCGCTGAACCGGATTCAGCTGATCGTGCTGATCCAGCCGGAGTTTTACGATCTGGCCGCCGCGATGCTCAATCCGGAATGGCGGGACCGGATCGACGTCAATTCGGCCGCGATGGCGCTCGCCCTCCTGCGCGCGGGAGTGGAGGCCGTCTACACCATGGATGCGGTTCTGCGGACAGCGGAACAGTACGAGTTCAGTTTCCTGTATCCGGACAACGATCATCCCGCCTGGGGCGTCCAGGACGCCATGGCCGCCCTGATGACGGAACGCCTGAAGCGGTTCCCGCCCGAAATGCTGGGCCGGAAACTTCGTCCGGATGCGTTTTCCGTGACGAAGGAAACCGGCTGGTGCGGCGACAACTTCCGGTATCCGGCAGGGGTGGACCTCGGCGGACGCCGGCCCGACACGCCCGTTCTGCACGATACCTACCGGGCGGGGGGAAAATGGGTCTTTTCCGATCCCTCTTCCCCGATCCTCCTGATGGGGAATTCGCATATTCAGAGTCCGATGCCGCAAGGAAGCCTGGCGGTGGCGCTGGCCCGGAAAAGCGGCTGGCTGCCGCACAATTATTATTCCGGCGGAGTCGGACCGGCCTATGCGCTGCCCATCAGCCTGCTGATGAAACAGGATGAATTCATCAAAGGGAAACGGGTCTGCTTCTACTTTTTCAATGCATTCCTGGCGCAGCTGGATCTGCTGGACCTGCGCGATTTCGACCGGCTCCGGCAGGAAATCTCCGGCAAGAAAGTCATCTTCGACTTCCCGCTGGAACCGCTGAAAATCTCGGATACGCGTCCGGTCCTGAGCAGCCCTGCCTGGGAAGAGGTCCGAAACCAGAATCCGGACGCGGTTTTCCTGACGTATCCGCCGGAACTGAAGCTGGTGCCGTTGTTTTCCGGAAAACTTCCGGCCGAAGTGAAAACGGACAAAAAGCTGTATCTTCTGTTGAGCCTGACACAGTTTCCCGGACGTCCGGTCTGGATCGCGGTCAACGGAAAGAGATACCATATCAGCCTGGTGAAGGCCCCGTTCTGGCGGACGGAGATTCTGGAAGTTCCGCTGTCGGGAGACCGGCTGACAATCGAACTGGTTCCCGGCAAGCCCGGCTGGCCGGCCGTCGGCCTCCGGCAGATGAAACTGCTGCAATGAAGGACCGTCCGGAAACCGCATTTCCATTGGAGACATCACGGAGCAAAAAGAAAATATGACGAAACTGCCTGTAACCGTTCTGATTCCGACGCTCAACGCCGAAGCGCATCTGCCGGAACTGCTGGATTCGATCGCCTGGGCCGAAGACATCTTCCTTGTGGACAGCCGCAGTCTCGACCGCACGGTGGACATCGCGCTGGAGCGGGGAGTCAAAATCGTCCAGCGGCCTTTCACCGCGTTCGGAGACACGATCCAATGGATGCTGGACGTCCTGCCGGTCAAAACCCCGTGGCTTTTCATCATGGCGCAGGATGAACGTTCCTCCGCTTCCCTCGAAACGGAACTGGCGAAGCTGTTCCGCGGCGAACCGGACTGCGACGGATACACGGTCCTGTGGCGGCTGTGGTTCATGGGACAGCCCCTGCATGCCGTCACGAAGAACCTGAGGCTGTTCCGGAAGGGGAAAGCCGAAGTCAGCCCGGTTCTCGTCAACGAACATTTCATCGTCCGCGGAAAGACCGGCCGCCTTCCGGGAATTCTGGAACACAAGGATTCGCTGAATCTCTACGACTGGTATGAAAAACAGAATCTTTACACCACCTGGGAAGCCGCCGAACGCATTCAGGGCAAAGGGCGGGAAGAGGAGCCGCGTCTCTTCGGAAACCGGCTGCAGCGGAAAATGTTCTTCAAACGCTTTTTCATCCGGCTGCCCGGGGGACATCTCATCCAGTTCCTGTATTACCTTCTCAAATACGGCGCCTGGCGCGACGGCTCGACCGGGCTGGCATGGGTCCGGCTGCGCCTGTGGGTGCATGAGGTCGGAACCCTCAAGGAACGCGAGATGCGCCGCACGGGAGTCATTCCGAAACTGCCCTCGGCACGGCACGGGGACTTCGATCCCCGGATCATGGAATCCGAACTCCAGAAACAGCTTCTGCCGGAGTTGTGCGAAACATGGAAAAAACGCTGAACCCAGGAAAATCACATGAACCGAAATCTCAAAGAACCCTTTCGTAAATGTGTGGAAACGGTCCTCCCCCGGCTGAAAAAAGCGAATCGTTCTTTCTGGAGGCTGTGGACCGTTGCACGGTGGACCCGGTATGATCTGTTCCTCTGCGGCTGGTGTTTTTCGTCGTCTTCTTCATCGCGTTGTCCGGTTTCCAGACTCCGGGCGGGACCTATTCCAGTAGTTGCAAACTTCCATTAAAAGTGGTATAGTATGCCAAAGACGTTGACATCAATCTTGAATCAAAATCAGCTCAAGCCAGGGGGGGGTAAGCACAATGTCGCTGGTGGAATTATCGTTCCGCAATGGAGCCGATGTTTGGATATATCAAAGCGGGATATTGTATCAATATTTTCTGGTTTTTCTATAACCGGGCAACTATTATTTTGGAGTTAAAATGATTTTTAAAACCTTGTGTTGCCGAGATGCGGCAACCACCTGCAATTCAATTAAATCCAGACCGGCGCATCATTTTTTCGCCCTGCTCAAATGGCAGCGGCAATGGACTGGAATTGATACCGTGTTGTTGGCTGTAATTGTTTTTTTTGTATTCATGGTCTCCGCTGGAACAGGATATTATCTGCATGATTCAGGGTATTATGGTTTCTGGTATCAACATTCCCTGGGACATATGGCAGTACAGGTGTATAATCGAGAAGGGTTGAAGTACGCCGCACCCTCCGCAGGCAGTAAGTTGGAACGTTTTCTGTTGTCGGGGCCATATGTGGCGGCTCCCGAAGGAATAAAACGGATTACTCCGCAGGAAAGCACAACAAAGTCCGGTCCGATCAGAGATCCGATTTTATACCAATACTATGGGTTGGCATATGCTTTAGGCTTGTGGTGGAAATTCGTTGGATATCCGTCCTGGACCGAACTGATTATCGGGATAGCTTTGTTTCACGCAATTACAATCGGGTTGTGTTACATTTTACTTCGGCAATTCAGCGGTTTCGTACTTAGCACCCTTTCAGCGCTGCTGCTGGGTTTGAATCATGTGATGCTGTATTTTGCCTTATGCAATTTCCGCGACAGCAGCAGACTCCTTTTTATCGTTGCATCCTTTCTGTTGCTGGCAATTTTGCTTAAGCCGTTTTTCTCATGGAAAAGAACCATTGTTTCCGGTATTGCCGGAGGTCTCCTGCTGTTTATCGGAATGGGGTTCCGAAGCGATTTTCTGTTTTTAGTACCCTTCATCATCATTGCGGTTTTTCTATTTCACGGGAAAAGCATTTGGGGCGCCTGGCTCCACAAAGCGATATTTTCCGTTTTACTGCTGGCAATCCCTTTTATTCTGTCTGCAACCCTGATTCCCAAGACAACTAAAATCCCCAATAACCAGCATGTAACTTATATCGGGCTGTCTCCTGAACTGCTGGATGTCCTGAGCGCCCCGAACCCCCATTATTATTGGGGACGATGGTATTCGGACATCTTTGGTTTCGTCGCGGGAAACACCATCAGTTACCAGCGTTACAATCTTCCCAACGAAATGCCGAACAAGCCGGAGAATTATGCCAAAGCTTTGAATGGAGAATTGGTTCGGTTGGCATATTATTATCCCTATGATTTGAGCATGTCTGCGCTCGCATGCATTTTCAACGGCACGGTCAAGGCCCAGCAGCAGGCAGAATCCTTGTTTAAAATGACTTCAAACATGCCGTTTTACCAAGCTGCAAGAATTTTCTCGAAAGGCTTGCTTGAGCACATTCCAAGCTGGGTCGTCGCGGGAGTTATCTTTTTGTTTCTTATTTGCAATGCCTGTTTTTCCTATCGTCGTTTTTTGTTCTTTCTGATTATGGGGATGTTGTTTCTCGGCATGTATGCAATTCAATTTTCACTCCGTCATTATTATTTCCACTTATTGCTTCCTTGCGTCTGTGCGGCGTTTGTGGGAACGTTCATCTGGCGTCTGATTTTTACGCTGCTTCATTTTCGCAAAAAAGCACTTCAGTATTGGAGCAATGCAATGCCGCGGATCGGAAGCCGCCTGGGAGGTGCGCTGCTTACTTTTTCACTGCTGGGTATAATCCTTCTGGGGCTGAAAATATGGCAAAATCACGTATTGGCCGTTGAAATCGAACGAATCCCCGGCCTGTTGCAAACCCGGCTTACAATCAAAACCTCCGAAAACACCAGCATACCGGAAGATGCCGCCAATGTGATTTTCAAACGGGATGTGAAAAATTGGGAAGATATCCGAAACGGCAATGTGTTTCTAACCTTTCCGGCCTTGGGTGAAGAAGTTCTCAAGGCGAAAAATCCGAGAGCGCCGTGGAACACGTGGGGGTATGGAGAATATCTGGTTTGTTACTTCGATTTAACAAAATCCGATCTGTCAGAAATTCCCATCTGGGTGCATTACCAGTTGAAAGGACAGTCACGTCCCCTCGCGATCCTTAATCCGACTTACCTGAATAAAACCAGAGATTTTTCCGAAAAGTTGGAGCTGCCGATATCGACGCGGGATACCTATGTGATGGTATTGCCGATTTATTTCGGCAATATCTCCAGTTTTTGCGGAATTGAATTGTCCAAGGAAGCCAGGAAAAGTTTGGCAGGGGCGTTTGTATTCGATGCGCCTGCAGAAATGTTTGCTCACGTTTTCATCTGGAGTCCAATATCGCGCAAAAATTTTCCGAAACTGAACCGTTTCTTTACTCTGCAGGATGTATTTCAATTGAACAATAAAAACTTATGACGCCAGAGGAACTGCAATGTCACCTTTTAATAATTAAAAAGAAAGATTCAAAAGCAAATGTTCAATTGTCGCATGATGTCTCCGACGGCAGAAAGGCGGCACAACGGATTCTTGTTTCAGAATGATGCATCGGCATTCCGGATATGAGATGTCCATTTCCCTCTCCCCCTTGCTCCGGCTCCCGGAGTTCCTTTCCATCCTTTTTCCATGGAAACGCCTTGCCTTCCGCGTACGTAAAAAAGCGGAGGGTGAACTTTGCCGGATGCTTCTCTCTCATCCGGCAAAGAGGGGGGAAGATTCCAACGGTCAGTTGATAAACAGCATTTCCCGGTATTTCGGGGAGCGGCCGGAGCATTCCCGTATCTTTGCGGAGCCTAACGGCTGAAAGAAAAAGTCATTTTCGGCTGGAAAGACAAGGAAAAAAAGGAAAATAGAGCCCAATAAAAGAGGAATCGAGGTTGAAAAAGAATGGGATATTGTTATATTTTCGGATGTATTTTCTTTACGGTTTACGGACAGCTGATTCTGAAATGGAGACTTTCGCTGAGAGGCGCGATGCCGGCGGAAGCAGCGGGAAAAGTGCTGTTTCTGGCCAGGGCATTTCTCGACCCGTTTATTCTGTCGGGATTCGCGGCGGCGTTCGTGGCAAGTCTTTTCTGGATGGCGGCAATGACCAAGTTCGACGTGTCGTTCGCCTACCCGTTCATGAGTCTTGCCTTTGTGGCGGTCTTGTTTTTGAGCGCATTCTTCTTTCATGAGCCGGTGACACTGGGCAAGGTGCTGGGCCTGGTCCTGATCTGTTCCGGCATTATCATCACGGTGAAACTATGAAAATTTCTGTAGTCGTTCCGGTGTATTATGGAGAATTGTTTCTGGACGAACTCCATGAAAGGGTGAAGGCCGCCGTAACATCCATCACGCCGGACTGGGAGCTGCTCCTTGTCAACGACCAGAGCCCCGACAACAGCTGGGACGTCATCCGGAAACTGGCGGAAAAGGACCCTGCCGTGAAAGGCATCCGGCTGTCCCGCAACTTCGGACAGCACTACGCGATCACGGCCGGCCTGAGCCGGGCCGAAGGCGACTGGATCGTCGTCATGGATTGCGATCTGCAAGATGTCCCGGAAGAAATCGTCCGCCTGTATCAGAAAGCCGCGGAGGGATATGATTCCGTTTTCGCCCGGAGGACGGACCGGCAGGATTCCTGGAGCAAGCGGATGAGTTCCAAGCTGTTCTACAAGCTTTTCAGTTTCCTGACAAACACGCGGATGGACGCCAGCATCGCCAATTTCGGCATTTACCACCGGAATGTCATCCGGGCAATTCTACAGCTGGGGGACAACATCCGGTATTTTCCGACGATGGTGCAATGGGTCGGGTTCCGCCAGACCACATGTTCCGTTCGTCACGATGCGCGGAGCAAGGGGACATCCTCCTATTCCCTGTGGAAACTCCTGAAGCTGGCGGGCGACAATATGATCGCCTTTTCCGACAAGCCCCTCCGGATTTTTGCGACCCTGGGGCTTTGCATCTCGGCCACCTCTTTTCTGATCGCTCTTCTTTATACGGTTCTGTTTTTCACCGGACACATCAAGGTTCTGGGATTCGCCAGTCTGATCCTTTCCATCTGGTTCGTCGGAGGAATTCTGATGCTGACGATAGGGGTGGTCGGAATTTATGTCGGCAAGATTTTCTCCCAGGTGAAAAACCGTCCCTCTTTTCTTATTTCCGAAGAATTGAACAGGGAAGTGTCCCCGAAATGATGTACCGCAAACTCCCATGGGATTCCGATTTCTTTCATGCCGCGATCGCTTCCGTCACCGTGGATCCCTCGGATTCCCCCGCGGAACTGGAAACGCTGCTGAAAACATCCCCGGATTCCTGTCTTTACCTGATGCTTCCGCATCCGCTCCCGTCCGGCTTTTCCGAGGTGCTCGCGCGGCGGGGCGCCGAATGTTTCGACCGGAAAACGACTTTCACGAAAAAAACACTTTCCCCTTCCCCCGGCACTCTTGAAATCCGCAGGGTGACGGCGCCCGCGGAAGACTGTTTCAACCTGGCCGTGACAAGCGGATGGAAGTCGCGTTTCTATCTGGACCGGAGATTCCGTCCGTTTCAGCCGGCCCTCTACCGGCGCTGGGTGGAAAATTGCCTGAATTCCGGAAAGGCCTCCGGAGTCTGGGAATACCGTACGCCGGACGGGAAGCTGGCCGGCATGATGTGCGCCTCCTGTGCGGGCGCGACCGGCAAAATCGGGCTGATCGCCGTAGATCCCTCCTGCCGGGGAAAAGGAATCGGAACCCGGCTGATGGGCGAAGCGGAAAACTTTTATCTCGGGCACGGCTGCACGGACGCCGAAGTAGTCACGCAGCTGGACAACGCCGGAGCGTGCCGCCTTTACGCCCGGTGCGGCTACGGGATCGCCGGAATGATCGAAGTCTGGCATTTATGGACAGGACAATCCGTTTCATTTCATTCGAAAAAATCATAAAATAAAGAAGCGCTGATTTATGGAAAAAATTCCCTTCAACAAGCCTTATATCATCGGCAAGGAACTCTACTACATCGCCCAGGCGGTTCAGAACGGACATCTCTCCGGAGACGGTCTTTTCACCCGGAAATGCAATCAGTGGCTGGAAGAGCATTTCGGCGCGAAAAAGGTTCTGCTGACCCATTCCTGTACCGCCGCACTGGAAATGGCCGCCATCTTGTGCGACATCCGTCCGGGCGACGAGTTCATTGTTCCATCCTACACGTTCGTATCGACTGTCAACGCCTTCGTGCTGCGCGGCGGGGTTCCGGTCTTTGTGGACATCCGGCCGGACACCCTGAACATCGATGAAAAGCAGATCGAAGCGGCCATCACACCCAAGACCAGGGTCATCGTTCCGGTCCACTACGCCGGTGTCGGCTGCGACATGGACACCATCATGGAGATCGCGAAACGGCATCGCCTGCTGGTCGTAGAGGATGCCGCACAGGGCGTCTGCGCCGCCTACAAAGACAAATATCTGGGAACCATCGGCAACCTGGGATGCTACAGCTTTCATGAAACCAAGAATTTCATTTCCGGCGAAGGCGGCGCCCTCGTGGTCAACGACGAACGTTTCTTCGACCGGGCGGAGATCATCCGGGAAAAGGGCACCAACCGGAGCCAGTTCTTCCGCGGCATGGTGGACAAATACACCTGGGTGGACATCGGTTCCAGCTATCTGCCCAGCGAAATGGTCGCGGCATTCCTGTATGCGCAGCTGGAGGAATCCGGCAAGATTACGGAAAAAAGGCTCTCGATCTGGAATGAATACCACCGGCGGCTGGAACCCATGGAAAAAGCCGGAAAGCTGCGCCGTCCGGTCAGCCCGGAAAAATGCGGACATAATGCCCACATGTATTACATTCTGCTTCGCGATTTGAAGGAGCGCACGGCCCTGATCGATTTCCTGAAAGCCCGGGACATCCTTCCGGTCTTTCATTATGTGCCCCTCCATTCCGCGCCCAAAGGACTCGAACTGTGTGGGAAAAAATACTCCCTGCCGGTCACCGAGGAATACGCGGACCGTCTGCTGCGCCTGCCCTGCTATTACGAACTGACCCCGGAACAGGTGGATTTCATCTGCCGTTCCATCGCGGAGTTTGCAAGCTAAGCGTTCCGTCCGCTCAGAATCCGGATAAAAGAAGATGAAGGAAGGACACCGTCAGCAGAATGCATACGGCCAGGCGGTCAATGAAATAACGCTGTAACAATTCCCCTGTATTCCACGAAACCCGGACTTGCCGGCATTCATTCAGGAGAATGTCCCTTCCGGGTTTTCGCCGAACGGAAGCGCTCTATTCCGCTGCGGCCGCCGGCAATCAGCCACTTGCCTGACAATAGCAGAACGGACCAGCACAAATAAAGCCCCAGTGCCGTCCAGCCAAAAAACCAGGCCCACAAGCCGACAAGCTCCCGTCGAATCTCACAGAAAGGAGCGACCAGGAGGCATGATGCAAGAAAACAAAACGGGACAATGAAAGTCAGTACCAGCAGCAATCCCGCGATGCGAAAATGGAAAGTGTCCGCAAAATAAGCCGGGCGCCGGAACAGCAGTCCCAGTAATTTGAAAATTGCCAGAAGCACGGCCGGAATCACGATCATCCATGCAAACTGAATCCTGCTGCGCAGCGGATAGAATACATTGGGGTAGTATTTATAGCCGTCACCTAATTTGCATACTTCGGAAAGATACCTTTTCATGACGGCATAACGCCGTGCGAGCGGCACCTTGGGCACAAGCTCTTTCGCATACGGCTTCGACGCATTGTCAATAAACACATACATAGTATACTCTTTCTTCTTTGGAACATTCCTGGACACATACGCAGCATAATTGGATCGAAACCAAAAGTAATTTACATATTGAGCATAGAGATAGGTGGAGAAAGAGTTGTCAATAACCATAGGCCATTTTTTATCGGGAAATGTGCGGTTATGGTCGTCGATCAGGAGGTTGAGCATTTTTCGGGTGTCGTGGCTGACGCTCTCGTCGCGGAGAATTGCTTCGTCGCAAAGGACAATGCTATGCATGACAAGACTGACGTTTACAAAGGATGCAAAATTGAAGTTATCATATCTGTAGTACCGGTAAGAACAATAGGCCACCGCCGGGATAAGGCATATCAAGACGCAGACGACTATCCCTTTCACCATTTTTTTAAAGGGGATTGCCCGAAAACCAATGCAGAAAAAAAGAATCGGAGCAATCAGAATTGTCGTAGGAAACGGTTTAATCATAAGCTGGACAAAACAAATCGTCCCAACCCCGCAGAGCAGGGCAATCCTCTTCGCTGCGTTTTGATGTTCAACGCAACATTGGGCATAATGAATGGAACACGCAATCAAAAGAATGATTCCGCTCAAGCTGAGGGAATCGGCTAAAACCGCGGAATGGTAATCATAGAAATATCCCTGAAAAAGCAGTAAAAGCAATAATCCGAGATAACGGTTCATACCCAGGCGAAATAACGAGAACACAAGGTATGAGATTCCGGAAAAATAAATCAACGCCTGAAACACATAGGTGGAAAAAAGCCCCATGGGAGAGAAATTCCTCATCAGCCGCAAAAAGACAGGATAACCCGGCGTGCGCAGCGTACCGGCGATTTCCTCAATGGTATTGAATGACATTCCCACATAACCGCCTGCATCGCTTTGACCTCCCGTCAGGAGCGGATATTCGCGGATCAGGCCGACAGTCATAAGAATCGGAACCAAAATCAGAAAAATATAAAAATATCGGATTCCCCGGGGTGTAAAGGGAATATGTTTTCTGGATAGTATGAACTCATAAATATTCTGCAGCAGCAGAAAAGCGATCAATAGAACCAGGACATTCCGTACGGAGAAAAGGTTGTTTACAGGTCGAGGCGTATAAATTACAACCGGTCCTTTTGAGAGCGTCGAGGCGGTAAATCCCAGCCTCTTTCCAGCCTCGCAATACGATCCGTCCGGTGACTTCTGTAAATCCCGAAACTCCACTTTTTTCATCGGCTTTCCGCCTTGCATCACAACCGCATTTTCCGAGAAGGAATAGGTAAATCTCAGATTCGCCGACGGCAACAGTCCGCGGATGTTTGTTTCATAGGGTTCACCCAGCGTAAGTTTCTCATAAAGGATACCATTGTCATAGTGATTGTGAAAGATCAGCTGGATGTGCAAAAACAACGACAAAACAAACACGAGTAAAATAACAATTTTGCCAACATCGAAAAACTTGTCCATTACGCGAACCCACATGATTTTATCTGACATTACCAATCTCCCCTTTCCGATTGAGATTACAACAACAGGACGGATTCACATACGATGCGGCCGGATGCTCCCCATGACGATTCAACACGCCTGTGGATAATATACGGTAAATTTTTCAAAATTCAAAAACAAAATCAAATGTTCCATTGTCGCATGATGTCTCCGGCGGCACAACGGATCCTTGTTTCAGAATGATACACCGGCATTCCGGATATGAGATGTCGATTCCCTTCCCCCTGCTCCGGCTCCCGGAGTTCCTCTCCGTCCTTTTTCCATGGAAACGCCTTGCCTTCCGCGTACGTAAAAGAGCGGAGGAGCCTCCTGAAAGAGGCCCCTCCGCTGTGTGGGGGTGAACTTTGCCGGATGAGAGAGAAACATCCGGCAAAGAGGGGGAAGATTTCAACGGTCAGCTGATAAACAGCATTTCCCGGTATTTCGGGAGCGGCCAGAGTTCGTCATCCACGTTCTTTTCCAGGAAATCGACCGATTTCCGGAGAGCAGCCATGGAATCCACGATTTTAGCGCTGCCGTCCCGGAGAGACAGGGCTTTTTCAAGGCGTCCGCATTCCGCATGGATGCTGTCCAGCAGCCTGCCGATGGTTTCGGCCATGGCCTTCTGTGTGGAGAACCCGGCTTTCAGATCGGTTCCGGACATCACGGCGATCGTCTTGGCCAGTTCGGAAAGCTGTTTGCTTCCGGCGGGAAGGAAGATGGTCCGCGCCATATTCAGGGAAAGTTCGCCTTCGATCCGGATCTTGCGGTGGTATTCTTCCGTGAAGATCTCGTATCTGGAATGAGCCTCGACCCGGGAGAAGACGCCGTATTTCTCGAAGAGGGCGATATTGGCCGGCGCGACAAGCGCCTTGAGAGCGTCCGGAGTCGTGGGAAAGTTCGGAAGTCCGCGACGGGCCGCTTCCTCCTTCCAGGCCGTGCTGTAGTTGTCTCCGTTGAAAATGATCCGCTTGTGGGCTTTGATGATCTTCCGGAGGAGTTCCTGGAGGCCGCTGTTGAATCCGGCTTTGGGCAGTTTCTCCAGTTCGCCGGCAACTTCGTTCAACGAGTCGGCAATGATCGTGTTGAGGATCACGTTGCAGCCCGCGCAGGACTGGCTGGAGCCGGGGGCGCGGAATTCGAACTTGTTGCTGGTGAAGGCGAACGGGCTGGTCCGGTTGCGGTCCGTGGAATCGCGCGGAAGGGCGGGAAGGGTGTCGACGCCGATCCGCATGGTTCCGGCCTGTTTGGAGGATTTCAGCGAGCCTTTTTCAATCTGGTCGATGATGTCGGCGAGCTGTTCTCCGATGAAGATCGAAATGATGGCCGGAGGCGCTTCGTTCGCGCCGAGACGGTGGTCGTTCCCGGCCGAAGCGGTGGAAGTGCGGAGCAGATCGCTGTGCTTGTCGATCGCCATGACAATGGCGCAGAGGGTGGTCAGGAAGATCGCGTTCTGATGCGGGTCGCTGCCCGGGTTCAGGAGGTTCACGTTTCCATAGGTCAGGGACCAGTTGTTGTGCTTGCCGGAACCGTTGATGCCGGTGAAGGGCTTTTCGTGAAGGAGGCAGACCAGACCGTGTTTTTCGGCCGTCCGGCGGAGAACTTCCATCAGCAGCATGTTGTGGTCAACCGCGAGGTTGAGTTCCTCGAAAACGGGCGCGATTTCGAACTGGGCGGGCGCCACTTCGTTGTGCCGCGTCTTGGCCGGGATGCCCAGTTTCCACAGATTCGAATCGACATCGGTCATGAACGCAAGGATGCGCGGCTTGATCGCGCCGAAATAATGATCTTCCAGCTGCTGATGCTTCGGCGGTGGCGCGCCGAAGAGGGTGCGGCCGGTCTGAACGAGGTCGGGACGCGCATAATAGAAGCTTTCGTCGATGAGAAAATATTCCTGTTCCGGGCCGAGCGTGACCCTGACGTTCTTGGTGCCGTCGTCGCCGAAGCACATCATCAGGCGTTTCACGGCCTTGGAGAGCGTCTGCATCGAACGGAGAAGGGGAGTCTTCTTGTCAAGGGCTTCCCCCGCATACGCGCAGAAAGCGGTCGGGATGCAGAGGGTGGCGCCGTTCCGGCCCCGCTTGATGAACGCCGGGCTGGTGGGGTCCCACGCGGTGTAGCCGCGCGCTTCGAAGGTGGAACGGATTCCGCCGGAGGGAAAGCTGGAGGCATCGGGCTCGCTGACGATCAGATTTTTTCCGGAAAAGGAGAGAATCGCCTGGCCGTTGCCCACGGGATCCAGAAAGGAGTCGTGCTTTTCGGCGGTGGCGCCGGTCAGCGGCTGGAACCAGTGCGTATAGTGCGTCGCGCCTTTTTCAAGCGCCCATTCCTTCATGGCGTGCGCCACGGCATCGGCAATGGTGGAATCCAGCGGCTGGCCCTCGCCGACGGTGTCCATGAGTTTCTGGTAAACCGGTTTCGGAAGACGGTCCTTCATCCGGGTGAAATGAAACACATCGATGCCATAGTCTTCCGCCGTGAAGGGTTTCAGCTCCGATTCGGCGCCGTCTTCATGCGCAAGAACCGAGGCAATGGCGTTTTTCCTGTCGCTGTTCATGTATGAACTCCTTTGATGGTTTGTATGGAATACTTTCTTTTTTTCGCATGCCGTCCCACGAGTTTTTTTCAAGGGAGCAAATTCCGTGCCAACTTTCAATCTCTTCTGGTTTTCCCTCATTTCTTCGATCCCCATTCTTTTTCATGTTCTTTGCACCAATACAAAAATGTAAGCATTATTCCAAAAACCTACATTTTTGTAGCTTGAAAAAATACCCCTGGCATACTATATTGCCGGATGCCGTAAAAACCAAATACAGATTCGTCAAAGGATTGGAAAAACAGGAACATGCTGGACAGAAGCAAGATTGAAATCGCCGTTCTGAACCAGATCAGTCATACTCTCGTGCATGAACACAACGTTTCGGAACTGCTCCGCAACGTGTTGAACATTCTCCACCGCGAAATGGGACTGATCCGCGGAACCATCACTCTCCGCCAGGGGGACACCCTTTTCATCGAAGCCTCCAACGGTCTGACCTTGGACGAAATCAACCGCGGAAAATACATGGTCGGGGAAGGCATCACCGGCAAGGTCGCCAAAACCGGACGGGCCGCGGTCATTCCGGATATTTCCAGGGAGCCGGAGTTTCTCGGGCGGACCCAGGCGCGGCCCCGCAAAGGACACATCGCCTTCATCTGCGTCCCCGTGATCCATCTGGACAACGTGATCGGGACCCTCAGCATCGACCGCGAAACCGCTCCGCACGGAAATCTGGAGCAGGACCTCCAGCTCCTGGAAACCGTCGCCAACATCATCGCGGAAGCCGTGGCCTCCTGTCTGGAACAGCACGAGGAACGCCGCCAGCTTCTGGAAGAAAACATGCGCCTGCGCGAAGAACTCGGAGCCACCCTGCGCCCCTCCAACATCATCGGCAACTGCAACGCCATGCGCGCGGTCTACAAGATGATCTCCCAGGTGGCGGCCAGCACGGCGACCGTCCTGATCCGCGGCGCCTCGGGCACCGGCAAGGAACTGGTCGCCCGCGCCATCCAGATGTCCAGCAGCCGGAACACGAAACCCTTCATCGCGGTCAACTGCGCGGCGCTGCCCGACAGCCTGATCGAGAGCGAACTGTTCGGCTACGAGAAAGGCGCTTTCACCGGCGCGGTCGCCCGCCGGATCGGGCGGGTGGAGGCCGCCGAAGGAGGAACCCTTTTCCTGGACGAAATCGGCGACCTGAGCATCAACGTCCAGGTGAAACTCCTGCGTTTCCTTCAGGAGAGGACCATTTCGCGGGTCGGCAGCAATGAGGAAATCAAGGTCGACGTGCGTCTGCTGGCAGCCACCAGCCGCGACCTGGAGAAACTCATGGAGGAGGGACGCTTCCGGGAGGACCTTTACTACCGCCTCAACGTGTTCCCCATCCAGCTTCCGAGCCTCCACAAGCGCGCCAGCGACATCATCCTTCTGGCCGACCATTTCCTCGGCAAATACAACCGCATGCACGGCAAAAACATCGCCCGCATCTCCACGCCCGCCATCAACATGCTGATGTCCTACCATTGGCCGGGCAACGTCCGGGAACTGGAAAACTGCATCGAACGGGCGGTCCTGACCGCCTCCGACACCGTGATCCACGGATATGACCTTCCGCCCTCCCTCCAGACCGGCGAGGCCTCGGGAACGGCTGTCATCCATCCCGACGCCAAGGCCGACTTCAAAACGCTGGTCAAGTCCTTCGAACGGGAGCTGATTGTGGAATCCCTCAAGGCGAACGGAGGCAACGTGGCCGCCGCGGCGCGCCAGCTCGGGCTTTCGGAGCGGATCATCCATTATGCGATCCGCAAGCTCGGCATCACCCCCGAGTGGTACCGCGCCAAGAAAGACTGACCGCCCGCTCTTGATTCAGTAAAACGCGAAATGCCGGCATGGTTCCTTTACTTGACCAGGAAAATGCGTTCCACAAGGAATGCGTTTTCCTTTTTCGAATCCTTCACATAAGCCGGTCCCTGCAACTTCAGGGAAACGTAAACATCATATTCGGCGTCCGGATCTGCGCTGTTGAAATATTTTCCGAGCGGACAACTCATATGCCAGGTGAAGTGTCCCCATAACCTCATATCGGGAGTCAGCTTCGAGCGTCCGAGCTTGTAGAGGTGATATTTCTCGTCCTGCGCGATTTCCGCAGCGGGAATACGGGTTGTGAACGGACGTTTTTTCGTTTTCAGGTCAATCAGTCCGAAGGCGGGTTCCTTGGAATGCAGATCGTTTCCTTTCGGAGAAACCGCCATTTTCTCGACAGCGTCCTCGTCGATCTTCTTTTCAACCAGGTATTCAAACGCGGAATAAGGAATCTCAATCGCTTTCTTCCCCTGAAGTTCGGGCGGAAGAGGATTCTCCATGTTCATTACCTTTACGAAAATGGCACGATCCACCCGGAGGTCATCCGGCTGTTTTGAATTTTTCACATAGGAGGGTCCCTGCGCTTTGAGTGAAAGATAAACATCGTATACGGCCTCTGCGTTCAGCGGATCGTAGACCATCTTCAAGGGAATCTGGATCCACCACGTCCAATGAACCCACAGGCATGTGTTTTCCAGAATCCGGGAGCGTCCAAGATAATAGAAATGATATTTTTCATCCTGCGGAAGATCCGCTTTCGCAACTTTTCTCGTAAGGAGATGCTGTTTCCGGTCTCTCGCATAGACTCCGAATTCGACCTCCCGCCCATGAAACGGTTCCTTTGCCGAATAATGCGTTATGGGGACGGACAACGCTTTTCCTGCCGCGGCATCGGCATCCTCTACCGGAGCGGCCTGCCCGATGTCCGACCAGATCATGTCGATCACCGTCTTATCCTTGAACTTTTCCGGCAGCGGAGGACGGTACAGCGGAGCCAGGAATCGTTGAAAATTACTGCCTTTGATTTGATTCCAGCGGGATTCCGTAAAGTGCTTTCTTCCAAAGGCATCCAGGTTCTTCCGAATCCGGGCTTCCAACTGTTCTCTGCTCAATTTCAAGGGATTCTCCGGAAATTTGTCCAGCATGTTCAGATAAGCGATGTCCAGAATCAGCCGTTCCTGTTCCACATTCGCCAGAGGAAGAGGCTCTCCTGCGGCTGATTTTTCCGCCTGGGACAGAAGCCGGTCCACCGTGAGAAAGAAGTCTTTGTCCATGAATTTCCGTTTGGCCGGGTGCACGTAACTCAGAGGCAAAGGCTCTTCATTCATCCGGGTTTCAAGATAGGAAAGATACTCTTTCATGGGCGCGGCCCCTTTCCCGTAGAATCCGTTCATGAAATCCTCGACAAGCGATTTCATGTCAAGGTCGGGGTTTACCATCAGCCTGGCTCCGGCATAATTCCGAAGATCAATGAAACTGTCGGGAATGACTCTTTCGGCGGAGGCAATTTCCGCTTCGACAAACAGGTGAACCACTCCCAGATCGCGATATTTTCGAACCAGTTCCGGCAGGTTCGAAACCGGTGTTTTCGGACACGGAAACGGTTCGGTGTAGAGTTTCCAGTAATCCCAGACGGCAAGGTTCTTTGCGGCTTTGCGCCAGTTGTCCATCTGCTCCACATACCAGCGGTTCTGCGGATTTCCCAGAGGGCGCATGACATCGCGGTTCTTTCCGCCCGCAAATTCAACATCCATGAAGGCAAGCCGGACGACAACATTGTCGCGGGCCCGGATATCTTTCGGGGGGATCATGGATTCCTTGTATGCAAACATCATGACAAGGACATCGGGATATTCTTTTTCGATCTCCTTTGCAACCGTGTTCGTAAAATCGATCACCATCCCCGAAATACCATATTTTTCCGCCAGCTTTGCGCAGTCCGGACAATGACACGGCACGGAACAGTCATTCGCAGACATATCATAAAATACCGGATAAGAGGTTCCTTTCTTCGCCGCTTCCTCCCGGTCGGTTTTGATATAGGCTTTCATTTTCTCAATGAAGCGTTTCCGGACCTCGGGATGAGAATAACAGATTTGTCCGTCGGTCTGTTTCCGGACTTGAACCCGTTTTCCGTTTTCTCCCATCCAGGAGATTTCAACGGGAAAATCTTTGGAATAGTCCAGATAACTGTGGCATCCCCGGGGACTTCCATACATTTCGGAAAAACCGTATTCCGGCAGGTTGCCGTACGAATTCATGCGGGCATGGTTTGTAAAGTGATGAAACGCTTTTGCGGGCATATTGCTCACAAGAAAATAGATAGCGCGGTAACGGAACGCGGGGTTGGACTGAATCCGGATTTCCTCCGGGACCTCCAGCACCGCCATGGACGGTGTATAATCCATGTCGATGCTGAACCAGCGGCATCCGGCAAAACGTTCCAGAAAATCATAAACTCCGTATAACACGCCGCGCGGACGTCCTCCGGTAATGACAATCTCTTTCCCCACACTCCGGATGCTCCATTCTTCCGGACCGAAAGAATCCTGTTTCATGCCCTGGGCTGATGCAAAATCCGTATTCCCGACAAAGATACCGGGCGAAGTCCTCTTCTGCTTCTGGTCAACAATCCGGAAATCCGCGCCCGTCACCTTTTTCAGACAGTCGTGCAGCTCCTGCGCGGCGTTTCGTTCCGCCGCCGCGGCATTTTCCGCCGTAACGATCACATACTCCGTTTTCCCATTTTCTGCCAGTGTGACCCGGGCGCTCAAAGGGAACAGGACACAGCACAGCAGACAACCGTAAAAACATTTCCATTGCAGCATTTCTTATTCTCCTCCGTTTTATCTTGAATGATCAGAGATTTTTTCTTCCGTCGGAATTCAGGTCGAATCCGTAGTTGCCCCGCCCGTAAAAATTTTCCTTCCCGATGAAAGTACGGTAAACCCTGGGTTCCGCATGACCGTCCAGATAAACTACGTTCACAGAGGAAGGGATCGGGGCGAGAGCCATCACGCCATAGGGCTGTCTCGGGGTTCCGTGACGGTAACCAACCCAGTAGCAATCCGTGACGGCATAGGAGTTTCCCCGGTTGCTGTCCGCAATATGCAGCGCCTTCGACGGCGCCGGGACACTGGTACGGAGACGCACATAGCCGCCTGTGGTAATGCTTCCAGTCAAATGGGTATTCACTCCATAATGACTGTATTGAAAATCGGGCGACGTTCCCCACGGAATCGTTTCAGCCGGACAGACAAAGACTTTTTTCATATTTCCACCGCGAGGATACATGGAAGTGAAAGTCCGGTAAAACCACGCTTCCCCCGGAGGATTGACAGTTCCGGGATTGATCCAGTCTTTATAGTCAGAGGAATACATGGCTTCCGCCAGAGAAAACTGCTTCAGTTTACTCAGACAGGAAAGCCGGAGGGCAATCATTCTTGCCTTGTTCAAAGCCGGCAGGAGCATCCCGGCCAGAATCGCGATGATCGCAATCACAATCAGGAGTTCGATCAATGTAAAACATGCCGGACGATGGAAACGGTTTTGAAAGACACTCATATCTCACCTCTCTTGTTCAATATTTTTTCATATTTTTCCGGTGCTTTGCCGACGGATGCTCCTTCATGAAAAACGGGTTTCTGAAAATAATGCTGCGGCTCCATGACCTTCCCGTTCAGACGGTCCAGCAGACAGTGAAGTCCCCACAGCAGCATGTCGTATTCATCATACACGATTCCTGAAAATTTTTTGTATTCCATTTTCCCCGAACTGCTTACAAGCATCAGGGAAACATTCTGCGGGACCTTGATTTTCATTTTTTCAAGGAACCGGTCGATCCGGATCAGCAACGGAAGCGGCGCGATGACCGCCGTCGGCGGCTCCGGAAGGGCGAACCAGAATTTCAGGGCGCGTTCCGGATAGATTTCCCAGTAGTCTTCCCCGTATTCCAGCAGGAGATCACGGCCCCGTTCCTTTGCATAAAACAGATCGGGATCGAATGCGTCTCCGAGTTTTTCCTCGAAAACACGGCGGATATTGTTCAGGTAGAAACGGTATTCCGGAACACGGTCGAATTCCAGAAACGCGATCCGGCGGTGTCCGAGCGCAAGCAGACGGTCCAGAAGCAGAGAGTATCCGGCATGATGGTCGCAGTCCGTCTGGTCCAGCCAGGGGTATCCTTCCTTGCGCGCCCCCGAAACCATTGGGAATTCCTCGCGCCGCAGGAGTTCCGCCTGTTCTCTTCGCAGGGACGACATCCGGAACAGAAAACCGTCCACGGGAAAATTCAGAAGGATCGCCTTGTTCCTTTGATAAAGCCCCTCTTCGAAAGTGATCCCGATTACATGGTAGCCGGACCTTCGCGCCGCCTCATTGAGACGGGTCAGGATTTCCTTGCTTTCGACCTGCTCGGCATCGGCTCCGACCAATGCGATCACATGATGTTTCGGGCGCTTCACGGAACTTTCATGGACAAACGTCCCTTTGGTTCCGTTGATCGAAAGGACTCCTTTTTTCTCCAGAATCCGCATTGCCTTGGAAAGCGTCACATGATGCACGCCGAGTTCGCGGCTGAGTTTCAGGACTCCCGGCATTCTTCCGGTAATCCCGTTGTCCGCGATGTATTTTTCGAGTTTTTCGCTCAAATTCTGATAAATCGGCAGAATCATCCGGAAAGCCTTTCCTTTTTACGATGCCTATTATATGAACTATTACATATCGGTGTCAAGGGGAAATTCAAAATTTTTTTATAAAAATATTGCATTTCCGGGAACGGCGAAGTGTCCGGCATCCGGAAAATATGCTTTTTCCTCCCGTTTTTCTTTGCGGACCCGCCGGTTTTGAAAAGACGGGCCGGGCTTTTTTGCGTTTTTACGTATCCTTCCGGCTTGAAAGAATACCGTTTTGGTGTGATATTAACAAGTTCATAAAAATTTCAGCTTTGGAGGCTTGTCCCAATGAAAATGTCGCAGCTGCTCGGTCGCCGGATCAAGGAGGATCCGAAAGACGCGAAAACCATCAGTCATAAGTTTCTGGTCCGCGGCGGTTACATCCGTCCGGTTTCCGCCGGGATTTATTCCATACTTCCGATCGGAATGCGGATCCTCGAGAAGATCGAAGCGATCATCCGCGAGGAAATGAACCGCATCGACGGCCAGGAGGTCAAGATGCCGGTGGTGCTTCCCGCGGAATTGTGGGAGGAGTCGGGCCGGTATCAGTCGGTCGGGGAGGAACTGCTCCGTTTCAAGGACCGCAACGGAAAAGCCATGCTCCTGGGAATGACTCATGAAGAGGCGGTCGTCCACCTGGTCCGCACGGAGATCACCAGCTACAAGCAGCTTCCGGTCATGGCCTATCAGATTCAGACGAAATACCGCGACGAGGCGCGGCCGCGCGCCGGCCTGATCCGCGTCCGCGAATTCACGATGAAGGACGCCTACAGTTTTCACGCCAGCCAGGAGTGTCTGGAAAAATATTACGAGCGCGCTCATGAAGCCTATGAACGGATCTTCCGGCGGGCGGGATTGCGGAACGTGGTCTCCATCCGCGCCAACTCCGGCATGATGGGAGGGAACATTTCCCACGAATTCATGTCGGTTGCGGAATGCGGGGAAGACACGATTTTTCTGTCGCCGGACAGGAAGAGCTACAAAGCGAACCGCGAAATCGCGGTTTCCGCGCTGAAATTCGAGAAGTCCGGTGAAGAACTTCCGCTGGAAAAGGTGCATACGCCCGGACAGAAGACCATCGAAGAGGTCGCGGCTTTCCTCGGCGTCAAGCCGGAAAACACCGGGAAGGCGGTTTTCTACGCGGATCACGAAGGAAAACTGATCTTTGTGATGATCCGCGGCGATTTCGAGGTCAACGAGAGCAAGCTCCAGAATCATCTCGGCGTCCTGGACCTGAAATTCGCCAACGACCCGCAGATCCTTGCGGCGGGCGCGGTTCCGGGCTTCGCCTCTCCGATCGGACTGGACCCGGCGAAGGTGCGCATCGTGGTAGACCCCTCCGTCGCGGGAACCTCGAACCTGGTGGTGGGCGCCAACGAAACGGACTATCACTACCGGAATTTCAACTACGGACGCGACCTGAAGGATGCGGATGTCACGGACATTGCCACGGTCCGCGAAGGCGATCCCTGTCCGGTGACGGGACAGCCGCTGCTGATGAAGCGCGGCATCGAAGTGGGCAACATCTTCCAGCTCGGGACGAAATATTCCGGCCCGATGATGTGCAATTATCTGGACAAGGACGGGAAGTCGCATCCGATGATCATGGGCTGTTACGGGATCGGCGTCGGAAGGACCATGGCGTCCGTCGTGGAGGATTCGCACGACGACTACGGGCCGGTCTGGCCGATGTCGATCACGCCGTATCAGGTTCATCTCTGCGCACTGAATCCGGACAAGGGCGGCGTAGGCGAGGCGGCGGAGAAGCTCTACGACGAACTCCGGGCGCTGGGCGTGGAAGTGCTGTTCGACGACCGCGGCGAAAAGGCCGGATTCATGTTCAGCGACGCCGATCTCATCGGGATTCCCTTCCGCGCGATCGTTTCGCCCAAGAGTCTGGAGCAGGGCAAGGTGGAATTCAAGTTGCGGACTTCGCGCGACGCCGAACTTTTCCCCGCCGCCGAAGCCGCCGGAATCCTTGCGGACAAGGTCCGGGAGGAACTGAAAAAGTTCGATATTTAATTGACTTCATATTATTTCATTAGGAAAGGAAGTGCATCATGTGGAAATACACCTCGAAAGTCATGGATCATTTTCTGAATCCGCGGAATGTGGGCGAAATCGAGAATGCCGACGCGGTCGCGGAAGTGGGAAACCTGAGCTGCGGCGATGCGTTGAAAATCTTCCTGAAGCTGGACAAGGACGGAAAAATCTGCGACGCCAAGTTCAAGACGTTCGGCTGCGCCAGCGCCATCGCGTCCTCCTCCGCCCTGACGGAGATCGTAAAGGGAAAGACGCTGGAGGAAGCGGCAAAAATCACCAATAAAGATATTGTGGCGCTTCTGGGCGAACTGCCCGAAGAAAAAATGCACTGTTCCGTGATGGGCATGGAGGCTCTCCAGGCCGCCATCTCGGACTACAAGAGCAAGCACGGAGAGGCTTTTCAGGCGGCGGAATCGGACGACGACCATGAAGGCCGGATCGTCTGCAAGTGCTTCGGCGTCACGGACACCAAAATCCGCAAGGTGGCGCTGGAAAACAATCTCCATACCACCGCCCAGGTCACGGACTACACCAAGGCCGGCGGCGCCTGCGGCCGGTGCCTGGACCAGATTCAGGAAATTCTGGACAGCATCTGGCGCGAACATTCCGCCGGAGAGACGCAGGCGCGCAGCTCCAAGGCCGAGGAATTCGCCGCGTTGTCCGTGGTGAAGAAAGTCATCCGCATTCAGGAAGTGATCGACAAGGAAATCCGGCCCGCGCTCGAAAAGGACGGCGGAAGCATCGAACTGGTGGACATCGACGGAAATCTGGTGAAGGTCCGCCTGAAAGGGATCTGCGCCTCCTGCCCGAACTCCCCGCTGACCCTCAAGAAACTGGTCCAGAGCAAACTGAACGAGTTCGTTTCCGAAGAACTCTCCGTTGTGGAGGTGCCGGCATGAATATACCCCGAAAAGTGATCTACTTCGACAACAATGCCACGACCGCGGTCGCCCCGGAAGTCTTCGAGGCGATGCGTCCGTTCCTGACGGAGCTGTACGGCAATCCGTCCAGCATTCACCTTTTCGGCGGACAGGTCGCGGCACACATCGAGACCGCCCGGGAACAACTGGCTTCCCTGCTCGGAGCCGCTCCCACCGAAGTGATCTTCACTTCCTGCGGGACGGAAAGCGACAGCGCGGCGATTCACAGCGCCTTGAACCTCTGTCCGAAACGGAACAAGCTGGTCATCTCCAAGGTGGAGCATCCCGCCGTGCTGAACCTCGGGAAAGATCTGGAACGGCGCGGCTACCGCGTCAGCCTGATCCCCGTGGACGGCAAGGGGCGGCTGGATATGGAACGCGCGGCGGAACTGATCGACGACGACACGGCAGTGGTTTCGGTCATGTGGGCCAACAACGAAACGGGAAACCTCTATCCTGTCGCGGAGCTGGCCGAACTGGCGCATAAAAACGGCGCCCTTTTTCATACCGACGCGGTTCAGGCGGTGGGAAAGATTCCGATGAATCTGGACGATATGTCCATCGATTTCCTGAGTCTTTCCGGACACAAGCTGCATGCTCCCAAGGGCGTGGGGGCGCTCTACGTCAAGCGCGGAGTGCGCTTCCGTCCCTTCATCGTGGGAGGGCATCAGGAGAGCGGACGGCGCGCGGGAACCGAAAACGTGGCGTCCGTCGTGGGGCTGGGCAAGGCCGCCGAACTGGCCGCCGCCCACATTACGGAAGAAACCGTCCTTGTCGGCAAACTGCGGGACAAACTGGAGAAAACCATTCTGGAAACCATCCCGAACGTCCGCGTCAACGGCAATCCGGAACACCGGCTTCCGAATACCACGAACATCTCCTTTGAATATATTGAAGGGGAATCCATCCTGATGCTCCTGGACATGTTCGGAATTTGCGCCTCGAGCGGAAGCGCATGCACCACGGGAAGCCTGGAGCCGTCGCATGTTCTTCGTGCCATGGGAATTCCCTACACCGCGGCGCACGGGGCGATCCGTTTCAGTCTTTCGCGCTACAACACCATGGAGGAAGTGGATTTCGTTCTGGAAAAGCTTCCGCCCGTGATTGCGCGTCTCCGGGAAATTTCGCCGTATTGGAAAAAATCGGGATGAAATCGCGGGAAAAATCCGTAAATACCGTGCCGGAAGGGCATTTTCCCCGGAAATAGTTTTGTTTTTCAAGGATACCCCCCTTGAAAATTTCCATTTTGCAGTTTATTATTAGAGGATACTGTAAAAGAAGGAGTTTTTTTTCATGGCCGGCGTAGTGTTGAATGATGTCTGCAAAGTGTATGACGGCGGTATCTATGCCGTGAATAAGATCAATCTGACAATCCGGGATCGTGAATTCATGGTTTTGGTAGGCCCGTCCGGCTGCGGAAAATCGACAACGCTGCGGATGATTGCCGGTCTGGAAGAGATCAGTGCGGGAATGATTTCCATCGGGACCCGCATCGTCAACAATGTTCCGCCGAAAGACCGTGACATTGCCATGGTCTTTCAGAATTATGCCCTGTATCCCCATAAGACGGTGTACGAGAACATGGCGTTCGGGCTCCGTCTCCGGAAATTCCCGAAAGCGGATATCGACAAGCGGGTCCGCAATGCCGCGGAAATCCTTGGCATTGAAAACTTTCTAGACCGGAAGCCGAAAGCCCTCTCCGGCGGTCAGCGCCAGCGGGTGGCGGTCGGACGCGCGATCGTGCGCAAGCCGGAAGTCTTCCTTTTCGACGAACCGCTTTCCAACCTGGACGCAAAAATGCGCGTCCAGATGCGCACGGAAATCAGCAAGCTCCACACCCGTCTGGAAACGACCATGATCTATGTGACCCACGACCAGATCGAAGCCATGACCATGGGCGACCGCATCTGCGTGATGAAAGACGGCCTGATCCAGCAGGTGGATACGCCCCTGAACATCTACGACCGTCCCGCCAACACCTTTGTCGCCGGATTCATCGGAACGCCTCCGATGAACATATTCAATGGTTCGGTCCACCGCATCAACAACGACCTGATCTTTAAAAACGACAATATGTCCATCACGCTTCCCGAGATCTGGAAGAGTGCCGCGGAGAAGTTTGTGGAAAAGGATATCCTTTTCGGAATCCGTCCGGAAGACATCGGGTCCGAACGCGCGGAAGACGGCAAAGGCGCCCCCGTCATTCAGGCGCGCGTGGAAGTGATCGAACCCATGGGAGCGGAGACCTATCTGTACCTGGATGCGCCCACGGACAAGGGGGCGTCCTGTATTGCGCGCGTCAACGCGCACAAACAGGTCAAGGTCGGCGAAACGCTTTCCCTTCCCCTGGTTTTCTCCACCGCCCATCTGTTCGATCCGGAATCCACCAAGGTTTTGACCTGACATTCACCAACCGGTCCGTCCCCGTCCCCGGAAAAGGGCTGTACGGCAGGGAACGGCGGCAACAAAAAGGGTATCTTCCGGCTCGAATCCGATCCGGAAACAGCTTATGAAAGAAAATACGGTCACGCTGGAAGACTGGGACTGGTGCATCGATGATGAATCGCGCCTGGTTCCCTGGTTTCACGTTCTTCCTGAAGTCGAAAAAAAATACACGGTGCGGGCGGATGCAAACACCCGGGTCTTCCGGGTCCAGGATTCCCAGAAACGCACTTACTTCGTCAAGCACATTTCTCCCAACGGTCTCAAGGAACACCTGATCGCCTTTTTCTCCACCAAGGCGAAACTCCTGTATGAATCGGCGGAACTCCTCCGGTCGGCTGGCATTCCCTGCGCCGAATATCCCGGCTGGGCGAAAAACGGAACGGAATCCATGACCCTTTCCGTGGAAATCCCGGACACGCTGACCGCTCTCGAATACTGGTTCCGGACGATTACCCACAATACCGCGCTCCGGCGGGAATTCGTCGCCAACCTGGCCAAACTGGTCGCCTCCTATTCCTACGCATCGATCGTTCAGCGTGACCTGACGCTGAAGCATATCCTGATCAAGAACAACGGTTCGGCACTGTTCATTATCAACCCCTGCGAAGTGGAACGGATCGATGGTCCCCTTTCCCGGGACGAACAGCTGGCGCTTCTGAAGCCGTTCACCGAACTCCGGGGAGAGATCTCCCCCGAAACCCTTTCGATCGCGCTCCTTGAAAACGGTTTTGCGGAGAACTCCCAGGACGCTTCCGAACTGATCCATGAAGTCATCGATTCCGTCGAAGAGGAAATCGAGGAAAACGACTGGCCGGAAATCTCCAACCGGCTTCTGACCGAGGAATCCTGGGCACTGTCCCGAATCCTGTACGACGGGGACAATGTGATCCACCTCCGGAACACGATCTGGCATTCGGAGATCCCGGTTCCCGACGACTCCAATTCCCTTGCGGAATACGTCTCCGCGGAAGAGGCCGAACAGATCTGGCTGGATTCCTTCAAGGCACAGCTTCTGCGGCGCCATTGTCCGCGGGTCCCGCTCTCCTGGGAACGCCGCGCCGACGGCAAAAACATTGTCCGTTACGCCGCGACCTACGACGGCATCCTTGCCTGCGGATTCAATCAATAACCGCCGGAATTTTCCGTGAAGCATTGGAAAAAATGCCTTTGACATGTTACATTACGAGGCTGATGAAAAACACGGAAACGGAAACTCCCTTATGGCTGAACTGACAAGAATCCGCAACTTCTCCATTATTGCGCATATCGACCACGGCAAATCGACCCTGGCGGACCGCCTTCTCGAAGCCACCCACACGATCGAGGCCCGGGACCTGGTCCATGCCCAGCTCCTGGATGCCATGGACCTGGAACAGGAACGCGGCATCACGATCAAGGCGCACCCCGTGCGGATGCTTTACAAGGCCGGCGACGGCGAAGAATACGAGCTGAATCTGATCGACACTCCCGGGCATGTCGACTTCTCCTATGAGGTCAGCCGCTCCCTTTCCGCGTGCGAAGGGGCCCTCCTGATCATCGACGCGACGCAGGGCGTCCAGGCGCAGACCGTCGCCAATGTGAATCTCGCGTTCAAGCACAAACTGCGCATCATCCCCGTCATCAACAAGATCGATCTTCCCGCCGCCGACGTGAACATGTGTTATGAACAGCTGGAGGAGATCCTCGCCATTCCCCGCGAGGAAGCCATTTCCATTTCCGCCAAGGAGGGGATCGGCATTCCCGCGGTCCTCGAAGCCATCGTCAAACTGGTCCCGCCGCCGACCGGCTCCAAACAGGCCCCGGCAAGCGCCCTGATCTTCGACTCCATTTACGACGCCTACCGCGGAGTGGTCACCTACGTGCGGGTCTTCGAAGGATCCTTCCGGCGCGGTCACAAACTCCGCCTCCTCAGCACCGGCGCGGAAAGCGAAATCAAGGAAGTCGGGGTCTTCACTCCCGAAATGAAGGCGCAGGACACGCTCTCCGCCGGTTCGGTCGGGTATATCATCCCGAACATCAAAAGCCCTTCCGAAACCAAGATCGGGGACACCGTCACCGAAACACTGAATCCCTGCAACAAGCCGCTGCCCGGATTCCAGGAAATCCGCCCGATGGTGTTCAGCGGCATCTATCCGATCGACACCGCCGACTACGAGCAATTGAAGTTCAGCATGGCCAAGCTCCAGTTGAACGACGCCGCGTTCCAATACCAGCCGGAAACCTCCGCCGCGCTCGGTTTCGGATTCCGCTGCGGGTTCCTCGGCCTGCTCCACATGGAGATCATTCAGGAGCGTCTCCGGCGCGAGTACAACATGAACATCATCGCCACTTATCCGAGCGTGATCTATCATGTCTACCTGAACGACGGGACCATGATCCTGGTGGACAACCCCGTCCATCTTCCGGACCCGTCCGAAATCCAGCGGATCGAAGAGCCCCTGATCCATGCGAAAATCATGTCGCCCACCGCGTATATCGGGGACATCATGAACCTGGTCATGCAAAAGCGGGGAATCTGCACCAACACGGAAAATGTGGATGCGCGGCACGTCATGCTGACCGCCCGCCTCCCGATGCACGAAATCCTCATCGACTTCCACGACAGGCTCAAGTCCATCACCCGCGGATACGGCAGCATGGACTACGAACCCGCCGGATACCAGCCGGACAAGCTGGTCAAGCTCGACATGCTGGTCAACGGAGACCCGGTGGACGCCTTTGCCACGATTGTCCATGCGGATCACGCATATTCCCGGGGACGTATGCTGGCCGAGCGTCTGGCCGCCGCCATTCCCATGCATCAGTTCCAGATCGCGGTCCAGGCGGCCATCGGCGGGAAAGTCATCGCGCGCGAGACAGTCCGTTCCCTCCGGAAAAACGTGATCGCCAAGTGCTACGGCGGCGACATCACGCGAAAGCGCAAGCTGCTCGAAAAGCAGAAGGAAGGCAAGAAGCGCATGAAACAGATCGGACAGGTGAACATTCCGCAGGAAGCGTTTGTTGAAATCCTCAAGTCCAATCAGGAATAATTTTTCCCCCTCGGTTATTCACCCCCGATTCAAGGGCGCTCAGACTTCGGAAATGGTCTGGGTCAGGGTATGGGATTCGCCCGAACCCAGCTCGATGCGGTCGGTCGAACAGTTCGCCGCCTCCACGCAGACCATGATGTGATATTCCTCGTCGCCGAAACCGGTCAGCTTTTTGGATTTCTCGATCCAGGGATTCCAGACGACGGTCGTTTTCGAGCCGGACTTCTCCACGAGGATTTGCCGGTTCCAGGCGTTGTCGGTGATCGTGACGGCCGAAGAGGAATGGTAGATGTTGTCGGTTTCGGACTCGAACCCGAACTGGTCGGGACAAATCCCCGCGGGGCTGTTCACGCGGTTTTCCACTTGGGAGCCGCCCAGACCGGAAATCGTGGTTTTTTCGATTTCGCCCACCCGGAAATAGGTGTGGATCGCATCGGTCAGGGAAAAAACGGTGCTTCCCTTGTTGACCGTCGTCAGTTTCATCGTCAGTTTCGCCCCGAAATTCACTTCGTAAAAAACATCCAGACGGTGCGGCTCGGTTACGGAAAGCCGGAATGTCAGCGTGTCGGAACCGTCCGCTTCCTGCTTGACGCCGGTCAGTTTCCAATATTGGATGCGCGCCGTTCCGTGGGCCGGCTTGGGGTCCGGCCCGAACCAGGGCCAGCAGATCGGAACGCCTCCGCGGATTCCGTTGGGCTCTTCGAGAGGGCTTTCCGCGGACATCATCAGCAGATCCTTTTTTCCCGCCGGAACATAGGAAAGGACATGGGCGCCATACGGGGAAACCGCTCCGGTGCAGAACGGGTTCGAAATAAAGGCGGCGGGCAGACTGGAATTTCCCCAGAAGCCGAACGTGACGCTTTCCGAATGGAATTCCTCGTTCAGTGCCAGGGCCAACTCTTGTGTATTCATGGGATATTTCTCCTTGCTGTTGAAAAACAACAGGGAACTATAACCACAAAAACCGATGAAATCAAGCATTCTTTGTGGAAAAAAACGCTTTCCCGCAATATAGTATCATCCCGATCCGGCAAACGAAAACAAAGATGGGTATACTCCTCATGAAACAGAAAAATATGGACCTCCTCCTCGCCTCCCTGGAAAAACGCATTCTCATTCTGGACGGCGCCATGGGGACCATGCTTCAGCAGCAGGGTCTGACGGAGGCCGATTTCCGGGGAATTTTTTTTGCCGGATCGGAAAAGAATCTCAAGGGCAACAACGATGTGCTCTGCATCACGTGTCCGGATGCCGTGAAAAAGGTCCATGAAGCCTATCTGGAGGCAGGCGCGGACATCATCGAAACCAACACGTTCAACGGGAATGCAATTTCCCAGGCGGAATACGGACTGGAACGCTTCGTTTACGATCTCAACAAGGCCGGAGCCGCCGTTGCCCGGGAGTGCGCCGACCGTTTTACCGCGAAAAATCCCTCGAAACCCCGTTTCGTCGCAGGCTCGATGGGGCCGACCTCCCGGAGCGCCTCCATGTCGCCGGACATCAACAACCCGGCTCTCCGCAACGTGACTTTCGACGAGCTGGCCGACACGTACAGGACCGGCGCCCTCGGACTGATCGACGGCGGCGCGGACATCCTCCTGATCGAAACCGTCTTCGACACCCTCAACTGCAAGGCGGCCATCCACGGGATTCAGAATGCGCTCGACGAACGCGGCCTCCGCATGCCGGTCATGATTTCCGGAACGGTCAGCGACGCCAGCGGGCGTCTCCTGACCGGGCAGAACGTGGAGGCATTCCTGATTTCGGTCTCCCATACGCGCGACCTCCTCAGCATCGGTTTCAACTGTGCGCTCGGGGCCGCCGAAATGCGCCCCCATCTCGAGGAACTGGCCCGGAAGTCGCCGTTCCGCGTCAGCGCCCATCCGAACGCCGGACTTCCGGACGAGTTCGGACACTACCGCCAGACGCCCGAAATGATGGCGCCCATCCTTCAGGACTTCGCCCGGAACGGTCTCCTCAACATTGCCGGAGGCTGCTGCGGCACCACGCCCCCACACATCCGCGCCATTGCGGAGGCGCTGTCCGGACTCAAGGGCCGGACCGTTCCCGGAATCCCGAAATATTTCCGTCTCAGCGGGCTCGAACCGCTGGTCGTGACCCCCGAAACGAACTTCGTCAACATCGGGGAACGGACCAACGTGGCCGGTTCCAAAAAGTTCCTGAACCTGATCCACGAAAGCAACTATCCGGACGCCATGGACGTGGCCCGCCAGCAGATCGACAACGGCGCCCAGATCATCGACATCAACATGGACGACGCCCTGCTCGATTCCGTGAACGCGATGAAGGAATTCCTCCTCAATGCCGCCGCGGAGCCGGACATCGCCCGCGTGCCTTTCATGATCGACTCCTCCCGCTGGGAAGTGATCGAAACCGCCCTCAAGTGTGTTCAGGGCAAGTGTGTCGTCAACTCCATCAGCCTGAAAGAGGGCGAAGGCCCCTTCCTCGAAAAAGCGGAAAAAATCCGGCGTTACGGCGCGGCGGTCCTCGTGATGGCTTTCGATGAAAAAGGGCAGGCTGATACCCTCGAGCGCCGGGTCGACGTCTGCCGCCGCTCCTATCGGCTCCTGACCGGAAAAGCGGGTTTCCCGCCGGAAGACATCCTGTTCGACCCCAACGTGTTCGCGGTTGCCACCGGGATGAAGGAGCATGACAGCTATGCGAAGGACTTCATCGATGCCGTCAAAATCCTCAAGACGGAAATGCCTCTCTGCGGAGTCAGCGGCGGCATCAGCAATGTTTCCTTCTCCTTCCGCGGCAACAATACGGTCCGTGAGGCTCTCCACAGCGTTTTTCTGTATCATGCCATCCGCAGCGGACTGAACTTCGGGATCGTGAATCCGGCCCAGCTCGCGGTCTACGAGGAACTCCCGGAGGAACTGCGCATTGCCGCGGAAGACGTGATCCTCAACCGCCACGAGAATGCCGGAGAGAGACTGGTCGAAACGGCCATGAAATATCAGAAGGAGGTTTCCTCGGAGGTCCGGAAGCTGGACTGGCGCGGGGAATCCCTGGAACGCCGGATCGCCCACGCGATGCTTCAGGGCGACGATTCCTTCATCGAGGCCGATATGGAGGAGGCGCTCGGGCGCTGGTCCGATCCTGTGGAGATCATCGAAGGCCCGCTGATGGACGCGATGAAACAGGTGGGCATCCTGTTCTCCAGCGGCAAAATGTTCCTGCCGCAGGTGGTCAAGAGCGCCCGCGTGATGAAGAAGGCGGTCGCGAAACTGATGCCGCACATCGAGGCCGCCCGCAAGGATTCCGCCTCCTCCAGTGCCGGAACCATCCTCATGGCGACCGTCAAAGGGGATGTCCACGACATCGGAAAGAACATCGCCGGCGTGGTCCTCCAGTGCAACAACTACAAGATCATCGACCTGGGGGTGATGGTCCCGCAGCAGACCATTCTGGACGCCGCCGAACGGGAGCACGCCGATCTCATCGGGTTGAGCGGACTGATCACGCCTTCCCTCGAGGAAATGGTGTCCGTCGCTTCGGCCATGGAACGGCGCGGCATGAAGATTCCCCTGATGCTGGGCGGCGCCACCACCTCGCAGACCCATACGGCGCTGAAGGTGGCTCCGGCGTATCCCTCCGGCGTGGTGCTTCAGGTGCACGACGCTTCGCAGGGTGTGCTGGCGGTCAATTTCGTGCTGAATCCGAAAACCCGTGACGCTTACGCGAGGAGGCTCAAATCGGAATATGCGAGACTTCGCATGGAGGCGGATGTCAAGGCCTCCGAGTCCACGCCGGTTCCCTTTGCGGAAGCTTGTTCAAACGCTTTGAAAACCGACTGGTCCCATGTCCGTCCCGGCCATCCCGGAAAGTTCAAAGGGATTACCGACTTTGATGAATTGCCGTTCGACGCACTGGTCCGCCGCCTCGACTGGGACCTGTTCCGCCAGATCTGGAAGGACGAATCCGGCAAAGACGATCTGATTTCCGACGCCCGGAAAGTGCTCGATTCGATGCGCAGCGCCGGAACGGTCCGCATTTCCGCGTCCCTCGGTTTCTTCCGCGCCGATTCCGAAAACGAAGGAATCCGGGCCGATTCGGAAAACGGCCCCTGCTTCTTCCCGATGCTCCGCCAGCAGTTCCGCAAGGCAAGCGGCACGCCCAACTATTCCCTCGCCGATTTTCTGCCGCCGCGGGACGCTGAAGCCGAAGGCTGGCTCGGCTGTTTTGCGGTCGGCTGTATTGTCGACAAGGCTTTCCTGGAAGCGCGCAAGGACGATGATTATGAAACTCTCCTCGCCAAGACGCTGGCGGAAAGTCTGGCCGAGGCCGGAACCGAATATCTGCACGAGCAAGCCCGCACGGAATGGAAGGACGGCGAAGCGCTCCAATTCATCCGTCCGGCGCCGGGTTATCCGGCATGCCCGGACCACTCGCTCAAGGCGGACATCTTCCGTCTGCTGGATGTGGAACGCAAGTTCGGTTTCGCCCTGACGGAATCGTTCATGATCATCCCGGCCGCTTCGGTTTCCGGGTTCTTTGTTCAGCATCCGAAAGCCGCCTATTTCGCGGTCGGGAAGCTCGGGGACGACCAGCTGGCGGACTACGCCGCAAAACGGAATGGGGATGTCCGGGATATTGTCCGTTTCATTGCATGGAGGTGAAAAAATGAAGCCGGGTGACGAGTATCATTGTCCGAAATGCGGAAAAAATACGTTCCTCAAAAAAGAGGCGGTCATGGACGGCTGGACCCGGAAGGGTGACGTCCTGAAATGCGCCGCCTGCGGACATCTGGCGGGCTCGCTCGCCCCGGAAGTCAAGGGGGAAAAAGCCGATCCGCTGAAAAGCGCCGCGGCGGACCGTTTCAAAAATCTTCTGGGTGCGGACGACTTTGAAAAGAGGCCGAAACTGAATTCTTCCGAAAGCGAGGAACACTTCTGCAAGGATTGTCTGCACCTGATCCCGCATCCGTTCGTCAACCGCTGCGTGAAGTTCGGCAAAGAGGTCAACCCGATGGACGATTGTCCTTCCTTCACGAAGAAAAATACGTGAGGGGCCCCTTCCCCGCAAACGGCATTTCATTCTCCGGAACCCCCGCCGGACTCAGAGGCCGGTCAGGGAAAAATTTTCGTCCGCCCCGTTCTCCTTCATGAATTCCCGATGCAGTTTCTTGATTTCTTCCCGGCACAACTGTTTCCGGAGTCTGGACTCTTGTTTCGACAGTCCCTGCTCCAGCCTGTATGTTTCCCGGATCGCCTTCTTCCGTTTTTCCAGTTCCAGCAGGAGAATGATTTGCCGGGATTGTTTTTCTATAAACATGGAAATTCTTCCGTTTTATATGTTTTTGTCGGGGAAACGCTGAATGCATTCACAGGCGTATTTTATACTTTCCGTGTTCGGCGGCGAAATCCTTGCAAATCAGAGAGCCGAATGCCGGATGACGAATTTCATCGAGGTCGATTTCGACGAATGTCCGTTTTTCCTCCCCCTCGGCGGAAGCAAGAATTCTGCCGTCCGGAGAAATGATCCGGCTTTTTCCGCAAAACGTTTCGGGCACACCATGGAAGTCTTCCGTCCCGATTCGGTTGCAGCTTACGACAAAGACCTGGTTTTCCAGGGCGCGGATGGGCAGAATCATCGGGGTAACAGCACCTCCAAAGCTGGCGGAATTGCAAAGAATCTGTGCCCCATCCTGCTTGAGACAGGCCCCGAATGCCGGGAACCAGCTGTCAAAACAGCTCATCATGCCGATTTTTGCACGCCCGATGTCAAACGCCGAAATTTTGTTTCCGGCGGCAAAGAACTGTTTTTCATAATCCGGCAAATGGATTTTGCGCTGAACCCCGATCAGTCCGGAAGAGCCGACCAGAAGGGCCGTATTATACAGCAAGCCGCTGCAATTCTCGGGAATCGTGCCCGTAATGACGCCGCCGCAGGAGGAGGCCAATCCTTGCAGCGTTCGGACGGTCGGGCTGTCGTCCAAAACCTCGGCAAACGGAGCCACGGGCCGGACGGCATCGAATGAATAGCCGCAGGTGAACAATTCCGGCAAAACCAGCAGATCAAACGATTGGCCGCGCAAAGCATTGGCGATGTATTCCAGATTTTTTCCGCGGTCGCGTTGAAATACGGAATATTGAAAGAATCCTGTCTTCATGTTGTTCCGCCTGAATTTCATTCCGGAAAATATATTCGGGAAACAGTGCTTTTCAAATTGAAAAAAGGAAGAAGCTCCTGTTTTCAACAAATCCCGGTTCCAAACTTCAAAAAAATCCGGATTTTTTTCCATTCCCCTCTTGAAAATTTTTTCTTCGGCACTATAATACTTAACCAATGGATAATTATTAACCAGAGGATCAATAAAACAGGAACCGGGAGTCGACAAATGGAAAAGCTGGCTTTGTTCGGAGGTCCGAAGACGATAGAAAAAACCAAAGAAGAATTGTTCCACTGGCCGATCGTTACGGAAGAAGACATTCAGGCGGTCACGGAAGTTCTGCGTGCGGGGGGCATGAGCGGAACGGAAATCACCAAGAAATTCGAGGCGGAATATGCGGCATGGAACGGAGTGAAATACGCCCTCGGGACCTGCAACGGAACCGCGGCCCTCGCGGCGGCTTTCTGGGCGTGCGGCGTGGGCGCCGGCGACGAGGTGATCTGTCCGAGCATCACCTACTGGGCCTCCTGCGCCTCGGTGCTCCAGCTCGGGGGCACGGTGAATTTCGCGGACATCGATCCGTTCACGCTGTGCATCGATCCGAAGGACATCGAACACCGGATCGGTCCCCGTACCAAAGCGATCCTGATGGTGAATTACGGCGGCGTTCCGGCCGACTACGACGCGATTCTGCCGATCGCCCGGAAACACGGGCTCAAGGTAATCGAAGACAACTCCCACGCGCACGGAGCCATGTACAAGGGTAAAATGTGCGGAGCTCTCGGCGACATCGCCGGAGCCAGCATGATGTCCGGCAAATCCTTCGCCGTCGGCGAAGCCGGAATGATTACGACCGACGACCGCGTGCTCTATGAACGCTGCGTCGCTTACGGCCACTACGAACGCACCGGCGCGCCGAGCAACTACAATCCCGTGGACGCCCAGGTCACGCAGGACGATCTGGTTCCCTTCCGCGGCCTTCCCATCGGCGCGGTGAAGCACCGGATGAACCAGACCTGTTCGGCGATGGGACGCGTCCAGCTCAAGTATTATCCGGAACGTATCGCGGAAATCGACCGGGCCATGACTTACTTTTCCGATGCGATCGACCGGCTCCCGGGGCTGTGTGTCGTCCGGTATCCCAAAGGCTCCGGCATCACGAACGGCGGCTGGTATGCCAGCCACTGTCACTACGATGCCTCCCGGCTGGACGGAGTTTCCGTGGAACGGTTCACCGAAGCCTTGCGCGCCGAAGGAGTCTCCTGTCATCCGGGCTGCAACGCGCCGCTCCATCTCCATAACTATTTCCATCGCCTCGACTTTTTCCGGCAGGGGCGTCCCACGGCTCTTGCCTTCGGACAGCGCGACGTGCGCCAGGGGCCCGGTTCGCTTCCCGTCAGCGAGGCGATTGCCGGGAAACTGATTTCCATTCCCTGGTTCAAACACTTTGACATTCCCGAGATCGACCGTTATATTGAGGCATTCCGGAAAGTGACATCCCAGATCGGTGCATTGCACTGAAACACACCTCAAAACAAGGAGCGATTGTCATGAAAGTCTATATCATGACTGACCTGGAAGGACCCAGCGGAGTCAACGGGCGGGCCGACTCCATCGGCAACAAAATCATCAATGAAGCCACCGCCGGACGGCTCCTCACGGAGGAAGTCAACGCCTGTGTGGAAGGACTGGTCCGGGCCGGAGCCGACGAAATCGTTGTATGGGACGGACACGGCGGCAGCAACAGCATCGACATCACGATGCTTCACCCGGCGGCATCGCTCGCCACCATCGGCGCGCCCATTCTCCGGACGAATTTCCTGGACGCCTCCTACGACGCCGCCGTCCAGCTCGGGGCCCACGCGTTCCAGGGCGAAAACAGCGCTTACCTGAATCATACCTTCTCGAGTCACGGAATCGCGGGAATGCGGCTCAACGGCAAACGGATCGGGGAAATCGGGATGCAGGTTCTTCACGCCGCCTACTTTCGGGTGCCGACGATCCTGGTGTCCGGCGACCGGGCGGCCTGCGCCGAAGCTCTGGACTTCCTCGGAGAGAAAGGGGAGACGGTTTCCACCAAGGACGCGGTTTCGCGCTACACCGTCATCAACCGGAATCCGCTTTCCGTGCGGAAAGAATTGACGGAGATGGCGGAAAGGGCGTTGAAAAACAGGCGGAACATCCCGGTTCCGGAAATGTCCGCCTCCTTTGAACTCGAATACCGGTTCATGTGTCCGAATTCCGCCGACGAGTTCGAAAAACGCGGCGCGGAACGGGTCGATTGCCAGACCGTGATCCTCCGCAGCGACGACTTCATGGATTTGTATGCACAAATGCACGGGTGGGCGCCCGGACTTCACAACCGGAAATACGGAATCACGCGCGATTACAACAAAAAAAGATGAGCAAGGAGCTGCATCATGTTTATTGATATTCACGTTCATACAAGGAGAATCGCGGGAATGCCGCGGATCACCGGAGACAACCAGACCTATGCAAGTCCGGAACAGCTTCTGAAAGCCTATGATGAACTTGGAATCGAACGGGCGTGTCTGCTGCCCGGATGCAATCCCGAATGCGCCTACATTCCTCAATCCAACGAGGAGGTTCTTGAACTTGCGGAAAAATACCACGGGCGCTTCATTCCGTTCTGCAACGTCGATCCCCGCGCCATGACCAATTCCTGGAACGCGCCGCTGGACAAACTGCTCGAATATTACCGGGACAAAGGCTGCAAGGGCGTCGGCGAAGTCTGCGCGAATCTGCCGATCCTCGATCCGAAGGTGCAGAATTTGTTCCGCTGCGCCGAAATCGCCGGATTGCCGCTTATCTTCCACCTCTCGCCTTATGTCGGGTATTCCTACGGACTGGTCGACGATTCCGGACTTCCCCAGCTCGAAGAATCCCTGAAGCGTTTTCCGAAGCTCCAATTTTTCGGTCATTCCCAGACCTTCTGGTGCGAAATGGGCGAGATTTCCTGTATCGACGACCGTTTCGGCTATCCGAAGGGTCCCGTTCCAAAACAGGGACGCGTGCCCGAACTCATGCGCAAGTATCCGAACCTGTACGGCGACCTTTCGGCCGGCAGCGGCTGCAATGCGCTCAAACGGGACCGCAAAAATGCCGTCGCTTTCCTGAACGAATTCCAGGACCGCCTTTTCTTCGGAACGGACATCTGCCAGCCGACCATGCCCACGCTCCGGCCGCTGGCTGAATTTCTGCTCGATCTGCGCAAAACCGGTGAAATTTCCGAGACGGTCTTTCAGAAAATCGCACGGGAAAACGCTGTCCGCATTCTGGAGCTGGAAAAATGAAACGCATCGATTTCACATTTGCAACCCCTTGTCCAAAGCCGGTCGCCGCGCCGGACAAACCGGAAAGATGAACACGGAGTCTCCTCATGTTGATTGATATTCATGTTCACATGGTGGAAGAGGAAGTCTATCCGGTGTACGGAAAACAGACCTTCGCTCTTCCGCAACAGCTGATCCGGCGTTATGACGCGGTCGGAATCGAGCGCGGCGTCGTGCTCCCGCTCGGCAATGTGGAGAATGTTCCCGGATGCTGCCAGTCGAATGAAGAAGTCCTTCGCATGGCGCGGAATTTCCCGGGACGCTTCATTCCGTTCTGCAATGTCGACCCCCGCGCCTGCCACAATTCCTGGCGGGCGCCCCTGGGGGACATCCTCCGGTATTATCGGGACAAGGGCTGCAAAGGGATCGGCGAAGTCTGCGCGAATCTTCCCTTCCTGGACCCGCGGGTTCAGAACCTGTTTCACGCCGCCGAGGAAGCCGGCCTGCCGCTGACCTTCCATATTTCTCCCTTCGAGGGATATTCTTACGGACTGGTCGACGACCAGGGGCTTCCCCAGCTCGAAGAATCCCTGAAACGTTTTCCGAGGCTCAAGTTCTTCGGCCATTCCCAGACTTTCTGGGCGGAAATCAGCACCATCCGGACCATCGACGACCGCTTCGGCTACCCGGCGGGAAAAGTCACGGAAGGACGCATCCCGAAGCTGATGCGGAAATACGGAAATCTGTACGGTGACCTTTCCGCGGGGTCCGGTTGCAATGCGCTCAAACGGGACCGCGCACATGCGGTCAAGTTTCTGAACGAGTTTCAGGACCGTCTTTTCTTCGGAACCGATATTTGTGCGCCGGATACGCCGACTCCGCTGGTCGATTTTCTGCTCGATCTGCGAAAAACCGGAGAGATCTCCGAAGAAGTGTTCCGGAAAGTCGCCCGGGAAAACGCCATCCGCATTCTGGAGCTGGAAAAATGAAACGGTTCGAGTTCACATTTCATTCCGTCAATACGGCTTCCTATCCGAAGCCGGTCACCGCGCTGGTGATTGCGCCGGACAATCCGGATGAAAACACCGGCGTGATGCTGTTCTGTCACGGATGGGGCGGAAACCGTTTCCAGCATCAGGACAAAATGGAGTTCACCGCCGAAACGTTCAACCTGGTCTGCGTTGCGTCCGAATACCGCCAGAGCGGCTACGATTTCGATCCGCTGCGCGGCAGCGGCTGGGACGTGCCGTATGACGCCGGTTTCATGCAGGTCTTCGACTGCCTCAATTCCCTGCGCAAGACGCTGGAACTGTATCGGGGGGTCAACCGGAAACGGATCTTCAGCTACGGAGGGAGCCAGGGCGGACACATCGTCCTGTTGAGTTCGATTTTCGCGCCGGACACCTTTGCCTTCACCTATTCCTCGGCGGCAATGACGCATCTGGACGACCCCAAGATCGCGATTGCCGGGCGGACCTTCACCGGAGAAGAGCTGTCCGTGCGGAACGTCACCGAACACGCGCACCTCATCCGGTGCCCGATTTTCATGGAACACGGCACGGCCGATGAAAACGTCTCCTGCGACACTCATGCGCGGCCGCTGGAGGCGCGTCTGAAATCCCTCGGCAAAACGGTCACGGCAAAATACTACGAAGGCGGCCTTCATTCCCTGGAGCCAGCCATCACCAAGCTCAACGCCTACAAGGCCATGATCCCAGATGCGCTCCGGACCTTTTCGAATCCCCGCACGGATGATTTTCTTGCGGGAACCAAAGTGGAAATCGACTGCGGCGGAAAACTCCTGCAAATCGACTGGAGCCGGCCGCTCGAATCTATAAATTTATTCTCATGGAAGGAAAAATAATGAAAACAGAAAAACTGGCCGTCAACGGCGGCCCCAAAGCCGTGAACTTTCCGCTCAAAAGCCGTTTTCACTTCGGCGCGGAGGAAAAAGCCGCGGCGGATGCCCTTTTCGATGAATCCATCCGGACCGGAAACGCCTTCGGCTACAACGGCCCGGAGGAGGAAGCCTTCGGGAAAGAGTTCGCTCAATTTCTCGGCGGCGGATTTGCCGACGGCGTCAACTCCGGCACCAACGCGGTCTTCGTGGCGCTCCGGGCGCTGGAACTGCCACCCTTCTCGGAGGTCGTGGTCGGCCCGGTGACCGATCCCGGCGGCATCATGCCGATCGTCATGCTCAATTGCATTCCGGTCACGGCGGACGCCGCTCCCGGCTCCTTCAATACCGGCGCGGCCCAGATCGAAGAAGTCATCACGCCGGAAACGCGGGCGATCGTGGTTCCGCACATCGGCGGAGAACCCGCGGACATGAGGGAGATCATGAAAGTCGCAGACAAGCACTCGCTCGCCGTGGTGGAGGACTGCGCCCAGTCCCACGCGGCCACGATCGACGGCCAATTCGTCGGCACGTTCGGAACCTACGGCGCTTTTTCCCTCATGTTCGGCAAACACTTCTGCACCGGCGGACAGGGCGGCGCGGTCTTCTCCAAAACCGAAGAGCTTTACTGGCGCGAACGCCGCGCGGCCGACCGCGGAAAACCGTTCGGATTGAACAATGTCCACGGCAACGTGATCCCCGCCCTGAACTGCAATCTGGATGAACTCGGGGCGGCCATCGGACGCGCCCAGCTCAAAAAACTGCCGGAGATCGTGGGAGCGCGCCGCCGTTTCGCCGCCATGCTCAAAGAGCGCGGAATGGACCGGCTCCATGCGGTCTCCATCCCCGAAGTGATTCCCGGCGCACAGCATTCCTACTGGTGGTGGCGGCTCCGCTTCCATCCGGAAAAATCGTCGGCTTCCAAAGCCGATTATTGCGCCGCACTCGCCGCCGAGGGACTCATCATCAACCCGGATTATTCTTTCGCGGTTCCGACTTCCCTGGACTGGTACCGGGAACATGCCAACAAGCATCCGTGGAACAATCCCTGCTACAAGGGCGACCGTTCCCGCTCATTCCAGCTTCCGAACGTGCATCAGTCCATGGACACGCATTTCATTCTGTTCATTCTGGAAAGCTGGGGCGGGAAAGAAGCCGACGCGATCATGGAGGCTTTCCGGAAAGTCGATTCGGCTTATGCCGTCTGACGAAAAATCTTTACTCGAAAGAGGAATCCGAATATGAAAATCATCGATGCGCACAATCATCCGGACTGGCACAGCCACAACCTCGACAAGTTCCTGGCCAACATGGACCGTTACGGAATCGAAAAAACCTGGATTCTGAGCTGGGAATGCGGTCCGCATGAATACAGTCCGGAGTATGCGCAGGTCATTCCGTCCGAAGTTCTCGGCAGCAGGGAAGGCCCCATTCCGTTCACGCGCTGTCTCTCCTACAAAGAACGCGCTCCGGAACGCTTCGTTCTCGGCTACTGTCCCGATCCGCGCAAACCCGACGCCGCCAAACGCCTTCAGGCGGCGCACGAGATATACGGCGCACAAGTTTGCGGCGAGTTCAAATGCCGCATGATGTACGACGATCCGGACGTCATTCTGCTGTTCCGCCTGGCCGGGGAACTCGGAATGCCCGTAACCTTCCATCTCCAGTATGATTTCCGCAAAACCTCCTCCGATCCCTGGACCGAATGGTGGGGCGGCACCATCGATTCCCTTGAACGCCTTCTTCAGGCGTGTCCCGACACCCGTTTCCTCGGACACGCGCCCGGTTTCTGGATTCATATCTCAGGCGACGACCTTTACAAAACCATCCAATATCCGCCCGACAACGCCCCGGTTCTCCCCGGCGGACGCACGGTCGAGCTTCTCGAAAAATACCCCAACCTCTACTGCGACATTTCGGCGGGCTCCGGCTGCCGCGCCCTGAAACGCGATCCCGATTTCGCACGGAAGTTCCTGACCGAATATCAGGACCGCGTCCTCTACGCACGCGACTATTTCGACAACCAGCATCAGGAGTTCCTCAACTCCCTCGGTCTGCCGGAAAGCGTCCTCCGGAAAATCTATGCGCTCAATGCGGAAAAACTGACGGCGGGAGCATGAAGGACAAGGTCAAAATCGGAATCGCCGGAACCGGCATGGTCGCCGCCTTTCACGCGGAGGCGATCCGTCTGATCGAACACGCAGGATTGGAACGGGTGTACGATAAAGACGTTGCCCGCGCCCGCGCGTTTGCCGAAAAGTTCAACTGCCGCGCCGCGGAATCCCTCGAGGATTTCCTTGGTTCGGACATCGACATCGTTTGTGTCGCCACGCCCAGCGGGCTTCACGGCTGCATCGCGGTTCCCGCCGCCCGCGCCCGCAAGCACATCTTCTGCGAAAAACCATTGGAAACCACACTGGAAAAAGCGCGTGAAATCCATAACGAATGTATAAAAAACAACGTTCTGCTTTCGCCCGTTTTTCCCGCACGATATTCCGCCGCCGCACGCACGGCGCGGGAGGCCGTCCGGGCGGGACGTTTCGGGGAACCGGTCCTCATCGGCGCCTCGGTCCGCTGGTACCGGAAACCGGAATATTACGCGGAAAGCCCCTGGCGCGGAACCTGGGCGCTGGACGGCGGAGGCGCACTCATGAACCAGGGCATCCATGCCGCCGACCTCCTGCGCTACTTCAACGGCGAAATCGACGAGCTTTCCGCAAACACCGCCAACCGCCTTCATAAAACCATCGAAGTGGAAGACACCCTGATGGCGAGCCTCCGGTTCCGCAACGGCTCGCTCGGATATCTGGAATCCAGTACGGCATGCGCCCCCGGCAGCAAACGCAAGATCACCTTTTCCGGCACCCGCGGCGGCTTCGTCCTGGAAGACGATTGCCTGACTCTCTGGAATCCGGCCGACGAAACCCCCGACGACGAATCGATCCGGGAATGGAACCGATCCGGCGGCAATCCCGGCGGAGGAGCCGGCGATCCCGCCTCGATCTCATGCAGCGGACATCATTCCCAACTGGCGGAACTGGTCCGCGCGGTTCTCCGCGGAAGCCCGCTGGAAACGCCGGGAATCGAAGGGGTGAAAACCGTCGAGCTGATCTGTGCGGCCTATGAGTCCGCCCGCACGGGAAAAACGGTGCGCCTGCCGTAATGCCGTTCATCCCGGAAAAGCTGTCCGGCAAACTCGGAACACCTGCCTTTTCCGGGACTTTTTTTCTTCCCCCGCACAGCAGTTGAGCAAAACGGCGACTCTTGATTTCCGAAGGTTGAAAATCATGACTGGGACAGTATATTTGGAATACGCTATAACGAAAGCAAAGAAACATGACCGAACCGAAATCAGACAAGAAAAGAATCCGCAAGATCGTTTTCCTGATTCTGGGAACGACCCTTTCCCTGTTTCTCGCGTATGACCTGCTGGAATTGCTGTTCCTGTACACGCCCGGACACATCCGGGTTTATTCTTACACGAAAATGAATCTGACTGAACCTTTCACAGCATTGGTAAAAGTCGCCCCTTCCGAAGTGGAAGATTCGGTGTCGGCGGAAAGCGCCAGTTATGCCATCCTGGCGGACAACCTGTCGCCGCTGCCGCTTCGCAGAGGCGATTCCAAAGTGTATTATTCGGTCTGGACGGCCGAGAAATCAGGCCGGGTTTTCATCCTTCACAAATTTCTCACCTTCTTCTGGGGATTCATGGGCCCGGTTCGTTTTGAAATAACCGATCCCACCGACCGGAAGAAATTATCCGATGCCGCGAAAAACCAGAGGGAACAAGGGGAAGCCGGATCTACTGAACCATCAAGAAATGAACCGTGACACACGGTGCTACGGGACAATCAGGAACACCGTGCTTTCGAGGAAGAGTCCGCAAAGCAGGAATCCGATGGCGAGGCAGCATAGATACGGATACAGTTCACGCCAGTTAACCAGGATATTCTGCTCCACGCTGGTCTTTTCCAGTTTGTCGATCTGTTCCATGGCAAGACGCATGGAATCACCGTCGGAGGCGTGGTAATAAACGCCGCCGGTCGTCCCGGCGATATCGCGGAGAAGCGGTCCGTCGAACTCGTCCCGGACCGGCACGAAGCCGGAACCGAACATGGAATCCTGCCGGATGACGGCATTATTGGAACCGATCCCGACCGTATAAATCGTCACATTGAAGGTGTCTGCCAGTTTCGCGGCCTGACGCGGCGTGACTTTGGCATTGACATTGTTCACGCCATCGGTGAAAAGCACGATCACGCGGCGTTTGGAATCGGAATCCTTGAGGCGCTGCACCGCGCTCGTGATGGGCCCGGCAATCCCGGTGGCGTCTCCGATCACGCCCGATTCCAGACGCGCCAGGTTCGCCAGCAGCCAGGGATGGTCCAGCGTCGGCGGACAGACCATATACGGCATGGGCGCAAACGCAACCAGCCCGATCCGGTCGTTCGGACGCGCCTGAATGAATTTGGCGATCTCCTCTTTCGCGGTCCCGATGCGGTCCTTGACCTTCCCGCTCGCCAGCGCGGCGGAAAGCTGGCTCTCCGTCCGGTATCCCGGCGGAACATCGATGGCGCGCATGCTGCCGGAAAGGTCGATGGCAATAATAATGTCGATCCCCTCCGCGCGGCGCCGGATCTGCTCCATTCCTTCGCGCGGGGCGGCCAGCGCCAGCACGATCATCACGCCCCCGAGAGCATAGAGCAAAAAGGGCAGCATCTTGCGGAAACGCCCGGAACGGCAGGACATCCGGAACGGCCGGAGCGAAGGCACCGCCAGCGCGGGGGACGGCTTGAACCAGGCGCGCAATAGAACCAGCGCCAGCACCAGCAGAAGCAGAAACATGTAGGGATGGGCAAAGGTATGGATCATTTTCCGGTCTCCTTCCCGGCGGGAGTGGTTTCGTTGACAAGGGCTTCCGCCTTGAGCGCGGCGTTTTCAATCAGGGACTCGTCGGCCGGCACCCGGGCAAATTTCACCATGTCGGCGGCATTCAGGAAACCGCGCAGAAACTCGCGGTGCGTATCGGAAAGATTCCCTTTGCCGTGTTCGAGGTCGTTCATGAACTCGGCGGTGGTCTGGCGTTCCGCGCGGAGTTCAAAACGCCGTTCCATATATTCACGCACGATATCCGTCAGGACCGCGATGGATTTTTCCGGCGGCACGGTTCCCGCCTTCACCCTGGAAAGGAGGTCGCGGATCGCAGCGATCGCAAATTCCCACGGCGGAATGATACGCGCTTTTTTGCGGCCCGCCCATTGGAGGCAAGCCAGCACCGCGAGGCAGACCAGCAGCAGCGCAACCAGCGCGATCAGCCATGGACGCATCTTCCCGGCGAAGTTCTTTTCCTTCATTTCCGCGGCCAGCGCAAGGTCCGGCGAATTCACTTCGACCGGCTTGATTTTCAGGGGCGGGAGTTTGAACTCGAAACTCTGGGAATTGCTGAAGGAGGCGGTCATCGTCCCCTGCTTGATATCTCCCTCGCGGTAGGCTTGAAGAGGGATGTCGGCATTCCAGAGGTTATGTCCCCAGCCGAGCGAACGGAGGCGGAATTTCGGTTCCGCCGTCAACTGGCTGCCTTCGGCGGGTTCGGCCGTCAGAAGCGCGGGATTCACGCCCCACGGAAGGCTGAACACCGCGTTGATTTTGAAGCGTTCCCCGAGCTTCAGGTCGGATTTTCCACCTTCAACGGACGGCACCGCCATGATCGCGATTCTGGCGTCCGAACGGGAAACCTTGTACCATTGGATTCCCGCCGCAATACCGAGAACCAGGACCGCACCCAGCAGGACGGCAACCGTCCACAGAATTATTTTTTTGACAAGCCTCATTCTTCATCCCTTCCTGTCATCGTTTTCCACGGCGGTTCCGGAAGAAGGCCATCAGAGGCTTCACCAGATCCTCGTTGCAGCGGACGTCGATCATGTCGACTTTCGCATGGCGGCAGGTTTCCCGCGTATGGTCATGAAGGGCTTCCGCCGCCTTCTCATACGCACGGAGCGCACCGGAAGTGGAGGCGTCGAAGAAAAAAGTCCTTCCGGTCTCGGCCCCTTCGAGAGAAAGGCCCTTGAGCACGGCGGGAAGCTTGAGTTCAACCGGGTCCAGCACACGGAACGCGATCACGTCGTGCTTGCGGCTGACGATTTTCAGGGTCTTTTCGTAATCCTTGTCGTCGAGAAAATCGCTGATGAGAAAAACCACCGTTTTCTTTTTGAGCCCGACGGCCAGCGATTCGAGCGCAAGGCCGATGTCGGTGCCGCGTCCCTCCGGGTCCATCGCGACCAGTTCGCGGATCACGCGGAGTCCGTGCATCCGGCCCGAACGCGGAGGCAGATACAGTTCCGTGCGGTCCGAGAAAAGGAGGAGCCCGACCTTGTCGTTGTTGCGGATGGCGCTGAAGGCGAGAAGCGCGGCGGCCGCAGCCATCTGTTCGCGCTTTTCATGTTCCCCGCTTCCGAAAAGTCCGGAGGCGGAGGCATCGACCGCGAGCATGACGTTGAGTTCACGTTCTTCGGCGTATTTCTTGATGAAAGGGGTCCCTATGCGGGCGGTGACATTCCAGTCGATGTCGCGGACGTCGTCGTCCGGCGTGTATTCGCGGACTTCGCTGAATTCAATGCCGCGTCCTTTGAAAACACTGTGATAGGCGCCCCCGGTGATTTCATCGACAAGACGGCGGGTTTTGAGCTCGATTTTTTTAACCTTGGCAAGCAGTTCCCGGGTCTGCATCATGCCGACCTCCCCTTTTCCGGATCAAGGCGTCTTGAGTTCGTTCAGTATCTTGCGGATGATATCCTCGGAGGTCATGCCTTCCGCTTCCGCTTCATAACTGAGGATCAGGCGGTGGCGCAGCACGTCCGGAGCCAGCGTCTTGACATCCTGCGGGATGACGTAGGCGCGTCCGGCAAGGAACGCTTCTCCCTTGGCCGCCAGGGCGAGGGAGATCGCGGCGCGGGGCGAAGCGCCGAACTGAAGCAGGGTATCGAGGGTGTCCAGCTTGACGCCGTCCTGCCGGGAAGAGAGCTCGGAACGCCTTCCGGGCCGGGTGGCGCACACAATATCCAGAATGTATTCCAGGATTTTTTCATCCATGTAAATCTTGTCCACCCATTCGCGGGCGCGGGAGACGTCCGCCAGGGAAGCGACGGCCAGAGCCTCCAGCCGGAGTTCGGGGTGGGCCATGCGTTCCACGATGATGCGTTCCTCCGCGCGGTTCGGGTAGTCCACTTTGACTTTGAACATGAAACGGTCCACCTGGGCTTCGGGAAGCGGATAGGTGCCTTCCTGTTCGATCGGGTTCTGCGTGGCGAGCACCAGGAAGGGAAGCGGCATTTTATACGTGGTCCCCGCGATGGTCGTCTGGTGCTCCTGCATGCATTCGAGGAGGGCGCTCTGCACCTTGGCGGGGGCGCGGTTGATTTCATCGGCAAGGACGATGTTCGCGAACACCGGTCCTTTCTTCACGGAAAAAGAGTGTTCCTGGGGATTGTAAATGTTGGTGCCGATCAGGTCGGCGGGAAGAAGGTCGGGAGTAAATTGCAGCCGGGAGAAGGAGCCGTCCAATGTCTGCGCCAGGGTTTTCACGGCCAGCGTCTTGGCCAGGCCCGGGACACCTTCCAGGAGGACGTGCCCGTCGGCGATGATCGCCAGAAGAAGCCGGTCGATCAGTTCCTTCTGGCCGGAAAGAATCCGGCTCATTTCGGTTTTAATCCGGCCTGTGAAAGCGGAAACTTCCGTAATATTCGCCTGAAGCTCCTGAAGTTCTTCCTGTCTCATTTACCTTTCCCTCCTTTGCGGCTGATTCGACGAACTGACAACGGTATATAAGGTAGACATCTTTCAGCAGAATTTGTTCATCCCGATTTCAAAAAAAGGACCGGAATGACTGAAAAATCGTATTTCTCCACCGTTTCCGGCGCGATACAATGGAACGGCCGGACTTTCAAAATGCAAAGAGGACCTTGAAATCGCCGGAAAAACGGGGTACATTGACCGGCATTGCCCAGAAATTCAACGAAAATCCGGGAGGAAACCGTGAAGATGACTGCTGCCGTCTGGACCGAGCCGTTCACCAATGAGATCATTCGCGAGCTGGAACTGGAAGCCGCCAAACGCTTCCGCCGCCACCAGCTCCCTTCGAATGCGGACGAATGGAACCGGATGCGGAAGACGCTTCTGCCCGAACTGAAGAAAAAACTGGCGCTGAAGATCGACCACAAGCTGGATCCGGACTGCCGTTATACCGGCACGGTCCAGTGCAGCGCCTATTCCATCCGCCATCTCTGTTATCAGAGCCGGAAGGATTTCTACGTCACGGCCTCGCTTTATGTCCCGGAAGGCAAAGGCCCGTTTCCGGCCGTCGTCCATCTCCACGGACACTGGCACCAGGGCCGGCTTGCCGCGTCCATTCAGAAGATGGGACACATCCTGGCAAAGTCCGGATACGTGGTACTCTCGGTCGACGCCTTCGGTTCCGGGGAACGCACCACGCGCCACGGTGAATTCGAATATCACGGCGGCATGCTGGGCGGACTTCTGCTCAATCTCGGCGAGCCGCTGATGGGAATCCAGATCATCGACAACATGCGCACAGTAGACCTGCTTTGTTCCCTTGATTTTGTCGATTCTTCGCAGATCGGCGCGACCGGCGGCTCCGGCGGCGGAAACCAGACCATGTACCTGGCCGCGTTCGACGACCGCATCCGGGCCGCGGCCCCGGTGGTGAGCGTCGGTTCCTACCAGTCCTATGTCGGCGGAACGAATTGCATCTGCGAGCTTCTGCCGGACGGCCTGGACCTCTGCGAAGAGTCCGCGCTCCTGGCCATGATCGCTCCGCGCGCCCTGAAAATCTGTAACGCGCTCCATGACTGCAATCCCGCCTTTCATGTGTCCGAAATGGCCCGTTCCCATACCGAAGCCAAAAAAGTTTTCTCCGCTCTCGGCGTTCCGGAAAATATCTCGACGCTCGCTTTCAACGCCGAACATTCCTATCCGCCGGAAGTGCAAAGCGCCGTCCTGGGTTTCTTCGATTTCTATCTCCGCGGACGCGGACACGGCATGCCCGCCCCCCTTCCCGAATACGATATCGTCCCGGAGGAAAAAATGCTGGCGTTCCCCAAGGGAAAACGGTTTGCCGGAGTCTGTTCCATCCCGCAATATCTGGAACGCCGGGCCGCCGAACTCAAAAAGACCGCAAACGGCACGCCCGATGAACTCCGCGAAGTCCTGCGGGTCTGCGATGAAAATATCCGGCTTTCCACCCGGCTCGACAAAGAAAACGGCTGGGAAAAATATAGCATCGAAACCAGCCGCGGCCGCATGCTTCCATTCCGGGTCCGTCCCGGAAAAACCGCCCGGTGGCAGGTGCTGGCCTCCCCCGACGCCCAAAACGCGCTGGAATCCGCGGGGCTTCTGGCGGAAGCCGTGAATTCAAAGGATTCCCTGCTCATTTTCGACCCGTGGGGCTGCGGTGAATGCGGCTACGCCGAAGAAATGTTCCCGATCCACTTCAAGCAGCATCAGCTGGCGCGTTCCCTGCTGTGGCTCGGACGGCGCCTCATGGGGGAATGGACCCTGGATTTCCTCCGCGCCGCGGAGTTCATCCGCACCCGCGATCCGAAGGCGTTGATCCGTCTTCGCGGACACCGCGACAGCGGGCTGGCGGCCCTCTACAGCGCAGTCCTGAACCCGGAAAATATGCAAGGCGTCGACCTGGTCGACTCCCCGGTCTGCCTGATCCGGAGGGAACCCCGGCTGCCGGAAGAGGTCATGACGATGGCCCTCTGCATCCCGGGCATTCTCGCGTGGGGCGACGTGGAGCACGCCATGGCATTGGTAAAATGCAAGGTCAATGTGATCCGGCCGAGACGCGCGGACGGCACGCTTCTTCCCTCTTTTCCATAAACCGGCGGACGACAGGAACCCATGAGAAAAATCCTTTTGAACGCCTGTTCCAAAACCGGAAGGTATTTTCTTCGGGACGGAACCTATCTGCGGAAAGAGGGAATTCCGGTTCCCGATCCGGCCGGCCTTCTGGCCGGCGGGTCCGTGCTGAAAAACTCGCGGAGCGTGGTTTCCGGATTGGACGCCGGGGGAAGGTTCTTTGTCAAACAGTATAAGAAAAACGGTCTCTGGCGAACCTTGAAACGGCTTCTTCAGTTTCCCCGCGCCTGCCGGTGCCTCGCCGCGGCGGTCCGGCTGGAGGAAGCGGGCCTCGAAACGCCCCGGGTCCTGCTGGCATCCCGGTTTTATCTGGTGACGGAAGTCCTGCCGCCGGAAGCCGTGTTCCTGACGAACCTCCCGCAAGCCATGTTCGACTTCATTCCGTCGCTGGCGAGGATGCACGAGGCGGGGCTCTCCCACGGAGATTTGAACCTGCGGAATATATACAAACGCGCGGACAAGTTCGGCCTCATCGACCTGGATTCCGCGCGTTTCTTTCCCCGTGGAATTCCCCCCCGGGAACGCATCCGGGAACTGGCGCGGCTGGTTTCCTCGTATCTGAAGCAGACCGGACTCCCGCCGGAAAATGCGCAGGAGGTTCTGGAAAAGACAGCGGAACTGTACCGGAAGGAAACCGGATTCCAGGCGTATGGAAATTTTCTGGTCGAACGGGTGAAATATCTGGCGGAACGAAGAAAGCACTGAACGTCAGAACAAAGACGCCTGATAAAGCGCTGTCGTATTGCGGGCGGGACGCTTTTCCTTCGGCAGACGGAAGTTTTCCGTGATTCCGCAGACTCTTCTTGCCTCCGCCCAGCTTCCGCCTCCCAGCTTCTTCATGCCGTAGGCCAGAAGATACTGATGATGGCAGCGCATATTGGAGTAAGCCATGTCCTCGCCGCTTACATACAGCTTCACGATCTCGGCACGGATCTGTTCGGGGGTCATGCTCCGTCTCATCCGGATGGTGTTGTAGTCGATCCCGGCGGCCTGAATGGCCTTGCCCCAGGATTTGAAGCGGTGAATGGCGGCCATGTACAGCGCCTTGAAGTTGTTCTGCATATATTGGCTGGACAGCGGTTCGCCGTCCTTGTATTTCTTGCGGATCATGGTCACGATCCGCATCCGGGTCCAGGAACGGTATTTGCGGATGGTGTTATAGTCAAGTCCGCAGGCTGTAATGGCATTCCCCCAGGAACCGAATATTCGTTCCGCCGCCGCATAAACGCTGGGGTATGTCGTCGAAAAGTAATGCGAATTCAGGGGTTCCTTTCCATTGCTGGACAGGATAATGTCCCGAATCATGTCTGGCGTCCAAATTTTTTTAAACATAGTATACTCTGTTTTTCATCCCACACAAATATTCTCGTAACCTTATAATATATAGTGATCAAGGCAATATTGCAAACCCGGAATATCAATAATTCTGATTTTTTTTCAGGGGAACATGAAAATTCACTCAATCTTTATTCAAAAACAAATCATAATCCGCCTCAAACCGGAAAACCGTTTCCGGATCTTGCATTTGAAGAAGAACCATGTAAATTAACGGGACGGACACCTCCGTTGAAAATGTTCATCAACTCACAAGGACCTTTATGAAACTGAAAGAATGCTTCTGGCTCTGGGGACAGAATGCGATGTCCCATCAGCGTTCCGCAGGCAACAAACAATGGAAGCTTCCCGACGGCAACAAGCTCGAACCGGTCGAGGGGGCTGAATATCTCGGAATTCCGAATATGTGCCGGGTGGTCATGGGAGGGGCTCCCCGCCCGCCTTTCGACGCCGAGTCTGAAAAAATGAAATCCATGCACAAGGTGGTCTGGTCCGCCATCGGGGATTCCGGTTCCCGGTGCAACGACCAGCAGACGGACCTGGAAGAAGTATTGCGCCAGGCCGCGAAATATCCGAATATCACCGGCGCCATTCTGGACGATTTTTTCCTCCATCGCACGGAACCCGAGGAAGTCTGGGCCCGCTATCCGGTCGGCTTCATCCGTGAAATGCGCGAAAAACTCCACCGCGCCCCGCGTCCGCTGGACTTTCTGGTGGTCTGGTACAAGCGCCAGCTCGAATTCCCCATCGACGACTACCTGAAGGAATTCGACGTCATCACCTATTGGAACATGAGGACCCCGGCGGAACATGCCGTCGTCAAAGACGACTTGGCCCGCATGATCGAACGCACGCCGGGCAAGCGCCGCATGACGGGCTGCTACATCTGGGACTACGGATACGGCAAGCCGCTGACGGTTGACGAGATCAAATTCGAATGCGAACTCTATTACGATCTCCTGAAAGCGGGAAAAACGGAAGGCGTCATCTTCTGTTCCAACTGCTGTGCGGATGTCGGAGGTCCCGCGGTGGACTGGCTGCGCGGCTGGATCCGGGAGGCCGGAGAAGAAGAAATTCTGCCGCGTCCGTGATTTTTTCAGCGGATTTGTCTTCCTGGAAACAAAGAAAACCTCCGTTTCAAGGAACATTTTTCTGCAAAAAAAGGGATTCCAGCTTGAAAAAATACGGTACCCGGTGATATATTACGAGTTTGAAAGCAATCAGTTCAATCTTTTGACATTTTAGGAAAGGATTTTGGAATGGCCGAAAAAACGAAAAAACCGCAGAGGAAATCCGCGGTGAAAACCTTCCGCCAGAGCGAGAGAGCCCGTATCAAGCATAAAGCCCGCAGAAACATGCTCAGTACCCTGGAGAAAAAACTGCGCGCCGCTGTGGCCGGCAACGATTTGACCACGGCAAAAGACCTTCTCACCAAACAGTTCTCCGCCATCGACAAATCCGTCAAGGGCGGCACGTATCATAAGAACAAAGCGAACCGGAAGAAATCCCGTCTTGCGCTCCTCGTCGGCAAAATGAAACCGGTCGAGATCAAAGCGGAAGAACCGGCTTCCTGAGTTTGGTTTCTCTGGAGTAATTCACTCCGTCCCGAGCCAAGCCGGACGGAGTTTTTTTATTTCCCGGGCGGGAAAATATTCCGGGAGAGAAATCCGGCCTCTTCAGAAGGTGAACTCCCGGAAGAAGATGTGGAGGAGCTGACGCCCGATCTCCACGGAAAGTTTGTACGTCTGTTCGACATACGCCGTACCCGTCCGTCCGACGAGTTTCGACAGCGGGCTCTCCGTGGACACGGTCACGCAGTAGAGCACATTGACCGGGGTGAACTCCATGGTTTTCTGCGCAGGCTTCGAAGCCTGACTGGAGGGGGGATAACAGGGAACCGTCCCGCCAAGCCGTTGAACCAGGGTGGAGTCACGGAATTTCACCGCCACCGGGTTGACCGTCTCCACGACCCCTTTATGACCGTCCAGTTCTCCGCGAAGCTTCAGCGTAACCTTGTCGCCGGGGTTGATCCGGTTCACCTCGCGGTCCAGCGCATACGCATAGACGATGGTCTTTTCCGACACGATCTGTCCGAGCACTGTTCCCTTCTCCAGCCAGCGGCCGGGAGAAACGTCTTTGATGGACGGAACAAAAATCCCGTCCGTTTCAGCAACGACATCCAGGCTGCCGCGCCGCCGTTTCATCTCTTCACAGGTAAGCTGGTTGACACGGAGCTTTTCGAAAACCACCGGGCTGAACCCGAACGTTTTGGTGTCGGCGCGCATCAGGTCCAGCTCCGCCTCGTTCTGGCGGACAAGGGCGGCATAGCGCAGAATGCTGAAATCCAGAAAAACATTGGAAAAAGGAAGAATCCGGTCCCCTTTCTTGACCCGGACCGGATCGTCATCCAGTTCCGCCTCCGCGAAAGCGGATTCGCGTACGGTCACGATCCGGCTGGTTTCCGGGACGATTTCACAGGGCAGCGCAAACGACCACGGCAGCGGCACGAAGAAAAGAGACACCAGCGCCGCAATCAAAAGCAGGACGAAGCCCGTCTTCACCAGGTTCAGGTTTTTATGATATCGGAAGAGCAGCTTCATCTCCATGAAAAAAGGCAACAGCAGCATGACATAGGCTTCCAGCGCCATCAACAGGACGGCCAGCGCCTTGGTGAACTGGAAGTAAATCACCAGAATGATCGAAGTATACAGGAACAGCCGGTAAATGAACGAGCCCAGGCCGAAGAAATACAGCGTAAGCGGCGACGCATCCCCGCTGTCTGGCCAGAAGCCGAGCCCCAGGAAAAAACGGCGATTCCAGCTTTTCACGTATTCGATGGAACGCGACATCAGGTTTTCCACGTTCAGCAGATCGCACAGCAGGTAATAGCCGTCGTAGCGGATGAACGGGTTTCCGTTCACCAGGATCGTTCCCAGCGCACTGACCGTGACCAGGTAAAACATGGTCGACCGCAATGGTCCCGGCTGGGCGTACACCCACACGATCGCGGCCAGTCCCCCGAAGATCAGCTCGCTGGCGATGCCGGCGCCGTCGCAGGCGATCCGCCGGGCGCGGGAGAGCCGCCAGGTGTCGGTCAGGTCCACGAACAGCCTCGGATAGAACACGATGAAGCTCACGCCCATGGAACGGATGCGGGCCCCGAAGCTTTTTGCCGTGTATCCGTGGGCAAGCTCATGCACCGTTTTCGTCACCAGCAGCGCCCAGAAATAATTCACCAGGTTTGTCCACGACAGGGAGTTCAGGAACATTGCATAGGCCTCGTTCCACTGCCGGATCATCAATACATATCCCGCCAGCGCCGCCAGCGCCAGAATCCAGAGGAAATAGCGGTTGAAAATCACTTTCACAAACGGCATGGTCGCCGTGAAAAAACGGTCCGGATGAATCGGCGGAAGCTTGAAAAACAGATACATGGACATGATCCGGTTGAAGAGGGTCTTTTCCTTCATCTCCCGGTATTTTCCCGTCCGGTTGTCCATCACGCCGTATTCCGGGACCATCAGCCCGCTGTTGTGCATGAAACTCAGGATTTCAAGGAGTTCCTCGCGGTCCGCGTCGATTCCGGCTTCCTTCACACGCGCAAGAAATTCATCCAGCGGATAATTGCGGTCGAGAAGCCGCAGGATGCGGCAGGAGCGGTCGGAGAGCTTGTAGTAGCTTTCCGCCAGCGGATCGTAGATCATCGCATGGTCGCCGTGCTCGCCCGGCGGAATGAACTGGATGTCCGAACGGATGGTTCCCGTCTGCGCGTTTCCGGCGGCGCCGGGAGCGGGAGACGGAGGCGGCTGTCCGCCCTCCTGCCCGTTGACGATCGGCTCCCTGGCTTCCGTTCTTTCCATTTCTCACAACCCGCGGTACCAGAGCACCAGGCTCCGGAAAAGATAATAGCCGAGCTTGACTTTTTCCCCCGTCACCCGGGCGACTCCCCGCATCCCGTAACGGAGCCCCGGAACATTATTCTCCATTTCCACCTTCAGGTTGTAACTGTAGATGTTCTGCTCGGTCAGCTCGGGATAATAACGGGAAGAGAGGATTTTCACGGGAATCGGAAGTTCCGGACGTGTGTGGAGAAACAACTTGATGCGCGGGTTGCCCTCCAGCACGGACGCGTCTTTCTCGTTGACCATGATCTCCGCGATCATCCCGGTATCGGAAAAGATATCGAACTGACGCTCCCCGAGACGCACCGCGCGCCCGGCCAGCTTGTCCGCGCTTCCGTCCGTAATGGCCAGAATCCCCGAGACCGGGGCGCGGACCACGCTGTGGCTCAAATACCATTTCGCCTCGGCAATGGCGACCTGCGCCTGTTCACGCTTGTGGATCAGGATTTTGAGACGCCCCAGCCGCTCCTTGTCGGTGAACGACGCCATGGATTCCTGGGCATATTCCGCGTCGGTCTCCTTGAAGGACGCCTCGGCGGACGCCAGCTGGAAACGCATGCGGTCCGTATTGTATTCCAGGATCGCGTCCCCTTTTTTCACTTTGTCGCCGTCGTTGAGAAAGCAGGTTTTCACCACGCCGTCGAACCAGGCGTAGGAACTGAACATCGATTGCGGCTTCACCACGAATTCCGCCGAAACCGTATGTTCCACATGCACGGTGAACATCGCCACGAAAAAAGCCAGAAGCAGGAACAGGAACACCCGCAGGAACGTGATCTTCCGCAGCCAGCGGAAGAAGTGACGGAAGCCGCTCTGGGGAACGTGCAGCCAGAGCGCGTTTCCGTAATCGGCCGACAGAAGCGTCAGGGAGGCCCCCACATGCTGCGGCACTGCCTCCTTGTATTCCAGCACCCACAGGAAAGGTTCCCGGACGGACGTTTTGCTGCGGGGCGAACGCAGGGGAGCGATCAGGAGATGCGCCCCGGAGGAAGTCAGAAAGACCCGTGCCTCCCGCGCCTTCGCGGAAAGCTTTTCCGCGGGCGGATTGTCCGCGGTCACTTCGAGAGCGTTCTCCCCGATTTCCAGTTCGCCGCAGAGGGTCCGCAGCGACTGGGCGTGCTCCGTCTGCTGCTTCACTTCCACCTGCGCATATTCAGCGATCACGCGGGGGTGTCCGCGCATGTCCAGCAGAGAAGAACGCTCGTAGACCAGGAGGGAGCGCGAGTTGTTGACGATATGCACACCGGCGGCCGTCAGATCGGGCTGGACAAAGGCATCGCGCCCGAGACGCACAATCGCGGCGAGCGCCCTCAGCCGGGCTTTCAGTTCGGTATTCTCCTGCTGAGGATTGCTATTGTCCATTGCCGGCCCCTATTTTCACCAGGACCCCGGACATTCCGGCCTTGAACAGGTGCTTGCGGTTGTCGATCCGGACTTTGATCTCGAAGGTTTCGCTGCGGTGATCCGCCCGCGAAGCGATCTCATAGATGTCGCCGCTGACGAGTTTGTCATTTTCCATGACCCGGACGGTGACGGGCATTCCGATGTAAACCGAAGTAAGCTGCCGGGAGGGAAGGTTCATCACGGCAAGAAGCTGGTTGTCATCGATGATCGAAAGCACCGGCTGGCCGCTGCGGACCGTTTCAAACTCGCGCGTGAGCAGTTTTTCGACCGTGCCGTCGAATGGCGCGCGAATCGTGCAGAACAGCAGATGGAGCGCCGCGTCGTCCCGGTTGATCATGGCCGCCGACTGCCGCTCCACCGCCACGCTGTAGTCGAATCGGGAACGGACAACCTCGATCTCGCTCTGAAGATCGTTCTTGTAAAGGCGTTCATTGTCCGCCAGCTTCTGTTTCATGAAATCCACATTCAGCGTAGCTTCCCGCATCAGCGATTCCGCGCGCCGCAGCTCGTTCCGGTATTTCTGGTCGTCCAGCGTCAGCAGCACATCCGTCCGCTTGAAACGTTCGCCACCCCGGAAATTGTATTTGGTGATGACGCCGTCGATCTGGGTGGAAAGGGTCGCTTCGCGAAACGGAAACAAAACCACTTTCACGGGCAGAGCGCCGTAGTCCGCTTCCACCGCCGGCAGGGAGAAGACCGCCATCCATAAAAATAAAACCGGGAGCACCGGCATCTTCCACACTTTCATATTCATAACCTCATATTTCCTATGACTATAATGCCGTTCCCCCGAAAAAGCAAGACGGCAGCCAAAAAAACCTGCCTTTTCGACGGGATTTCCGGAAAGAAAACTCCCGGGGAAAGAAGCTTTTTTCAAAAGGCTTCCGCTTCCCTCCGGGAGTTACGATGCCGAACTGAAAAACATTCAGCGCTTGACCGAAGCGGCTTCAAATTTCTTGAACCACTCCTCGGCAATCTTGGGGTCCTTGGTGACGCCCTCGCCGATCGCGTACATCATGGAAATATTGTTCATGGCATCGGCGTCGCCCTTGTCCGCCGCGCGTTTGAACCATTCCATCGCCCTGGCAAAGTTCCGTTCATCGCCCTTGCCGTCGCGATACAGGCAGCCGACCCGGACCATGGAAGGCAGGTCGCCGACACGCGCGGCCTTCTTGAAGAATTCCATGGCTTCCTTGTAGTCTCCCGCCTCATAACGGATGGAGCCGAGCCAGTAATACGAACGGTCATCCCCGTTTTCCGCGGCCATCCGGTAATATTTTCCGGCCTGACTCAGATTCCTGCCGACGACATCGCCTTTGTAGTAAAGCCAGGCGGTCGCAACCATCGCTTCCACGTTTCCGTGGTCTGCCGCGTCCTGGAAATACTTTGCGGCCGTCTTGCGATCCTGGGGGACCCCTTTTCCGGCCCAATACAGCTTGCCGATGCAGAACATCGCCGAAGCATTGCCTTTCTGTGCGGCGCGCTTGAAATATTCCAGGGCGGCTTCCGGCTTCTGCTGGTTGTAGTATTTCACGCCGTCGTCGAAGAGAATCCGGGCAATGCGCGCATCTTCGGCGGCCGCCTGTTTCCGGGCATATTCGACACGGGCTTTTTCCAGTTCCGCCGAAGCCCGGACCATGGCCTGATCCAGTTCATTCTTCAATTCCTTCTGGGTCTGGGCGTCCAGCTTTTCCATTCCAATGGCATTCATCAGACGGTAATGGGCGATGTGATAAGCGCCCAGGGACATCAGCCGTTCGATTTCGGTTTCGGCGGTCGTCAGACGCAGATGGTCCAGTTCCAGTTGGGAAAGGGACCCCTGGACGACCTTGATGGCCTGCGCTTTTTTCAGGTGTTCGCTGTAGTTCCGGTTTTCTTTGCGGTTGATCTCGAAACGCTCGCGGGTGGAGACGATGTCCGCCTTGGCGATACGTACCTGCGACATGACGGTGATTGCCTGGGCAAAGCTCCGGAGCTCCTCGATGTCGGCCTGGTCGCTGTAGGCCATGTAACGGGCGATATGCTGCGGCGTCTTCAACGCGTTGTAGGCGGCCCGGACCGCGAGTTCCCACCAGGTCTGGTTGTACAGGAAGGAATTGTTGTTGTTGATGAAGTCCACATAGAGATTCACGTTCGGAAGCATCATCAGAATGGTTTTGCGGCATTCCAGGATATTGATATGCCGCTGAATGTCGATCTCATACAGCTCCGGGCGCTTGAGGACAGCGATCTGTTCCAGAAGCTCGATGTCCGGGAAATCGAACGCAGGCATCTTGTCGAGGACAGAGTCGTCCACGATGATGCTCACGGAAGGATACACGCCCAGCAGGGAACGGAGCTCCATGCAGGAGATCTCGTAGTTGCGCGTATAGTTGGTCAGACGTTTCTCCATGTCGAGGAAACGGTTGATCTCCTCGAACGCGCGGAACGGCGTGATCTTGTTCTCCTTGCGCAGCTTTTCGATCAGCGTGTAGCGGTGCTTGCATTCGTTCAGGAGGTTCGTGGTGACGTCGATCGCGCGCTGGGTGGCGGCAACCTTGAAGTAGGCGCGGACCACATCCAGGATCAGGTTCTGCCGGATCCGCTGGATCTGCTTTTCCTTCATGAGCAGGCGGTCGTGACTCTGCTGCGAGTTGAAGAACGCCAGCCCGAAATCGAGCAGGCTGAACGCCAGGTCGACGCTCATATTATTGAGATTCTTGTCCGAACTGGTGCTGTACCCGTAGGTTTCTCCGTCCGAGGCGATCGCCTTGCTCCTGGAACCCGGCTGGTTGCTGCGTGCGGTGTAGCTGTCCGTGATGCTCAGGTCCGGCAGCATGCCGAGGATTTCCGCGATCATCATGTTCTTCGCGGCATCCCTTTCCATATTCTGGACTTTGATTTCCAGATTATGCTCCATCGCAAGTTTCAGACAATCCTGGAGAGACAGTACTTTATCGTTGGGAATCTCCCTTTTCTTTGCTTTTTCGAATTGTTCAGCCGCCCGCTGAACGCGCTCTTTCCTGTAGTCGTCTTCCGTTTTGCAGCTGCTCAGGAAAAGCGCCGATGCCATGCCGAACGCCAGTATCAGCGAAATTTGCGGCTTCCACATCACAACCTCCATTTTTATATGTTTTTTCATCATTATAGTCTCTTTTCCGGATTATGCATCCGCTCCGAGAAGTTGATCCAGGGCCTTGTCGAAACTGTCCTTGAAGATGTCCGCGCTGCGGAGTGCGGAGAGCACCTTTTCGCCGATGGTTTCGTTCAAAGTCAGGAGTTCCTCCTCCGCGACGCCCTTGACCGCGGCATCCCGGATCAGCTCGAGTTCTTCGTCCGTCAGCGGAGTGCCGTCCGAATGATACGGGGTTTCTTCAAACCGCGTAAAGTCGTCGGAGGGTGATCCGTTGATGCTCATGCCGAGGCCGTATTCGCCGCCCGGAACGCCTCCGAGGTCGCCGCGTCCGCCCATCACCGAGAAGGTGTCCATTTCCGAGTACGGGGCGCCGAACAACTCTCTGGAAAGGCTTCCCATCCAGCCCATCGGGAGTTCGCCGTTCAGGGTCAGATACAGATCGGAACCTGCCATGAAGGCGTCGATCACCGAATTATATCCCCAGTCCATGATCATTCCATTGTAGGACGGATTCGCAAAGTCCGAGTTGATGCCGGGCCCGAAGTCCGGCAGACTGCTGGCGGAGTTGAGCCAGTAGGCGCCGATGCTCGGGTGTCCGCTGCTGCCCACCAGGTTGGAAAGGCTGAAGGTGGACATCTTGTTGCCCGGGCCGAGGTAATTCCACGCCACCCGGTTCACATTGTATCCGACCGTCCATACGCCTTCCGGACGGGTGGAGTAGTGAATATCGCCGGTGGCCCGGTTGTAGGTAGTCCACACGCCGATCGCGGCGGGAGAATCATTCGGGATCACCAGCTGCCCGAAGGCATTCACCTGGCCGCCGCCGAAGACCGCGGCGAAGTTGTACCCGGTCAGGTTCTCCACATTCACCGACGCATTGGCCAGCTGGGCCGCGTTGCCGCTGAAGATGGAGTAGGCCGTATAGAACTTTCCGGCGCCCGTCGCATCCACCGCCGTTGTGCCCGCCGAATAGCTGACCACGATCGAGTTGGCGATCTGGAGGGCTGTCGCCGCCCCGATCAGTGCCGCGCCGTCTGTCGTGGCGCCGGTAATGGTGGAATTCACCAGATCCAGCGAGGCCGCGTTCACGATGGACGAGGTCGTCGCATTGAGAACGGTTGTCACCGTCAGCATGGCTGCGTGCCCTTCCGTATCCACCAGATACGTGCCGGTGTTGTTCCTCATGGAACCGGTGTTCATATACAGTTCGGAACCGACTCCATTCGACGTGATGATCGCGCCGCTGGAAGCTATGTTGGACACGACGGTGAAGTTCAGGAGGTCCGCGGAACCAGTGTTGTAAAGGGCCGCGCCGTCCCGCGCCGTGTTTCCGGAAAATCCGCCGGTGATGTTCATGGTTCCGGTATTGTAAATCGCGCCGCCGTTCACCGCCGCCGCGTTGTTGCTGAAGGAACCCGCAATGGTGACCGAACTTCCGTCGTTATAGATCGCGCCGCCGTCCGTCTCGGCGCTGTTTCCGGTGAACCCGGCAAAGATCGTGGCGCTGGTTCCGGATGTGTAAATCGCGCCGCCGTTTGCCGCGGTGTTTCCGCTGAACGACGAACCGGATACCGACAGGGCTTGAGCCGTGTTGTAGACCGCGCCGCCGTTGCCGGTCGCCGTGTTCCCGGTGAAGGTCCCGTTCTTCACGGACAAGGTTCCGCCGGCATTGTAGACCGCGCCGCCGTTGGTCGCAGCGGTATTGCCGGTGAAAGTTCCGGAAACCGTCAGATTGCCGGCCGCATTGTAAACCGCGCCGCCGTTCACCGCGTTGTTTCCGGTGAAGGTCCCGCCGAGGGACAGGTTGCCGCCCGCGTTATATACCGCGCCGCCGTTATTCGCGGCGATGTTGTTTGTGAAGGTGGAGCCGGAAAGATTGCCGCCCGCGTTGTTATAAATTGCGCCGCCGTTCTCTGCGTTATTTCCGGTGAAGGCGCCGCCCGTCACGGAGAGAGTTCCGCCCGCGTTATAGATCGCGCCGCCGTTTCCGGCCGTCGCGATATTGTTTGTGAAGGTGGAATTCTGAAGGGTAATGGCCGCGCCTGCGTTGTAGACCGCACCGCCGTTGTTCGCGGCGATGTTGTTGATGAAGGAAGTCCCCGTCGTGCTCAGGACACCGCCGGCGAGGTAAACGCCCGCGCCCTCATCGGCATTGTTGTCACGGACAGTCGCATTCTTCAATGTGAAGGTCGAATTGTCGCCGTAAATGCCGCCGCCCTGGTTGGAGGCGGTGCCGCCCTGAATCGAACCACTGTTGACGGTCACGGTTGAATTGG